>NZ_MLYP01000060.1 GCF_001866645.1 Streptomyces colonosanans
CCTTCACTCCGCCGACCACGTCGGTCAGCGCGGCGAAGCCTTTGAAGTCGACGACGACGGTGTGGTCGACACGCAGCCCGGTGAGGTTCTCGACGGTGTTCTGGGTGCAGGCCGGGTTGCCCTTGGCGGTCAGCCCGACCGAGTAGGCCTCGTTGATCATGGTGTTGGTCCGCGTCTGCGTCCACGAGCCGTCGGGAAGTCTGCACGGCGGTATGGTCACCAGGGTGTCGCGGGGAATGGAGACCGCGACCGCGTGCTTGTGGTCGGCGTAGACGTGCAGCAGGAACGTGGTGTCGGAGCGGCCGATGTCGTTCGCGTCGCCGCCGCCGAGCGCGGTGTTGCCGCCGGTGCGCGCGTCCGAGCCGATGACGAGGACGTTCTCGCCCTTGGACGCGTCCGCGGGGGGCCGGTTGTCGGACAGGCCGCCGGCGTCGAAGGTGTTGATGTTGCCGTTCAGTCTGAGGTAGACCCAGCCGGCCCCGGCCGCCACGAGCACCAGCAGGGACACACAGGCGGCGAGCACGATCCGCGTCGTGCGCCCCCGCTTTCGCCTGCGGTCGCGGGCTCTCGTACGGGACCCGTTCTCCCCCGGCCCTCCGCTGCTGCGACGACGCCGGGAGCCGCCGCCCCCGGCTCCTTGGCCGCCGCGGCGCCGCCGGGAGACATCGCTCCCGCCGTCCTCGCCGCCACGGCGACGCGACGGTGCCGTGCGTCGGCTGCTGGTCATGCTCATCGGCGCCCTCATCCGGTCAGGTCCAGCTCCTTGGTTGTACAGTTGCGCAATGTAGCAACCATTGCCGGTGTGGGTGGCCGGGAGGCGCCCTCGGCCAAGGTGAGGAAGGGGGGAAGCGGTCATGCTCCGCAACGGACTGGAGCCCTGGCACCTGCTGATCGTGGCGATCGTCATCGTCGTGGTGTTCGGCTCGAAGAAGCTTCCGGACGCCGCCCGTGCCCTGGGCAAGTCGATGCGCATCCTCAGGAGCGAGGTGAAGGCGATGGGGGACGAGGGGGTGCCCCCGCCCGCCGGGGCCACCCCCTCGGCCGTTCAGGCCTCCGCGGAGGCCGACGCGGCCCGGCCGCCGGGCGCCGCCCGCTGAGTCGCCCGTGTCAGGGGCTGGCGCCGTCGAATCCGTAGGTCAACGATTCGCTGTGCGCGCCGAGTCGGCGCCGGTAGACGTACAGCGCCGTCACCTGTGCGCCGTCCGCCGGGGCCTCGACCCGGCAGGGATAGGTCACTTGCACCACCGAGGGTCGGCCCACGACCTGCATCCGCAGGCCGTCGGCCGGCCCTCCCGTGAGTACCGCCGCTTCCCACGGCGTCGAGACATGAAGGCCCATGTCTGCACTTTAAAGGTTGCGCAATATGTTAATTGTTGTGCGCGGCCTCCGAGTTGCTGTGAGCTGCGCCACTCGGTTCGCCGTCGGTCGGCAGATGAAGCCCGGGCTCGCCCTCCACCGGCGCCGGCCGGGGCGCGGAGCCGCGGCCGATGATGCCGCCGAGCCGCACTGCCAGGGGCTCGGTGTATCGGGCCGTCAGCGGGCCGAGGATGACCAGGATCAGGACGTACGCCGTCGCCAGCGGTCCGAGCGAGGGCTCGATGCCCGCCGTCACCGCGAGCCCCGCGATGACGATCGAGAACTCACCGCGCGCCACGAGCGCGCCGCCCGCCCGCCAGCGGCCCTTGACGGAGATCCCGGCCCGGCGTGCCGCCCAGTACCCCGTCGCGATCTTCGTCAGCGTGGTGACCACGGCCAGCGCGAGCGCGGGCAGCAGCACCGGCGGGATGCTGTTCGGGTCGGTGTGCAGCCCGAAGAAGACGAAGAACATCGCCGCGAACAGGTCCCGCAGCGGGCTGAGCAGCGTGTGTGCGCCCTCCGCGACCTCCCCCGACAGCGCGATGCCGACCAGGAACGCCCCGACCGCGGCGGACACTTGGAGCTGCTGGGCGATGCCCGCGACCAGGATCGTCAGCCCCAGCACGACCAGCAGTAGCTTCTCCGGGTCGTCGCTGGAGACGAAACGCGAGATGACCCGGCCGTACCGGACGGCCACGAACAGCACGAGCCCGGCCACTCCCAGCGCGACCGCCAGCGTCAAGCTGCCGGCCGCCAGGCCCGCCCCGGCCACCAGCGCGGTGATGATCGGCAGGTACACCGCCATCGCCAGGTCCTCCAGGACGAGGACGCTGAGGATCACCGGTGTCTCCCGGTTGCCGACCCGGCCCAGGTCGTTGAGTACCTTGGCGATGACACCCGACGACGAGATCCAGGTGACGCCCGCGAGGACCACGGCGGCCACCGGGCCCCAGCCGAGCAGCAGCGCGGCGATCGCGCCCGGCAGGGCGTTGAGCGCGCAGTCGACCAGGCCCGACGGGTAGTGCGTCTTGAGGTTGGAGACGAGATCGCTGGCCGTGTACTCCAGGCCGAGCATCAACAGCAGCAGGATGACGCCGATTTCGGCGCCCGTGGCGACGAACTCCTCGCTCGCGCCCAGCGGCAGCAGGCCGCCCTCGCCGAACGCCAGACCCGCGAGCAGGTACAGCGGGATCGGGGAGAACCGCAGCCGGGCGGCGAACCGGCCGAGCAGGCCGAGGCCGAGGATGATGGAACCGAACTCGATCAGCAGGACGGCAGAGTGCACCCGCTCACTCCTGCCCGAGGATCGCCACGGCGGCGTCCACGCCCTCGCGGGTGCCGATCACGATGAGCCGGTCGCCGCCCGCGAGCCGGAAGTCCGGCGCGGGCGAGGGAATCGCCTCGGCGCGGCGCAGCACCGCCACGATCGACGTCCCGGTCTCGGTCCGCATCCGCGTGTCACCCAGCAACCGCCCGTTCCAGCGCGAGGTCGCCGCCACCTCGATGCGTTCGGCGACCAGTCCCAGATCGGTGGTGTACAGCAGGCTGGCGCTGTTGTGGGACGGCTTGAGCGCGTCGATCAGCGCGCCCGCCTCGGAGGCGGACAGTCGCATCGACTGGGCGCAGGAGTCGGGGTCGTCGGCACGGTATACGCTCACGGTGCGGGCGCCGTCGCGATGAGCCACCACCGACAGATGGCGGTGTTCTCGCGTCACGAGGTCGTACTGGACCCCGATGCCAGGCAGCGGCGTCGTCCGGAGGCGTGGTGCAGACACGTTTCTTCCCTTGTTGATGGTTGTACGGGTGCACGTACAAGGCTGCCATGCTGCCATTCCTCGTACGGTGTCCACATGGGTGTCATGACGGATGGACATGGAGGGCGGACGGCGGGGAAGCTGGTTGGGGCGGTGGCGTGGCCGCGGGCGGAGCGAGCCGGAAGAGGAGACGGGAGCGTGTCGCTTGGCAGGCCGGGTACGGGCACGACGACCGGAGGCGGTCGCTGATGCCGGTGCCGACCCGGGTCCTCCTCGCCGACGACCACGCGCTCGTACGCCGTGGCGTACGTCTCATTCTTGACGCCGAACCGGATCTCGCGGTCGTCGCCGAGGCCGGTGACGGCGCCGAGGCCGTGGCGCTGAGCCGCACCACGGATGTCGATCTGGCGGTACTGGACATTGCCATGCCGAGGATGACCGGACTGCAGGCGGCCCGCGAACTCTCCCGCAGGCGGCCCGGCCTGCGCATCCTCATCCTGACCATGTACGACAACGAGCAGTACTTCTTCGAGGCGCTCAAGGCGGGCGCCTGCGGCTATGTCCTCAAGTCCGTCGCCGACCGCGACCTGGTCGAGGCGTGCCGGGCGGCGGTGCGCGACGAGCCGTTCATCTACCCCGGCGTCGAGCGGGCCCTCGTGCGGACGTACCTCGATCGCCTCCACCGAGGCGACGGCCTGCCCGAGCGGACCATCACCGACCGCGAGGAGGAGATCCTCAAGCTCGTCGCCGAGGGCCACACCTCCAAGGAGATCGGTGAACTCCTCTTCATCAGCGCGAAGACGGTCGAGCGGCACCGCGCGAACCTGCTGCAGAAGCTGGGCATGCGCGACCGCCTGGACCTCACGCGCTATGCGATCCGGGCCGGCCTGATCGAGCCCTGACCGTGCCCCGGTCCGCACGCCCGCGGCGGGTGGCGTGCGACCCGGTGCCGCGGTCCGTCGCCCCCCGGCGGCCACGGGGGAGAGGTCCTTCGGACACCGCCTACCCTTGAGGCATGACCAGCAGCGACCGGAGCCAGGCAGTGGGCGCCAAGACATACGAAGTTCGCACCTACGGGTGCCAGATGAACGTCCACGACTCCGAGCGATTGTCCGGACTGCTCGAAGAGGCGGGGTACGTACGCGCGCCCGAGGGCTCCGACGGCGACGCCGACGTCGTCGTCTTCAACACCTGCGCCGTCCGTGAGAACGCCGACAACCGGCTCTACGGCAACCTCGGCCGCCTCGCGCCGAAGAAGGCCGAGCGGCCCGGCATGCAGATCGCCGTCGGCGGCTGCCTGGCCCAGAAGGACCGCGACACCATCGTGAAGAAGGCGCCCTGGGTGGACGTCGTCTTCGGTACGCACAACATCGGCAAGCTGCCCGTCCTCCTCGAACGCGCCCGCGTCCAGGAAGAGGCGCAGGTCGAGATCGCCGAGTCGCTGGAGGCGTTCCCGTCCACGCTGCCGACGCGCCGCGAAAGCGCCTACGCGGCCTGGGTGTCGATCTCCGTCGGCTGCAACAACACCTGCACCTTCTGCATCGTTCCGGCCCTGCGCGGCAAGGAGAAGGACCGCCGCCCCGGCGACATCCTGGCCGAGGTCGAGGCGCTGGTCGCCGAGGGCGTCTCGGAGATCACGCTGCTCGGTCAGAACGTCAACGCGTACGGCTCCGACATCGGCGACCGCGAGGCCTTCAGCAAGCTGCTGCGCGCCTGCGGTGCGATCGAGGGTCTGGAGCGCGTGCGGTTCACCTCGCCGCACCCGCGCGACTTCACCGACGACGTCATCGCCGCCATGGCCGAGACGCCGAACGTGATGCCGCAGCTGCACATGCCGCTGCAGTCCGGTTCCGACGTGGTCCTGAAGGCGATGCGCCGCTCGTACCGCCAGGAGCGCTACCTGGGGATCCTCGAGAAGGTGCGGGCCGCCATCCCGCACGCCGCGATCACCACCGACATCATCGTGGGCTTCCCGGGCGAGACCGAGGAGGACTTCGAGCAGACGCTGCACGTCGTCCGCGAGGCGCGCTTCGCCCAGGCCTTCACCTTCCAGTACTCCAAGCGGCCCGGCACGCCGGCCGCCACCATGGAGAACCAGATCCCCAAGGATGTCGTCCAGGCGCGCTACGAGCGTCTCGTCGCCCTCCAGGAGGAGATCTCCTGGGAGGAGAACAAGAAGCAGGTCGGCCGCACCCTGGAGCTGATGGTCGCCGAGGGCGAGGGCCGCAAGGACGGCGCCACCCACCGCCTGTCCGGACGCGCCTCCGACAACCGGCTGGTCCACTTCACCAAGCCGGACGAGGAGGTCCGCCCCGGTGATGTGGTGACGGTCGAGGTCACGTACGCCGCCCCGCACCATCTCCTCGCCGAGGGCCCCGTCCTGGGCGTGCGCCGCACGCGCGCGGGTGACGCCTGGGAGAAGCGCAACGAGGCCGAGGCCGCGAAGCCGGCCGGCGTGATGCTCGGTCTGCCGAAGATCGGCGTGCCCGAGCCCCTGCCGGCGCCCACCGCCGGCGCATGCGGCTGTGACTGACGCCACCCGTACCGGCGTGCGCCGCGTCTGACTTCGACGCGGGGCGGGAAGGAGTGCCTCGTGCCGTGCAGCGTGGAGTTCACCGAACGCGCCGCGCGCGTGAGGGACAGCCTTCCCGCCGAACGCCGCGAGATGCTGGAGCGTGGCCTCGCGATCCTCGTCGCCGACCCGCGCCACAAGCTGTCGCACTCCGTGAGTGCCGACGAGTCGACCCGCGAGATCGCGCTCTCGCGGAATCTGTTCGTCGAGTACGTGATCAGCGACGGCAAGGTCGTCGTGCTCGTGGTCACGGTCATCGACCTCACGGACGTGCTGATCGAGGAGTGACACGCCACCACCCCCGGCGGCGTTACGCTGCGGATCATGCTTGTCGCCGCAGCCGTCTGTCCCTGCCCCCCGCTGCTCGTGCCCGAGGTCGCCGCGGGCGCCGCACCCGAACTGGACGGTGCCCGTGCAGCGTGCGCGGACGCGCTGGGGGTCCTTGCCGCCGCGCGTCCCGGCCTGCTGGTGGTCGTGGGCGCCGCCGAGGAGAGCGGGCAGGGCCCGCACCCGGAGGGCACGCGGGGGTCGTTCCGCGGCTTCGGTGTCGATGCCGACGTACGGCTGGGCGCGGACGGGACGGGCCCGGTGGTGTCGGAGCGCGAGCTTCCGCCCTCGCTTGCCGTCGCCTCGTGGCTGCTGCAGCGGGCGGGGTGGTCCGACGCCCCCGTCGAGGGGCTCGGTGTGGCGGAGTCCCTGGACCCCGGGCAATGCGTCCGGACCGGTGCGGGCCTCGCCTGGCGGGACGAGCGGGTGGCCCTGCTGGTCATGGGCGACGCCAGCGCCTGCCGGTCGCTCAAGGCACCGGGCTATCTGGACGAGCGCGCGGCCGGGTTCGACGCGGAGGTCGCGCGTGCGCTGGGGGCCGCGGACGTGGCGGCCCTGAAAGCGCTGGACGCGGGCCTGGCGCGGGAACTGAAGGCCGCCGGCCGGGCCCCCTGGCAGATCCTCGCGGGCGCGGCCGAGAACGCGCACCTGACCGGCGCCCTGCTGTACGACGACGCGCCCTACGGGGTGGGCTACCTGGTGGCGGCCTGGTCCTAGTGCTCTGGCCGGCAAGGTTTGCCGGAATGCTCGCGGCGTCCGGTGCTGGGGGCACCTCCCACGCCCCCAGGCAGTGGGGGGCATCGCAAGGCGGAGTATCACCCGCGTACTGGATGTACTCGGGTGATGCGACAACGCGGCGGTGGGGGCCCCTCCCGCGCTGGGGGTCCCCCCGCTCGAGCGGAGCCGAGAGTGGGGGAGAAGCCGAGCGTGGGGGAGCCGTGCCGGGCGTCGCGAGCCGGTGAACCTTTCCGGTCACAGCACCTAGCGTCCCGACAGGCACCGTTTGCCCCGCCCTGGTCCCGGACACGGCGGACGACCGGGAGGCTGCCTGCCCCGCGGTCGTCCGCCGATGTCTTCCGTTGTCGCGGGCACGGTCAGGAGGGCGGGGGCGACTGCGACGTGTCCGATGGCGTCGTCGTGCCGGTGTCCGGGTGCGCGATGCGTTCTATCGCGTGCTTCGCCTTGCCCGTACCCGTGTGGATCCTGTCGCTGTACTTGCCCTTGGTCTTCTCGTCGACCATCTTCGCGGCCTTGTCGATGCCGTGCCCGACCTTCTCCTCGTGATGTTGCGCGAAGTCCGTGACCTTGTCCCTGGCGGGGCCGAGCTTGGCTTTCAGATTGTCCAGGAGACCCATGATTTACCTTCCCTGGCAGGCGAGTTACGTGCGGGCGCCCTCGTCGGCCTCGCTGTCGGCGGCCTCCTCGGCGGACCGCCGCCCGGGGAGTGCGGCGACCTGCGCGGGCCTGACCGCCACAGTCCCGGCCGTGGCCGCGCCCTCCGCTTCGTCCGCCGTTCTCGCCGCGGCAGCGGTCGTCGGCTTCGTGGCCTCCGCCCCCGCCGACCGCGTCACCTCCACCGTCTTCGATTTCCGGAGAAATCGATCGAAAACGCCCATATCAACTCCATACGTTACCCGTCCGGGTGAAATCTCGCGTGGCTCGGTGTGTCCGCTTGCGTTGCCCGGGGCGCCCGATCTCGAACATGTGATCGGAACTCTGCGTCAGGTAATGCCGCCCCCGCAGCAAGGGTGTGGCAGAACGCGTTCGAGATGCGGTCCTCAGGTTTGGGAGACTGTTGCGGTGAGTAGTGCAGCCCCCGTGCCCCGGGTCATCGCCGTCGTCGGACCGACCGCGGCCGGAAAGTCCGATCTGGGTGTATTCCTTGCCCAGCGCCTCGGCGGCGAGGTCGTCAACGCCGATTCCATGCAGCTCTACCAGGGGATGGACATCGGCACCGCCAAACTGACGCCCGAGGAACGCGGTGGTGTGCCGCACCACCTGCTGGACATCTGGGACGTCACGGTCGCGGCGTCCGTCGCCGAATACCAGCGCCTCGCCCGCGCCCGTATCGACGCGCTGCTCGCCGAGGGCCGCTGGCCCGTCCTGGTCGGCGGCTCAGGGCTCTACGTCCGCGGCGCGGTCGACAACCTGGAGTTCCCCGGAACCGACCCCGATGTGCGCGCCCGGCTGGAGGAGGAGCTCGCGCTGCGCGGCCCGGGGGCGCTGCACGCGCGCCTGGCCGCCGCCGACCCTCAGGCCGCGCAGGCGATCCTGCCCAGCAACGGCCGCCGTATCGTGCGGGCGCTGGAGGTCATCGAGATCACCGGCCGGCCCTTCACGGCCAACCTCCCCGGGCACGACTCCGTCTACGACACGATTCAGATCGGCGTCGACGTGGCCCGTCCCGAACTCGACGAGCGCATCGCCCGCCGGGTCGACCGGATGTGGGAGGCGGGGCTCGTGGACGAGGTGCGCGCGCTGGAGGCGCACGGACTGCGCGAGGGGCGTACGGCGTCGCGCGCGCTCGGGTACCAGCAGGTGCTCGCGGCGCTCGCGGGGGAGTGCACGCTCGAGGAGGCGCGCGCCGAGACCATCCGCGCCACCAAGCGCTTCGCGCGCCGTCAGGATTCCTGGTTCCGCCGTGACCCGCGCGTGCACTGGCTCAGCGGCGCCGCGGCGGACCTCGGGGAACTCCCGCACCTCGCACTGACGTTGGTCGAACGAGCGGTTACAGCCTGATCACGTGATGGCATCGGGACGCTCCGGCCGTCATGCGGGCCTGTGGCGGCATGCCATCATCGAGCGTCGATCGACCGAGTGGAGTCCGAGTTGGGAGGGCGCGTGGCGATGGAGGCCGGCCCTCGCGACACCGCACAAGGCACGGAGCACGGCATCGCGGAGGACGAGGAGCAGCGGGGTCCCGAAGAGTACGGACTGAACCCCGAGGGGGACCGACTGAGCCCCGACGGTCCCGATGAGCAGCCTCCGGGCGCGGTGAGCGCCGACGGCCCCGACGCGGATGCGCTGCCGTCCGGGCCCGAGGTCGAGGTCGAGTTGCGCCCGCAGCGTCGGCTGCGGATCTGGCAGCTCGCCCCCATCGTGGGGCTGGCGGCGGTCGGCTCCCTGATGTTCGCCTTCCCGCTGGCCTTCGAGTTCGGCGACAGCGGCGCCGTGGTCGCCATGCTCGGCCTGCTGATCTGCTCCTGCGCGGCCGGCTGGGGCATGATGGCCGCGCGTCGCGTCGGTTACACCTGGCCGGGCCTGCCGCAGCGCGGCTCCGGACGGCGAGCGGACTGGCGTGTCGTCCTCGCGTACGCCGTGGTGGTCGCCGCGGTCGTCGCACTGGCCGTGTGGCGCGTGGCCCGGCTGCGCTGAGACCCGGGCCGGCGGGCCCGACCGGGCGTCTCCCGGGCGCCGGGGCCCCCATCGGACCGATCGTCCGGAGCCTCGTACCGACCCCGTACGATCGAGGAATGAGCACGCGGATCGCCTTCCTCAAGGGTCACGGAACCGAGAACGACTTCGTGATCATTCCGGACCCCGAGAACGCCGTCGACCTGTCCCCGGCCGCCGTCGCCGCCCTGTGCGACCGCCGCGCGGGTATCGGCGGCGATGGTGTGCTGCACGTCGTGCGCTCCGCCGCGCACCCCGAGGCCCGGGAGATGGCCGCCGAGGCGGAGTGGTTCATGGACTACCGCAACGCGGACGGCTCGATCGCGGAGATGTGCGGCAACGGCTCACGCGTGTTCGCGCGCTACCTCCAGCACGCCGGGCACGTGGCCGAGGGCGACGTCGCGATCGCCACCCGCGGGGGCGTGAAGAGCGTGCACATCGCGAAGGCCGTGTCCCACGGAGACTCCGCCGAGGGAGACATCACCGTCGGCATGGGCAGGGCGCTCCTGCCCGCCGGGCACGTCACGGTGAGCGTCGGCGAGCGCAGTTGGCCCGCGCGCAACGTGAACATGGGCAACCCGCACGCGGTCGCCTTCGTCGACGACCTCGCGCACGCGGGCAATCTGTACACCCCGCCGTCCTTCAGCCCGGCCTCGGCCTACCCGGACGGGGTGAACGTCGAGTTCGTGGTCGACCGCGCCCCCCGGCATGTGGCGATGCGTGTCCACGAGCGCGGCTCCGGCGAGACCCGCTCGTGCGGCACGGGAGCGTGCGCGGTGGCCGTCGCCACGGCCCGCCGCGACGGCGCCGACCCGGCCGTGACGGGCACCCCGGTGACGTACACCGTGGACGTCCCCGGCGGCACCCTGGTGATCACCGAGCACCCGGACGGCGAGATCGAGATGGCCGGCCCGGCGGTGATCGTCGCCGAGGGCGAGATCGACGCCGGCTGGCTGGAGTCCGCCGCGCGCCGGCGGTGACCGTTCGCGAACTCGCGCTGCGGAACGGTTCCTTGGGGGGGCGAACGGGCGGCGCGTCGATGCATGGCGTGGCACACGGGCGGTGACGCTCCACAGGGCGACGTGGCCGGAAACCGCGGTCGGCCGCGGCGCCGCACCGCTTCGCGTATCGCGGCTCGGGCCACCCCGCACGCTCCGATCCGCAGCCGGGGGCGCAAGGGAATGCGCGAATCGATGGCCGGGCGTCTCTGCCCGTGGCTCAAAACCGTAAACATCTGGACGTTCGCTCGAATGGGTGATCCGTTTCACGCTCGGCGAGAGCAGGTCAGGCGGGCGTGATGGGCTCGGTAGCATCAAGCACCGGCCCGGACGGGGGACCGTCGCCATCCCCGCGCCGTGTCTGCCATGGGGCACTCCGTCCGCCGGTCCACGCAGCCGGAGGTGCCCAATGAGTGCGGAGGCCACGAACCCTGCCACCCCCGTCCCCGCGACGCCCGGGGTGTACCGCAGGAAGAGCCGCCCCCGGATCGACCTGCGCCGCCTCGGCCGGGCCGCACTGCTCGGCTCCGCCACCCGCGACCGGCTGCCCGACGCCATCGGCCACGTCGCCGAGGCGCACCGCGCCCACCACCCCGACTCCGACCTGGAACCCCTGCGACGCGCCTATCTGTTGGCCGAGTCCTCGCATCGCGGGCAGATGCGCAAGAGCGGCGAGCCATACATCACGCATCCCCTCGCCGTGACCCTGATCCTCGCCGAACTCGGCGCCGAGACGACGACGTTGACGGCGTCCCTGCTGCACGACACCGTCGAGGACACGGATGTGACGCTCGATCAGGTGCGTAAGGAGTTCGGTGAGGAGGTGCGCTATCTCGTCGACGGAGTCACCAAGCTGGAGAAGGTCGACTACGGCGCGGCGGCCGAGCCGGAGACCTTCCGCAAGATGCTGGTCGCCACCGGCAACGACGTCCGCGTGATGTCGATCAAACTCGCCGACCGGCTGCACAACATGCGCACCCTGGGCGTGATGCGCCCCGAGAAGCAGCAGCGCATCGCCAAGGTCACCCGGGACGTGCTCATCCCGCTCGCCGAACGCCTCGGCGTCCAGGCGCTCAAGACCGAGCTAGAGGACCTCGTCTTCGAGATCCTGCACCCCGAGGAGTGCGAGCACACCAGAGAGCTGATCATCGAGAACGCGGCGCACGGCGACGATCCACTCGCCGAGACGGCCGACCAGGTGCGCGCGGTCCTGCGCGAGGCCGGGATCCCGTCCGAAGTCCTCATCCGGCCACGGCACCTCGTCTCCGTCCATCGCATCTCCCGCAAGCGGGGCCGACTGCGCGGTGCCGACTTCGGACGCCTCCTGGTGCTCGTCAACGAGGACGCCGACTGCTACGGGGTCCTCGGCGAACTGCACACCTGCATGACCCCGGTGGTCTCGGAGTTCAAGGACTTCATCGCCGTCCCCAAGTTCAACCTCTACCAGTCCCTGCACACGGCGGTCGCGCGCGAGAACGGCGAGGTCGCCGAAGTCCTCATCCGCACACACCAGATGCACGAGGTCGCCGAGGCCGGCGTGATCGCGCTCGGCAGTCCCTACGCTCCCGGGTCCGAGGACCCGGCCGACGGCGAGCGCGCCGACCCCACGCGTCCCGGCTGGCTCTCCCGGCTTCTGGAGTGGCAGGAGGCGGCCCCCGACACGGACACGTTCTGGTCGACGCTGCGCCAGGACCTGGCCCAGGACCGGGAGATCACCGTGTTCCGCCCCGACGGGGGAACGCTGGGGCTACCGGAGGGCGCGAGCTGTGTGGACGCCGCGTACGCGCAGTACGGCGAGGATGCGCACGCGTGCATCGGCGCCCGCGTCGACGGTCGGCTCGCGACGCTGAGCACGGTCCTGAAGGACGGCGACACCGTACAGCTCCTCATGGGCCAGGACCCGGCCTCCGAGCCCTCCAGGGAGTGGCTGGAGCACGCGCACACACCCGCCGCACGCATCGCCATCCAGCGCTGGCTGGCGACGCATCCGACGCCGGGAGACCCGTTCGACGACGCGCTGGAGCCGGGTGCCGCGCGACCCCGCGCCGGGGCCCCGGTGGACGGCGCCGCCGCGCGTGCGACCGCGCCAGGTTCCGTCGCCCGCCCGCCCGCGCTTCCCGCACGCCCCACCACGGACGCGCCCGGCCCGCGCGCCGCCAACGCCGTCGTCGATCTGCCCGGCGCCTCTGTGCGCCTCGCGGGCTGCTGTACGCCCGTGCCGCCCGACGAGGTCACCGGCTTCGCCGTGCGCGGGGGCGTGGTGACCGTCCACCGCGTCGAATGCGCCGGAGCGACGCGCATGAAGAGCACCGGACGCGCGGAGGTCGGCGTGCGCTGGGGCGACACCACCGAGTGCCGGGTGACGCTCGTCGCCGAGTCCTTCGGCCGCCAGCACCTCCTCGCGGACCTCACCGAGGCCATCGCCGTGGAGGGCGTCGCGATCGTCTCCGCCACCGTCGAGCCGCCCAGCCAGCAACGGGTGCGTCACACGTACACGCTCCAACTTCCCGACGCGGCCCACCTGCCGGCCCTGATGCGGGCGATGCGGAACGTGCCCGGCGTGTACGACGTGAGCAGGGCCCAACACCCCGCGTCAGCCGCCTACTAGCAGAATCGGCGCCGTATATCCCTACTGTCATACCGCAGTTCGGCACTCTGCCGTACAACGGCCGCACGGGCCGTGGCCAGGGCTGAATCCGTTCGGGTGGGGCCGGTGCGCGTCGTCACCGCGCGGCCGGTGCGCGCTGGTAGCCGTGGTCCATGCCGCAGACCCTCCGTTCCGTGATCCCCCGCGCCCGGCGCGCCAGGGCGGCCCTGCTCACCTCCGCCGTCTCCGTCTGCCTGATCGCCGCGAGCACCCCCTCACCCGCGGTGCCCCTGGGCATCGGCGACCGGCTCTTCCCGACGCTCGGCAACCCCGGGTACGACGTCGGGTCGTACGACCTGTCCTTCACCTATCCCGGCCGCAACGACAAGCCGCTCACCGCCGTCACCACCATCAGCGCCCGCGTCACCGAGCCCCTGAAGAGCGTCAACCTCGACTTCGCCCGCGGCACGGTGCAGTCCGTGGACGTCAACGGGGCGCCCGCGGCCTTCACCGGGGCCGGGGAGGACCTGGTGATCACGCCGAACGCCCCGCTTCCCCGGGGCAGCGCACTGCGGATCACCGTGCGGCACACCAGCGACCCCCTACCCGCGAAGGGCAAGGACGGCGGCTGGGTACGGACCGACGACGGACTCGTGATGGCCAACCAGGCCGACGCCGCCCACCTGGTCTTCCCGTGCAACGACCACCCTTCCGACAAGGCGATGTTCACGATCCACGTCACCGCGCCGAACGGCTACACGGCTGTGGCGAACGGTGTGCCGGCCGGCACCCTCCGAGCCCGTGGGTCCACCACCTGGACCTACCGCACCATGCACCCCATGGCCACCGAACTCGCCCAGGTCTCCATCGGCCGCAGCGCCGTCCCGAGGCGCCGGGGACCGCACGGCCTGCCCGTCCGCGACGTCATCCCCGCCAAGGATCGCCAGATCCTCGAACCGTGGCTGAAGAAGACCCCCGGCCAGATCGCCTGGATGGAGGGCAAGGTCGGCCCGTTCCCCTTCGAGAGGTACGGGGTGCTGGTCGCCCAGGCACGGACCGGGTACGAACTCGAGACACAGACGCTCTCCCTCTTCGAGAGACGCCTGTTCACCGAGCCCGCGTTCCCCAAGTGGTACGTCGAGTCGGTCATGGTGCACGAACTGTCCCACCAGTGGTTCGGCGACAGCGTCTCCCCCCGCACCTGGTCCGACGTGTGGCTCAACGAGGGACACGCCACCTGGTACGAGACCCTGTACGCGGAGGAGACCGCGCACCGGCCGATGGAGGCGCGGATCAAGGCGGCGTACGCCGTCTCCGACGCCATGCGCGCCGCGGGCGGCCCTCCCGCGGCGCCGAAGGGCCCGGAACCCGGCCAGAAGATCAGTCTCTTCCGCCCGAATGTCTACGACGGCGGCGCGCTCGTCCTGTACGCGCTGCGCCAGGAGATCGGGCGCTCTGCCTTCGAGCGCCTGGAGCGGCTCTGGGTGGGCCTGTACCGCGACGGCACGGCGACCACCGCCGACTTCGAGCGCCTGGCGTCCCGGACGGCGGGGCGCGATCTGACCGTGTTCTTCCGAGGGTGGCTCCACAGTGAGAAGACGCCGCCGATGCCGGGGCACCCGGACTGGAAGATCAAGGCCGTCCAGGGCCCCAAGGCGCCCCGATAACCCGGGTGACGAGACGGGCCGTGCCGTGCGACCATCATCAGGTCGGCGACGCACCCCCCCCAGGGGCGGGTGGCCGGGAATCTCCCGGGGTACCCGAGCGTTGTCACAGGCGACGAGTCCTGCGGTCGTGAACGGCCCGCGTCCCGTCGCCGCAAACGGAATCCCCATCGACGTAAGGACCCAATGACCTCCTCTTCTTCCCCTTCCCAGGACACCAAGCGCTTCGCGCACACCTACCCCGAGGGTCTTCGGGCCGATGCCCTGATGGAAGAGGACGTCGCCTGGAGCCACGAGATCGACGGAGAGCGGGACGGCGACCAGTTCGACCGCTCCGAGCGCGCGGCCCTGCGCCGTGTCGCGGGCCTCTCCACCGAACTCGAGGACGTCACCGAGGTCGAGTACCGGCAGCTGCGCCTGGAGCGCGTGGTGCTCGTCGGGGTGTGGACCTCGGGGACCGTTCAGGACGCGGACAACTCCCTCGCCGAGCTGGCAGCCCTCGCGGAGACCGCGGGTGCGGTCGTGCTCGACGGCGTGATCCAGCGTCGTGACAAGCCGGACGCGGCGACCTACATCGGTTCCGGCAAGGCCGGAGAGCTGCGGGACATCGTCCTCGAGACCGGCGCCGACACGGTCATCTGCGACGGTGAGCTGAGCCCCGGCCAGCTGATCCACCTCGAGGACGTCGTCAAGGTCAAGGTCATCGACCGTACGGCCCTGATCCTGGACATCTTCGCCCAGCACGCCAAGTCACGCGAGGGCAAGGCCCAGGTCGCGCTCGCGCAGATGCAGTACATGCTGCCGAGGCTGCGCGGCTGGGGCCAGTCGCTGTCCCGGCAGATGGGCGGCGGCAGCGGCGGCCTGGCGACCCGTGGTCCCGGTGAGACCAAGATCGAGACGGACCGGCGGCGGATCCGCGAGAAGATGGCGAAGATGCGCCGGGAGATCGCGGACATGAAGACCGGCCGCGAGATCAAGCGCCAGGAGCGCCGGCGCCACAAGGTGCCCTCGGTCGCCATCGCGGGCTACACCAACGCCGGCAAGTCCTCCCTGCTCAACCGCCTCACCGGCGCGGGCGTCCTGGTCGAGAACGCGCTGTTCGCGACCCTGGACCCCACCGTGCGCCGGGCCGAGACCCCGAGCGGGCGGCTGTACACGCTGGCCGACACCGTCGGTTTCGTACGGCACCTGCCGCACCACCTGGTCGAGGCGTTCCGCTCCACGATGGAGGAGGTCGGTGACTCCGACCTGATCCTGCACGTGGTGGACGGCTCGCACCCGGTGCCGGAGGAGCAGCTGGCCGCCGTGCGCGAGGTGATCAGGGACGTCGGCGCCACCCACGTCCCCGAGATCGTCGTGATCAACAAGGCGGATGCGGCCGACCCGCTGGTGCTCCAGCGGCTGCAGCGGAACGAGAAGCGCTCCCTCGTGGTCTCGGCCCGCACCGGCAAGGGCATCGCCGAGCTGCTCGCGCTCATCGACGTCGAGCTGCCGCGGCCCTCGGTCGAGATCGAGGCCGTCGTGCCGTACACGCAGGGCCGGCTGGTCGCGCGCGCCCACTCCGAGGGCGAGGTGATCTCCGAGGAACACACCCCGGAGGGCACGCTGCTCAAGGCGCGGGTGCACGAGGAACTGGCCGCGGAACTGGCTCCGTACCTGCCCACACCGGCACTCTGACCCATGGTGTGAAAAGGGCCCGCCCCCACAGGGGGCGGGCCCTCACGCGTTCACCAGCCGTGTCACCGGCCGGCGAACTTCTTGCTGACCGAGTCGTAGACGCCCTTGGCCACCGGGCCCAGCCGCGGACCGGCCAGCCAGCCCGCACTCACTGGGCCGATCGAGGTGTTGGAGACCAGCGCGGGCTTGCCGTCCGAGCCCGTCTCCACCCAGCCGCCGCCGGACGAACCGCCCGTCATGGTGCAGCCGACGCGGTACATCGTCGGGTCCGCCCGCACGATGGAGAGCCGGCCCGGCTTGTCCTGGCACTGGTAGAGCGTCTGACCGTCGAACGGCGCCGCGGCCGGGTAACCGGTCGCCGTGATACTGGCGACCTTCGGTACGGCCGGTGCGTTGAAGTTCACGGGAAGGGCCGAACCAACCGTCTCCTCAAGGGACTTGCCGTTGCTTCCCTTCTCCGGGGTCACATGGATGACGGAGAAGTCGTACGCCGCGCCCTGGCCGCCGGTCGCGCCGCCCTGCTCGATCCACTGGTCCGAGGTCTGCGCCCAGTCACCCCACCAGACACCGTAGGGGGCGACCTCCTGCCTCGTCGCTTTCTGCAACTCGGCCGTCGTCTTCCCGGAGTTGTTGTACGACGGCACGAACGCGATGTTGCGGTACCAGCCGCCCTTCTTGCCGGCGTGCACGCAATGCCCGGCGGTCCACACGAGGTTGGACTTGCCCGGGTGCGCCGGGTCCTGGACGACGGTCGCCGAGCAGACCATCGTGCCCTCGGGGGCGTCGAAGAACACCTTGCCCGCCGTCGGCGCGTTGTCGTGGTACGCGGCCGGAACGGCCCGCGCCCGCACGGGCGTCGGGGTCGGGTCCGTCACACCCTGGTCGCCCGCGAGGTCGTTGTCGTTGACGCCCTTGTCCGGGTCATTGGCCCTGCGCATCCGGTCCGGGTCCCACAGGCCCTTGATGATCGGGTTGACGAACTCGTCGGCCTCGCGCAGCCAGTCGTCCTTTTTCCAGTTCTTCCAGGCGCCGTTCTTCCACTTGTCGAGGTCGATCCCGTGCTCCTGGAGCTTCCGCTTGAGGTCGTCCGGGATCTTGATCTTGCCGTCGCCCGCGGAGGACGCCGACGCGCTCGCCCCGCCCTTCGCCGTGGTGTCGCCCCCCGAGTCGCACGCGGTCGCGGTGAGCGCCAGCGCCGTGGCGAGGCCGACGGCCGCCAGCACGGGGGAGGTCCTGCGGCGCACGCTCCCTTCTGCACGGGCGGCGAAAGGCGGGCGTATGAGTCGCATGGTCTGAACTCCCCCTGGGATGAGCCTGTGTGAAGGCGGTGGTGTACCGCCCTGGAGCGCGGCACGCCGCAGGTGATCACCACTTCTACTGAACGGCACCACACACTATGCGGTCGCTGTGGGGGACGACCGACGGAACGGCAACGGTTCGGCTACAAGCGATCTGACCTGACTCGTCATCCGGGGACATCCCCATGCGGGGAGTTCTCGCACCTGCTGCGGAGGTCTCATACGGAGCGTCGGGAGTGCGGCTCACGCGTCGACATGCCCCGCGGTACCGGGGTCGTGGCGCGCCTCCGGTAGACCAGGTACGGGCGGGCGGGGTAGCCGATCGGGACGCTCCAGACGTGGACGAGGCGGGTGAACGGCCAAGCCGCGAAGAGCAGGCAGGCGGTCAGCGCGTGGAGCTGGAACAGCGGGGGGCGCCGCTGATCGCCTCGGGCTACAGGCTCACCTCGTCCCGGCCCGCTCGGCATGCGCCGTGCCACCGAGGCCCTCCGCGTGTCTCACCTGGGCCGGCCGAGCTGCGTCCGCCGCCCGATCGGCCCTGGCCTCCGGTCCGTACGAGGGACCTTCGGCCCACCGGCGTAGGGAACATCGGCCGCTGCGCCGGACTTCCCCGATGCCGGAAGCTGACTGACGACTGATCCGGAGGTGACTCGTGTACGACCGCTCCGAGCGCCCGCGCGGCTGTCTTCCTCGTCGTCCCCCGCGGCGGGCGCCGCGCACGGTCCGGATCAGTCATCGTCCGGCCGCCCACCACGTCTGCCCTGACTCCCGGGCGGCCGGACGCACAGTGCGCACGAATCCGGCACGGAGGACCAGGTGAGAGGCGCTCGAGCGATCCGCCGACAGCACCAGAACGTCGCGGACAAGCCGCTCATCGTCATCTGGGAGTCCACCCGCGCCTGCCCGCCGGCCTGCCTGCACTGCCGCGCCGCGGCCCTGCCCGTGACATGACCGGCGACGCCCCGTTTTCCCGCCGCGGCCCGGCGCGTTGATGGTCTGAGGTCAAGCGGATCCGCGCCTTTGTGGACTCGGCGACGTGGCTCAGGCCACGCAGGGCGGGCCGGTGAGTTCCCGGCCGGTCACCATCTCGGATCCGATGCGTACGAAGACGCCGTCGTGCGCGACCAGCCATGAGTGCGGTCCGGTCCGCGACAGCCGTTCGTGTTCGGCGGGGTCGGTCACCACGGTGGCCTTGCCGGTGACGACCACACTCCAACCCTGCTCCGCCGCAGGGAAGTCGTCGGCCTCGAAGGCGACCACGACTCCGTCGATCGCGCGGGCCAGGCCCGAACTCGCCGAGGTGCGCAGCAGCAGGGAGGAGTCCGTGTCCAGGGAGAAGTTGACCGGGAGCACCGCGGGAAGCGCCTGCCGGGTGTACACGACACGACCGACCGGCACCCTGCCCAACAGGCGCAGACACTCCTGCCGATCAAGTGCGCGAAAGCCGTCGCTGTGGAACATCGGTCCATGCTCCCTCCCACGACCGGGGGAGTGTTAGGGCCGGACGGCCCTCGGGCACGTGCCCGGCTGTCGAAGCCAGGCACGCGGGCCATCTGGCACGGAAGGGGGCCGTCCGGTCGGACCCGGGCACGCGGGCCATCCGGCACGGAAGGGGGCCGTCCGGTCGGACCCGGGCCGCACGCACCTGCGCCGTCTGCTCCTTCAGGCCCTCCAGCGACTCGTCCAGCTGCAGTTGAGGGGCAGGCACAGGCATGGCCGTGCAGCGCCCTGTCGATGGCGGAACGCGTTCAACGGGGCGCAGTGACACGCCGGGCGTGATCAGCGGGTGGCCTGGTGTTCGGTGATCCAGCGAGCGGCCAGGAGGCCGGAACCTGCGGTGAGGACGGCGGCGGCGATGACGGTGGCGTTCAGCCCCAACGTGTCCGCGAGGACGCCGGCCACCAGGGCTCCCGCGGCGTATCCGATGTCGCGCCAGAAGCGGTAGGTGCCCAGCGCGTTGGCCCGCCAGGTGGGGTGGGCGTGGTCGGAGATCGCGGCGATCAGCGCCGGGTACACCATGGCGGTGCCGATGCCGAGCGCCACCGCGGACAGGATGCCCGCGAGCAGCGGGTTGTCCAGCAGGGCCAGGGCGAGGACGAAGCCGCCGGCCTGGACGAACATGCCGGTGACGATGAGGGGTTTGCGGCCGATCCGGTCGGCGAGGTGACCGGTGGGGATCTGCCCGATGCCCCACAGCAGCGGGTACAGGCCCTTGATCAGGCCGACGGCGGCCAGGCCGAGGCCGTGGTCGGTGAACAGCAGCGGGAAGACACCCCAGGTCAGGCCGTCGTTGAGGTTGTTGATCAGGCCGGCCTGGCTGGCACCGCGCAGAGAGCGGTTGTGCCACGAGGTACGGGCGAACGTCTGCGCCAGGCCGGGGGACTCCTCGGCGGCGGCCGGCTTGGGGTGCTGGGTCAGCTCCAGTGCGACGTGGGCGGCGGTGTCGCGGACTACCAGCGCCAGGCCGAGGCCTGCGACCAGGAAGGCGACGCCGATGAGTTCGGGTGCGGGGCGCAGGCCGTACGTGGTGGCGAGGTAGCCCGTGAACAGGGCGGTGGCGCCGACGGCGACGTATCCGGCGGCCTCGTTCAGACCCGTGGCGAGCCCGCGGCGGGCGGGGCCGACCAGGTCGATCTTCATGTTGACGGTCATCGACCAGGTGAGGCCCTGGTTGATGCCGAGCAGCACGTTGGCCACGACGATCCACCCCCACGACGGCGCCCACGCGAGTGCGAAGGGCACGGGGATGCCGATGAGCCAGCCCGCCACCAGGAGCTGCTTGCGGCGGAAGCGGGCCGTCAGCGCCCCGGCGGCCAGGTTCGTCAGGGCCTTGGTGACGCCGAAGGCGATGATGAAGGAGAAGACGGCCAGGCCGCTGGTCAGTCCGAAGATCTCGGCGCCGATCAGCGGGACGGTGGTGCGTTCCAGACCGACCAGACCGCCCACACAGACGTTGACGATGACGAGCAGGGTGAACTGCAGCCAGTTCTCGCGCAGTCCGAGCTGTACGGGCCTGGCGGCGACGGGGCTTGTCGTCGTGCTCACCGGCTGCCGCCTTCGACGAGACACCGGGCGTGGGCTGCGGTGTACTCGGCGGGGCCGCCGCCGTGGTCGAGCAGTGGTATCAGGTGGTCGTCGGCGAAGCCCACGGCAGTCCTCCAGAATGCGGCAGGGACGGTGAAGAGGGGGTGCGGGTGGCCACCACCCTTGCTCTACAATATTCCATGGATGTGTGGAGGATGTCATGACGGAGAACACCGGCCCGCGCTCGAAGGCGCAGCTGTACGACGCGTTCGCGGCCAGCGGCAAGGCGCTGGCCAGCGGAAAGCGCCTGGAACTACTCGACCTGCTCGCCCAGGGCGAGCGCACCGTCGACGCCCTGGCCAAGGCGGCCGGACTGAATCTGACGACCGCCTCCGCGCACCTGCAGACGCTCAAGCAGGCCGGGTTCGTCGCCACCCGCCGTGAGGGCACGCGCATCCACTACCGGCTCGCCGGGGAAGACGTCGCCCAGCTGTTCGCGCTTCTGCGCAAGGTCGCCGACACCCACCAGGCCGCCGTGCCTGCGGCCCGGGACGCCTACCTCGGTGAGGACGGTGGACCGGAGGTCACCCGGGAGGAGCTGCACGCCCGCGTGCAGGCCGGGGACGCGGTGGTGCTGGATGTGCGCCCGACGGAGGAGTACCGGGCCGGCCACATCCCCGGCTCGCTCTCCATTCCGGTGGAGGAGCTGGCCGAGCGGATCAACGAGCTGCCCGAGGACACCGAGATCGTCGTGTACTGCCGCGGCGAGTACTGCGTCCTCGCCTACGACGCGGTGCGTCTGCTGACCGACCGCGGTCGGCGCGCGATCCGTCTCGACGACGGCATGCTCGAATGGCGCCTGGCCGAGCTGCCTGTGGACGCCGGAGAGCCGACGGTCTGACGGGCGAAGTGTCCGGCGCCGGACACCACACGGGTGCTGCCCGACGCGCTGCGTCGCCCGTGAGATCAGCCGCGCCCTGACCGCCACCGCCGCAACAGGAACTTCCCCCGCACCACCCATAGCCTGGCCGTCTGCCCCGCGCGGGACGGGCCGGGCCCCCACCCGAAGCCCACGGCCACCAGCGAAGGAACACCGTGACGAGCACCGCTCCCGCAACAGACGGCATATCGCCCCACCCGCAGGCCCAGCGCCGCACCCTGACCGTCCTGGTCACCTCCCAGGTCCTCAGCGGCGCCGGGCTGGCGGCAGGCATCACCGTCGGCGCCCTGCTCGCTCAGGACATGCTCCACTCCACCGATCTGGCCGGACTGCCCAGCGCCCTGTTCACCGCCGGTTCCGCCCTCGCCGCCCTCGCGGTGGGCCGCGTATCCCAAGCCCGCGGCCGCCGCGTGGGACTTTCCGCCGGATACCTCACCGGCGCCCTCGGCAGCGCCGGCGTGATCGCGGCCGCCGCCACCGACACCCCCGCCCTGCTGTTCCTGGCCCTGTTCATCTACGGCGCCGGCACCGCCACCAACCTCCAGGCCCGCTACGCCGGAGCCGACCTCGCCGCCCCCGCCCACCGTGCCCGCGCCGTCTCCACCGTCCTGGTCGCCACCACCCTCGGCGGCGTCATCGGCCCCAACCTCGCCGCCCCCACCGGCGACCTCGCCGCAACGCTCGGCATCCCCCGCCTGGCCGGCCCCTTCCTCCTCGCCGGCGTCGCCTACTTCCTGGCCGCCCTCGTCCTGGCCCTCTGGCTGCGCCCCGACCCCCTGCTGCTCGCCCGCACCCTCCACACCCGGCAGGAGACAGCCCCCGCCACGGCCCCCGAGGACGCACCCACTCCGGCAGCCGAACGACGGCGCCCCACCGTCGTACTGGGCGCACTGGTGATGATCCTCACCCAGCTGGTCATGGTCGCGATCATGACGATGACCCCGGTCCACATGCACGACCACGGCCACGGCACCGCCGCCTCCGGCTTCGTCATCGCCGTCCATGTCGGTGCGATGTACCTGCCCTCGCCCCTGACCGGCTGGCTCGTCGACCGCTACGGCCGCCTCGTGGTCGCCGCCGCCTCCGGTGTCACCCTGCTCGCAGCCGGGATCGTCGCTGCCGCGGCACCCGGCGACTCCGTCGCCCTGCTGGCGCTCGCCCTCGCCCTGCTGGGCCTCGGCTGGAACTTCGGCCTGGTCTCCGGCACCGCGATCATCACCGACGCCGTACCCCTGGCCACCCGGGCCAAGACCCAGGGCCTGGTCGACGTCGCCATCGCCATCGCCGGCGCCACCGGCGGACTGGCCTCCGGTATCGTCGTGGCCGCCGCAAGCTACCCGGTCCTCGCCCTCACCGGCGGCATCCTTTCCCTGGCCGTCCTGCCCGCCATCGCCGTCACCGCGAACAGCCGATGACCCACCACGCCTCCCCTGCCGAGGCCGACCTCACCGTCGACGGCACCGGACTGCTCTGCATTACCCTCCTGCTGCGCCTTCGCGCCGCCGTCGACGGTGCCGAGGCGGGCACCCTCGTACACGTCATCGCCACCGATCCCGCCGCCCCGCTCGACCTCCCGGCCTGGTGCCACATGACGGGCCACACCTACCTCGGCCGTGTACCGGACGCCGACCGGCCGGTGTACGCGCTCCGGCTCACTCACAGCCCGCGCCCCACCCGGCCGAACGCGCCCTGGCACCCGGCCCCGCCCGACCGCTGACGCGGAGCGGCACGCCCCGGCAAGGATCTTCCGCCCACCCGCTTCCACAAGCCGTTCACGTCGTTGGTAGGCAGGGGGCACCCGCCGTCTGTGCTCAACCCCCCGCCCCATCGCCTCTGGAGAGTGGGAGGAGCCGACGTCGTGACCGTGACGGAGACCGCGGAGGTACCGCAAGAGGGCGAGCCGGAAGGGCGCGTGGGAGCGGCAGGGGGGCGCGCGGCGCTCGCGGCTGAGGAAGCCGGCGGAGCGCGCGCCGCGTATGACGGCATTCTGCGGCGGCAGTCCGCACGGGAATCCGCGGCGCGCACCTATGCGCGAGCCCTGCCCATCGTGCCCGTTCGGGCGCGCGGGCTCACCATCGAGGGCGCCGATGGGCGCCGCTACCTCGACTGCCTCTCCGGTGCGGGCACGCTCGCCCTCGGACACAACCACCCGGTGGTCCTGGAGGCGATCCGCAACGTCCTCGACTCGGGTGCGCCGTTGCACGCCCTGGACCTGGCCACCCCCGTCAAGGACGCCTTCACCACCGAACTGTTCCGTACGCTGCCACCCGGCCTCGCCGACCACGCGCGCGTGCAGTTCTGCGGGCCGGCGGGGACCGACGCCGTCGAGGCCGCGCTCAAGCTGGTGCGCACGGCGACCGGCCGCAGCGGGATCCTCGCCTTCACCGGGGCGTACCACGGGATGACCGCGGGAGCCCTCGAAGTGTCCGGAGGCGCGACTGACGTACGCGTGACACGTCTGCCGTATCCGCAGGACTACCGCTGCCCGTTCGGTGTCGGCGGCGAGTACGGCGCCGAACTCTCGGCCCGCTGGACCGAGTCCGTCCTCGACGACGCCAAGTCGGGCGTTCCGCTGCCCGCCGGAATGATCCTCGAACCGGTCCAGGGCGAGGGCGGGGTGCACCCCGCCCCGGACGTGTGGATGCGCCGTATGCGGAAGATCACCGAGGCCCGGTCGATCCCGCTGATCGCGGACGAGGTGCAGACCGGCGTGGGACGCACCGGCCGCTTCTGGGCGGTCGAGCACAGCGGTGTGGTCCCCGATGTGATGGTCCTCTCCAAGGCGATCGGCGGCAGTCTTCCGCTCGCCGTCCTGGTCTACCGCGACGACCTCGACGTCTGGCAGCCCGGCGCCCACGCCGGAACGTTCCGAGGCAACCAGCTCGCCATGGCCGCCGGCGCGGCGACCCTCGCCTATGTACGGGAGAACCGCCTCGCCGAGCACGCCGCCCTGCTCGGCACCCGCATGCTGGGCCAACTCCGTGCCCTTGCCGACGACTTCGCGTGTGTCGGGGACGTGCGCGGCCGGGGGCTGATGATCGGCGTCGAGTTGGTGAACCCCGAGGGCGCACCCGAATCCGCGCCCCTGGACGCCCTGCCCGCCGGTTCCCGCCCCGCCGCACCCGCCCTGGCCGCCGCCGTCCAGCGGGAGTGTCTGCGGCGCGGCCTGATCGTGGAACTGGGCGGTCGGCAAACGAGCGTGGTCCGGCTGCTGCCGCCGCTGACGATCAGCGACGAGCAGGCGACCGCGGTCCTGGACCGGCTCGCGGACGCGGTGGCGGCGGTGGCCCGCAGGCCCGCGCGCCCCTGAGTCCGCGCCCGCGGCGCTCCCGCGACACCACCGGCCCGGCCTCTCGCCCGAACCGCCGGACAGGCCCAGGGTCCCGCACGCACCCGTACCGCCCCGCCCCGCCCCGGCCCGTCGCCGTACGAGCCGGAACGACCTCACGAGGAAGCCCTTGAACGCCATCCCCACCCCCGACGTCCCCGATCGGGAATCCGGCACCGTGCGGGCCGCCGCACTCGTACCGGAGTTCGACATGGTCCCCCCGCAGAAGGCAGCGTCACCAGAGGTCGAACAGCTGCACGGTGCCACCGTCGACCTGGTGGAACACCCCGACCCGGGGACGGCGGCCCAGGCCGCGACCGTGGAGAACCTGCTGCGCTGCTGGGTGCGCGAGAAAGGCCTCGCGCCTCCCACCGACGGCACCCTGCGCATCCCGCTTCCCGTCGGCGGTACGGCCCTCCACGTACCGGTGCACTACTGGTCCGCGACCGGCTGGCACCGCTTCGGCTCCCCGGTCGCAGCACGGGCCGACACGCCGGAGCCGGCTCCTCCCGCGGACGCGACGACCGTGGCGGCGCTGCTGGCACGGGAGACCACGGGGAACCACTCCGCGCCGGGCTCCGAGCCCGGCGCGGAATCCGCTCACCATGCCGACCTGGTGAGCCGGGTCGCCGATTCCCTCCGCCTCACCACGATTTTCATCACGGACCGACGCGCGAGCCCTGCAGACGGGTCCGACCTCTTCCTCTCCGCAGAGCAGGCGCTGTTGCTCGGGCACCCGATGCACCCCACGGCCAAGAGCCGCGAGGGCCTCTCCGACACCGAGATCCGGCGCTACTCGCCCGAACTGCGCGGTCGCTTCCCGCTGCACTGGCTGGCGGTCGCGCCCTCGGTGGTCGCGGCCGACTCGGCGTGGACGGAACGGGGGCGGCGCGTGCCCGCCGGCCGGCTGACCGAACGGCTCGCCGGCTCGGGCCTCCCGTTGCCCGACGGCTTCACGGCGCTGCCGCTGCATCCCTGGCAGGCGCGCGAGGTCCGGCACCGCCCCGAGGCCGCCGCCCTGCTGGACGCCGGACTGCTCCGGGATCTCGGCCCGCACGGCGACTCCTGGCACCCCACCTCCTCCGTCCGTACCGTCCACCGCCCGGGTGCCCCCGCGATGCTCAAGCTGTCGCTGGGCCTGCGCATCACCAACTCCCGTCGTGAGCACCTCCGCAAGGAACTCCACCGGGGAGTCGAGGTGCACCGCCTGCTGCGCCGGGGCCTCGGCCGGCAGTGGCCGGCCGCGCACCCGGGCTTCGACATCGTCCGCGATCCGGCCTGGATCGCCGTCGACGACCTGGACGGCACACCCGTGACCGGTCTTGACGTGGTGATCCGCCACAACCCCTTCGCCCCGGCGGACGACGCCACCTGCGTCGCGGCACTGGTCTCGCCCAGGGCCGGTGCCCGGCCCGCCGGACCGCACCAACCCGCCGCGTGCTCCCGGCTCGCCGAGATCGTCACCCGCCTGGCGGGGCGCACCGGCCGTCCTCGCGGCGCGGTCGCCACCGAGTGGTTCCTGCGCTATCTCGAACATGTCGTCCGTCCCGTGCTCTGGCTGGACGGCGAGGCCGGCATCGCCCTGGAGGCACACCAGCAGAACACGGTGCTCCTGCTGGACCCGCAGGGCTGGCCCGCGGGCGGCCGTTACCGCGACAATCAGGGCTACTACTTCCGTGAGTCCCGTCGGGCCGAACTCGACGCCCGGCTGCCCGGTATCGGCGAGCACAGCGACACGTTCGTGCCCGACGAGGTCGCCGACGAACGCTTCGCGTACTACCTCGGCATCAACAACGTGTTCGGCCTCATCGGCGCGTTCGGCTCCCAACACCTCGCAGACGAACGGGTGTTGCTCGCCGCGCTGCGCCGCTTCCTCACCGGTGCCGCCACCGGCCCCGGCCGACTGCGCACGCCCCTGCCCGCCCGTCTGCTCGACTCACCCGTCCTGCGCTGCAAGGCCAATCTGCTGACCCGGCTGCACGGCCTCGACGAACTCGTCGGCCCGGTCGGCACCCAGTCCGTCTACGTCACCATCACCAACCCCCTTCACTCCTGAGGAACATGTCCCATCCCGTCTCCTGAGAGGAGCGTCGTCGTGCCTCCCGCTGACGCGAGCACCGACACCGGCACCGCCTCCGCCCCCGACACCGGCACGGGTGCCGGATCCAGCCGTGGCCCGCAGTCCGGTCCGGACTGCGAGGACACTCTCGACCTCAAACTCCCCGAAGAGTTCATGGCGTTCTGCGCCGGGGAAGAGGTGGATCGGCGCGGCGCCGCGAGCGCCACCACGGCCACGCATCCGGGAGCGACCGCCTCCCCGGCCGCGCCCCCCGCCGCCCCGCCGGGCGGCGACCTCCTCGACCACGTCGCCGACTGGGGCTCGATCACCACCTCCGTAGGCGACTTCCAACTCGTGCCCGTGAACCCCCGCCGTGATCTCCCGTTGGTTGTCCGTTGGATGAACGACCCCGCCGTCGCGGTCTTCTGGGATCTGGCAGGCCATGAGTCGGTGACCGAGCGGCATCTGCGCGCGCAACTCCTCGGCGACGGACGCAGCGTTCCCTGCCTCGGCGTTCTGGACGGCACACCGATGAGTTACTGGGAGATCTACCGGGCCGACCTCGACCCGCTGGCCCGCCACTATCCCGCCCGCCCTCACGACACCGGGATCCACCTCCTCATCGGCGGAGTCGCCGACCGCGGGCGCGGCCTCGGCTCCACGCTGCTGCGCGCCGTCGCCGACCTGGTCTTCGACCGGCGTCCCTCCTGTGCGCGTGTCGTGGCCGAACCCGACCTTCGCAACACCCCCTCCATCGCCGCCTTCCTGAGCGCCGGCTTCCGGTTCTCCGCCGAGGTCGACCTGCCCGACAAGCGGGCCGCCCTGATGGTCCGAGACCGGTCCCTGCGCCACCTGCTCCAGTTCCATCACTCTCTGTAACGGAGGGTGCCCTGTGTCGGTTCCCCGCCCGAGGAATCCCTGTGCCGAATCTGCTCCTCGCCCCGAATCCGTCCGTTCGGCCCGGTCACTCTCCGCGCTCCGCAGAACCGCGCCGACCCTCGTACTCCCCGCGGGCACATCGCGAGCCGTGGCGTTGATGCCCCTGTTGTCGGTGGTGGGCCGTAGGGTGGTCGCGCTATGACGAAGCCCTCTCTCCCCGAACTCCTGCACGCAGCCGTCACAGCCGTCGGCGGCTCGGAGCGCCCCGGCCAGGTGGCCATGGCCCAAGCCGTCGCGGAGGCGATCGACGACGGGTCCCATCTGCTGGTCCAGGCCGGCACCGGCACCGGAAAGTCGCTGGGCTACCTGGTGCCCGCGCTCGCGCACGGGGAGCCCGTCGTCGTGGCGACGGCCACCCTGGCGCTGCAGCGCCAGCTCGTCGAGCGTGACCTGCCGCGCACGGTCGAGGCGCTGCATCCGCTGCTGCGCCGCCGCCCGGAGTTCGCGATGCTCAAGGGCCGGTCGAACTACCTGTGCCTGCACCGTCTGCACGAGGGCGTGCCGCAGGACGAGGAGGACGGCCTCTTCGACCAGTTCGAGGCGGCCGCGCCCACCAGCAAGCTGGGGCAGGACCTGCTGCGGCTGCGGGACTGGTCGCAGGAGACGGAGAGCGGTGACCGCGACGACCTCACTCCGGGCGTCTCGGACCGCGCCTGGGCCCAGGTGTCGGTGTCGTCCCGTGAGTGCCTGGGCGCCTCGAAGTGCGCGTACGGCGCCGAGTGCTTTGCCGAGATGGCCCGCGAGCGCGCCAAGCTCGCCGAGGTGATCGTCACGAACCACGCGCTGCTCGCGATCGACGCCATCGAGGGCGCGCCGATCCTCCCGCAGCACGAGGTGCTGATCGTCGACGAGGCCCACGAGCTGGTCTCCCGGGTGACGGGTGTCGCCACCGGCGAACTCACCCCCGGCCAGGTCAACCGTTCGGTGCGCCGGGCGGCCAAGCTCGTCGACGAGAAGGCCGCCGACCAGCTCCAGACGGCTGCCGAGGGCTTCGAGCGGCTGATGGAACTGGCCCTGCCCGGCCGCCTGGAGGAGATCCCGGAGGACCTCGGCTATGCCCTGATGGCTTTGCGGGACGCCGCCCGTACGGTGATCTCCGCGCTCGGCACCACCCGTGACAAGTCCGTCCAGGACGAGGACGCCGTCCGCAAGCAGGCACTGGCCTCCGTGGAGACCGTGCACGACGTGGCGGAGCGGATCACCAACGGCTCCGAATGGGACGTCGTCTGGTACGAGCGCCACGACCGCTTCGGTGCCTCCTTGCGGGTCGCCCCGATGTCGGTGTCGGGGCTCCTCAGGGAGAAGCTCTTCGCGGACCGCTCGGTGGTTCTTGCCTCCGCCACGCTGAAGCTGGGCGGCGACTTCAACGGTGTGGGGGCGTCCCTCGGACTCGCCCCCGAGGGCACGGAGGGCGACGACCTCCCGAAGTGGAAGGGCGTCGACGTCGGTTCCCCCTTCGACTATCCGAAACAGGGCATCCTGTATGTCGCCCGGCACCTGTCGCGGCCCGCGCGGGACGGCGACCGCGCGGACATGCTGGACGAGCTGACGGAGCTGATCCAGGCGGCCGGCGGCCGCACGCTGGGCCTGTTCTCGTCGATGCGGGCCGCCCAGCTCGCCGCCGAGGAACTGCGCACCCGCATCCCCGAGTTCCCGATCCTCCTCCAAGGTGAGGAGACGCTCGGCGAGTTGATCAAGAACTTCGCGGCGGACCCGAAGACATGTCTCTTCGGCACGCTGTCGCTCTGGCAGGGCGTCGATGTCCCCGGCTCGAGCTGCCAGTTGGTGATCATGGACAAGATCCCCTTCCCGCGCCCCGACGACCCGTTGATGAGCGCCCGCCAGAAGGCCGTCGAGGACGCCGGGGGCAATGGCTTCATGGCCGTCGCGGCGACGCACGCCGCGCTGCTGATGGCGCAGGGCGCCGGCCGTCTGGTACGGGCGTCGGAGGACCGCGGTGTGGTCGCCGTGCTGGACCAGCGGCTGGCCACGGCCCGCTACGGCAGCTATCTGAAGGCGTCCCTGCCCGACTTCTGGTACACGACCGACCGCAATCAGGCGCGGAAGTCGCTGGCGGCGATCGACGCGGCGGCGAAGGAGAACGAGGCGTAACCGGGCGGGGTTCGGTTGTGTCCCCGGTGCGCTGGCTCGCGGCCCGAGCCGCGAGGCAGCGCACCGGGGAATTCCGTGGGGTTCCGGACAGCATGGGGCCCCGGAACCGGCGCAGGGGTTCCGGGGCCCGGATCAGGGGGCGCGCGTCGGAGAGGGTTGCCCGCCGCGGTCGGGTCATACCCGCCGCAGCACCGCCACCACCTTGCCGAGGATCGTCGCCTCATCGCCGGGAATCGGCTGGTAGGCGGAGTTGTGCGGCAGCAGCCAGACGTGACCGTCCTCGCGCTTGAAGCGCTTGACCGTGGCCTCGCCGTCGAGCATCGCGGCGACGATGTCACCGTTCTCGGCGACGGGCTGGCGGCGGACCGTGACCCAGTCGCCGTCGCAGATCGCGGCCTCGATCATGGAGTCGCCGACGACCTTCAGGACGAACAGCTCGCCGTCGCCGACAAGCTGCCGGGGGAGCGGGAAGACGTCCTCGACGGATTCCTCGGCGAGGATGGGGCCACCGGCGGCGATGCGGCCGACGAGCGGGACGTAGGACGCGGCCGGCTTGCCCGCGGTGTCGGTGGGCTGCACGGAGGTCGACTGGTCCGAACCGCGCACCTCGTATGCGCGCGGGCGATGGGGGTCGCGACGCAGGAAGCCCTTGCGCTCCAGGGCCATCAGCTGGTGGGCCACTGAGGAGGTGCTGGAGAGGCCGACGGCCTGGCCGATCTCCCGCATTGACGGAGGGTAGCCACGCCGTTGCACGGAGTCCCGGATGACCTCGATCACCCGGCGCTGCCGGTCGGTCAGTCCGGAGCTGTCCGCCCGGATGCCTGGAGGACGACCGGGCAGGGACCTCTTGGGCCCCTCGTGGTTCGTGGCTTCGTTCATGGCATGCACCGGCTCGAGTCGGCCCTGGGGGCGGTCCTGGGCAGTGGTGGCACTGTCTGCGGTGGTGGTCACGTCGGCCCCTCTCGATGGTCTCCCGTGCAGCACAACGGTAATTGCTTTCGAAAGGTTGCGCCAAACACACGTTCGAGTGAAATTCCGCGAATTACCGGGCGTGATCGGGCGCCCAGGTGTATGGCCTGTGCTGTTCTCGGCGGACAAAAGTGTTCATTGCTGTACTCTTCACCGCCGGGGCGATGGCCCCGCATGCCGCCGTGGCCGACGCTCAGTCTGCCATCCGGAGTCCCGCTGGACGGGAACCGCCCCCTTCGTCGTCGGCGTCTGTGCGGCGTGCACCCGTATCCGGATGCGACCCGGTTTCGGATCGCCCGCGCGGCACGTGCTCATCCGCCTGTGTCAGGCGTGTCTCTGGTGAATGTGCGAGCTGATCGCTACATGTAGTGGTTGGATCGCGACGCTGTCCCACAAGTTGTGGTGCCTGGTCTTCGGGGCTCTGGCGATCGCCTATGCTTGGGGCTGCTTCGAAGGGGCCCCTGAGGCCTCGCGAGGTCTATGAGCCGTGCCGAAAAGGAGGGTTGGAGCCATGCACTGTCCCTTCTGCAGGCACCCCGACAGCCGCGTCGTCGACAGTCGTACGACCGACGACGGAACGTCGATCCGCAGGCGTCGTCAGTGCCCCGACTGCTCCCGTCGTTTCACGACCGTGGAGACGTGCTCGCTGATGGTGGTCAAGCGGTCCGGAGTCACCGAGCCCTTCAGTCGCACCAAGATCATCAATGGCGTGCGCAAGGCGTGCCAGGGGCGGCCCGTCACCGAGGATGCGCTCGCCCAGCTCGGCCAGCGGGTCGAGGAGGCGGTGCGGGCCACCGGAAGTGCCGAGCTGACCACCCATGACGTGGGTCTGGCCATACTCGGCCCCTTGCAGGAACTCGACCTCGTCGCCTACCTGCGGTTCGCGTCCGTGTACCGGGCGTTCGACTCGCTGGACGACTTCGAGGCGGCGATCGCGGAACTCAGGAAGCAGCAGCGGGAGCGCTCCGCCGTGGACGACACCCCGGACATCGAGTGTCAGGGAATCGATCGCGGGCCCGGAGGGACGGTCGACGTCCCCGTGCCCGCCACCGCCACCGACTGACGGGAAGGCCGGCCGGAGCCGGCTCGTCGGTGGCGCACACAGACCCGTCACGCGCTCGCGCACGATGCGCGTGACAAGTCAGACATACGACACGGTGCCACGGGAAGAAACGGGGCACTTTAGGGCGTTTTGCCCGATACAGGGAGGCGGCATGACAGAGACGGCGAGCGGTCCGGCACGAGGTTCCCGGGGCAAGGGGGCCAAGGCCACCAAGGGACTGCGGGTCGAGCGCATCCACACCACCCCCGGCGTGCATCCGTACGACGAGGTCGAGTGGGCGCGTCGTGACGTCGTCATGACCAACTGGCGCGACGGCTCGGTCAACTTCGAGCAGCGTGGCGTCGAGTTCCCCGATTTCTGGTCGGTGAACGCGGTCAACATCGTCACCAGCAAGTACTTCCGGGGTGCCGTGGGCACGCCGCAGCGCGAGACCAGCCTCAGGCAGCTGATCGACCGCATCGTGAAGACGTACCGGAAGGCCGGCGAGGACTACAAGTACTTCGCCTCGCCCGCCGACGCGGAGATCTTCGAGCACGAACTGGCGTACGCCCTCCTGCACCAGATCTTCAGCTTCAACAGCCCCGTCTGGTTCAACGTCGGCACCCCGCAGCCCCAGCAGGTCTCCGCCTGCTTCATCCTGTCCGTCGACGACTCCATGGAGTCGATCCTCGACTGGTACAAGGAAGAGGGCATGATCTTCAAGGGCGGCTCCGGCGCCGGCCTGAACCTCTCCCGCATCCGCTCCTCCAAGGAGCTGCTCTCCTCCGGCGGCAACGCCTCCGGCCCGGTCTCCTTCATGCGGGGCGCCGACGCCTCAGCCGGAACGATCAAGTCGGGCGGCGCCACCCGCCGCGCCGCCAAGATGGTGATCCTGGACGTCGACCACCCGGACGTCGAGAACTTCATCGAGACCAAGGTCCAGGAGGAGGAGAAGATCCGCGCCCTGCGCGACGCGGGCTTCGACATGGACCTGGGCGGCGAGGACATCACCTCCGTCCAGTACCAGAACGCCAACAACTCGGTCCGCGTCAACGACACCTTCATGAAGGCCGTCGAGACCGGCGGGCAGTTCGGCCTGCGCGCCCGCATGACCGGTGAGGTCATCGAGGAGGTCGACGCCAAGGCGCTCTTCCGCAAGATGGCCGAGGCCGCCTGGGCCTGCGCCGACCCCGGCATCCAGTACGACGACACGATCAACCACTGGCACACGTGCCCCGAGTCCGGTCGTATCAACGGCTCGAACCCGTGCAGCGAGTACATGCACCTGGACAACACGTCCTGCAACCTCGCCTCGCTGAACCTGATGAAGTTCCTGAAGGACGACGGCAAGGGCAACCAGTCCTTCGACGTCGAGCGCTTCGCCAAGGTGGTCGAGCTGGTCATCACCGCGATGGACATCTCGATCTGCTTCGCGGACTTCCCGACCCAGAAGATCGGCGAGAACACCCGCGCCTTCCGCCAGCTCGGCATCGGCTACGCCAACCTCGGCGCCCTCCTCATGGCGACCGGGCACGCGTACGACTCCGACGGCGGCCGCGCCCTGGCCGGCGCCATCACCTCCCTGATGACCGGCACGGCGTACAAGCGCTCCGCCGAGCTGGCCGCGGTCGTCGGCCCTTACGACGGCTACGCCCGCAACGAGCAGCCGCACCTGCGCGTCATGAAGCAGCACGCCGACGCCAACGCCACGGCCGTCCGGATGGACGACCTGGACACGTCGGTGTGGGCCGCCGCCACGGAGGCCTGGCAGGACGTGCTTCGTCTCGGTGAGAAGAACGGCTTCCGCAACTCCCAGGCGTCCGTCCTCGCGCCGACCGGCACCATCGGTCTCGCGATGTCCTGCGACACCACCGGTGTCGAGCCGGACCTGGCCCTGGTCAAGTTCAAGAAGCTGGTCGGCGGCGGTTCGATGCAGATCGTCAACGGCACCGTGCCGCAGGCGCTGCGCCGTCTCGGCTACCAGGAGGAGCAGATCGAGGCGATCGTCGCCCACATCGCCGAGCACGGCAATGTGATCGACGCGCCGGGCCTCAAGCACGAGCACTACGAGGTCTTCGACTGCGCCATGGGCGAGCGCGCCATCTCCCCGATGGGCCACGTCCGCATGATGGCCGCGATCCAGCCGTGGATCTCCGGCGCCATCTCCAAGACGGTCAACATGCCGGAGTCGGCGACCGTCGAGGAGGTCGAGGAGATCTACTTCGAGGCCTGGAAGCTGGGCATCAAGGCGCTCGCGATCTACCGCGACAACTGCAAGGTCGGCCAGCCGCTCTCCGCCAAGAAGAAGGAGACCGCCGAGAAGAAGGCGCAGAAGCCCGCTGCGGAGACCACGGTCGAGAAGGTCGTCGAGTACCGCCCGGTCCGCAAGCGCCTCCCGAAGGGTCGTCCCGGCATCACCACCTCCTTCACCGTCGGCGGCGCCGAAGGGTACATGACCGCCAACTCCTACCCGGACGACGGGCTGGGCGAGGTCTTCCTGAAGATGTCCAAGCAGGGCTCGACCCTCGCGGGCATGATGGACGCCTTCTCGATCGCCGTCTCGGTGGGTCTGCAGTACGGCGTTCCGCTGGAGACCTACGTCTCGAAGTTCACGAACATGCGCTTCGAGCCGGCCGGGATGACGGACGACCCGGACGTGCGGATGGCGCAGTCGATCGTCGACTACATCTTCCGTCGCCTGGCGCTGGACTTCCTGCCCTTCGAGACACGCTCCGCGCTCGGCATCCACTCCGCCGAGGAGCGTCAGCGCCACCTGGAGACCGGCTCGTACGAGCCGATCGACGAGGAGGTCGACGTCGAGGGGCTGGCCCAGTCGGCCCCGCGCACCCAGGAGCTGAAGGCGATCGCCGCCCCGAGGACCGAGGCCCCGGCGGCCCAGCCGGCCCCGAAGCAGGCGCACACCAGTGCCGAACTGGTGGAGATGCAGCTGGGCATCCAGGCGGACGCTCCGCTGTGCTTCTCCTGCGGCACCAAGATGCAGCGGGCGGGTTCCTGCTACATCTGCGAGGGCTGCGGCTCGACGAGCGGGTGCAGCTGACCTGATCCCCTGAAGGGCGGCACGACCGACGGTCGTGCCGCCCTTCGGCGTCCGTGGCAATCCGTTCGGGGAGCCGTGGCACCGAGGGCTCCCTTCAGGAAGGGGCTCAGGAGTCGCGGGGGCCGCCCATGAGACGGGCGAAGCCCGCCGGGTCCGTGTCGTAGCCGTGAATTCCCGGGCGGAACGTCCACTCGCCGGAGTCGTCGCGGACGAACTCGGCCACCGTCGCCGCCGTCGACCCGAGGACACCGCCGAAGTCGTTCTCGGCGAGGACCGTGTAGCCGTCGCGCAGACGCAGCGCCGGGTTCAGGACGTCGACGAACGTCCTGCGTCCGGTGTGCTGCTGGATGACGACGCCGCCCACCACGCGTGCGTACCGGCTGTCGAGCCGGTACAGCTCCAGTGTCATGATCTCGTCCCAGCCGAAACCTTTGCCGTCGGTGCTGTCACGGTTCAGATAGATCGTGCCGTCCGGGGAACGGCTGTCGAAGTGCACGACGTACGCGGGCTCCCCGTACGGATCCGCCGACAGGTAGGTGGCGGCCACGATGTCGAGATCGGTGGGCGGCCGACCTGCCGGGCTCGGGTCCCACTTCACCGCCAGTTCCGCCTTGCGGATGCCCTTGTTGAGACCGCTCATCACACATCCCTCCCCGCTGCCATGCCTTCTCCGCACGAACTCCAGTGCAAGAAGGGCCAGTTGTCCATAGTGCCTTGCGCGCCGGGGTCTTCGTCCGGGTGGTCTCCGCCGGGGACTGACCGAGGCCACGCCTGGGGCCTTACGATGGCGCGGTGCTGGTCAAGTGGATTCGCTGCACCGTGGTCGACCGCCGCGGTTTCGAGCGGGGGCAGCGAAAATGGGCGGGGCTTCTGGGGGAGCCGGGCTTCCGGGGACAGGGCGGGGGCTGGAGCCGGGTGCGGCCCGGTGTGGCGCACATCTTCGCGTTCTGGGAGAGCCGCGCCTTCTACGACTCGTTCATGGCCCGTTCCCACGACCGGCTCGCCGCCTCGCAGTCCGGCACGTTCAAGGACCAGCAGGTCAGGCTGTTCGACCACCGCTTCGATGTGAAGACCGGCTTCGAGCCCCGCTTCGCGGACGCCGATCTGGTGCGTGTCGCGCACTGCCGGGTCCACGAGGAGCGGGCCGAGCACTTCGCGCTGATGCAGGAGAAAGTGTGGAACCCGGCCATGGCCGGCTCGCCGGGCATGATCCGCGGGCTGTTCGGCGAGGCGCCGGGGCATGAGTTCCTGATCCTGTCGATGTGGCAGTCGGCCGCCGAGCACGGCAAGTACCGTGCCGAGCGCGTGGAGCGCCTGGCGCTGAGGGCGCAGACGGAAGCGGACATCGCCGCGCTCACCGGCGACGTCGTGGACATGGAGCCGACCTGGACGGTGTGAGTCCGCGGCAGGGGCGACCGCGGCGGCCCGGGGTGGGCCCCGGATGACCGTGGACGTCCACGCGTGACCCGCGCCGTCCGGAGGGACGCGTCTTCGATGTGACCCGCGCCGTGTGGAGTCCCCTCGGGTGCCCGTCCAGGCACCACTCGGTCTAGGGTTTCGGCATGGCACGACCACGGCGCATCGTCCTTGTCCGGCACGGCGAGTCGGAGGGCAACGCCGATGACTCCGTGTACGAACGCGCGCCCGACCACGCGCTGCCCCTCACCGCGAGGGGATGGCGGCAGGCGGAGGAGACGGGCAGGCGGCTGCGGGAGACCTTCGGCCGGGAGCGCGTCAGCGTGTACGTCTCCCCGTACCGCCGCACGCACGAGACGCTCCAGGCCTTCCGCCTGGACCCGGAGCTCGTCCGCGTCCGGGAGGAGCCCCGGCTGCGCGAGCAGGACTGGGGTAACTGGCAGGACCGCGACGATGTACGGCTCCAGAAGGAGTACCGGGATGCGTACGGGCACTTCTTCTACCGCTTCGCCCAGGGCGAGTCCGGCGCCGATGTGTACGACCGGGTGGGAGGTTTCCTGGAGAGCCTGTTCCGAAGCTTCGAGGCCCCCGATCACCCGTCGAACGTTCTCCTGGTGACTCATGGACTGGCCATGCGGCTGTTCTGTATGCGCTGGTTCCACTGGACGGTCGCGGAATTCGAATGCCTCTCGAACCCCGGGAACGGCGAGACCCGCACGCTTCTCCTCGGGGAGGATGGTACATACTCGCTCGACCGGCCGTTCGAGCGTTGGCGTGATCCGCAACCGTACTGGGTCACCGGATAGAGTGGCAGAACGATGACCGCTGACTCCTCTTCCCGGCGCCTGGAACGCGCCTTGGCCAGCCTGCGCGGGCTGTCGGTGGGGGACGCGCTGGGCTCGCAGTTCTTCGTCCCCGCGAACTATCCGCTGCTCAAGCGCCGCGAGCTGCCGTCGGGCCCCTGGCAGTGGACGGACGACACGGAGATGGCCTGCTCCATCGTGTCCGTCCTGCTCCGGCACCGACGCATCGACCAGGACGCACTGGCCCGCTCCTTCGCCGAGCACCATGACTTCGACCGTGGCTACGGACCCGCCGTGGGCCGTCTCCTCCGGCTCGTCCGGGAGGGCGGTGACTGGCGCGAGCTGGCCGCGGCGTTGTTCGAGGGGCAGGGGTCGTGGGGGAACGGCGCGGCCATGCGGATCGCGCCCCTGGGCGCCTGGTATGCCGATGATCCCGAGCAGGCCACGCACCAGGCGGAGATCTCCGCGTATCCCACGCACCAGCATCGCGAGGCCGTGGTCGGTGCCATGGCCGTCGCCGCGGCGGCCGCCTTCGTCGCCGGTCCGGCGGGGCCGCCGAGCGCCGAGGCGCTGCTCGACGGCGTCATCGCACTCGTGCCGAAGAGCGCCGTCGGAGCCGGGCTGCGGCGGGCGCGGGACATGCTCGACTACGGCGACGCGGTGACCGTCGCCGCCGTACTGGGTTGCGGGCGGCGTACGACGGCGCACGACACGGTGCCGTTCGCGCTCTGGTCGGCCGCGCGCACCCTCGGCGACTACGAGCAGGCCTTCTGGACGACTGCCCAGGTGGGCGGTGACGTGGACACCACCTGCGCCATCGTCGGCGGAGTGATCGCCTCGGGGAAGGCCGGGGCGCCGCCCGCGGAGTGGCTCGAGCGGGCGGAACCGCTGCCCGACTGGGCGCCTTCGGCGGCGTAGGCGACCGGAGCGCGGCCGTCCTCCTCCCGGGCGCGGTCCGGCCGACGCGGGTTCCTGCCCCCGGTCGGTGGACCGGGAGCAGGAACGGGCGGATCCTCTCAGCCCGCGGCAGGACCGGCCGCGCCGGCCAGGGCCTCCAGGTCGCTCTTGCGTACGCGGATCACCGACGCGGCCGTGGCCAGGGCGAGTACGGCCATTGCGGCGGCCAGGATGAAGGCCATCGAGATGCCGTGCGCGAGTACCTCGTGCCCCCAGGGAGCCGGCAGTCGGTGTGTCCTGGCGAACTCCGCCTTCTGCTCGGCCGTTCCGTCCGTCAGGAACTTCGGTATCTGCTTGGCAGCCTCGTTCCGGCTGGCCGTGCCGAACACCGTGGTCAGGATGGACAGGCCGAGCGAACCGCCCACCTGCTGCGTGGTGTTGAGCAGGCCCGAGGCCGCACCCGCCTCGTGCTGGGCGACGCCCGAGACCGCGGTCAGCGTCAGCGTCACGAAGTTCAGGCCCATGCCGAAGCCGAACGTCAGCATCGGTCCGAGCACTCCTGAGACGTACGAGCTGTCGGGGCTGATGAACGTCAGCCAGCCGAGCCCGATGACGACCAGAGTCGCGCCCACCAACATGAACGGCTTGGGGCCCAGCACCGGCAGGAACCGCTGCGACAGGCCCGCGCCGATCACGATCGCCACCGTCACCGGAAGGAAGGCCAGTCCTGCCGAGATCGGCGTGTACCCCAGCACGTTCTGCACGAAGAGCACGATGTAGAAGAACATCCCGAACATCGCCGCGGCCAGGCTCAGCATGATCACGTACGTGCCCGAGCGGTTGCGGTCGGCGAACATCCTCAGCGGGGTGATCGGGTCCAGAGCCCGCGTTTCTATGAAGGCGAACGAGGCCAACAGCACGACGGCCGCACCGAAGGACCCGATGCTCACGCTGTCCCGCCAGCCCTCCTCGGAGGCGCGGATGAAGCCGTACACCAAGGACGCCATGCCGAGCGTCGAGGTGACCGCACCCGCGATGTCGAAGCGCCCCGGGTGCCGTGGGGACTCGCTGATGAACCGCGGTGTCAGCACGGCGATCAGAACGCCGATGGGCACGTTGACGAAGAGGACCCAGCGCCAGTCGAGCCATTCCGTGAGCATGCCACCGGCCAGCAGGCCGATCGCGCCGCCACCGGCCGAGACTGCGGCGAAGACGCCGAACGCCCGGTTCCGTTCGGGGCCTTCGGGGAAGGTGGTGGTGATGAGAGCCAGCGCGGTGGGCGACGCGATGGCACCACCCATGCCCTGCAGGGCGCGCGCGGCCAGCAACTGCCAGGGTTCCTGGGCCAGTCCACCGAGCAGCGAGGCAAAGGTGAACAGCAGGATGCCGGTCATGAAGACCCGGCGTCGGCCGAGGATGTCGCCGGCCCGGCCGCCGAGAAGCAGCAGACCGCCGAAGGTGAGCGTGTACGCGCTGACCACCCACGTCAGCTCGGTCGTGCTGAACTTGAGTGCGTCTTGAATGTGCGGGAGCGCGATGTTCACAATCGTCGCGTCGAGTACCACCATGAGTTGGCAGGCCACGATGACGGCGAGTGCGATGCCCGGGCGCCGTTCCGGGCGTAGGGCTCCCGGCTTCTGATCCTGGATCAATGGAGAGGTAGTCACTATGAGTCCCCCACAAGTGCGTTAGTGAACGACCGCGTTCACTGTCGCGTCCAAAGGTAATGAGTCCCCGTCAGTGAACGCAAGCGTTCACTGAGTTCATTGCCGTACGGCGACGCCCGACCGCTCGCCCCTTCCCGGAACCCCCGCTTCCTCATGCTCAACGGAGATACGCAGATGGCTCCTTCGTCCTTGACAGCCACCTCCGCGCAGCCGGTCTCACTTCGCCGACGCGGTGCTGTGCTCGAACGCGCGATCCTCGACGCCGCGTTGCAGCAACTCAGTACTGTCGGCTGGAACGGCCTCACCATGGAGGGCGTCGCAGCCGCCGCTCAGACCGGCAAGGCCGCGGTCTATCGCCGCTGGTCGTCCAAGGAGGACCTCGTCGCGGACGCGCTCCAGGCCGGACTGCCGAGCTTCGACCGGGCGCCCGACCTCGGGAGCGTGCGCGAGGACCTGCTGGTGCTGTGCCGGCAGGGTCGGGAGGCGATGTACTCACGTCCGGGTCTGGCGCTTCGCTCGGTGGTTCACGAATGCGACACCCTGCAGGCCGAGCGCTTCCATGCCGTGATCTACGAGGGTGTCGTCGAGCCGATCATGAAACTGCTGCGCAAGGTCATCATCTGTGGAGTCGAGCGAGGTGAGGTGCGGAGTGGCGCTGCGAACGGGTACGTCTTCGATGTCATCCCGGCGATGATGATGTATCGCGCAAAGCTGTGCGGCAGTGAATGGTGCGAGCGGGACCTCGAAGAGATGGTCGATCAACTGATGGTTCCGCTACTGCGGCCGGAACGCGACTGATCCGGGGTCTCGGCGCGTGCGGGCACCGGCTGTGGCGCGCTGGTGACCACGTGCGCGGAACGGGCCGCCGAGGGGGTGCGCGGTGGCTTGGGGAAGCCGGGGTGTCGCCCGGGGATCCCGGCGTCGTACGCTAAGGGCGCCATGCCGTACGAACCTCCTACTCACACCGTCGAGCGCTCCCTTCGCGCCACGACCGGAGCGAAGGTCATCGCCGGTGTCGATGAGGTGGGGCGCGGCGCGTGGGCCGGCCCGGTCACCGTCTGCGCGGCGGTCACGGGCCTGCGCCGACCGCCCGAAGGCCTCACCGACTCCAAGCTGCTCACCGTCAAGCGGCGCACCGCGCTCGCCGAGCAACTGGAGAAGTGGGTGACGGCGTACGCCCTCGGTCATGCCTCTCCCGAGGAGATCGATGCCCTCGGGATGACGGCCGCGCTCCGGCTCGCGGCGGAGCGCGCCTTGGAGGCGCTGCCCATCCGCCCCGACGCGGTCATCCTCGACGGGAAGCACGACTACCTGGGGGCGCCCTGGAAGGTGCGTACGGTGATCAAGGGTGACCGGTCGTGCGTGGCGGTCGCGGCGGCTTCGGTGATCGCCAAGGTTCACCGCGACAAAATGATGGCCGAACTGAGCGTCGACCATGCAGACTTCGGTTTTGCGGCCAATGCCGGGTATCCGTCTCCCGTGCACAAGGCCGCACTGGAAGAGCGGGGCCCCACCCCGTACCACCGCTTGTCGTGGGCGTATCTTGATGCGCTGCCCCAGTGGCGGCACCTCAAGAAGGTCCGCAGCTGGGCGGACGGAAACGCGCCGGAGATCGAAGGCCAGCTCGGCTTCGACTTCTGACCGGTTCCGATCGCACTCATGTGCAACCCGCCGGAGCGTGTCGCATCGGCGTTTGATAAGAATCAGCTCATGCCTCTCATTCCCGAGGAGCCTCACATTCACGAGAGTGCCCAGGGTCCCCGCGTCACTCCGGCCGCCGGCCGTACCGCGCCGACCCCCCGTCCTGTACCCGGCCCCCGCCCCGCGGCCCCTGCGCGTCCCGGTCGTCCGGGGCCCGTCCGGCCGATGCCGGCTCAGCGCAGCTCGCGCGAGCCGGCGAAGCCGGAGCCGCCCGCTCCCACTGCAACCCCGCAGATCCAACTGATCCCGGCCTCCGTCGAGGGCGCGCTGGACGCCGCCGAGGAAGCCGTCGACCTGCTGCTGGAGTCCGGCCGTGCCCCCGCCGACGTGCTGGTGATCACCACCGGTGAGCAGCACCCGTGGGCCGCGCACGAGTTGTCCTTCGGCGAGGCCGCTTACTGGGCTCAGCACGATGCCGGTGACGACGTCTTCTACGCCGACGCCTCCGCCGTGTCGCGTGCCGTCGGCCGTCCGGTGGTCGTGGTCGCCGTCAACGGCGGCGTCGAAGCCGTCGCTGCCACGCTTCCGCAGGCACTCGGCCTGGCCGGTGCCCTGCTGATCGTCTGCGGTGATCCGAAGCAGATCAACTCGGTGCTGGGCGCGGGCGTCTGAGCGGTCCGGTCCCGGACCGGCCGTGTCCCGGCCCCGCGCCGCAGGCCTGGAGCCTCGGGTTCGGGTCGCGGCTCGGAGTGGGTGAGGGTGCCGCTTCGGCGGCGCCTGTACGGCGGTTGCTCGGGCCCGTGTCTCGGCCGGCCCGACCGGGCGTGTGCGCGTCGACGGCTGGGCGCCGCGCATACCGGGCTGACGGGCCGTGCGCGTAGGGCACCGTGGGCGAACCGACCGTCGGCGTGCCCGCGCCCCCCCCGCGGTGCCTTGGCGTCGCCTTGCGGCGCGCGAGCCCTTCGGCGGCCGTACGCGACGGAGGCCGGGGCGGCCCCGCGAGGTCGCCGTGTTCAGCGGGCGGCGGCCCGGCGCAGTACCTCCGAGGCGGCGCCCCCGGCCTGCGGCAGCGGCGTTGGTGCTTCCGTCAGGCCGAACGCTTCCGGCGATGACATCGCATGGGGGCGGCGCCCACCGCGGCCCTCACCGAGGACCTGCCAACCGTCACGCGTCAGCGTGATGTACGCACCGCACCGCAGCCCGTGCAGCGTGCATGCGTCGCGCAGACCCCACATCCACGCCCCGTCCTCCTCCGTCCAGTGCCTGTCGCCTTCACGGCAGTAGAGCAGCACGGCCGTGTGCACGGGCGTACGCCGCCGCAGATCGTGCGGGATGACCCGGCGCATCTGTGTGAGCAGCGCGTTGCGGAGCACCCAGCCGTCTGCCGGGGTGGGACGCCGGGTGAACGACGCGCTCGCCCGCAGCCGTTCGTCCGGATCCAGGACGGCCACGACGGCGGTGGAGGGCCGTGGCCGGTGACGGGCGTGCAGTCCGCTGACGACCTCCCGGGGATTGCGCAACAGCGGAATCCCGGCGTCTGCCCACTCCGCGGGCTCAAGCATCCGGGCCAGGGGAGTGGAAGCGGCGGACGGTTCGGTGGAGGCCGACCGGGATGCCACCGAGGACGGAGCGAATCCGAAGGTCACGATCCTCCCTTCGGCTACGCGCCCACACAGCGGGCGGGGTCGGACGTGGGGGAGCGCACACCGCAGCGGAGCCGCCGGATCACGGACGAGCCGTGCGGGGAACGGACCTCAATTCTTGCCGTCGAACTGGAATGCGGCAACGAGCAAGGAAGGCCGCCGACCGGTTTCTGGTGATGCGTGGCCATATCCCCTGTGCCACGCCGGCCCAGTGTGCTGGGACGGGTCACGACTGTACGGCGAGGACCAGCGGCAACACCCCCTCGGCCCCGGCCCGTCGAAGCAGTCTCGCTGCCACCGCCATGGTCCATCCCGTCTCCATCAGGTCGTCCACGAGCAGGACGGGACCGCTGGATTCCCGGAGGGCCGATGCCAGCGAGGGCGGCACGGTCAGCGCCCCGTCGAGCGCCTGCAGTCGTTGCGCGCTGTTGCTGCGCGGCACTCGTGGGAGGTCACCCGCGTACTCCACGGACCCCAGCAGTGGCAGTCGCCCCACGTCCGCGATGCGCGCACCCAGGCTGTGGATCAGCCGCGGACGCGTACGGGAGGCCATGGTGACGACGCCGACCGGGCGCGGTGGTGCGTCGGGCTCTCCCGAGGCCCAGCCGCCGGGCCCCTTCGCCCAGTCGGCCAGCACGCCGACCATGGCCTTCGCGATGTCGTCCGGCACCGGTGCGTCCGGGGCCTGGGGCGCCAGCAGCGGCCGCAGCCGGTTGCCCCAGCCGATGTCCGAGAGCCGTCCCAGGGCCCGTCCGGGCGCGGCCTGTTCCCCGGCCGGGATGCGTCCCTTCAGATTCACGCCGATCGCCGGGAGGCCCGTCGGCCACATCTTGCGCGGCTCGACCTCGACCCCCGCCCGGCCGAGTTCACCGCGCGCCGCGTCCAATGCCGCAGGGGAGACGGAGTCGGTGAACCGCGGCCCGGCGCAGGTGTCGCAGCGTCCGCAGGGACCGGCCTGCTCGTCGTCCAGCTGCCGCCGCAGGAACTCCATCCGGCAGCCCGACGTCGTCACGTAGTCGCGCATCGACTGCTGCTCGGCCTCCCGCTGCTTGGCCACCCAGGCATAGCGCTCGGTGTCGTACGTCCACGGGACGCCCGTCGCGATCCAGCCGCCCTGCACCCGACGCACCGCACCGTCCACGTCGAGGACCTTGAGCATTGTCTCCAGCCGGGACCGGCGCAGCTCGACCTGAGGCTCGAGGGCGGGCAGGGACAGGGGACGGCCCGCCCGTGCCAGGACGTCCAGCGTGCGCCGCACCTGCTCCTCCGGCGGAAACGCGATGGAGGTGAAGTACTCCCAGATCGCCTGGTCCTCCCGGCCCGGCAGCAGCAGCACCTCGGCGTGCTCCACACCGCGCCCTGCGCGCCCCACCTGCTGGTAGTACGCGATCGGTGAGGAGGGTGAGCCGAGGTGCACCACGAAACCGAGATCCGGCTTGTCGAAGCCCATCCCGAGGGCCGACGTGGCGACCAGCGCCTTGACCCGGTTGGCCAGCAGGTCCTCCTCGGCCTGCTGCCGCTCGGCGTTCTCCGTCTTCCCCGTGTACGAGGCCACGGTGTGCCCGCACTGGCGCAGGAACGCGGCGACCTCTTCGGCTGCCGCCACCGTCAGCGTGTACACGATCCCGGACCCCGGCAGCTCGCCGAGGTGATCGGCGAGCCAGGCCATGCGATGGGCGGCGTCCGGAAGCCGGAGCACGCCGAGGCTCAGGCTCTCCCGGTCCAGTGGCCCGCGCAGGACCAGAGCGTCCGTACCGGCGCCGGTGCCGAGTTGTTCCGCCACGTCGGCCGTCACGCGCGCGTTGGCCGTCGCTGTGGTCGCCAGGACCGGCACGCCGGGCGGGAGGTCGGCGAGCATCGTGCGCAGTCGGCGGTAGTCGGGGCGGAAGTCGTGGCCCCAGTCGGAGATGCAGTGTGCCTCGTCGACCACGAGCAGGCCGGTCGCGGCCGCCAGCTCGGGGAGCACCCGGTCCCGGAAGTCGGGATTGTTGAGCCGCTCCGGGCTCACGAGCAGGACGTCCACGTCGCCCGCTGCCACTTCCGCCTGGACGGTGTCCCACTCCTGCGTATTGGAGGAGTTGATGGTGCGCGCGTGGATGCCGGCCCGGGCCGCGGCCTCGACCTGGTTGCGCATGAGGGCGAGGAGCGGCGAGACGATGACCGTGGGGCCCGAGCCCCGCTCGCGCAGCAGCGCGGTTGCGACGAAGTACACCGCGGACTTGCCCCAGCCGGTGCGCTGCACGACCAGTGCCCTGCGTCTGTCCGCCACCAGGGCCTCGATGGCACGCCACTGATCCTCACGCAGCCGGACCTCGCCTGCGGGCGCACCGACGAGCCTGGCGAGCACGGCGTCGGCCGCGGCGCGCAGGCCGTCCGGGGGTGTGGGGGTCGCTTCGTCCGTCGTGGGGTGCGGGTGTTCGTCGGTCATGACATCCATGCAACCTGATCGGCCGGACATCGCGCGAACGAGCCCGCTCACCTGTGGACAACTCGTGGCGTGTCCATGGCTGTAGTTGTCCACAGGCGCAAGCGGAATTCCGTGATCCGCGAGATGGTCACGGCATGACGAATCACGACGAAGCGGACGGCTTCTCCGGCATTGGTGAGACGGGCGCATCCGCACACCATGGCGGCGAGCCCACCGCGTACACGGGACACGGCTCCTCGGCGGACCCCGGCAGCGAGCCCCAGGTCACGCTGCGCACCCCTGCCGAGCTGGCCGACGCTCTGCCGTACCTGCTCGGGTACCGCCCCGAGGACAGCATCGTGCTGGTCGCGCTGCACGACCGGGAGAGACGAGGGAGCTTCGGCGGGCGAGCACGGCTCGGCATTCCGGCCCACGCCGACGACTGGTCGTCCGCGGCGCGGCAGTTGGTGCACGGGTTGGTGACCGGCAGCGAACGCAGAGGCGCCCACCCGCAGAGCATGGTCGCCTACCTCGTCCAGGAACCCGCGCGCGGGGAGACGGGGCGTGACGTCATGGAACGCCTCAGGCCGCTCGCTCAGGCGCTGCGCACAACCTGCGGCAGCCTCGACATTCCCGTCGTGGAGGCGCTGTGCATCTCCGACGGCCGCTACTGGTCGTACTGCTGCCCGGGCCCCGGCTGCTGCCCGGCCGCGGGGCGGCGGATGGGCCTGCCCGGCACCTCCGTCCTGGCCGCCGCCGCGACCTATGCAGGGCTTCAAGTGCGCGGCACCCTCAAGGAGTTCAGGGTGAGACTCAGTCCCTGGGAGACATCGGCCGCGCTCAACCAGGAGGTGGCGCTGGACGCCGCGAGCCTGGCACTCGTACCGAGGATCCTGGACGGCGACACCCGGGAGGACGTCGCCGCGGAAACACTCGGGCTGGCCGAGCGGGTCATGGTGCGCCTCGCCGCGGCGCCTCCCGTGCCCGGCACGCTGCCGGCGGACCTTCGCGACGACGAACTGCTCGGTCATGACGAGGCGGCGGCCCTGATCCTCGGGCTGCAGGACCGCACGACACGCGACCGCGCCGCGGCGTGGATGGAGGGCGCGGAGGCGCCGGTGGCCCTGAGGCTGTGGCGTGCCCTGGCCCGCCGCTGCGTCGGATCGTACGGAGAGCATGCCGCGGCGCCTCTGACGCTCGCCGGATGGGTCGCCTGGTCGATCGGCGACGAACTCGAGGCCCGCGAAGCCCTCGCCATGGCCCTGGGCGCGGATCCCGGCTACCTCTTCGCCCGCCTCCTGCACCAGGCCTGCAATGAGGGCCTGGACCCGGAGTCCGTCCGCCGGTGCCTGCGGGCGGAGAGAGCGGATCGCGCGGGCCAGGAGCGCCCCGAAGAGGACGCACATGGCCCGTCGGCCGAGGGTGCCGACGCGCCGACTGCCACCGGGGACGAGCCCATGCCCGCTGAACCGCCGGCGGTGGCCACCGGCCGCGAGCCCATGCCGGACGGCCGCGCGGCAGTCGCCGAGAGCGTTGGGCCGCTGTCTGATGCCAACCCTGCCGCGATCGCCCCCGCCGCCCCGCCCTCCAGCCCGGGACAGGCCGGCGCCGCGGTGCGGTCGTGGCGCGCGGTTGCTCTTCCCCGACGGCATCGCAAGGCACGTCCACCGGTCGGCGGCAGCCGGCCGAGCCGCCGCTCGCCCAGAACGGCCGACGCCCGCCATCGGCGCCCCTCCGACGCCGCGACCACCGGCGAGAGGGGGCGGCTGACATCCGACGACGTGCCTGGCCGGCTCGGGACCCGCCGCGATTCCGGCCGGTCTGCGGGGGAGGAAGGAACCTGCGCGTGACCTGATTTTCCGACGCACCGCCGTTCGGTCGGCTTCCCCGGCCAGGAGCGTGACCCCGGGCGTGCCCGTTCCGTTCACCTGGGTGGCGGAACCCGTGCCCGGGTCGCGCCGCTACATCGCTTACGACCCGTTGGAGCCCCTCACCCGGCGCCGGGCGCGCCCCAGGCGCACCGAGCGCAGAGGAAGCCGCCTCATGCCCCTGTCCACACTGCCCTTCGCCCATGACGGCGACCGACCTCCCCGCCACGGCCCGTCGGCGCCCACTTCGCCGACGGGTACCCCACCGGTTGCGGCCGGGGACCCGGGCCGATCACCGGCGCCCGCGCTGCCCGCCGACCGTCCGCAACTCTCCGGCCCGACCTGGCGCCATCTCCTCCCACGGCGCCGCTTCGTCGACCTGCCACCTACCCACGCCGCGCTGATCTGCGTCGCCCTGCCCGGACTGGCGATCTCCACGGACCAGGGGCAGTTGACGGGGCGAGGTCTGGAGGGGTTCTACCACGCGGGCCGGCGCATGCTCTCCCGCTGCCGGCTGCGGGTGGCGGGCCGGGAGCCGCTCGCCGTACAGGCCCGGATGATCGCCGCCGACCGCGCCCGCTTCGTGGGGACGGTACACGCGTCCCCCGATGCCGGCCCGGATCCGGACGTCGTCGTGGAACGCATCCGACGCGCGGACGGGACGGAGCTGATCATCCTGCACAGCGCGGCCCCGCGCCCCCTGCGCCTGCCCGTGGAGGTGGCCCTCGGCACGGACCTCGCGGAGCTGGGTGCGATCGCCTCGGGCAGTACGGGGCCCGAACTCGCCGCCAGCGTCCACGACTCCGGGCTGCGCTGGTCCTGCCGGACGGGCGACTGTACGGTCACGGCCCACCCGCCGCCCGCCGACGCCCTCGCCTCAGCCGGACTCCTGCGCTGGCAGTTGGAGCTGCCACCCGGGGGGAGGCGGAGCCTGGAACTGCGGGTGCGGCAGAAAGGGACCGGTCGCGTCAGAACGGTGGGCCGTCGCGTCAGAAGTCCGTTCGCACCGGCCGTGGCCACCGGAGACGATCCCAGGGTCCAGCCGTTGCTGCGCACCTGCGTCGAGGACCTCCACGCCCTGCTGCTGCGCGACCCCGTCAACCCCACCGACACCCATCTCGCGGCAGGGGCACCGTGGCGCTGCGGACCGGCGCCCGCCGAGGCCCTGGCGGCGGCACGGATAACGCTGCCGCTCGGCACCCGGCTGGCCGTCGGCACGTTGCGGATCCTGGCCCGCACCCAACTCGGCGGTCCAGGACGGGAATCGGGCATGATCCCGGGGCCTCGGCGGGACGCCGGCGCACACCTCCCGCCGGGTTGCACGGGCACCGAGGCCACCCTGTTGTTCCCGGTGCTCCTCGCGGAGGCCCGACGGTGGGGACTGCCGGAACGGAAGGCGGAGGAACTGCTGCCCGCGGCCGAGCACTGCCTGCGGTGGCTGCGCATCACCGTCGGTGATGGCGTCTACCTTTGCGACCCGCAGCCGGGCGGGCCGCAGCGCTGCGAGATCCAGGCGTACGCCCACCGGGCCGCCCTCCTCGGCGCCGACCTGCTCGACGCCTACGGGCGCCCGGGCGCATCGGAGCTGCGCCAGTGGGCGCAGGCATTGCGCGACGCGTTCGGCGAGGACTTCTGGATCGAGGACCCCTCGGGCGGCAGACCGGCGGCCGCCCGTACCCGGGACGGACGTCTCGTGCCGCACCTCGGCGCGGGTGCCGCCCACCTTCTCGACACGGGCCTGCTCGGTTCCGGCACCCTGGCGCCCGGCCTGCTCGACAAGGCGCGGACCGAGCAACTCGCCAGGCTGCTCGGGGGAACGGCCGCGGACTCGGGCTGGGGACTGCGGGGGCTGAGCGCCACCGAGGCGGCGTACAACCCGTTCGGACACCGCAGTGGGGCCGTGCGGATCCAGGAGACGGCGGTCGCCGTCGCGGGACTGGCCGCCGCGGGTCACGAGAGGGAGGCGAGCGGACTGCTGCAGGGGATGCTGGCGGCGGCGGAGGCGTTCGATTACCGGCTGCCCGAGATGTTCGCGGGCGAGCCGCGCACGAAGGGCAGTGACCCGGTGGCGCATCCGGCGGCCTGCCGCCCCGCCGCCACGGCGGCCGCCGCCGGCGTGCTGCTTCTCACCGCGCTCGCCGGCATCCGCCCGGACGCCCCGGCGAAAACGGTGACCCTGCGTCCGATGCGCACCGCCCCGCTCGGCGAGATTGTCCTGACGGGACTGAGGCTCGCCGGAGCTCCCTTCTCCGTGCGCGTCGGCCGGATCGGCCTTGCCATGGTGGAGGAGGCGGCCGACGGACTGCAGCTGGGGGTGTGATCCCGGGTGAAGGGATGGAGGACTGTGGACGGCGGCCGGTGATGAGACCCGTATCGGACAGAAGTGGATCAGCGGTCGAAGCAGTTGGCGAAGGGAGTGTTTATCGTCAGGCAGACGACTATGATCGCGGCATGCCCTACGACCCGTCAGCCTTTCCGTCCTTCGCTGTCACCGTGGACCTGGTCGTGCTGACCGTGCGCCGCCATGCCCTGTGCGCGCTGGCGGTGCGAAGGGGCGAGCCTCCCTTCCAGGGGCGGTGGGCGCTTCCCGGCGGCTTCGTACGGGCCGACGAGGACCTGGCGCAGGCCGCGGCGCGCGAGCTTGCAGAGGAGACGGGGCTGAGCGCCCACGACCCGTCCGCACCGGCGCAGGACAACGGCGCCCATCTGGAGCAGCTGGCCACCTACGGAGACCCGCAGCGCGACCCGCGGATGAGGGTGGTCAGCGTCGCCCATCTGGCGCTCGCCCCCGACCTGCCCGCGCCCCGGCCCGGCAGTGACGCCGACAGTGCGCGCTGGGCACCCGTGGAGGAGCTGCTCCAGCAGGGAGGGTACGGCAGGGACGGGGAGCAGGCGGCGCCGCTCGCCTTCGATCACGCACAGATCCTGGCGGACGGTGTCGAGCGCGCTCGCTCCAAGATCGAGTACTCGTCGCTGGCCACGGCCTTCTGCCCACCCGAGTTCACTGTCGGCGAGCTGCGCCGGGTCTACGAGGCCGTATGGGGCGTCGCGCTCGACCCGCGCAACTTCCACCGCAAGGTGACCGGCACCCCCGGCTTCCTTGTTCCCACGGGCGGTACGACGACCCGGCAGGGCGGCCGCCCCGCGCAGCTCTTCCGCGCGGGCGGCGCCACGCTGCTCAACCCGCCGATGCTGCGCCCCGAGGTCTGACCATCGAACGGACGCGGACCGGACGGGGGGCCGACCCGAACAGACGTCCGAACGGGGAGTATGTCGGCGCCCGGCCACCCTCAGGGTGACCGAAAAAGTGGATATATCGCGCTATCTTACTTCGGGTGATCCAGGCGATCGGACTGACCAGCATCTCCCGTAAGGACCTTCCGCCCGCCGTCGACGACGTGTCCTTCGAGGCGCACGCAAGCCGCGTCACCGCGCTCCTCGGGGCTTGTGGCGCGGGTAAGACGACGGTGCTCAGGCTCATGCTCGAACTCCAACAGGGCCGGGGCCTCACCTGCTTCCGAGGGCGTCCGCTGCACCGCATCGCCCGCCCCGCGCAAGAGGTGGGCGCCCTCCTCGGAGACGTCCCCGGTCATCCCGCTCACACGGTCCGCGAACATCTGCGCATGCTGTCCGCAGCTGTGGGCGTGTCCGTCCGCCGGGCTGACGAAGTCCTCGAAGCGGTCGGGCTCGGCAGTCTGCGCGACGAGCGACTGGGCACCCTCTCGCGCGACACGGACCGCCGCCTCGGGCTCGCCGGCGCCCTGCTCGCCGATCCGCACACGCTCGTCCTCGACGACCCGGCCCACGGTCTCTCCGCCCGTGAGGGTCGCTGGTTGCATGGCATGCTGCGCGCGCACGCCGCCCAGGGCGGCACCGTGCTGTTCGCCACGAGAGACCCCAAGGAGGCCGCACGCACCGCCGACCGTGTCCTCACGCTCGACAACGGCCGGATCGTCGCCGATCAGGAGACCGCCGACTTCGCCCGCACCCGGCTGCGGCCGCGCGTCACCGTCCGCAGCCCGCACGCCGTCCGCCTCGGCACTCTGCTCGCCAACGAGGGCAGTGCGGCCCAGCGTTCGGTGGAGGTCGTCCACGAGGCAGGCAACCGGCTGTCGGTGTACGGCAGTACGTGCGCCGATGTCGGCGAGACCGCGTTTCGAAACGGCGTCCTCGTGCATCAACTGACCGACGAAATCGGCGATATGGGGCCGCGTGCGGGTGCCGCGGCGGCCCCGCCGCGCCCCGGCGAGGCCCTGGAACCGGGCGGCCCGTCCTCGCTGCCACCGCCCATCGGCGTCCGACCTGCCCCCGGTCCGCTGCGCCCGCTGCGCTACGAGGTGCGCCGCGCCACCGGAACCGGGACGGGATACCGCACCGCGGCCGCCGTACTTGTCATCTCCGCCCTCGCCTGCCTGCTTCTCGCCCGCATCGGGCACACACCGCAGCACCGTCTGCTGGCGGCCTGGCCGCGCGAGCTCCCGCTGCCGCCCGCGGCGCTCGGTGCAGGACTGCTCGGCGCCCACACCTTCGGTGACGAGTTCCGCCACCCCGTTCTGGCGGGGCCCCGGGGCGACGTCCCCCGCAGCCTGGGGCTGCTTGCCGCGAAACTCCTCGTCGCCGGGTTCGCCGCGGTGACGCTGGCGCTGCTCGCGGCCGGCGGTGATCTCGGGCTGCTCTACCTCCTCCGCGGACGCGAACTCGCCGAGGTTCCCGCCGACTGGCCTTTTTTCGCCGCGAGTTGGTTCGGGCTGCTCGTGGGGTGCGCCTGGGCCGGTGTTCTGGCCGCCGGTATCTTCCGGTCCACGTCCGCCGGGCTCGCCGCGGTGCTCGCGGTGCCCGTCCTGGTCGTTCCGCTTGTACAGAAGGCATGGGGGCAATCCCTTCGGGCCGCGGCGGACTTCAGCGCGCGGATGCACGGGCCCGCACCGCTGCGGTGGCCCTTCGCAGGGGAGCGTTGTCTGGCTTTCCTGGCGCGCGTGATCGCCCAACCTGTGGGCAGCGCACTGGCATTGTCCGTGACCGCGCTGCTGTGCGCGTATCTGCTCGCAACCCTGCGCAGCAGGGCCCGATGACGACCATCCGTACGCATCCGGTCCCCTCATGTGCACAACTCCCCCGAAGCGCGCTCACTTCTTTCCGATAAGGCGTCAATTGCGGCGCAGTGAGCGATCACCCTTTCGTGTGCTTTTCACCAAAGACCTCAAGGGAGTTGGAGGCGGCGCCGACAAAGGATCCGTGAGTACCCTTGCGCACACCATGATGACCGCCGCCCGCTCCACAGACTCCGACCTGGCCGGATCGGGCGAACTCGACCGATACCCCTACGCCGAGGCGCCCCCCGCCGACCGCGTCGGCGCACCTTCCTGGGAGGGCGCGGGACCGGAACTCGGCCGCGTCGGCCGGCGTGCCGCGGGAAGCCGCGGACGCGGGCTGCACGGCCAACTCGTCCAGCAGCTGGGTCAGATGATCGTCTCCGGAGACCTGGGCGCGGACCGCCCGCTGGTGCCCGAGGAGATCGGCCAGCGCTTCGAGGTGTCCCGCACCGTCGTCCGTGAGTCGTTGCGCGTCCTGGAGGCCAAGGGCCTGGTCAGCGCCCGCCCGAATGTCGGCACGCGCGTGCGTCCCGTGAGTGACTGGAATCTCCTCGATCCGGACATCATCGAGTGGCGGGCCTTCGGGCCGCAGCGTGACGACCAGCGCCGCGAGCTCAGTGAGCTGCGCTGGACCATCGAGCCGCTCGCCGCCCGCCTGGCCGCCGGGCACGGGCGCGAGGAGGTGCAGCAGCGGCTCGGCGACATGGTCGAGATCATGGGCCACGCCATGGGGCAGGGCGACTCCCTGACCTTCTCGCGCGCCGACGCGGAGTTCCACTCGCTGCTCATCCAGGTCGCCGGAAATCGCATGCTGGAGCACCTCTCCGGCATCGTCTCGGCCGCCCTGCAGGTCTCCGGTGGTCCGGTCACCGGTTGCGAGCGTCCGAACGACACCACCCTGGCCCAGCACGCCCGCATCGTCGACGCACTCGCCTCGGGCGACGGCGCGGCAGCCGAGGGAGCCATGCGTCAACTGCTCACCGTCCATCCCGAGGTGGAGCGCGTGGTCCCGGCGCCGCGCGAACACTGACCGCCTACGGCGGGCGGTGCGACCGGGAGCGGGCGCCCTCGTGTGGCAGCAACCGGCCTGTGCGCCGGTGGCCGCCCGGGCGCCGTTCACCTGCTGTCGGATTCCGCCGGATCCTCCTGGAACCCGGCGGCGTCCGACGGAGACCGGCGGCACTGCCGGTCGAAGAGGGCGACGCCGTTGCGGGCGGTCCGGTGCCGGACCCGGGTGTCGCGGATCGGTGGTGGATTCCCTGTGTCGGTTGCGGGTTCCACCTCCACGGTGCGAGGCCGTGGAGCTTCCGCTGGCCGTCCAGCGGCCATGACGCCGAGTGGTCATTTTTGCCCGTACCTGGACGTTTTTGAGCGGTTACGGGGTGTGACTCGGGCCACGCAGATTCGGCGTAACGCTCCCTGGATCTGTGCGATGACCTAAGAGGTGACAGTCGCGGAGGGAATACGGACGCCGTTCACGGCGCTGTGCATCCTCCCGGCCCCGCCCGTGCCGTCGGCCCATCCCCAAGCCGGCGGTCGGCCCCTGTCCGATGTGGACGGGGCCGGAAGCCGCTTTCCAACGTTCCGAGAGGTTGTTCGTGTCGGCCAGCACATCCCGTACGCTCCCGCCGGAGATCGCCGAGTCCGTCTCTGTCATGGCCCTCATTGAGCGGGGAAAGGCTGAGGGGCAGATCGCAGGCGACGATGTGCGTCGGGCCTTCGAAGCTGACCAGATTCCGGCCACTCAGTGGAAGAACGTACTGCGCAGCCTCAACCAGATCCTCGAGGAAGAGGGTGTGACGCTGATGGTCAGTGCCGCAGAGCCCAAGCGCACCCGAAAGAGCGTCGCAGCGAAGAGTCCGGCCAAGCGCACGGCCACCAGGAGCGTCGCGGCGAAGGCCGTGACCACCAAGAAGGCCACCGCCGCCGCTCCGGCCGCCGACGACTCGGCTGAGGACGCGCCCGCCAAGAAGGTTGCCGCCAAGAAGACGACCGCCAAGAAGACGGCCGCGAAGAAGACCGTTGCCAAGAAGACGGCGGCCAAGAAGACCACCGCCAAGAAGGACGACGTCGAACTGCTCGACGAGGAAGTCCTCGAGGAGACCCCCGGCAAGGGTGGCGAGGAGCCCGAGGGCGCCGAGAGCGCCGGCTTCGTACTTTCCGACGAGGACGAGGACGACGCGCCCGCGCAGCAGGTCGCCGCGGCCGGCGCCACCGCCGACCCCGTCAAGGACTACCTCAAGCAGATCGGCAAGGTCCCCCTGCTCAACGCCGAGCAGGAGGTCGAGCTTGCCAAGCGCATCGAGGCCGGCCTCTTCGCCGAGGACAAGCTGGCCAACGCCGACAAGCTCGCTCCCAAGCTCAAGCGCGAGCTGGAGATCATCGCCGAGGACGGGCGCCGCGCCAAGAACCACCTGCTGGAGGCCAACCTCCGTCTGGTGGTCTCCCTGGCCAAGCGCTACACGGGTCGCGGCATGCTCTTCCTGGACCTCATCCAGGAGGGCAACCTCGGTCTGATCCGCGCGGTCGAAAAGTTCGACTACACCAAGGGCTACAAGTTCTCCACGTACGCCACCTGGTGGATCCGTCAGGCGATCACCCGCGCGATGGCCGACCAGGCCCGCACCATCCGTATCCCGGTGCACATGGTCGAGGTCATCAACAAGCTCGCGCGTGTGCAGCGCCAGATGCTCCAGGACCTGGGCCGCGAGCCCACCCCGGAGGAGCTGGCCAAGGAGCTCGACATGACCCCGGAGAAGGTCATCGAGGTCCAGAAGTACGGCCGCGAGCCGATCTCGCTGCACACCCCGCTGGGCGAGGACGGCGACAGCGAGTTCGGTGACCTCATCGAGGACTCCGAGGCCGTCGTCCCGGCCGACGCGGTCAGCTTCACGCTCCTCCAGGAGCAGCTGCACTCCGTCCTCGACACCCTGTCCGAGCGCGAGGCGGGCGTCGTCTCCATGCGTTTCGGTCTCACCGACGGTCAGCCGAAGACCCTCGACGAGATCGGCAAGGTGTACGGCGTCACCCGTGAGCGCATCCGCCAGATCGAGTCCAAAACGATGTCGAAGCTGCGTCACCCGTCGCGTTCCCAGGTACTGCGCGACTACCTCGACTAGGCCTCCACGCGTGGCGGAGGGCCCGGCTTCCTGTGTGGAGCCGGGCCCCTCTGCATGTGCGGGACATCGCGATCTGGATCACTGTGGGTGTTCCATAATCACCTCACAGTGAGGAACGGGTATGCGTCGCCCCTTCGCCCGAGTACTGGCCTTCGCAGCTGCGGCGGCCCTGGTACCGCTCTCGCCTCCCGCGTTCGCGGCGGCAGACAGTGTTGTCATCGGAGGTTTCCCGGTCGATATCTCGCAGAGCCCTTGGACGGTCGCCCTCGCCAGTCGTGACCGGTTCGGAGGTACGCGGGCGGGGCAGTTCTGCGGGGGAGTGGCGGTGGATCGTTCCACGGTCCTGACCGCGGCCCACTGCATGAGCACGGCCGCCCTGGGGGTGCCGCCAGAGGAGGTACGGGACCTGAAGGTCATCGTGGACCGTACCGATCTGCTGTCCAGTCAGGGCAAGGAGATTCCGGTCTCCACCACCTGGGTCAATCCCCGGTACAACAGTTCTACGAACGCCGGGGACTTCGCCGTGCTCACCCTCGCCTCCCCACTGCCCGCGAGATCGGTCATCGGTATGGCTGTGGCCGGTGATCCGGCGTACACGCCCGGCACGGCCGCGACGGTGTATGGCTGGGGTGATATCAGCGGGGGCGGCAACTATGCGCACAGTCTGCGGGCGGCGCATATCCAGGTCCTGCGGGACGCGGTCTGTCAGCAGGCGTATCCCGGCGATGCCGAGGGGAAGTACACGCCCGCCTCCATGCTGTGCGCTGGAGATCCCAAGGGGGGCCACGATGCCTGCCAGGGGGACAGTGGGGGACCGCTGATCGCCAAGGGGCGGCTGGTCGGCCTGGTGTCGTGGGGGACCGGCTGTGGGTGGGCCGGAAGCCCAGGGGTCTACACGCGGGTCTCGGAGGTCGTCAAAACGCTGGGGGGCGGCGGTTGAGGGCCTGGGGCACAAGAGCGCCTACGAGTGTCGAAGACAATTCTGCGCGGGCTGCCGCAGGCTCGCGGGTGTCGCCAGGACGCTCATCGGGCACGCCGTACGCGTACGGGCGGCCACTCCCTGTGATCGGGGTGGCCGCCCGTTCACCGGCCTCGGTGCCGGTGCGGGCTCGTCGTAGGCGCGAAGTGTCAGCGCTCCTCTTCGGACGCATTTGCCGGAACGGGGGTGAGCCGCTGCGTCTCGTCCTGTATCTCAGCCGCGATCTTCTTGAGCTCCGGCTCGAACTTGCGGCCGTGGTGGGCGCAGAAGAGCAGTTCTCCGCCACTCAGGAGGACGACGCGCAGGTACGCCTGGGCGCCGCAACGGTCGCAGCGGTCAGCGGCCGTCAGCGGGCTCGCGGGGGTCAGAACTGTAGTCACGTCGCCTCTTCTCTAGCTCGACGAGCTGTCGTACCAGGGTCAACATCCAACCAGGCCGAAAACGTTCCCGCTCGCGGCTTTTCCTCGAAAATTTCTCTCCGGGCCGGCTGTCTGTTGCCGGTTGGCGGCGAATGAGCCGTATTGCGTGTCTTGCGTCGTACGGATTCGCGTTCTCTGTCGGTTGTCCGGTCCTCCCGGCGGGTTGCCGGTTGTTCATGAGGACGTGCCCGGAGCCTAAATGGTTCATGCCTCGAAGGGAACGTGATATGCGCTTCACTCGGGGTCGAGATCGAACGCTCGTACGACCCTGGACTAGTCTGAGTTCAGACGAGGGTGGCGTGACAACGGCTCTATCAGGCCTCGGTACCCTCGGACCGGCAACCGAAGCCGCCCCCTTACCCCAAAGGGCCCCCCTTGAAATTCAGCGAGGAGCGAACCGCGTGACCGCCGAGACGTCCGTGCCGTCCACAGCGCTGCTGACCGGAGCAGACCGGGACGGTTCCAACTACACCGCGCGGCACCTGCTCGTACTCGAGGGCCTCGAGGCCGTACGCAAGCGCCCCGGCATGTACATCGGCTCCACCGACAGCCGTGGTCTGATGCACTGCCTGTGGGAGATCATCGACAACTCCGTGGACGAGGCCCTGGGCGGCTACTGCGACCGCATCGAGGTGGTCCTGCACGACGACTCCTCGGTGGAGGTGCGGGACAACGGCCGCGGCATCCCGGTCGACGTAGAGCCCAAGACCCGTCTTTCCGGCGTCGAGGTCGTGATGACCAAGCTGCACGCGGGTGGCAAGTTCGGCGGCGGCTCCTACGCGGCCACCGGCGGTCTGCACGGCGTCGGCGCGTCCGTGGTGAATGCTCTCTCCGCGCGCCTGGACGTCGAGGTCGACCGCGCCGGTCACACCCACGCGATCAGCTTCCGGCGCGGCGTACCCGGTGCCTTCACCGGCGACGGTCAGGACGCCAAGTTCGAGGCCAAGGGAGGCCTGCACAGGGCCAAGAAGATCCCCAAGACCCGGACGGGCACGCGCGTGCGCTACTGGGCCGACCGCCAGATCTTCCTCAAGGACGCCAAACTCTCCCTGGAGACGCTGCACCAGCGCGCCCGCCAGACCGCGTTCCTGGTGCCCGGCCTCACCATCGTCGTCCGCGACGAGTACGGCCTCGGCGAAGGAGGCAGCAAGGGCGAGGAGTCCTTCCGCTTCGACGGCGGCATCAGCGAGTTCTGTGAGTACCTGGCGAGCGACAAGCCGGTGTGCGACGTCCTGCGCTTCTCCGGGCAGGGCACCTTCAAGGAGACGGTCCCCGTCCTGGACGACCACGGGCAGATGACGCCCACCGAGGTCACCCGGGAGCTGGGCGTCGACGTCGCGCTGCGCTGGGGGACCGGTTACGAGACGGCGCTCAGGTCGTTCGTCAACATCATCGCCACCCCCAAGGGCGGCACCCATGTCGCCGGCTTCGAGCAGGCCGTCGGCAAAACCCTGAACGAGGTGCTGCGCGCCAAGAAGCTGCTGCGTGTCGCCGAGGACGACATCATCAAGGACGACGCCCTGGAGGGGCTCACCGCGGTCGTCACCGTGCGCTTGGCCGAGCCGCAGTTCGAGGGTCAGACCAAGGAGGTCCTCGGCACCTCAGCGGCCCGCCGTATCGTCGCCAACGTGGTCTCCAAGGAACTCAAGGCGTTCCTCACCTCCACGAAGCGGGATGCCGCCCAGCAGGCCCGTGTCGTCCTCGAGAAGGCCGTCGCCGCCGCCCGCACCCGCATCGCCGCACGGCAGCACAAGGACGCGCAGCGTCGTAAGACGGCTCTGGAGTCCTCGTCGCTGCCGGCCAAGCTCGCCGACTGCCGCAGTGACGATGTCGAGCGCAGCGAGCTGTTCATCGTCGAGGGCGACTCCGCGCTCGGTACCGCGAAGCTCGCCCGGAACTCCGAATTCCAGGCGTTGCTGCCGATCCGCGGCAAGATCCTCAACGTCCAGAAGTCGTCCGTCACGGACATGCTCAAGAACGCCGAGTGCGGTGCGATCATCCAGGTCATAGGGGCCGGATCGGGCCGGACCTTCGACATCGACGCGGCCCGCTACGGCAAGATCATCATGATGACCGACGCCGATGTGGACGGCTCCCACATCCGCACCCTGCTCCTGACGCTCTTCCACCGCTACATGCGGCCCATGGTCGAGGCGGGCCGGGTGTTCGCCGCGGTGCCGCCGCTGCACCGCATCGAGATCGTCCAGCCGAAGAAGGGACAGGACAAGTACGTCTACACCTACTCGGACCGTGAGCTGCGCGACAAGCTCCTGGAGTTCCAGAGCAAGGGCATCCGCTACAAGGACTCCATCCAGCGGTACAAGGGCCTCGGTGAGATGGACGCCGACCAGCTGGCCGAGACGACGATGGACCCCCGCCACCGCACACTGCGCCGGATCAACCTCTCCGACCTCGAAGCCGCCGAGCAGGTATTCGACCTGCTGATGGGCACCGACGTGGCGCCGCGCAAGGAGTTCATCTCCAGCTCTGCGGCGACGCTGGACCGGTCGCGCATCGACGCGTAGCCGTTGCGCTCGGCCTCGGCCCCGTCCTTTCCGCCCGCCAGCCGGCCGGGCGAGGGACGGGGCCGAGGCGTTTGATGTTCGCGGGCGCTTGTTCGCGCAGCATCGACGCGCGCCGCTGCCGGCGCCCGTCCGCACGTGTCACCGGTGGCCTCGGATTGCGTCAGCTACGTTCGTCCGTGTGTGTCGCCGGGGCCTCGGGGCCAGTCACGGAGCGCCTGGCTCAGGGACGGCGCCTGGCGGCGTCGCACGCACCGTCCGAGCCGTGTCTCCACCCGTGGGTGGAGACACGGCGTCCTGGGGTCCACCCACGATCCACCTCTGCTCCGATCTGCTGACCTGCGGATTTCCGTAGCGTCGAAGGCGTCGGCGGTGCTCGCTGCCGATCGCTCCTTCCCGATCACGGAGGTTGTGATGGCCAGGCTCGCCGACGCGTTGGTGATCGTGCGGCAGTTCCGCACACGCAGGGTCGCCGCCGACCGGGGCTGGTGGCTCGCGCCCGCGATCCTGACCACGCGGAGGGTGGGCGCGTGACGGAGAACACCTGGACGCGCTGGCCCTCGCGCGAAGCGCTCGGCCGCAACGGGGTCGCGCCGCCCCGGCGCCTGCTCGCCTGGGCCGTGAGACTGCTGGTGCTCGGCATGCTCCTCTGGGGGGTCTTCAGCGACGATCACGTCCGTGGCTGGCGCGTGGCCGGAGTGGCGGTGGGCGTGATCACAGCCGCGCTCGTGTCCTGGGCCCTCTTCCGCACGACCTACGCACACAGGCTCCGGCCGTCCCTGGCGCTCGTCACGGTGCTCATGGGGATCGCGATCGCGGCGCAGGCCACCGGCTTCAGGGTCCCGGCCCTCGTGATCTGGTGCGGCTGCGGCGTCACCGCACTGGAGCGGCTGCCCCTGGCGGCCGCTCTGCCCGTGGCCTCGGTCGCCCTCGCCTCGTACTCCGCAGTCAGCAACGACGAGTGGCTGACCACCGCCGTCACCGTCGTGGGCATGGTCCTCGCCGGGTACGTCCTGCGCCTTGATGCCGAGGCCCGCGGCAACGCCCAGCGGCTGCTCGTCCAGGAGCGGGCCGCGCGGGCGGCCGAGGCGGAGTCCGCGGCCCTGGCGGAGCGCGCCCGGATCGCACGGGAGATCCACGACGTGCTGGCCCACAGCCTCTCGGCGCAACTCGTGCACCTGGAGGCGGCCCGGCTGCTGATCGAGGGGGGAGCCGATCGGCCCGAGATCCTCGAACGGGTCGTGGCGGCACGCGGGATGGCCCGGGAGGGACTCGCCGAGACACGGCAGGCGCTCTCCGCGCTGCGCGGCGAGATGTCCCCGCTCGAGGACTTCCTCAGCGAACTGGTCGCCGAGACGGACGGTGCGGGCGTCACCGTCTCGGGTGAGAGCCGGCCGTTGCCCGCTGAGGCCTCTCAGGCGGTCCGCAGGGTCGCCCAGGAGGCCCTGACGAACGTCCGCAAGCACGCTCCGGGCGCCGAAGTGCGCATACGCCTGGAGTACGCCGTGCATCAAGTGACGCTGGACGTGAGGGACTCGGGCGGATCGCCGGGTGAGCTGACCGCGTCGGGGGCCGGGTACGGTCTGCTGGGCATGCGGGAGCGTGCCGAGTTGCTGGGCGGCTCGCTGGAGGCCGGGCCGGGCGAGGAGGGATTCGTGGTGACATTGAAGGTGCCCGTATGACGGAGGAGGGGAAGCCCGCTCGGGTCGTGGTGGCGGACGATCAGACGGTGGTGCGTGAGGGCATCGTGATGCTGCTCGGCCTGCTTCCCGGGATCGAGGTCGTGGGCGCCGCCGGGGACGGGCACGAGGCCGTGCGGCTCGTCGCCGAACTCGCCCCGGACGCGGTGCTGATGGACCTGCGCATGCCGCGGTGCGACGGTGTCGAGGCGACCCGGCGTATCCGCACCGAGCACCCCGGCACCCAGGTCGTCGTGCTCACCACCTACGCGGACGACGAGTCGCTGTTCCCCGCGCTGAGAGCGGGAGCACGCGGCTATCTCACCAAGGACGCGGGCGGGGACGAGATCGTACGAGCCGTGCAGAGCGTGCTGTCCGGGAACGCCGGACTCTCCCCGAGTATCCAGCGACGGCTGCTGGAGCGGCTGTCGGAACCCGATCCGGTGCCGGCCGCGGTCGCTCAGGCGCCCGATGGACTCACCGCACGGGAAACGGAGGTGCTCGTACTGATCGCCGAGGGGCTGACCAACCAGGAGATCGCGCGCAGGCTGCATGTCTCCACCGCCACCGTGAAGACCCACATCAACAACCTCTTCGCCAAGACGGGGCTCAAGGACCGTGCCCAGGCGGTGCGTTACGCGTATACGAAGGGGCTGGCGCGGCCGCCCTCGGAGTGAGTCACCTGATGGGGTGAAGAGCGCGGGGAAGACGAGCCGGGGGTCTTCCGGTTCTGTCCATCCTTGGGCATGCAGTCAAGCAATGGTCGTTCCCGTGGCTGCGGGGATGGGCCTGAGAGTTCGGTGGAGAAGCAGGAAGGCTGCGACCCGGCCCGCGCGGGCGTAGAGGCAGCCGGACAGCCGCTGTACGGCGATCCCTGGTACGACGCGCTCGCCTCCGGATGGGGCGAGGTGGACGGGACGGGCGCTCCCGCTCCCGTCGTGCCGCCCGCGAGCCGGGAGCGTACCGGTGGGGCGTCCGAGGTCTATCTGGAGGTGCAGCGCAGCGAGGCTTTCCAGGAGGTACGCAGCCGGTACCGGAGGTTCGTGATTCCAGCTCTGGTGTTGTTCCTCACCTGGTACGTGGGCTACGTGGTGACCGCGCAGACGGCACCCGGGCTGATGGCGAGACCGGTGGCGGGCTCGGTGAACGTGGCGATGGTTGCCGGGATCGGGCAGTTCCTGACGACGTTCCTGCTCACCTGGGCGTACGCGAGGCACGCTCGGCTGCGCAGGGATCGAGCCGCTCTCGATCTGCGCTGGGACACCCAGGAGTTGACGCGCAGACTCAGAGGTGCAGAGCGGTGACCGGGCATCATCAGACTCTGGCGCTACTGCTGTTCAGCGTGTTCGTCGCGATCACGCTGGGGATCACGACATGGGTGAGCCGCAATCGGCACGGGTCGGCGGAGGAGTTCTACGCGGGCGGGCGGCTTTTCTCGCCGATGGAGAATGGTTTTGCCATCGCGGGCGACTACACGTCGGCGGCCTCGTTTCTGGGCGTCACAGGCCTCATCGCGCTCTTCGGGTACGACGGGCTGCTCTATGTGGTGGGCTTCCTCGTCGCCTGGCTCGTGGTGCTCTTCTTTGTCGCCGAACTGGTCCGCAACTGCGGACGGTTCACGCTCGCGGACGTCGTCGTGGTGCGCATGAGCGAGCGACCGGTACGTATCGCGGCCGGAACGTCCTCGGTGACCGTTTCCGTGCTCTACCTGGTGGCGCAGATGGTCGGCGCGGGCAGCTTGGTATCGCTGCTGCTCGGGGGCACGAGCGGGGCAGCGCGCGCCTGGGCCGTGATCGTTGTCGGCGCGCTGATGGTGATTTATGTGTCCCTCGGGGGGATGCGGGCCACCACCTGGATCCAGATCGTGAAGGCAGTCCTGCTGCTCAGCGGTTCGATCGCGCTGACCGTGCTCGTCCTGCTGCGATTCCACGGGGACATCGACGCGTTGCTGCGGACGGCGGCCGAGCGCAGCGGGCACGGTGAGGCGTTCCTCGCGCCCGGCCTGAAGTACGGCGGGGACTGGACCTCCCGGGCCGACTTCATCAGTCTGGGCCTGGCGCTGGTGCTGGGCACGGCCGGGTTGCCGCACATCCTGTCCCGCTTCTACACCGTGCCGACCGCGCGGGCTGCACGCCGCTCGGTCGTCTGGGCGGTCGGGCTCATCGGCGGCTTCTACCTGATGGCGATCGTGCTGGGATTCGGTGCGGCCGCCGTCCTCGGACCGGACGCCGTGCGGAAGTCGAACGCGGCCGGGAACACGGCGGTGCCGCTGCTCGCACTGAACCTCGGCGGCGGGGCCGACTCCGCTGGGGGCACGGTGCTGTTCGCCGTGGTCGCCGCGGTCGCCTTCGCCACGATCCTCGCGGTCGTCGCCGGGATCACCCTCGCCTCCTCGGCCGCGGTGGCTCACGACCTGTACCCGTCGCTGCGGCGCCGTCGTGCCGAGCCACGCGGCGAGGTGGCCGTGGCGCGGGTCGCCGCCGTCGGTATCGGCGTGGTCGCGATCACGCTCGGGCTGCTGGCCCGCAACCTCAACGCGGCCTTCCTGGTGGGGCTCGCCTTCGCGGTCTCCGCGTCCGCGAACCTTCCCGTGCTGATGTACTCGCTGTTCTGGCGCGGCTTCACCACCCGTGGGGCCGTGTGGGCGGTATACGGCGGCCTCGTGCCCGCCCTCGGGCTCGTTCTGCTGTCCCCGGTGGTCTCGGGGAGCCCCGACTCGCTGTTCCCGGCGGTCGACTTCCAGTACTTCCCGCTGCAGAACCCGGGCATCGTCTCCATCCCGCTGGGCTTCCTCGCGGGCTGGCTGGGCACGGTCACCTCGGCGGAGCCGCCGGACGAGGCCAAGCACGCGGAGACCGAGGTGCGGTCGCTGACGGGTGCCGGGGCGGTCTGACACCGGGCGCCCCGGCCTCGTACACCACGCCCCGGGCAGGCGGAGGGGCCGGTACGTCATCGCCGTACCGGCCCGCGGCCGTGCGAGACCCTCTGGGGCGTACAGGATCTCCTACGGTGCCACCCAGGCGTACCGGTGCTCGGGTCGTCCCGTGTCGCCGTACTTCAGGGAGAGATGCAGCCGGCCCGCCTGTTCCAGGTGGCGCAGGTAGCGCTGGGCGGTGGAGCGGCTGAGGCCCGTCCGGGCGGCCACCTCGTGGGCGGAAAGCGGATGGTCGGCCCCGTGCAGTACTTCGCAGATGAGGTCTGTCGTCGGCTCCGAGTGGCCGCTGGGCAACCCGGGCGACGAGGAGGCGGGCGCAGTGCGCAGGGCGCCGAAGATGCGGTCGACCTGTTCCTGGCCCGCCACACCGCGGCCGCCGACGCGGTCGACGGTGCGCCGCAGGGCGGCGTATGAGTCGAGGCGTGTGCGCAGGGCTGCGAAAGTGAACGGTTTGACCAGGTAGTGCAGGGCGCCCAGACGCATCGCGGCCTGCACGGTCGCCACGTCTCCCGCCGCTGTGATCATGATGACATCGGTGCCATGGCCGCGCTCACGCATGTGGTGGACCAGTTGGAGGCCTGTCTGGTCGGGCAGGTAGTGGTCGACCAGGACCAGGTCGATCGGGGCACGTTCCACCGCGGCGAGCGCCTGGCTGGCGTTGTGCGCGCGGGCGGCGACCCGGAAACCGGGAACCTTTCCTACGTATTTGGCGTTGATCTCGGCGACGCGGAAGTCGTCGTCCACGACCAGGACGTCAATCATCGGGCCTCTCTCCCTCAATGCCAGGCGAGCGTAAAGCCCGTGTTTCGGCTCCGTTGTTGTAGCGCGAGCAAAACGAGCACAACAGACTCTTGCAAGCAGAAGTCGGGGTTGTGCCCAGAAGACTGCTGCTGTGCCCCGCACCGCATCTACGGTCCCGGGCCATGAGCGCAAACACCAGCCCCGCAATCGAGCTGCGGGGCGCGAGCAAGGTCTTCAAGACCCCGGCAGGGGGTCTGCACACGGCTGTCAGGGAACTGGATCTGACCGTCGAGCGAGGTGAGTTCGTCGCCGTCGTCGGACCCACCGGGTGCGGCAAGTCGACGACCCTGACCCTGGTCAGTGGCCTGGAGGAGCCCACCGAGGGCGAGGTCCTGGTGGCCGGCGAGCCCGTCGACGGAGTCGGGGACAAGGTCGGTTTCGTCTTCCAGCAGGACGCCACGTTCCCCTGGCGTACGGTCCTGTCCAACGTCATGGCGGGCCCGCGCTTCCGTGGCGTGCCCAAGGCGGAGGCCAAGCAGAAGGCGCGCGAATGGCTCGCCCGGGTCGGGCTCGCGGCCTTCGAGGACCGCTACCCCCACCAGCTCTCCGGCGGCCAGCGCAAGCGCGTCGCCCTCGCCGCCACCTTCGTCAACGACCCTGAGATCCTGCTCATGGACGAGCCCTTCTCGGCACTCGACGTGCAGACCAGGGCCCTGATGTCGGACGAGTTGCTGGAACTGTGGGAGGGCACGGGCGCCTCGGTCGTCTTCGTCACCCACGACCTCGAGGAGTCCATCGCGCTGGCCGACAAGGTGGTCGTGATGACCGCTGGGCCCGCGACCGTGAAGCAGGTCTTCGACATCGACCTGCCGCGCCCGCGCAAGGTCGAGTCGGTGCGCCTGGAGCCGCGGTTCATCGAGATCTACCGCGAGATCTGGGAGTCGCTGGGCGAAGAGGTCCGCATCACGCGCGAGAGGGGTGCCGCCCATGTCGCCTGAGGCCATCTCCGCCCCGGCTCCCGTCGACGCTCTCAAGCCCGACCGCGCCCACTCACGCGCGCGTGCCGCCCGCAGACGCAAGGCTGTCGTCACCCTCGCGCGCGTGCTGCTGCTGGTCGCTGTGCTCGGACTGTGGGAAGCGCTGTCGCGGAACAAGGTCATCGACCCGTTCAACTTCTCGATGCCGTCGGAGATCTGGGACCAGATCTACACCTGGGTCACACACGGCACCGCGCTCGGCTCGCTCGGCGAGCAGATCTGGGTCACGCTCCAGGAAGCGCTGTTCGGCTGGATACTCGGGGTTGTGACCGGTGTGGTCTTCGGTATCGCGCTGGGACGCGTCGCCTTCCTGGCCGATGTCCTTGGTCCGTACATCAAGGTGCTCAACTCCATCCCCAGGATCGTCCTCGCCCCGATCTTCGTGATCTGGTTCGGGCTCGGGTCGGCCTCCAAGATCGCCTCGGCCGTCGTCCTGGTCTTCTTCCCGGTCTTCTTCAACGCCTTCCAGGGCGCCCGTGAGGTGGACCGCAACCTCGTCGCCAACGCCCGCATCCTGGGCGCCAGCAACCGCCGCGTGACGCTTCAGGTCGTCATCCCGTCGGCCACCTCGTGGATCTTCACCAGCCTCCACGTCAGCTTCGGCTTCGCCCTCATCGGCGCCATTGTCGGCGAGTACATCGGCGCCACCCAGGGCATCGGCCTGCTCGTCGCCCAGTCCCAGGGCACCTTCAACTCGGCCGGTGTGTACGCCGCGATGGTCATCCTCGCAGTTGTCGCGCTGGTGGCCGAGGGCCTGCTCACCTTCGCCGAGCGCCGCATCTTCCGCTGGAAGGCGTCGGACTCCGGGCACTGACCGCCCCCGTCTCCGCGGGCCCGGGTGCCGTCCCAGGACACCTCGTGACGCCGCCCGCCCGTTTCGGCGACCTCCGCTCAACACCCCTCGGGGCATTCGTACTTCTTCCCGCACAGCTCTCTCACAAGGACGTGAACCGTCATGCGCAAGTCCGCCAGATTCGCCGCCTTCGCAGCAGCCGGCCTGCTCGCCGTCACCTCGCTCACCGCCTGTGCCAACGACGCCGCCTCCAGCACATCCTCCGGCTCGGGCAGCAAGGGCGGCGGCAAGGGCGAGAAGGTCAAGATCATGGTGGGTGGTCTGGACAAGGTCATCTACATGCCCGCCGTGCTCACGCAGCGGCTCGGGTACTTCGATGCCGAGGGCCTCGATGTGGAACTGCTGAGCGAGCCGGCCGGTGTTCAGGCCGAGACCGCGCTCGTCTCGGGGCAGGTCCAGGGGGCGGTCGGCTTCTACGACCACACGCTCGACCTGCAGACCAAGGGCAAGCACGTCGAGTCCGTGGTGCAGTTCTCGCACGCGCCCGGTGAGGTCGAGATCGTCTCCAACAAGCACGCGAAGGACATCACCTCCCCCAAGGACTTCAAGGGCAGGAAGCTCGGCATCACCGGCCTCGGCTCCTCGACCGACTTCCTCACCAAGTACCTCGCGGTGAAGAACGGCGTCGACGTCAGCGAGTTCAGCCCGGTCGCCGTCGGCGCCGGATCGACCTTCATCGCCGCCCTGCAGAAGGGCTCCATCGACGCCGGGATGACCACCGACCCGACTGTCGCCACGATCCTCCAGAAGGACCTCGGCAAGGTGCTCGTCGACATGCGGACACCGGAGGGGTCGCAGGAGGCGTTCGGCGGCCCGTACCCGTCGTCCAGCCTGTACATGCAGACGGACTGGGTCAACAGTCACAAGGACACGGTCCAGAAGCTGGCCAATGCCTTCGTGAAGACCCTGAAGTGGATGTCCACGCACTCCGCGAACGAGATCGCCGACAAGATGCCGGCCGACTACTCCCAGGGTGACAAGACGCTCTACGCGAACGCCATCAAGAGCACGCTGCCCATGTTCACCAAGGACGGCGTGATGCCCGAGGGCGGTCCCGAGACGGTCCAGAAGGTGCTCAAGGCGTTCAACCCCAACATCAAGGACGCCGCCATCGACCTTGACAAGACCTACACGACGGAGTTCGTGAAGAAGGCCGCGGGCTGAGCCGATCGGCCGTGCTCTCAGACGCGGGCCGCCCAGCAGCGACTGCCTGGGCGGCCCGCGTCGACGTGTCCGAGGTTCAGCGTGACCCGTCCCGTGGGCCGCAGGAGCTTCAGGCAGCTCCGGGCGGTCCGGACGGCTCGGCCCTGCGCGTTCGGTGATCTCCCGGGCGTACAGCGGGCCTCCGGCGGCCACCAGGGAACGGCGTACGAGATCGGCCGTGGTGAGCAGTGCACTGGGGACGGCACCGGCTCCGGACCCGCCGACAGGGCGCTGGAGACCGGGTCGTCATGATTCCTCCTGGGGGATCGGGTGGAGTACTCCCGGGACCCGTACCTCGTGCGCCGGTGTGTCCAGGGCCGGCACGAGGTCCTGCCCGGCCATCGGAGCCGACCGTTCCGGGCCGGGCTCCTCAAGTGCCTCCGGCAGTACGACGGTGAACTCGGCGCCCCCGCCGTGCGCCTCGCCCACCTGGGCGCTGCCCCCTTGGCGTTCGGCGAGGCGGCGCACCAGGGAGAGGCCGATTCCACGTTTGCCGTGGGCCGGAGGCTGCTTGGTGGACCACCCGTCCGTGAAGACCAACTCCCGTCGCTCGGCCGGGATTCCGGGCCCCGTGTCACGTACCCTCAGAACCGCTGTACGTCGCTCGGCGCGCAGTTCGATCTCCACGCGCGCGTGGGGGGTGCCCGCGACGGCGTCGAGTGCGTTGTCGACCAGGTTGCCGACGATCGTGACCAGACCCCTGGGGTCGATCAGCCGGTCCGGCAGCAGTGTCCGGTCCGCGATCCACAAGGCCACCCCGCGCTCGGCGGCCACCGTGGCCTTGCCCACCAACAGGGCGGCGAGGAGAGGGTCGTGGATCTTCTCGGTAACTTGTTCCGAGGTGGCCCGGTGATCGCCGACCACCTCGTCGATGAACTCCATGGCCTCGTCGTACATCTCCAGCTCGAGCAGCCCCAGGAGGGTGTGCATCCGGTTGGCGTGCTCGTGGTCCTGCGCGCGCAGAGCGTCGATCAGGCCGCGTGTGGAGTCGAGTTCACGGCCCAACTGCTCCAGTTCGGTGCGGTCGCGCAGGGTGGCGACGGCGCCTCCGTCGTCGGTGGGCATGCGGTTGGCGACGAGGACGCGGTGACCGCGCACGGTGAGCAGATCGGTGCCCGTGACGCGTCCGGCGAGCACATCGGTCGTACGGCCCGCGCCCAGCGCCTCGTCGAGGGACCGGCCGACGGCCTCGTCCCCGATGCCCAGCAGGCGCTGCGCCTCGTCGTTGAGGAGGCGTACCCGGCCCGCGCGGTCCAGCGCGACGACCCCCTCCCTGATGCCGTGCAGCATCGCCTCGCGCTCGGCGAGCAGTGCCGAGATGTCGGAGAAGGCCAGGTCGCGGGTCTGCCGCTGGACCCTGCGGGAGATCAGGTACGCGGCCAGGGCGCCAATGGCCAGGGCTGCGCCCGCGTAGGCGAACAGCCCCGGGATCGCGTGGATCAACCGGGTTCGCACGGTGTTGTACTTGATGCCCACGGAGACCGCGCCGATGATCCTGCCGTGTGCGTCCCGCAGTGGCACCTTGCCCCGGGCTGAGCGGCCCAGGGTGCCGCTGTCGATCCCCATGACCTCCTTGCCGGCCAGGGCCTCGCTCGGGTCGGTCGAGACGACCTTGCCGATCCGTGTGGGATCCCGGTGGGACCAGCGCACGTGCTTCATGTTCATCACCACGACGTACTCGGCGCCGCTGGCCTTGCGGATGCGCTCCGCCTCCGCCTGCACGGGTCCGTCCAGCGTCGGCCTTGTCGACTGCAGGTCCTCGGCGATCTGCGGCTGGGCCGCTGTGCTCTGCGCGATGGCGAGGGCCCGGCGCATCGCCTGGTCGTCCAGCAGACGGCTGAGCGGAGCCAGGAACAGTCCGGTGGCGAGTACGGCGACGCCCGCGGCGATCGCCACCTGCATCAGCAGGACCTGTGAGAACATCCGCCGCGGCAGACCGAGGCGCAGGCGCCGTGCGGAGGGAGAGGGACTCATGCGCACGAAGGTACGGGGACGGGCGCGGCCTGCCGAAGGGGGCGTGCGCGGATCGCTTGCGGGGTGCCTGCGAGACCTGTGACCAGGTCTGTACACGTGCCCTGCTCCCCCGGGGCTGCTCAGCCGTGCTCGGGGCCGACGGCGTCCGCGGGGCGCAACTCCCGTACCGCCACCACGTCCATCCGCGCCGGCGAACCGAGCGCCGCGCCGCAGCTCTCCGGGCGCGGCGGCAGCGAGGCGCCCCGTGCCACGATGACGCGCCACAGACGGCCGTCGGTGTGGGCGACGACGACCTCCCAGCGCGGTGCGGTGCCGTCTGTGCGGACGACGGTCAGCGCGTTCGCGGCGTACTCGCGGGCCGCCGTGCGCACCGCGAGTTCGGCGGCCTGCGCGGGCCGCTCCCAGGCGGAGCTGCCGCGGCATCCCTCGACCACGACCCTCCCCTCGCGCACCCCCTGGAGGACCTCCTTGACGTGCGGGGCCTGGGCCCGCCCGTAGGCGTATCCGAACGGCAGGACGAGCAGGGTGGGCGAGAAGCGGTGGCCGCCCAGATGGGTGACCTCCCAGACACCGTCCACTCCGGACGCGGACAGCTCGGCCGCGAGGGGGCGGCCGAGAAGGGCGCAGCAGCGGTCCCGCTTGCCGTTGGTGCACACGAGTGCGAGCGGATCGCCCGTGTGGGGCCGTCCTCGGAAAGCCGCGTCGAAGGTACGCGGGTCGCCCTTGCCGAGCGCCGCGAAGTCCAGGTCGAGCAGCCGTTCCGGCTCGGTCGTCGTGGCGGTGTGCAGCCATACGTTGCCCGGAACGGTGTGGGCCGCATACAGCCGCCGGGCGGCGGGTGTGCCGCAGTCGGCGTGGCGGCCGGGCCGGCGGATGAGCGCGATCCGTACGCCGGAGTCCTCCGCGGCCGCTTCGAGGGCGCGGCCGAGCGCCGGATCCAGGTGGCTCGATGTGAGTGCCTTGACACCCCACGGTCCGGGCTGCTCCAGGAGCAGCCATGTCCTGGCGGTTGCCGCGGTTCCCGCGAGGGGCTCGTCGAGGTCCCGGGATGTGGTCGTGCAGGTACTCACAGAGGCGAGCCTAACCTGACTCCGCAGGCGGTGATTTCCGGCCTCCCGGAGGGGGCGCGTTCAGGGCGCGTCGGGCGTGTGCCAGGGGGTGCGTGAAGCACGAGTGCGCAGCCGCTGCGAGGAGGCGCACGCCGGCCTCACTCGGGGAGCGGTTGTGGCGGACGGGCCCCCACGTACTGCCCGCTCGGACGCATGCGCAGCGGGCGCTCTTCGTACTCTTCCAGGGTGTGGGCGATCCATCCGGCCGTGCGCGCGACGGCGAAGACGGTCTCGCCCGCCGTGGCGGCCATGCCGGAGGAGACTGTGAGGACGGCGAGGGCCAGGTCGACGTTGGCGTGCAGGGATGTGTGGCGGGCCGTCGTGGCCACAATGTCCCGGGCCGCCGCCAGGGCCGGTGCCGCGGCCGGTACCTCCTCCAGGAGCGCGAAGAGAGCACGCGCGCGTGGGTCCTCGCCGGGATACAGCCGGTGTCCGAGTCCGGGGACACGGCGTCCGGCGCGCAGTTCGTCGGCGACCACGGGCGCCGCGGCGCCCCGGTCCAGGACGTCGAGCAGCATCCGGTGGGCGAGGCCGCTGGCCGCTCCGTGCAGGGGGCCTTCCAGTACGCCCAATCCGGCCGAAACGGCGGCGTACGCGTGTGCACGGGCGGACGCGGCGACGCGGACCGCGAGGGTCGAGGCGGCCAGGTCATGGTCGATGAGCAGCCCGAGTGCGGTGTCCAGCACGCGAAGTGAGGCCTCGTCGGCGCTGCGGCCGGTCAGCCGCCCCCACAGGCGCTGGGCCAGCGGTCCCGCGTCGCGGTGGTCGTGCCGCAGTGACGGGAGGGCGGCGACGAGGGTGGGGATGAGAGTGCGGGCCGTGCCGATGACCGTGTCCTGCGACAGATCGAAGCGGAGCGGATCGGCGGTGGCTGCCGCGATCACGGCGACCCGCAGGCGGTCGGTGGGGCCGCTGTGTTCGGGCAGGGCGTTCACGGCACGCCGGGCGGCTGTGACGGAGGCGTCCGGTGCGGTGAACGTGATCCCGGGCCGCAGCCGCCCCGTCCACAGCCAATCGGCGATCTCCTCGTAGGAGTGGCGCGCGGCCAGTTCCGTCGCGTCCACGCCGCGGAAGTAGTAGTGGTCCTTGCCGATCAGGGTGATGCCCGTACGGACGGAGAGTTCGCCGCCGGCGGGTGAACTTCCGCTCGGCTCACGTCTGTTGCGCCGGGCGAGGGCCGTCACTTCCCTGGCGTCGAAGGTGCTGCCGCGACCGCCGGGCTCACGTCGGCTGCTGAGCTGGCCGCGGCTGACGTATGCGTAGACGGTCTCGGGCTTCACGCCGAGCAGTTCGGCCGTCTCCTTGGTGGTGAGCCGGGTCCCGCCGTGACCGGGAGCCGCTTCTTGATCCCTCATGGCCGCCACCGTACCCATGGATGAAGTATTGATTCAATCAATATTGACAGGAATCGAGTCAAGAGTGGACAGTCACATCAAGTCCAAGGAGGAACCATGCCGATCAACACTGCCGCATCCACCTCCGTCGACGTGCCGCGAGGGCTCGCGGGCGTCGTCGTCACCGACACCGCATTGGGTGACGTCAGAGGGCGGGAGGGCTTCTACCACTACCGTCAGTACTCGGCCGTCGAACTCGCGCAGACCCGCGGCTTCGAGGACGTCTGGTACCTGATGGTCCACGGCGGACTGCCGGACGCGGCCCAGCGGTCCGCGTTCGCGGCACGGACGGCGGAACTGCGGCGCCTGCCCGATGACGTACGGGCCGTGCTTCCCGCCGTGGCCGCTGCGAGCGGCCGGTCCGGCCCGCTGTCGGGCCTCCGTACGGCACTCTCCCTGCTCGGCGCCGCCAAGAGGTTCCGGCCGGTGTACGACATCGACGCGGACCGGCGCCGCGAGGACACGATCGTGGCGACCGCGGCCGTCCCCACGCTGTTGACCGCGCTGTACCGGCTGGGCCGGGGCCTTGACCCCGTCGAGCCGCGGGAGGATCTGCCCCACGCCGCGAACTACCTGTACATGTTGACGGGGTCGGAACCGGACCCGGCGCGTGCGCGGGCCGTCGAGCAGTACTTGATCTCGACTATTGACCATGGATTCAATGCATCAACATTCACGGCGAGGGTGATCGCATCGACGGGGGCTGATGTGGCGGCGGCCCTGACCGGTGCCGTCGGCGCTCTGTCCGGCCCGCTTCACGGGGGCGCACCGAGTCGCGCCCTGGACACCCTCGACGCGATCGGCACGCCCGACCGCATCGACTCCTGGATCCGCGAGCGCGTCCTCGCGGGCGATCGCATCATGGGCTTCGGCCACCCCGTCTACCGTACGGAGGACCCCCGCTCGCGCATGCTCCGCGGTATCGCAGAGCGGTTCGGTGGCCCGCTGGTCGACTTCGCCATCGAGGTCGAGCGCCACGTGGAGGCGATCCTGGCCGAACTGAAGCCCGGCCGCGAACTCCACACGAACGTGGAGTTCTACGCAGGCGTGGTCATGGAACTCTGCGGCCTGCCGCGCGAGATGTTCACCCCGACCTTTGCGACGGCCCGGGTGGTCGGCTGGAGCGCCAACATCCTGGAACAGGCGGAGGACTCGAAGATCATCCGCCCGGCGGCCCGGTATGTGGGGCCGGTGCCGCCGGTGGCGGTGCCGGAGATGTCCTGAGACACGGCTGAGGTCCGGCACCGGTCTGGTGTCGGACCTCGTGAGTTCAGTGCGAGCGCTGACCGGGGGTGGCAGAGGGTCGGCTCGCCGTCCGGAGGCGGTCCTCAACGGGGTGGCCAAGAGGGTGGACCTCGAGGGGGTCAACAGCGGGTGGTCGACGCTGCGCGGCCGCTACTGGTCGGGAATGTCGGCCTTCGCCCTGACAAGGGTCTCTCGGCTGACGATGACGATGCGCTCATAGTCCGCACGTGCGGCGTCAGGGGGGAGTTCACTGTCGAGCGTCGCCGTCGCCTCAGTCCCGATGACGGCGAAGTTGCCGTCGCTGAGTTCAAAGATGTCTGGGCAGGTTTCACCGGTCATGCTCCCGCGTTCGCGTGGAGAGACACCGATGCGCCGCACGATTTTCAAGGAAACCCCGTTCCTCTGGTTTCAGGAGTGAAAACGGGGACAGGGTAGCCCAACTGTCAAGTGGCAAAAGTGTCCACCCTTGAGCCAGGCGGCGGCATGTGACGGTGTGTCGAGCCGCTCAGTGCGGGTCGTCTTCGGCGGGAGGTTCACCCACGACCCACCACTCCTCAATGTCTGATTCGTCCAAGTCCTGACTGAGTGCGTCCACCATTCTGCCCACCCGGGCCTCCGCGGATTCCGTCTTGAGGCTGGCACGGTGGTGCCGTGTGGCCTCCCAGTATTCGCGGAATATGACGTTCCGGACGAGTACGCGCAGATGGCCGTGCAATTCCTCCAGATCAGCGACGCCCGTCCGGTACCCGAACAGAGCATTCGAGTACAGGGCGTTGGCGAAGAGGTACTGGCGCCGCTGTGTGGGTGAATCCGTCTCTACGGTGCTCAGCACGGCGGCGAGATCGGGATCTTCCAGTGCCTTGCCCAGGAGGTACAGCTGGAGGCGGTGATACTCCCGCAGGCCGTCCCTCTTTTTCGCCTCCTCGGCCTGTCGGCGGAGTTCGGCCTGCCGCCGGTGCAGGGAGGCCAGCGCTGCCAGGGCTCCCGCAGCGAACATGAGTCCCGCGGTGGCGGAGCCCAGCTCTCGTGTCCCAACCTTCCGTGTGACCATGTCAACCCCCGAATCAGGCGACCGTCCGCCGGCCGTCGGGTGCGGGTCGACTGGTGGGGACCGGCGAGCGATGGGCGGCGCGCTTGCCGCCTCCCAGGGTGCCGAGTGGCGCTGACCGGCGGGAAGGCGGAGAGGAGGCGCACGGAAGGAAGCGAGGGGCGTGTTTCCCGGCGCCATGCTCAACGTGTGCCCCACGAGCGCCGCTGACAATCGTTCACTCTGCCGGGTCCTGTCCCTCGTATCCTGGGTCGGCCGTACGGGAGTCGGCCCGGCCCGGCAGGAACCGGTCCACGGACCGTCCCCGTACGCCGCCGGTACGCGGTCCGGTGCAATTGCCAGTGGAGAAGGGACGCACCGTGAGCCAGTCGTCGGGTCCGCAGCAGATCCCGGTCGTGATCATCGCCGGATACCTGGGGTCGGGCAAGACCACCCTGCTCAACCACCTCCTCCACCACAGTGGGGGCAGCCGCATCGGCGCCGTCGTCAATGACTTCGGGGACATCGAGATCGACGCGATGGCCGTCGCCGGTGCGCTCGGGGACTCCACCGTCTCCCTCGGCAACGGATGCCTGTGCTGCGCCGTCGACGCCAGTGAACTCGACCTCTACCTCGACCGTCTTGCCCAGCCCTCCGCCGGCATCGACGTCATCGTCATCGAGGCGAGCGGACTGGCCGAACCCCAGGAACTCGTGCGCATGGTGCTCGCCAGCGAGTTGCCGCGCATCGTCTACGGCGGACTGGTCGAGGTCGTCGACGCGGTGGAGTTCGACGCCACACGGGCGAGGCATCCCGAACTCGACCGTCATCTCGCGCTCGCCGACCTCGTCGTCGTCAACAAGACCGACCGGGCCGAGGACAGCGAGCGGGTCCTCCGGCTCGTCCGGTCGCTCGCCGACCGGGCCGCCGTCGTCCCGGCCGTCCACGGGCGTATCGACCCCGAGTTCCTCTTCGACCGCCGGGCGGCCGAGGAGCGGATCGGCCAGCTGACCTTCGATGACCTCCGCCTGCCCGAGGCCGGGCACGACGACCCCTCTCGCGCCCACCTGCACACCGGATACGACAGCGTCTCCTTCCGTTCCGACCTGCCGCTGCACCCCCGGCGCCTGTTGGACTTCCTCGACAGCAGGCCGGAAGGCCTCTACCGGATCAAGGGATACGTCGACTTCGGCGCGGCCGATCCGTGCAACCGGTACGCCGTGCACGCCGTGGGGCGGTTCCTGCGGTTCTCCCCGGAGCCGTGGCAGGCCGGCGACGAGCGGCTCACCCAGCTCGTTCTCATCGGGTCCGGCATCGATGCCGACGCACTGCTCAAGGAGCTGGAGGCGTGCCCGGACGACGCCCCGCACGCCGACGAGCGCAGCATGTGGGGCGTCCTTCGCTATGTGCAGGGCGAGGAGGCCGAGGCTCCGGGGAGCCCCGGCGACCTCGTGGGCTGACCTACAGCGCTCCCGCCACCACCGCGACCGTCTTCGGCAGTGACACGCCCGAGCCGTCACGCCGCGGGTCGAGTTCCGGCAGCTCGGCGGGCGCGCCGTTCTTCTGCGCGGCCAGGGCCGGCACCGCGCCCGCCCAGGCGAACGCCAGGCAGTCCTCGCCCTTCAGGAACCGCTGGCAGCGGACGCCGCCCGTGGCGCGGCCCTTGCGCGGGTACTGGTCGAACGGCGTCATCTTGGCCGTCGTCTGGACCGAGTCGTCCAGCGTGCCGCGCGAGCCGGCGACCGTGAAGACCACCGCGTCCACCGCCGGGTCCACCGCCGTGAAGGAGAGCACCTTCGCGCCGTCCGAGAGCTTGACCCCGGCCATGCCGCCCGCGGGGCGGCCCTGTGGGCGCACCTGGGACGCCGGGTAGCGCAGCAACTGCGCATCGTCCGTGATGAAGACCAAATCCTCCTCGCCGGTGCGCAGTTCGACCGCGCCGACGATCCGGTCGTCCTCCTTGAGCGTGATGACCTCCAACTCCTCCTTGTTCGCCGGGTAGTCGGGCACCACGCGCTTGACGACGCCCTGTTCCGTGCCGAGCGCGAGGCCCGGGGAGGACTCGTCCAGCGTCATCAGGCAGACCACCGTCTCGTCCGCCTCCAGGGAGACGAACTCCGAGATCGGCGCGCCCCCGGACAGGCTCGGCCGCGCCGCCGTCTCCGGCAGCTGCGGAAGGTCGATCACATTCAGCCGCAGCAGCCGTCCCGTGGACGTCACCACGCCCACCTCGCCGCGTGCCGTCGCCGGGACGGCGGAGACGATCACGTCGTGCTTCGCGCGCCTGCCGTCACTCTCCTCCGTGAACGGGTCACCGTTCGCCGTGCGGGCCAGCAGGCCCGTCGACGACATCAGCACCCGGCACGGGGCGTCCTCGACCTGGAGCGGGACAGTCGGGGCCGGGGCGCCGGAGGACTCCAGCAGTACCGTGCGCCGCTCCGTGCCGAACTTCTTGGCCACCGCGGCCAGTTCCGTGGAGACCAGCTTGCGCAGCTCCGCGTCCGACTCCAGGATCCGGGTCAGCTCCTCGATCTCGGCGTTGAGCCTGTCCTTCTCCGCCTCCAGTTCGATGCGGTCGTACTTGGTGAGGCGGCGCAGCGGGGTGTCGAGGATGTACTGCGTCTGGATCTCGCTCAGCGAGAAGCGCTCCATCAGGCGCTCCTTCGCCTGGGCGGAGTTCTCGCTGGAGCGGATCAGGCGGATGACCTCGTCGATGTCCACCAGCGCCGTGAGCAGGCCCTCGACCAGGTGGAGGCGGTCGCGCCGCTTGCCGCGGCGGAACTCCGAGCGGCGCCGTACGACGTCGAAGCGGTGGTCGAGGTAGACCTCCAGCAGCTCCTTGAGCCCCAGCGTGAGCGGCTGCCCGTCGACCAGCGCCACGTTGTTGATGCCGAAGGACTCCTCCATCGGCGTCAGCTTGTAGAGCTGCCCCAGGACCGCCTCCGGCACAAAGCCGTTCTTGATCTCGATGACGAGGCGCAACCCGTGCTCGCGGTCGGTGAGGTCCTTGACGTCGGCGATGCCCTGGAGCTTCTTCGAACCGACCAGGTCCTTGATCTTGGCGATCACCTTCTCCGGGCCGACCGCGAAGGGCAGTTCGGTGACGACGAGGCCCTTGCGGCGCGCCGTCACGTTCTCCACGGACACCGTGGCCCGGATCTTGAACGTGCCGCGCCCCGTCTCGTAGGCGTCACGGATCCCGGAGAGACCGACGATCCTGCCCCCGGTGGGCAGATCGGGGCCCGGGACGTGCTTCATCAGGGCTTCCAGATCCGCGTTCGGATACCTGATCAGATGGCGGGCGGCCGCGATCACCTCGCGCAGGTTGTGCGGCGGCATGTTGGTGGCCATGCCGACCGCGATGCCCGACGAGCCGTTCACCAGGAGGTTCGGAAAGGCGGCGGGCAGGGCCACCGGCTCCTGCTCCTGGCCGTCGTAGTTGGGGGCGAAGTCGACCGTGTCCTCGTCGATCGACTCGGTCATCAGGCTCGTCGCCTCGGCCATGCGGCACTCGGTGTAACGCATGGCGGCAGGCGGGTCGTCGTTGCCCAGCGAGCCGAAGTTGCCGTGGCCGTCGACCAGGGGGACACGCATCGAGAACGGCTGGGCCAGGCGCACCAGGGCGTCGTAGATCGACGCGTCTCCGTGCGGGTGCAACTTGCCCATGACCTCGCCGACGACGCGGGCGCACTTCACATAGCCGCGCTCGGGGCGCAGCCCCATCTCGTTCATCTGGTAGACGATCCGCCGGTGCACCGGCTTGAGGCCGTCACGTGCGTCCGGCAGGGCCCTGGAGTAGATGACCGAGTACGCGTACTCGAGGAAGGAGCCCTGCATCTCGTCGACGACGTCGATGTCGAGGATCTTCTCCTCGTACGAGTCCTCGGGCGGCGGGGTCTTCGTGCTGCGGCGGGCCATCGCTGCCGGCTCCTTCACAGTCTGTGCTGGGCATGAACGGATGTCTGTCGCGGACCATTGTGGCCCGCCGCACCGACAACGCGGACCATGCCCCGTCCTTGGGGCCCGGGCCCGGGGCACGCGCACCTGGACCGCGGCTTCCTCGGTGCCGGGTGGCGACGACCGCGATCCGCTCCCGGACCGGCTCGCTCCCGGAGCGGCCGAGGGACGGTCGTGGCGGTCGGCCCCGGCCCACCGGGGCACGCCCCGCCGTCCGCGGATCGCCGCACGATGCCGGTACCCGGCACGTCAACCGCGCATGCCATCCCCCACCCCCCGTGATCCCTCCGTAATCATGGTCTCGCTCTCGGCGTACGACGCCCGGGAACTTCGCCACCCGTCCGCACGCTTGCATACAGTGACAGGAACGGCAGGAAACTGTGGTTTCCGCGACAGCTTCCGCGATCGAAGGGACGTACATGCCCATGGGTCACACGGCCACAGCCGAGGCAGGCTCCGGCGGCCTGACAGCGACCGAGCACCGTCTGGCCAACGGCCTGCGCGTGGTGCTCTCCGAGGACCACCTGACCCCGGTCGCGGCGGTGTGCCTCTGGTACGACGTCGGCTCGCGTCACGAGGTCAAGGGGCGCACGGGCCTCGCCCACCTCTTCGAGCACCTGATGTTCCAGGGGTCGGCCCAGGTCAAGGGCAACGGCCACTTCGAGCTGGTGCAGGGCGCCGGCGGCTCGCTCAACGGCACGACCAGCTTCGAGCGCACGAACTACTTCGAGACCATGCCGACCCACCAGCTGGAGCTCGCCCTCTGGCTGGAGGCCGACCGCATGGGTTCCCTGCTCGCCGCGCTCGACGACGAGTCCATGGAGAATCAGCGGGACGTCGTGAAGAACGAGCGCCGCCAGCGCTACGACAACGTCCCGTACGGCACCGCCTTCGAGAAGATGACCGCCCTCGCCTACCCGCAGGGTCACCCGTACCACCACACGCCGATCGGGTCGATGGCGGACCTGGACGCGGCCACCCTGGAGGACGCGCGTGCCTTCTTCCGCACGTACTACGCGCCCAACAACGCGGTCCTCTCCGTCGTCGGCGACATCGACCCCAAGCAGACCCTTGCCTGGATCGAGAAGTACTTCGGGTCCATCCCGTCCCACGACGGCAAGCCCGAACCCCGCGACGGCTCACTGCCCGACATCATCGGCGAGCAGCTGCGCGAGGTCGTCGAGGAGGAGGTTCCGGCGCGTGCCCTGATGGCCGCCTACCGGCTGCCGCATGACGGCACGCGTGCGTGCGACGCGGCCGACCTGGCGCTCACCATCCTCGGCGGCGGCGAGTCCTCCCGCTTCTACAACCGGCTCGTACGGCGGGACCGCACCGCCGTCGCCGCCGGGTTCGGCCTGCTGCGGCTCGCCGGGGCGCCCTCCCTGGGCTGGCTGGACGTGAAGACCTCCGGCGATGTCGAGGTGCCCGTCATCGAGTCCGCCATCGACGAGGAACTCGCCCGGTTCGCCGAGGAAGGCCCCACAGTCGAGGAAATGGAGCGAGCCCAGGCCCAGTTGGAGCGCGAGTGGCTGGACCGGCTCGGCACGGTCTCGGGCCGCGCCGACGAACTGTGCCGTTACGCCGTGCTGTTCGGCGACCCACAGCTCGCCCTGACCGCCGTGAAGCGCGTGCTCGAGGTCACCGCCGAGGAGGTGCAGGAGATCGCCAAGGCCCGGCTGCGCCCGGACAACCGCGCAGTGCTCGTGTACGAGCCGGTCAGCGCCGAGGCCGAGACCCCGGAAGCCGAAACAACCGCCGCCGAAGGCACCAGCAACGACGAGGAGTCGGCGAAGTGACCGAGCTCGCGACCATGGACTTCCACCCGCAGCCCCAGCCCGGCGAGGCCAGGCCCTGGGCCTTCCCGGCGCCCGAGCGCGGCACGCTCGACAACGGTCTGACCGTCCTGCGCTGCCACCGCCCCGGCCAGCAGGTCGTCGCCGTCGAGGTGCTCCTCGACGCGCCCCTGGACGCCGAACCGGCCGGCCTCGACGGCGTCGCCACGATCATGGCGCGCGCCTTCTCCGAGGGCACCGACCGGCACTCCGCAGAGGAGTTCGCCGCCGAACTGGAGCGCTGCGGCGCCACGCTCGACTCGCATGCCGACCACCCGGGTGTCCGCCTCTCCCTCGAAGTGCCCGCCTCGCGTCTGCCGAAGGCACTCGGACTGCTCGCCGACGCCCTGAGGACGCCGGCGTTCGCGGACAGTGAGGTCGAACGCCTGGTGCGCAACCGCCTCGACGAGATCCCGCACGAGATCGCGAACCCGGCCCGCCGTGCCGCCAAGGAACTCTCCAAGGAGTTGTTCCCGGCGTCCTCGCGCATGTCGCGCCCCCGCCAGGGCACCGTGGAGACGGTCGAGGCCATCGACTCCGCGGCCGTCCGCTCCTTCTACGAGCGGCATGTACGCCCCGCGACGGCCACAGTCGTCGTGGTCGGCGACCTCACGGGGACCGACCTCGACGCGCTCCTCGGCGACACGCTCGGCGCCTGGACGGGGGAGCCCGCCAAGCCGCGCCCCGTGCCGCCGGTGACCGCCGACGACACCGGCCGCGTGATCGTCGTGGACCGCCCCGGCGCCGTCCAGACACAGTTGCTCATCGGCCGTGTCGGCGCCGATCGCCACGACCGCGTATGGTCCGCGCAGGTCCTCGGCACGTACTGCCTCGGCGGCACCCTCACCTCCCGCCTGGACCGCGTCCTGCGCGAAGAGAAGGGCTACACCTACGGTGTGCGGGCGTTCGGCCAGGTGCTGCGCTCCGCGCCCGACGGCACGGGCGCCGCGATGCTCGCCATCAGTGGTTCCGTCGACACGCCGAACACCGGCCCGGCGCTCGACGACCTGTGGAAGGTGCTGCGCACCCTCGCCGCCGAGGGACTGACGGACGCGGAGCGCGATGTCGCCGTGCAGAACCTGGTGGGTGTGGCGCCGCTGAAGTTCGAGACCGCGGCGGCCGTCGCGAGCACGCTTGCCGACCAGGTCGAGCAGTACCTGCCGGACGACTACCAGGCGACGCTCTATCAGCGGCTCGCCGCCACGGGCACGGTGGAGGCCACGGCGGCGGTTGTGAACGCCTTCCCGGTCGATCGTCTGGTGACCATCCTGGTGGGCGACGCCGCGCAGATCGCGGAGCCGGTCAAGGCGCTCGGTATCGGTGAAGTGAGCGTCGTACCGGCCGAGTAGCACGGCGCCCGGCGCGCACGGGCGCGATGACCTCACAAGGGCCCTGGTGACTGTTCCGTCACCAGGGCCCCGTCTCTTGGGAGTTTGTCCGTATTGCCACAGAGGTTGCCTCTCTGCCCTGTGGGATGCGCTACAAATCCCGGGATCCGTTTGTTGAGAGCGAGAGGGCCCCTTAGCGTCGGTCGGGCTGTCCGTCAGGCAGTGCGCCGCATCCGCGGCACCGGACAGCCATCGCCGAGTCCCCGTACGGCGCGAGCCAGGGGAGCCGGGGACCCCACCACAGCCCCTGGGTTGAATCGGGCGTGAGCCCGTAGGGGACCTTCCTGCTCCGAACCCTTCCCCAGGGCCTGGACGGCCTGGGGACCCCCAGGGCTGACCCGGTAGGCGAGAGGGAAGGAAAGGACCAGCCACTTCATGGCGTTCACCTGCGCCACCGGGAAGCACCGTCGTCAAAGCCGCACGACGCGCACGGCCACGAACGCCATGGGCGTCGCGGCGCTCACCTCCACCGGAGTCATCGGCACCCTGGCCTCCCCGGCGCTAGCCGCCGACGACTCCGTCGAGCAGACCGGACTGATCCAGGCCGTCAGCCTCGGCGACTCGGTCGCCGAGCAGATCGACGCCCAGGCCGTCGCCCAGAAGCAGGCGGCCGAGCAGAAGAAGGCCGCCGAGGCCGCGCGCAGGAAGGCTGCGGAGCAGGCGAAGAAGGAGCGCGAGGCCAAGGAGCGCGCCACGCGCGAGGCCGAGCGCAAGCGCCTGAACACGCTCGTGGCGCCGATCTCCGGCTCGTACGTCTCCACCGGCTACCGCAGTGGCGGTTCCCTGTGGTCCTCCGGCACCCACACCGGTATCGACTTCCACGCCGCCACGGGGACACCTGTGCACGCGGTCGGCGTCGGCACCGTCGTCGAGGCCGGCTGGGGCGGCGCGTACGGCAACCAGATCGTCATCAGGATGCACGACGGCACCTACACGCAGTACGGCCATCTGTCGTCCATCGGCGTCTTCGTGGGTCAGAGCGTCACCCCGGGCCAGCAGATAGCCCTCTCCGGCGCCACCGGCAACGTCACCGGGCCGCACCTCCACTTCGAGGCCCGTACGACCCCGGAGTACGGATCGGACATCGATCCCGTCGCCTACCTCCGGTCACACGGGGTGAACATCTGACGCAGCGCTTCCGCCACGGGCGGAGCCGCATGCGCTGCGTGATCGGCTCACGGATCCGCTGTGCCCGCGCCGCTCGACAGCCGTGCGACACCGTCGCGTATGCGTCGGAGCCGCGTCCGCCGTTGAACGGCCGACGCGGCTCCGCAGTGCTTCGGTGCCCGGAGGGTCAGACGGTCTCGGGCAGCTCCTCGAGACCCTCGGCGACCAGCTTGGCCAGACGGTCGAGCGCGGCCTCCGCGCCTTCCGCGTCGGAGGCGAGGACGATCTCCTCGCCGCCCTGGGCACCCAGGCTGAGAACCGCCAGCATGGACGCGGCATTGACGGGCGCGCCGCCGGCCTTGGCGATCGTCACGGGGACGCCGGAGGCCGTGGCGGCCCGGACGAAGATGGAGGCGGGGCGGGCGTGGAGACCCTCGGCCCAGCCGACGTTGACGCGGCGCTCAGCCATGTGATGCTGCCCTTCGGGTGTATCAGGGTTGTCTAGACCAGTTTCCCATACGGTGCGGCGAACCCGGAGCCGGCACCGTGTGCCCTCGGGCCTTGGACGGTCCCGGCTCGGTCCCCTCAGCCTGCCTCGCGCCGCTGTCGGACGCGAGCCTTACGACCTGGGGAGCAATAGGGAGCGGGTGAAGGAGCGGCGTCCGGTGCGGTCGATCGCAAGGCGCCGGAAGGTCCTCGTAGCGGAGCTATTAGGACATTTCGGCAACGCCGTGAGCGGCCGTGCCGGACGCCGCGACGCCGCTCCCTATTGCTCCCCAGGTCGTTAGTCTGGGGCCCATGCAGACCGCGTCGGACCGGCACGAATACCCCGCCCACTGGGAGGCCGACGTGGTGCTCCGCGACGGCGGCACCGCGCGCATCAGGCCCATCACCGTCGATGACGCCGAGCGACTCGTCCACTTCTTCGAGCAGGTATCGGACGAGTCGAAGTACTACCGCTTCTTCGCGCCGTACCCTCACCTGTCCGCCAAGGACGTGTACCGCTTCACGCACCACGACTTCGTGGACAGGGTGGGACTCGCCGCCACGGTCGGCGGTGAGTTCATCGCCACCGTGCGCTACGACCGAGTCGGTGCCGGAGGGCTGCCCGCCTCCTCCACTGCCGGAGGGGGTGACGCGCCCGCCCCCGTCGACACGGCCGAGGTCGCCTTCCTGGTGCAGGACGCGCACCAGGGGCGGGGCGTCGCCTCCACCCTCCTCGAACACATCGCCGCGGTGGCCCGGGAGCGCGGCATCGGCCGGTTCATCGCCGAGGTGCTGCCCGCCAACACCAAGATGATCAAGGTGTTCACGGACGCCGGGTACCAGCAGAAGCGCAGCTTCGAGGACGGTGTCGTCCATCTGGAGCTCGACCTGGAGCCCACCGACCGCTCCCTGGCCGTGCAGCGCGCACGGGAGCAGCGGGCCGAGGCGCGGTCCGTGCAGCGGCTGCTCGCGCCCGGCTCGGTGGCCGTGATCGGTGTGGGCCGCAAGCCTGGGGGAGTGGGCCGCAGTGTCCTCGGCAACCTCAGGGACGGAGGGTTCACCGGCCGCCTCTACGCGGTGAACAGGGCGTTCCCCGAGGGACGGACGGAACTCGACGGGGTCCCCGCCCACCGCTTCGTCCATGACATCGCCGACCCGGTCGATCTCGCCGTCGTCGCCGTCCCCGCGGAGCACGTCCCCGAGGTCGTGGCCGAGTGCGGGGAGCACGGGGTGCAGGGACTCGTGGTCCTCTCCGCGGGATACGCCGAGAGCGGTCCCGACGGCCGGGAGCGGCAGCGGGAACTGGTGCGGCAGGCGAGGTCGTACGGGATGCGGCTCATCGGGCCGAACGCCTTCGGGATCATCAACACCTCGCCTCAGGTCCGCCTCAACGCGTCCCTGGCGCCCGAGATGCCGCGCCCCGGACGCATAGGACTGTTCGCCCAGTCCGGCGCCATCGGGATCGCGCTGCTGTCGCGGCTGCACCGGCGCGGGGGAGGGGTCACCGGGGTCACGGGCGTGTCGACCTTCGTCTCCTCCGGGAACCGGGCGGACGTGTCGGGCAACGACGTCCTCCAATACTGGTACGACGCCCCGGACACCGATGTCGCCCTCATGTATCTGGAGACCATCGGCAACCCGCGCAAGTTCACCCGGCTCGCGCGGCGGACGGCCGCGGTCAAGCCGCTGGTCGTGGTGCAGGGGGCGCGGCACGGAGGTGCTCCGCAGGGACATGCCGTACGGGCCACGCGGCTGCCGCACGCCACGGTGTCCGCGCTGCTGCGACAGGCCGGGGTGATCCGCGTGGACACCATCACCGAACTGGTCGACGCGGGGCTGCTGCTGGCCCGGCAGCCGCTGCCCGCCGGGCCCCGGGTGGCGATCCTCGGGAACTCCGAGTCGCTGGGGCTGCTGACCTACGACGCCTGCCTGGCCGAGGGACTGCGGCCGTCGCCGCCGCTCGACCTGACGACGGCGGCGTCGGCCGAGGACTTCCACCGGGCGCTGTCCGCGGCACTGGCCGACGACTCGTGCGATGCCGTCGTCGTGACCGCGATCCCGGCGGTCGGCGAGGCCCCGGCGCGGGACGAGGCACTGGCGGAGGCCCTCCGGTCGGCCGCCGCGGCGGCTCCCGCAAAGCCGGTGCTCGTGGTGCACGTGGAGCTGGGCGGGCTCGCGGAGGCGCTGTCCGCGGCGGCCAGCACGTCCCCGCGGGCGCAGCGGGGCGACCTCCCGCGCCCCGCGGAGCGACCGGCCACCGCGGTGGAACCCGTCCAGGCGCCGGACGAGCCCCGTCCCATACCCGCCTATCCCGCCGCCGAGCGCGCCGTCCGGGCCCTCGCCGAAGCCGTCAAGTACGCACAGTGGCGGCGCGAGGCCGCCGAGCCCGGCAAGGTGCCCGAGTACGAGGACATCGACGAGAAGGGCGCCGCCGAACTGATCGACGGGCTGCTCACGCGGGGGCAGGGGCTGACGCTCGGCACGGACGAGACCTGCGATCTGCTCGCGCGGTACGGCATCCACGTACGCAAGGCGCTGCCCGCGCCCACGCCCGGGGCCGCCGTCGAGGCCGCCCGCGCGATCGGCTACCCGGTGGCCCTCAAGGCCACCGCCCCGCATCTGCGGCACCGCGCCGACCTGGGCGGGGTACGGCTGGATCTGGCCGACGAGGAGCAACTGCGCCGGGCGTACGCCGAGTTGAAGGAGCTGTTCGGTCATCCGGAGGAGCTGCGGCCGGTCGTCCAGGCAATGGCTCCGCGCGGGGTCGACACGGTCGTGCGTGCGGTCATCGACCCGGCGGCCGGGGCCGTACTGTCGTTCGGACTCGCCGGGGCCGCCTCGCAGCTGCTCGGTGACACGGCGCACCGGCTGATCCCGGTCGCCGACCGTGATGCCACCTCCCTGGTCCGGTCGATCCGGACGGCGCCGCTGCTGTTCGGCTGGCGCGGCTCCGACCCCGTGGACACCCCCGCCCTCGAAGAGCTGATGCTGCGCGTGTCGCGGCTGGTCGACGACCATCCGGAGGTCGTCGCGGTCACCCTGGAGCCGGTCGTCGTCGCCCCGCACGGCCTGAGCGTGCTCGGTGCCACCGTGCGCCTCGCGCCGCCGCCCGCCCGCGACGACCTCGGCCCGAGGAGGCTCCCGGGGTACTGAGCGGCGACAAGCGGTGCCTCGCAGTCAGTACGTCCCCGTAGGATGGACGTCATGGCCAAGACCAGTACGACGACCCAGGGGCTGCGCACGGCGATCGAGCGCAGCGGCTATTACCCGGCTCTCGTGGCCGAGGCGGTGGAGGCCGCGGTGGGCGGCGAGCCCATCCGGTCGTACCTGGTCCACCAGGAGACCACCTTCGACGCGAACGAGGTGCGCCGGCACGTGACCGTGCTGGTCCTCACCGCCAACCGCTTCATCGTCAGCCACACCGACGAACAGGCCGCGGACGACACCTCCCCGACGCCGTACGCGACGACGTCGACGGAATCGGTGAAGCTCGGCCGGATCTCGTCGGTCGTCGTCAGCCGCGTCGTCGCCAACCCCGAGTCGTACACCCCGGGCACGCTGCCCCGCGAGGTCGTCCTGACCATCGGCTGGGGCGCCGTCTCCCGCATCGACCTGGAGCCCGCCGCCTGCGGCGACCCCAACTGCGAGGCCGACCACGGCTACACCGGCAACTCGACGGCGGACGACCTCAGCCTCCGCGTCAGCGAGGCCGGGGACGGACCGGAGACGGTGCGCGAGGCACTCGCCTTCGCGCAGTCCCTCTCCGAGGCGACCGCGGACATCACCCGCTGATGGCGCTGTCCACCTGGGAGGACCACCCGGAGCCGCTCGCCGTCGGCTCCGCACCCCTCCCCGAGTACGGCACCGGCTCCCTGGCCGATCTCCTGCCCACCCTGGCCGCGGGCATGGGAGTGCCGGGCCAGACCGCCGCCATAGCGGAACTGACCGCCGCCGACCGCAACTGCGTCTTCCTGGTCGACGGGCTCGGCTGGGAGCAGCTGAAGACACATCCCGACGAGGCGCCCTTCCTGGCCTCGCTCCTGGCGTCCTCCCGCGGTGGCACCGGCCGCCCGATCACCGCCGGCTACCCGGCGACCACCGCGACCTCGCTCGCCTCCGTCGGCACCGGTCTGCCGCCCGGCGCGCACGGCCTGCCCGGATACTCGGCGCGCAACCCCGAGACCGGCGAGCTGATGAACCAGCTCCGCTGGCAGCCCTGGACGGACCCGCACGCCTGGCAGCCGTACCCGACGATCTTCCAGCTCGCGGACGCGGCCGGCGTCCACACGGCGCAGGTGTCCTCCCCGACCTTCGAGAGCACCCCGCTGACCAAGGTCGCACTGAGCGGTGGGAGGTTCCACGGCCGTCTGACCGGCGAGGACCGCATGGACCTCGCGGCCGCGCAACTGGCCGCGGGCGACCGCTCCTTGGTGTACACGTACTACGCCGAGCTCGACGGCGCCGGTCACCGCTTCGGTGTCGACTCGGACACCTGGCGTGGCCAGCTCATGTACGTCGACCGGCTCGTCCAGCGCCTGGCCGAGCAGCTGCCGCCGCGCACTGCCCTGTACGTCACCGCCGACCACGGCATGATCGACATCCCCTTCACCGAGGGGCACCGCATCGACTTCGACGAGGACTGGGAGCTGCGCGCCGGGGTGGCCCTGCTGGGCGGCGAGGGGCGTGCCCGGCACGTCTACGCCGTGCCGGGCGCCGAGAACGACGTCCTGACCTGCTGGCGCGAGGTGCTCGGCGAGCAGTTCTGGGTGGCCTCGCGAAACGAGGCGATCGCGGCCGGCTGGTTCGGTCCGCACATCGACGAACGGGTGTACGCGCGCATCGGTGACGTCGTCGCCGCGGCCCGCGACGATGTGCTCATCATCGCCTCCGAGCGGGAGCCGAAGGAATCGGCGATGGTCGGGAACCATGGATCGATGACGGCCGTGGAACAGCTGGTGCCCCTGCTGGAAGTCCGTACCTGAGCGGGGGCGCACCCCAGCGCCCGATGCGCTCCCGATGATCCGCACGCCCCCCCGCCCTCCCCGAAAGG
>NZ_MLYP01000061.1 GCF_001866645.1 Streptomyces colonosanans
GGGTGGGGGTGGACAGGGCAGGGGGCATGGGTGCTCCTTCCCGATGGGGTGTGACGGAGCATCGACCATAATCATAAACCGAGTGCTCGGTCTAATAATGGCCGTTGGGTAAGGTGTTGCCCTGAGCTTCGATCAGGAAGGATGCGATGAGGAAGGTCGACCCGGCCAAGCACCAGGCACGTCGACGGCACATTCTGGGTGTCGCGGCCGGCCTGTTCGCCGCGAAAGGGTACGAGCGCACCACGACTGCCGAGATCTGCAAGGCGGCAGGCATGAGCGCGGGCAACCTGTTCCACTACTTCCCCAACAAGCGGGCGATCTTCCTCGCCGTGTTCGAGGACGACGAGGAAGGTAAAGCCGAACGTCTGGCGCAGGCGCAGGCCGCCGCCGACCCGTGGGAAGCGCTGTTGGAGCTCGTGGATTTCCTCGCCGCCCCGGCGGCGGAACCGCTGGCCCCACCGCTGGTGATGGAGGCGATGGTCCAGGCGTACCGCGACGCCGAACTCGAAGCGCTGCTGAGCCGCGGCAACGCCCACGAGCACGCGGCGATCGCGGCACTGCTGTCGAAGGCCTCCGATGCCGGTCGGATCGACCCCGGCCTGGACCCGGACGACACCGCGACATGGGTCCTGGCCCTGATCGGCCTGCTCTACACCAGTGCGGCCACGAGCCCGGCATTCAAGCCGACCGAGCAGTTGCCCACCCTCCGCCTCATCTTGCAGCGGTACCTCCGGGCCGAGCAGCCTGACAGCTGACCTGAGGGCCGTCCCAGGGTGTCAGCTTGAAGACGCGTGAGCCGCGGCCGACGTGATCACAGAGGCCGGCCGGCTCCACGTCAATCCTCTGCCTCGGATGCAGCACTTTCCCGAGGTCAGTTCCGCTGTCGACGGGCCTGCTTCACCTCGCGGTCGAGGGCCCAGGCGTCCGCGACCGGCCCGATGTGGCCGAGCTTGTCGGGGTTGATCACCGTGCGGATGGTCTGAATCTGCCCGTCGAGTACGTCGAGGGCCAGGGCGAAGAGCACCTTTCCGTCCCGGTCGCGGAAGATCGCGCCGGGCTGGCCGTTGACCTCGTGCAGCTCGAACGACACGTCGACGCGGCTCATCAAGGGGAAGACCGTGCCCAGCACCCGGGCCACGTTCTCCGTGCCCATGATGGCCCTGGCCAGCTGCGGCGCCTTGCCGCCGCCGTCCCCGACCAACTGCACATCGGCGGCCAGTAGATGCTGCAACCCGCCCACATCGCCGTCCTTCAGCGCGTCCAAGAACCGCGTCGCCAGCTCCTGCCGCTCCTGCCGGTCCGCTGCGAACCGTGGTCGCCCGGCCTCCATGTGCTGCCGCGCCCGCACCAGCAACTGCCGGCATGCCGCCTCCGAACGCCCCACCGCCGCCGCGACCTCGTCGAACCCGAAGGCGAACACCTCCCGCAGCACGAACACCGCCCGCTCCAGCGGGCTGAGCCGCTCCAACAGCAGCAGCGCCGCCATCGATACCGAGTCGGCCAGCTCCACCGCCCGCGCCGGATCCTGATACGGATCGCTCAGCAGCGGCTCGGGAAACCAGGGGCCCACGTACTCCTCCCGCCGTACCCGCGCGGAGCGCAGCACATCGATCGAGATCCGTGTCACCGCGGCCGACAGGTAGGCCTTGGTCGACGTGGGCCGGGTCGCCGAGCCGTCAAAGCGCAGCCATGTCTCCTGCACCGCGTCCTCGGCCTCGCCCACGCTGCCCAGAATCCGATAGGCGATCGAGAACAGCAGTGGCCGCAGCTCCTCGAACTCCTCGACTTTGCCCACGCCGAACCCCCTTGCCGTGCATGCCTTCACACCCGGCCGCACCCGTCGGCGCAGGCATCTTCCGTTGATCATCCGCTGACGGGACACAGTAACGCCCCGAACCCGGCGGCCCGGAGCCCGCAGCAGGGCCCCGAGCCTGGTGCAGATGCCGGTATCGCCTCCCCACCTCTCAGTGGAACTGCCCGACCTCGTAGTCACCGGCCGGCTGCTGGGAGATGATGTTCAGCCGGTTCACCGCGTTCATGAAGGAGACCAGGACTACCAGGGCGGTGAGCTGCTCCTCGTCGTAATGCTTGGCGGCGTGCGCCCACACCTCGTCGCTGACCCCACGGGCCGCATCCGCCACCCGCGTCCCCTCCTCCGCCAGTTCCAGCGCGGCACGCTCGGCCTCGGTGAAGACCGTGGCCTCCCGCCACGCCGCGACCAGGTTCAGCCGCACCGGGGTCTCGCCGGCAGCGGCGGCTTCCTTGGTGTGCATGTCGATGCAGACCGCGCAGCCGTTGATCTGGCTCACGCGCAGCGCCACCAGCTCCTGCGTCGCGGCCGGCAGCGGCGAGTCCTTGAGTGTCTTACCGGCCGACATGAAGTGCTTGAGCGTCTTGCCGGCGGTCGGGCTCGCGAAGTAGTTCAGCCGGGCGTTCATGGTGTGCTCCTCTGTGTTCGTCCGTGGCTACACCTCCTGAGACGAGGTAGCCCGGCCTCCTGTGACATGGACGAATGTGACCTGCGTCTCCCGGTCGTCGGTGCGCGTCAGCCGACGAAGTGCTCCAGTGCCCGGAGGGGAGGTGACAGCCCTCGGCAGTCGAGCGGCAGTGCCGTCCGTCGCGTTGATGACGGGGGCTGCGGGCAACCGCGTGCGGGAGACGAGGCGGGCCGTTGGGTCTGTCAGTTCGAACAGCCGGTGCAGCGAGGCGCTGGCGGAAGCGACAGGCTCTGTCCTATCGTGAGGTGTCTTCACCGTGAGGCACCTCCGCTGAACATCGGAGCCCGCGATCACCGTCGGACAACACCCTGGAGAGGAAGCCGGTGACCCGCCATGGTCCAACCGATTCTCCGTCGCCCCGTGTTCGCCCGGTACTACGCCGCGGTCGCAGGACCCGCCCTGGAGAAGGCTGGCATCACCCAGTACCGCAGGAAACTCCTCGCCGGCCTGTCCGGCCAGGTCATTGAGATCGGTGCGGGCAACGGACTGAACTTCCCGCACTATTCGCCCGAGGTGAAACGGATTCTGGCCATCGAGCCGGAGCCGCGGCTGCGTGCCCTGGCCGAACAGGCGGCCCGGACCGTCCCCGCCGAGGTGCAGGTCGTTGATGGCCGTGCCGAGCAACTCCCCACGCCCGACGCCTCGTTCGACGCGGCCGTGGTCTGCCTCACCCTGTGCTCAGTGGCCGACCAGGCCGCGGCACTCGCCGAGATCCGCCGCGTCCTGCGGCCCGGCGGCCACTTGCGTTTCTTCGAGCACGTGCAGGCGGACACGCCGGGCATGCGCCGCGTCCAGCGGGCTGTGGACGCGACCGTCTGGCCGCTGCTGTGCGGCGGCTGCCACACCGGCCGCGACACCCAAACCGCCATCATTGCAGCCGGGTTCACTCTCACACAGATGGAGAAGTTCGCCTTCCCTCCCACCCGAATCCCCTTCCCGGCCGCCACCCACATCCTCGGTACTGCCGAGCGCCCTCAGGAAGCAGATCCCCGATGAGCGGTACCGACGAGACGAACGCACCCGTCCCACCCAGGGATCCCACCGCGGACCACGCCTCCGTCACCCTGATGGAACGGCTGGCTGAGAAGCTCGGCGGCCGTGCGTCGGTGACCGCCGTGTACGGCGAACCGGTCACCCAGGACGGCATCACCGTCATCCCCGTCGCCCGCGTCGGCTTCGGATTCTGCGGCGGCGCCGGACGCGAGACCGGCACCGCCAAAAACACCGAGGGCGGAGGCGGCGGAGGCGGTGTCGGAGCCAGGCCGCTCGGCTTCATCGAGATCAAGGACGGCACAGCCGTCTACAAGCCCATCCGCGGCCCCTGGAAAGGTGTCGCGCTCCCAATAGCGGTACTCCTGGCCGGAATCATGGGATCCAAGTCAGTGCGCGCTTTGTTCCGGGGCAAGCAGCCCCGCCGCTGACTGCGCCGCTCATGGCACGGTGTGAAGCCGTGCCGGCGCCGTCACCGGACCGAGTCTCCAGGCGGTGTCGAACTCAGCTGTCTGTGCCTTCTCCGCTCGCCCGACGCTCCGCCAACTGCCGAAGGGTCGCCCAGCGTGTCACGGTGTACCTCAGCAGGCCGGTGTACACGGCCGTGAACGCCGCGAATCCCGCCAGGGGGAGACCCGACAGCCCCAGTGCGCCGAGCAGCCGCACCACGGCGACTTGCGAGCGCTTGCGCTACCTCGACCTGCGCACGCTCCCGTCCGCGGCCCGCACCTGGCTGAACACCGCACGCCCCACCTACGACGCCGGCACGGTTTTCAAGAAGGGCACCACCCTCACCATCGGCCAGGCGTACGACGTACTCATCCACCTCCACCAGGTCCGGGAGACCGACAAGCTCTGACTCCGCCGACGGCCAGGCCCCCCTCCGAGAAGCCGATCACCGTGTGACACGGAGCGCCGAAGCGGGGGCCCGTGCCCACCCGGCCGGGGGATATCCCTACCAAGAAGAGCCTGGCTGACTGTATGGCCGGCGCTTTACTCCCTGATTACCGTCGATGACGCAGTTGACCAGCAAAGGAAGGAACGTCATGGCGTGGCGCCGCGACAGCATGGACACCGAGCGGGACCGGAGCAGGCCCCCTGCGATCGAGCTGCGTGCCGCCACCCGCGCTTATGGGCGAGGCGCTACGGCCGTGCAGGCGCTACGCGGGGTGGATCTGGCGCTGGAGCGGGGCAGCTTCACCGCGGTGATGGGCCCGTCGGGGTCGGGGAAGAGCACGTTCCTGCAGTGTGCCGCCGGTCTGGACCGGCCGACCTCGGGGCAGGTGCTGCTCGGTGGGGAAGAGATCACCCACCTGAGCGAGGACCGGCTGACGAAGCTGCGGCGCACGCGCGTCGGGTTCGTCTTCCAGTCCTTCAACCTTTTGCCGTCCCTGACCGTGCTGCAGAACGTGCTGCTGCCCCAGCGGCTCGCGGGTGAGCGGCAGGACCGGCGGCGGGCACAGCAACTCCTGGCCGAAGTCGGACTCCCAGACCACGGGAGCAGGCGTCCTGGGCAGTTGTCGGGCGGACAGCAGCAGCGCGTGGCCATCGCCCGCGCGCTGATAACGGAGCCGGAGGTGGTGTTCGCGGACGAGCCGACCGGCGCCCTGGACACCCGGACCGCCCGGGAGGTCCTGGGGCTGCTGCGCCGCGCGGTCGACGCGATGGGTGCCACGGTCGTCATGGTCACCCATGACCCGGTGGCCGCGTCCCACGCGGACCAGGTGCTCTTCCTGGCCGATGGGGCGCTGGTGGGGAATCTGTGGCACCCCGACCCGCAGACGGTGGCCGACCGGATGGTGAAACTGACCGCTGAGGCCGATGAGTTCGCGGGGGCGGCGGCGTGACGAACGGTCTCGCGCGGGCCTCCGTGCGCTTCAGGCCCGCGTCCTTCGCGGGCAGCTTCGTCGCATTGCTGCTGGGAGCGTTGATCATCACCGCCTGCGGCACCCTGCTGCAGACCGGCATCACCGCGCACGTGGAGGCCGTGCGCTACGCGGATTCCCCCGTGGTGGTCTCCGGTGATCCCTACGCCCGGTTCAGTTACCAGGAGGGCGGGGAGAGGGCATCGACGCAGATCGCTCTGCCGGAGCGCAGCCGCGTCGACAAGGCACTGGTGGCCAAGATCGCCGCCCGCCCCGCAGTGGCCGCGGTCGTGCCGGATCTGTCCTTCCCCCTCCAGGTGGTGAAGAAGGCGGGCGCGCTGCCCGCGCTGACCGGACGGAACTTCTCGGCAGCCGCCCTCACCGCTGCTGACTCCTCCGCCACGCAGAAGAGGCACGCGCCTGGGGCCGGGGAGGTCGTACTGGAGGAGAGCGCCGCCCGAGCCGCAGGCCTTGCGCCGGGAGACCGGCTCTCGCTGATCGCCCCCGGCGGCAGCGGGAGTTACGTGGTCTCCGGGCTGATCTCCGCGAAGGCTGACGGCCCCAGTGTGTGGTTCGCGGACGGTGTGGCCGAGAAGCTGTCCGGGCACCCCGGGACGGTGGATGCCATCGCCGTGACCCCCCGTGCGGGCGTGACCGTCTCCGCCCTGGCCGGGCAGGTACGTCAGGAAGTGCACGGCCGCGCCAAGGTTGCCACCGGTGACGAGCGTGGAGCCGTGGAAGTGGCGGCTCTCACTGAGGGCAAGGAGGTTCTGACCGGGGTGGGTGGTTCCTTCGGCGGCGTCGCGGCGCTGACCGCCGTGTTCGTGGTCATGGGCACGATCGCTCTGGCCACGGGGCAGCGTGCGCGTGAGTTCGCCATGCTGCGTGCGATCGGCGCGACGCCCCGTCAGATCCGCCGTACCATCGCCACCGAGGCAGTGATCCTCGCACCCGTCGCAGCCGCCCTGGGAGTGCTGCCGGGCCTGGCACTGGCCCGCTGGTGGTTCGGTGAACTCGTCGACCGCGGTGCCGTACCCGAGCAAGTGTCCCTGGACGTCGGTGTGCTGCCGATGGTGGTCGCGGTGGGGGCCTGCTTGCTGGCCGCGCTGACGGCCGGCTGGGTGGCCGCCCGTCGACCCGCGAGGCTTCGCCCCAGCCAGGCGCTCGGGGAAGCCTCCGTGGAGCGCGCCCGGCCCGGCGTGATCCGGATCGTCATGGGGCTGGCCGCCCTCGCGGGTGGTGGTGTACTCGCCAACCTCGCCGCCCGTCTCGGCGGCAGCGACGCCGCCAACACAGCCCTCGGCGTGATCATGTGCTTCCTGCTCGCCGTCGCTCTGCTCGGCCCCCTGCTGGCCCGCCTGTGCGCGAGCGTCCTCGGCCTGCCCCTGCGGGCGGGCGCCGCCGGAGCCGCCGGCTCCCTGGCCGCCGACAACACACGCGCCCAGGCCCGCCGCCTGGCCTCCGCCATCACTCCGATCATCATGGTCACCGCCTTCTGCGGAACGCTGCTCTTCATGCAGAGCACCATCCGCCACGCCTCCGCTGAGAACGTCAAGCGCGCGGTCGTCGCCGACCACGTGCTCGGCTCGACCGGCCCTGGCCTGCCCGCGACCACCGTCGAGCGGGCGGCCCGGGTACCGGGCGTGGATTCCGCGACCGGAGTGCTGCGCACCGGGGCCGTCTACCGGGCCGGCAGCGAACTGAACTCGACGACGGTCCTGGGCGTCTCCGGTGACCCGGGCAGCCTGCCCAAGGTGCTCGACCTCGGCGTGCAGAGCGGGTCGCTGAGCGCACTCGGATCCGGGACGGTCGCGCTGGACACCACGATCGCCAAGGACCTGGACGTGAAAACCGGTGACCGGGTCTCCCTGCGGCTGGGCGACGGCACCAAGGTCCGGCCCATCGTGGTCGCCACCTACGAACGCGGCCTGGGAGTGGGAGGGGCCGTGATGCCCCGTGCCGCGGTCGCCGCGCATGTGACGGCCGCCCTGGACAGCCAGGTGCTCATCGCGGCCACTCCTGGTGCCGACCGGCAGGCCATGGCCCGGCAACTGACCGCACTCGCTCCGGGGGCGACCGTCACCGACGCGGCCGGGTACGGCGCCCAGGCCGACCGGGACCAGGAGCTCAACGCCTGGGCCAATACCGTCATGGCTGCCGTGCTCGGCGGATTCGCCGCCGTCGCCGCCGCCAACACCCTCGTGATGACCGTTCTCGACCGCCGCCGCGAAATCGGCTTGCTCCGCCTCTCCGGCACCACCCGCCGACAAGTGCGGGACATGATGAGCTGGGAAGCCCTCCTCGTCGCCGTATCCGGCCTCGTCGTCGGTGGCGCCATCGCCTGGACCACCCTTGTCCCCATCGCCCGCGGCCTCACCGGAGCCGCCCCGTACATCCCGATCGGCACCGCAGGGCAACTGGTCGCCGGAGCCGTCCTCCTCAGCCTCGCCGCCACCGGCCTGCCCACACTCGCACTGTTGCGCACGCGGCCGATCGAAGCCGGTAGCGCACGGCAGTAGTGCCTGCTCACCGAGCACGCCGGGAGCCGGTCGCGGACGGTCAGAGAGGGGTCGACCGCGACCGGCACCGGCTCGCCGTGGAGAGCTGGACGGTTCTGCGCGCGCTGGGATCGGGTGCCACCGATGAGACAGCCGCGCGGGAACTCGGCATGTCCCTGCGGACCTGCCGTCGCCGGGTCGCCGAACCACTCGACGTCCTCGGCGCGAGTTCGCGATTCCAGGCCGGGGTGCGCGCGGGTGAGCTGGGCCTGAACGGCTGAGGGGAGCCCGGGTCGTTGGCCTTGTCGATGACCCGGCCCGTTCTCCAGAGTGGCCACCGTCGCCCTGCGCGGCGATCAGCCCCGTACAATTTCCCCCTGGCTATATGAGTGGGGATCATGGGTGAAGTGACCGTCACCGACGTCGACATGCTCGCGAAGAGAGCGCATGCCGGACAGGTCGACAAGGTCGGCGTGCAATACGTCGACCACGTCCGCGCCGTCGCCGCAGGACTCGCACCGTTCGGCCCGGACCTGGAGATGGCCGGCCTGCTCCATGACGTCATCGAGGACACCGACTACACGGCCCGACAACTGCGCGCCTTCGGCGTCCTGGATCGAGTCGTCGGCATCGTCGAGGTCGTCACCAACATCCCCGGCGTCCCCTACGAGGAGAAGATCCGGCGCATCACTTCCAGCCGAGACGCCACCCTGGTCAAGATCGCTGACAACGCGCACAACTCCCACCCCGACCGCGCCGCCCAGCTCCCTTCGGAGCAGCGGGCACGCCTCACCGCGAAGTACCGGGCCGCGCGGGACATCCTGTGGCCCGCCGTCGATCCCGAGCAGATCGAGACCGTCATTTCGATCGTCAACCCAGGGCTTCTCGGTGAACTCCGCCAGCGGGCTGGATCATGACCGACCGTCGACGCAGAGATGGCCGACGCCGAGCTGGTCGAGGGTGACATCCTGCCCGTGATCGTCGGCTTCTCAGCTTCGTGATCGCGGGGTGCAGCTCACCCTTTGACATCCGGGTGGGCCCGTCCCTGCCATGACGGCGCGGACGGGCCCGGTGTGCCGGAGCGGGCGGCTCACGCCACGCCGCTCTCCCACCACCACGAGCCGGAGCCGTAAGAGGGGTACTGGACGCGGCTGTCGACGTGCTGCCACGAGTGCGTGTACGCCTCGAGGCCGGAGAAGCCGCAGGTCTCGGCGATCCTGTAGGTCTGCAGGGTGCTGTGGCCGGAGACGACGATGTCCGCGGCGACGCCGTAGAGGTGCATGCTGTTGGACGCGCCGCCCGACGCGGCGTTGTGCGCGATGCTGCGGAAGCCGGAGTTGATCGTGATCGCGCTGTTGCCGGCCTTCATACGCACGGCTTCCAGCTTGTACATCAGCCGGCGTACGTTCTCTTTGACGGTCGCGGACCCGACCTTGCCGTTGTTGAAGCCGGCGCCGTCCTTGGAGTAGAACTCGCTGAAGTTGAAGTGGGCGGTCGACCCGTCGCCGGCTTCGAGGCTGTTCAGCACACTCTGGGTCTGCGGGCCGACGATGCCGTCCGCGCTCAGGCCGTAGACGGACTGGAAGCGTTGGACGGCGGCGGCCGTGGCCGGGCCGAAGGCGCCGTCCCAGGAGACAAAGGTCTGCTGGGCGCTGGACGCGGCCCAGCCGCCGACGCGGATCTGCAGTTCCACCACGTCGGAGCCGGACGCACCCTGCTGAAGGGTACGGGTCCAGCCGTAGGCCGAGGCTCTGCCCGCCGTTCCGAGGCTGACGGTCGCCGCCAGGCCGAGCGTGGTCGTGAGCCCCGCCGCTCCCCGGAGCAGGGCGCGGCGGTCGATACCGGGACTGGAGTGTCGTGCCGGATTCATGGAAGTCTCCTCCTTTGGTGATGACGCGCCGACGGTCAAGCGACCAGGGCCTGCCAGGTGTTGGAACCGACGATGCCGTCGACGGTGAGACTGTGCGCGGACTGGAACGAACGCACCGCGGAGTCGGTCGCGGGCCCGAACGAGAGGGACGCTGCGATGCGCTCGGGCCGGGGTGGCCGTGGTGGGGTCATCGACGGTCGGTAGTGGGGGCGTCGGAACTGTGAGCGGTTGGTGAGTGCCGGTCGCGGTCGGGTGGTCAGTAGGTACCGGCAATGCCATCAACTCTTCAGCGTGCCAGTCGAGTTGACGCGCGTAAACATAAAGGATGCATTGACATGCCCGCAACATACCCTTGGTTGCAGGAAGTTGAATCCCAGCGGGCCCCGCCCGGATCGGACCTGAGGTTTCTGCGTTCTCGGCGGCCGAGGAACGGGCGACCAGAACCGGCCACGCGAGGATCCGCGTGGTGATTCTGGAGTGGTACGGGCGGAAACCCGGCAGAAAATCCTGGGAGCCGGTTGGCGGTGAATTGTTCACCTACGGCTCGCCGGGGTGTCACCGAGATTATTCAGCGCATTGGGCGATCAATCGCACGCTGGCCGTCGACATTCTCCCTATCGCAAGGAGCAGTTGTCATGCGCATCGGATCTCCGTCCCGCCGGGCCTCGGTCCTCGGGGTGGCCCTCGCCGTCACCGGGGCCGGCGTTGCCGCACTGGCGCCGGTCGCTGTAGCCGCACCTGGTGCTCCGGGCATCCGGCCGTCGTTCTGCGGCCACGACAACCGCAGTACGCCGTTCGCGAGTTACCTCTGTGCCGAGCCCGGTGACCTGCTCGACGTCCGCATCGGAGACGTGCACCCGACCCAGCCGTCGCTCGGCTATGACGAGGTGTACTACAAGCTCGGCCGCTACACCCTCGGCAAGGACGGGATCAACAAGAAGTTCGACGATTGGTGCGAGGCCGACGGGCGGACAGCGGCGGCGACCGTGCCGCCCGGCGCGCGCCTGGACGACCCGTCGTCGTTCACCTGTGAACTCCCCGTCGGGGCGGAGACGGCGGACAGCGTCGCCCTCATGAAGACCGTCGTCATCGGCCCCGGTGGCGAACCGTTCCTCACCGACGGGCACCACACACTCACATCCTTCTACGAGACCCCCGACGGCGGGGCCAGCCTGCACGTTCGGCTGCGGGTGCAGGCCAACTTGAGCAACCTTCCCCGCCAGACCTTCTGGGACGAGATGAAGGCACACAAGTGGGTGTACCTTCGCGACCCCGAGGGCAACCAGGTCGCTGTGAACAAGCTGCCGACCAGCCTGGGCCTGGCCAACTTCGCCGACGACAGGTACCGCAGCCTGCTCTACTTCGGCCGTGACATCGGGTACGCACAGAACGGGCTGCCGTTCCAGGAGTTCTACTGGGGCAGCTGGGCCCGTGACGCCGAGCCGATCGACCTTGCCGACTGGAACCCGAACGACCTCGACAACTACCTGGCCACCGTCAAGTCGCTGACCGAGGCGATGACGGCGTTGCCCAAGGCCGCCGTCGTCGCCAGCGGCTTCACCGCCGCCGATCTCGGCGCGCTGGATCAGTGGAACGACGGCAGTGCGGCAGACAAGGGTGAGTTCAACAAGCTGAGCAAGCCGTATTCCAACGCCAAGCCCGGGAAGCTCGCCTACGCGCTGGAGTACAAGCGCGCGCACGGCCTGGGCTGAGATGCCCCCAACCGGCGGGACCGCGATCCTCGGCGACGTCGGCGGCCGACGCGGTCTCGTCGCTGCCGGCGTCGCCGGTCGAACCTCCCTGTCGGCCCTGCCGGACCCGGGGTTCGCAGGGATCGGGCCGTTCATGACCACGGCGCCGCTCTGCATCGTCGCCTTTCTGGTGACGGCACCCGCCGAGTGGGCCTCCTCGTTCGACCGGCTGAGCCCCTTGATCTTCTCCGTCCGCGCGGCCCTGTCCGGGCTGTTCAACGCTGTGCTGTTCGGCCTGCCGGCACGCAGGCTGCGGGCACGGGATGCGCCCGGCCGCCTGAAGGAGGCGCATGCGTCGCGACCTTCCGGTTACCGGTCGCGCCGGGTGCGCCGGGCCGTCGAGGACGGAGCGCGCCCGGCCCAGCCCTCACCGGGTGTGCAGCCCGTCAGCCAGGTGGTCGTGGCTGTGCCGCCAGCCGTTCGGTATCCGTACCGCGCCCACCAGGTGGGGGTGACCGTCGTGCAGGTCGGTGTGCTCGTGCTCGACGACCCTCCGCTCCCTCGCCGGCCACAGACGCACCGCCAGAAGGCCGGCCGCCAGAGCGATCGCGCCCAGCGTGACCACCGCCGACTGCAGGCCCGCCGCCGCGCCGAGCCAGCCGGCCAGCGGATATGTCAGCAGCCAGCAACTGTGCGAGAGGGAGAACTGCGCGGCGAACGCCGACACACGCTCTTGCGGCGGCGCGCAGCGGCGGATCAGACGCCCGCTCGGCGTGAGCACCATCGAGCACGCGGCGCCGAAGGCCGCCCAGGTCAGCAGCAGCGCAGGCCGGCGCCAACCGCCGCTCCCGGCCGCCGTGACGGCGCCGAGCGCGGCGAAGACCGGCGTGAGCAGCAGGGCGCCACGCAGCATCACTGCGCGGTCGCAGACGCGGTCGAGGACACGGGGTAGCAGCAACGCCGCGATCACCGAACCGCCGCCGTACGCACCCAGCGCCAGCGACACGTCCGCCGCGCTTCCCCCCATCCGGTCGCGGACGTACACCACGCTGTTGACTGTCACCATGGCGCTCGCCGCCGCCACCGCGAGGTTGAGCGCGAGCAGGGCACGCAGTTGCGGGGTGGCGAGGAAGAGGCGGGTGCCGGCGGTGGCCTTGGCGTACGCGCTGCCGGTGCGTGGAGTGCCGGTGGTGAGCGGCTTGGGCAGGACGGCGCAGACCACCAGGGCGGCCGAGGCCAGGAAGCCGGTCACCGTGCCCAGGAACAGCCAGCTGTACGAGATCACCGAGAGCAGCGCGGCGGCGAGGGCCGGACTGAACAGACTTTCCATGTCATAAGCGAGGCGCGACAGTGTCAGAGCCTGGGTGTAGTCGCGCTCCTTGGGCAGCACGTCGGGAATGACGGCCTGGAAGGTGGGCGTGAACGCGGCCGACGCCGACTGGAGCAGGAAGACGAGGACGTACACCTGCCACACCTGGTCCACGAACGGCAGCATTACCGCCACCGCGGCCCGGGTCAGGTCCGCGCCCACCATCAGCGCGCGGCGCGGCAACCGATCGGCAATCGCGCCGATGGCCGGGGCGATCGCGACGTACGCCACCATCTTGATCGCCAGCGCCGTGCCGAGCACAGAGCCGGCGCCGGCGCCCGCGATGTCGTACGCCAGCAGGCCGAGCGCGACCGTGGCCAGACCCGTACCGATCAGGGCGATGATCTGGGCGGTGAAGAGGTGACGGTAGGTGCGATTGCGTAGAACGGAGAGCATGCGGCGATCCGTTGGACGGGTAACGGGACCCTCGAGAGCCCACGATACCTATAGGTGCGCATGTGTGCACATGTTGATGCTTGGGTTCGGTATGCGGCGACTGACTGCGCGCCGCGTGCGGGTTCTACGCTGTCCCTATGCCCGCCCGCGAAACGTTGCTACCTGCTACCAATGCGCATGTGCACGCGCCCAACACCGCTCGCCTCGTCGAGGCGACCGAAGTTTTCGCGCTGCTGGCAGATGTGACCCGGCTGCATCTGCTGTGGCTGCTCACGCAGGGCGAGTCGGACGTCGGCTCGCTGGCCGAGCGATGCCAGGCCTCGCGCACGGGCGTGAGCCAGCATCTGGCGAAACTGCGGCTGGCAGGGCTGGTGGAGACGCGCCGCGAGGGGCGCCACGTCTACTACAGCCTGCGCGACGGGCACTTGCGCCGACTGGTGACGGAGGCGCTCGGCCATGCAGACCACCGGGTGAGTGGGCAGGCTTCGCACGGCTGAGCGCTGCCCGCCCCCGCGGGCTGCCGGTGCGGAACCCCCAGATCACCACTTGAACTGCTCACGCAGCCGCCCTGGGTATGGGCCGAACCTGTAATACGGCCAGCCGCGGGGGTCGGTGGCGCTAGGGGGCTGCCCATACTCCCGCCCGTGCTGCGGCTGATGCCGCTTGGGCGGCGCGTTGGGCGTCTTGCTCTGTGAGGGGTCTGCCGGTGTTGAGGAAGGCGTAGTAGAGCGGGGCGGAGACGGCGGCGATGACGGCGTGCGCGTCGGTGTCGGCCGCAAGTTCGCCGCGCGTGACCGCGTCGGCGACGCAGCCGGCCCACTCGTTGACGCGGACCGTGTAGAAGCGGTGCAGGGCCTCGGCGGTCTGCGCGTCGCAGAGTGAGGCGGCGATGAGCGCTCTGAAGAGGCGGCCCTGTTGGGGGTCGGTGAGGGTTTTGACGACGAGTCGGGCGTTGGCGAGGAGGTCGTCGTCGAGGCTCCCGGTGTCGGTGCGCGGGAGAGATTGCTCCGCCATGTCCTCGAGCAGGTCTGCGGCGAGAGCTGCCGGGGTTCCCCAGCGGCGGTAGACGGTTGTCTTGCCGACCTCTGCGCGCCGTGCGATCTCGGCCAGGTCGAGTGCGGCGAAGCCCTCCTGTGCGAGAGCGTCTCCGGCCGCGCGGAGCACGGCCTGGCGCACGCGAGCTGTCCGTCCTCCTGGCCGCACAGTGCCGGGAGCTGCGGTGACGGGCATAGCTCCTCCTTCTTCATCCCTGGTCTGACGATGCCACACACCACTCTAACGGAATCGCAGTTCCTTTATGGCGAGAGAGGTGCTACCTTCAGCGCAGTAACGGAACTGTAGACCCATTACGACTGGTGTCTCTCTTACTTCCTCCTCCCGCCCTCCAGTACCCCCTCACGGCGTGCGTGGCGGCCGAATCCGGAAAAGGAATGATCTGACATGTCCACTATTAAGCCGCTCGCGCAGTCCGCCGGGCGGACGGCGGCCGACGACGTCGCCCCGGCGCCCACCCCGCAACGGCTCACCGGACGGCTCAAGCTGGTACTCGCCGTCCTGCTGGTCGCTCAGTTCATGCTGGCGGTCGACTTCTCGATCCTGAACGTCGCGCTGCCCGCGATCGGGGACGGCCTCGGCTTCTCGCTCGCCAACCTCCAGTGGATCGCCACCGCCTTCGCACTGTCCGCGGCCGGCTTCACCCTCATCTTCGGGCGGATCGGTGACCTCGTCGGACGCAAGAAGATCTTCCTGGGCAGCCTCGGGCTGCTCGGTACGGCCTCCCTCCTCGGCGGTCTGGCCACGAGCCCCACGGTCCTGATCGTCGCCCGCGTGGCCCAGGGTCTTGCCACAGCGGCGGCTACCCCGGCCGGGCTGTCGCTGTTGACCACCTCGTTCCCCGAGGGGCCGCTGCGGCAGAAGGCGCTCGGTATCAACGGCGCCCTGATGTCCGCCGGTTTCACCACCGGCGCGATCCTCGGGGGCGTCCTCACCGACCTGCTCTCCTGGCGCTGGGCCTTCTTCGTCAACGTCCCCGTCGCCCTCGCCGTCCTCGTCATTGCCCCGGCGGTCATCAAGGAGTCGAAGCCGACGGTGCGCCCGAAGCCGGACCTGCCCGGCGCCCTTTCCGTCACCCTCGGTCTGCTCAGCCTCGTCTACGGGCTCACCCAGGCCGGAGAGTACGGCTGGACCGACGCCCACGCGCTGACCGGCCTGATCGGCGGAGTCGTACTGCTCGTCGCCTTCTTCCTGATCGAGCGCAAGGTCTACCAGCCGCTCGTCCCGCCACGGGTGCTTCGCCGCCGCGGTGTGGCCTTCGGCAACATCCTGGGCCTGCTCGCCTTCGTGACCGAGACCTCGCTCGTCTACCTGCTGACCCTCTACCTCCAGAAGACCCTCGGATTCTCGCCACTGGCTGCCGGTGTCTCCTTCGGCGTCCTGGGCCTTGGCACGGTGGTGGGCGGCCTCATGGCACCCAAAGTCATCGCACGCACCTCGACCCTGGCTGCGCTCGTCGCCGGCGGACTGATCCAGACCGTCTTCACCGCCGCGCTGCTCTTCCTCGGTACCACGAGTGGCGCCGCACTCGGCCTACTGCTTCCGGCCACCTTCTTCGGCGGCATCGGCAACATGCTCGTCATCGTCGGCTTCATGGTGACCGCCACCAGCGGCCTGCCCGACGCCGAGCAAGGCCTCGCCACCGGTCTCGCCTCGATGTCCCAGCAGGTCGGCATCACGATGGGCACCCCGATCATGTCGGCCGTCGTCACCGCGAGCACGGCGGGCGCCACCACCGCCTCCGCCATCCACCACGGAGTCACCGTCGCCATCGCGGTCAACGCGGCCCTGGTCCTGCTGGGCGTTCTGATCGCCGGAACCTTCCTGCGACCCCGCCGTGAGACCCCGACACTCCACTGAGGCCACCGACCCCCAGCCGCGCGAGCAATGATGCCGGTCGGCCGAACTCCCTTCCGTCCCCAACGCGATGGCGCCGTGGCCCGCCCCGGGGAACGGCTCCGCCGCTTTACGAAAGGACCGCCGCCGATGCCCGGCTGGGCTTGATCTGCTGTGGCGGGCATTCGAGATCAGCCCCATGGCGCGTGCCCCTGACGGCGTGACGCTCCAATCGGCCCCGTTTGAGGCCGCGTCTTCCGTACTCGGGTTGTGGAGTGTTCTGGTGGGTGGTGTGTGGGACGGGTGGTGGGTTGTCGGGTTTCTGACATGCCGGTTTCGGACAGTGAAGATCCATTCAATAATGGGTAGTTGGGCTTACAGACTGGGCGGCGCCTGCGGGTGCCTTACCGGGCACCCTTGAAAGGAGTCCCCTGTGACGCCGAACGTGTTCGACGCCGACTCCTTCGCCTACAGCGAGAAGGACGACCCGGAGCCGCTGGGTATCTCCGACCGGATCATCATGGGTGACGGCATCCTGCAGGGCATGACCGCGGTGGGCCTGGGCGATGTCGCGCCGCGGGGCATTCTGGGTCACGAGTTCGGTCACCACGTGCAGTACCAGGGCAATCTCTTCGAGAGTGACCTGAGGGGTCCGGAGGCCACCCGCCGTACCGAGCTGATGGCTGACGCGCTGGGCACCTACTACCTGACCCACGCCCGTGGCGAGTCCCTGAACGCGGCCCGGGTGCTGAAGTCGGAGAAGTCGTTCTACCAGGTCGGTGACTGCAGCTTCACCAGCTCCGGCCACCACGGCACGCCCAACCAGCGGTTCAACTCCTCCAGTTGGGCGGCGGGCGTGGCCACCGACGCGGCGAACCAGGGGCACATCCTGCCCTCGCTGAAGTAAGGCCAAGCTTCCCGACCTGGTCAAGCCCGACGCCAAGTAGCCATTACCACTGTCATCCCACCACAACCGCAAGGGCGTTGAACGTTCGAGCGGATGAAGACCGCGCAAGGCGTTGAGCGTCTGAGCGGATGAAGACCGCGCAAGGCGTTGAGCGTGTGAGTGGATGAAGACCGCGCAAGGCGTTGAGCGTGTGAGTGGATGAAGACCGCGCAAGGGCGTTGAGCGTGTGAGCGGATGAAGACCGCGCAAGGGCGTTGAGCGTCTGAGCGGCCGAAGACCGCGCGGGGCGGGCCGGATCACCGGCCCGCCTCGTGCGCCCATAGGCGGACCCGGTCTGGGGTGGTGGTCTACAGCCAGCCGCGGCGGCTGGCCTGGACCCCGAGCTGGAAGCGGGTCTTGGCGCCGAGGTTCTCCTGCAGGCGGGCGATACGGCGTGCGACGGTCCGCTCGCTGACCCCGAGTTCACGGGCGATCGATTCATCGGTCAGCCCGGCACTGAGGAAACTCAGCAGCTGCCGGCCCTCGGCAGGGGCCTCGCCCCCAACGGCTTCACCGGCCGCGGGCAGCGGCACGGCGATGCGCCAGTACGACTCGAAGACACCGATGAGCCCTTCCAGGAGCCCCGAGGGCTGGACGATGATGCTGTGGTGTCCCGTGCGGTCGGGCGCGGTGACGGACACCACAGCGAAGCGGTCGTCGCAGACCAGGACGTTCAACGCGACATCGGGAAAGACCCGCGCCTGCTCGCCGCGGGCGACGCATTCGTGGGCGACTTCCAGGGCTTTGGGGTCCTGGAGGATGTTGGCGCTGTAGACGACCCGGTAGGCGATGCCGCGCTCGAGCGCGTCCAGTGTTCCCGGGCCGACCTCCAGGACGCGGTCGCCTCCGCCGACCGGTCCTATGGACAGTGCGCGTACTTGTGTCATGGCTTCGTTCTTGACGCGTAGTTGGAGCGTCTCGCGTCTTTCGGAGGTGTCGATGACCTCGACGTAGCTGGATCCGGCGGTGTGGTCGAGCCAGATCCGGGACAGGACGGTGGCGCTTTCGTAGGCGGTGCGGGCTTCGCGTGCGCGTCGTTCGGCGACGGCCTCGAGCATGGCGCGGGGCGGCTGGGCGGTCAGTTTGTCGTTGGTGCGTGAGACCAGACCGATGTCGCTGAGTTCGGTGAGCGCGTGCTGGAGGCCGGTGCGGGGTGATCCGGCCAGTGCCGGGTGGTGGGTGAGCTCGGCCAGGGTCTGTGGGCCGTGTTCCACGAGTGCGAGGTAGGCGGCCTCCGCTGTCGCGGACAGACCAAGGGCCTGTAGCGGGCGCGGTGTGCGCATGTCCCCCCAACCCGGCGGTCCTGTATGGCACCGCCCACTGACTCCAATCCTACGGTCACCGTCCGTCTGCTGAAGATCGTTACCCTAACACCACATGATCACGTACGGGGGAACAGAAAGACGTAGGCGGTGGCGGCCACACAACGAGCCCTTCGGGAAAGCACACCTGTTCCGGTGAACGCGTGCGAGCCAGTGCCTGAACTGCACGGGTTCAGGCCTTAGATGTCCGCGGCGAGGCCGCAGACAGGCCGCCGCGCTCGGGGTCCACGGTGGGAGACCGGCGCGGGCCCAATCAAGACTTCGGCCGGGAGATCACCCGCCTGTTGCGCAAGAAGGCGTGACGGATATCGCCGGCGTCCGAATGGGGAAGCGGGAGCATACCGGGGGACACGTGGTCAGCCCTACCGCCCTTCATTCCGCAGCCGGACTTGCTTCCCGGAAGGTCCTCCAGTACTGACGTCGTTTCTCGTCCCTCACCACGACGCCGAGACGGGCCAGTTCCTCGCGCAGCTCCCGAACGTCGTCATCGGAGGGGCCCTTCTTTTCCAGCGACTCCTGGCGGGCCTTGAGGATGGCGTTCGCGCCCGGCGGGAGTCCGGGAGTATTCGGAACCCAGCGGCGGAACTCGTTCTTGTGCGGATCGGCATCCGCCCACGTGTGGCCATGCTCGGTGAAGGCGTCGGCGACGCGGTCGGTGTCCAGGCTGCACTCCTGCCGAGCGAGTTCGCCACCGTCGTGGCCGAGCAGGACGAGTTGCTTGCCGTCCCGGAACACTGTGGCGATGGCGTCGTGCGGGAACTCCTGCTCCCGTCCCTTGTATGTGAGCACAACGCGATCGTCCGACAGACGAATCACCAACTGTTCGTGCTGGGCGACAAGTCCGAGAGCCAGCCCTGCGACCGAACCCGCGACGGGCAGTGCCGGCGACGGGATCGACGTGGCAAGCTCGGCCGGTCCCTGCAGTGGTGCCCAGGGCAGTGTCACCAGCCAGTCGGCCAGGAAGTCGACGAGCCAGCCGGCGCCCGCACCCATCAGCGCGAAAACGATGTACACGCACACGGTGCTCAAGATCGGTTCGCCGAGTGCCGTGAGCCGATTCCCCTGTGACTCCGGCCCGGTTCGCTTGCGCATGTCCATGATCCCCCTCGCTCCTTGCGTCACGTAATAATAGACCGAGCGCTCGATCTATTATTACGCATCCGAGGACCGGAGCCGTGAGCCGGTCGGCGGTGACAAGTGGCGCGCTGATCCGTGACAACTACCGTGCCTCGCCCACGTAAAACCACAGCGCATCATCGGACTTGGTGACAACGGACGTGCTTCGGCACACGACGTGAGTCGAAGCACGTCCGTTGTCACCAACGCAGGCTTGTTGTCGCCGAGTTCGACGGCCGAGCGCTGAGCGGTGGCGGTTCGGTCAGTGGCGTTCGGAGAGCAGCGCGTTGAGTTCAGGGAAGGCGATGCCGTCCGTGAGCGAGTCGTAGTCACCGGTGTCGAAGAGCTCTTGTGCGGCGCTGCGGGCGGCAGCGTACGCGGCCTGTGCTACGCCCGAGCCGAGGCTGACGCGGGCCACGCCGAGGGTGCCCAGCTCGGCAACGGTCGGGGCGCCGGGGCCGGCCATGACGTTCAGCGGTACGGAGATCTCTTTGGCCAGTGCCGCGATCGTGGTGGTGTCGGTGACACCGGGGACGAAGATGCCGTCCGCGCCGGCGTCGACGTACAGGCGCGCCCGGGACAGGGTCTCTTCGAGCCGGGTGTCCGGGTCTCCGAGGCCGAACAGATACGTGTCGATACGGGCGTTGAGGAAGAGGTCCGCGCCCTCGCGGTCAGCGGTCTGCCGGGCGACGGTCAGCCGCATCGCGAGCTCAGCCGGTGGCCGGGTGCCGTCCTCGATGTTGACGCCGACGGCGCCCGCCGCGAGCACCCCGGTGATGGTTTCGGCGACGTCGGCCGCGTCCTGCCCGTACCCGCCCTCGATGTCGGCGGTGACCGGAACCGAGACCGCGGCGGTGATTCGGGAAATCAGCTCCAGCGCTTGATCGCGGGTGAGGGCGTCGCCGTCCGGGGAGCCCAGCGACCAGGCGACACCGGCACTGGTGGTGGCGATCGCGGGGGCGCCCGCGGCCTCGATGACGCGGGCGCTTGCGACGTCCCAGGCGTTGGCGAGCGCGAGGGGTCCGGCGAGGGTGTGCAGGGAGCGGAAGAGGCGGGCATTGGTCAGCTGCTCGGTGGTCATGCGGTTAGTCAAGCATTGCAGGATGGCCATCCTCTGGCAGGAATCCGACATCGGCGTCGACCTTGATACGGTCCGCCCGTCGGGACACCAGGGCCTGTCGTCAAATCAGCAGGATTGAGGGTGTGTCAGTCCCTGACCCAGTAGTACGACCTAGGTCGGGTCTTACGCCTGCAGCCTGTTACGCCGCCCTGGCGCCCCGCCTACCGTCTTTGCCATGGATTCGACAGGAACACTGGACGAGGCGCTCCAACGACTGCACAACTCAGGGCCGGAGCGGCTCGGACGGCTCACCAATCACGCGCCGATGGCCGTCGAGGCCCTCGCTGCTCACGGACAAGCACGTTGGGTGCACCGCTGGCTCGATCTGTACGCACGCAAGTTGGAGGAGTTCCCTTCCGGCATCGAGCCGGTCACGGACTCCAACTGGCGTTCCGCACTTGGTGATCCGCGCCGCGTAACTGACTGGATCGGCTACTTCGAGTGCGAGATCGCCAAACGCTCCTGGCGGGAGGTGCTCACGCAGTGGTGGCCTCGTCTTCTGCCCGGTATGTGCGGCGGCTCGACACACCCGGTGATTCGGGTGGGCCATGCCGTGCGCACTCTCCTGTCCGGCGAGAGCACCGAACCCCGTCTGGCCGAACTCGCCCACGGCCTTGGCTACTGGGCCGCCCGTCACCGTCCCGTCGCGAACCTTGCCCCGCTGCCTGGCGCCGACGGCGCGGCCGCCGCTCTCGACGCGGTAACGCCCGTCACTGCACAGGATGGTGGTTTCCCTGCACGGCTGGACCGCCTCACGGGGCTGCCGGTGTGGGCGCCCGCGGTCACAGACCCGAGCGACGCGCTCAGCCGCCTCACCGAACTGGTCAGGGCGGCTACTCACCGGTATGCCACCCACGGCCACGGCGAGGAGACGATGCTGGTCCACGCGGCCACAGCTCCCAACGCCGTCCTGCGCATCCTGCCCGCGCTCCCGCACGCCCTGTGGGAACCCAGCCTGCGGGCCGCCTGGACGGCCTCCGCCGCGGTGACAGCCATGTACGCACCCGACGCCCCGGTCGGATACACCCTGCCGGGCACCTTCACCCCTGAGGAAGTCTTCGAAGGGGCCTTGGCGCACGGTGACGAACATGTCATCAAACTGACGGACACGGCTCTCGACATCGGTGACGAACCCGCCCTGGCAGCGGCTCTGCGCTGCATCGAGCTGAGCGAACCGCTCCGATAGGTGCTTCGTACTGAATGTCACGTCCACATGAGCAGCGCAGCGAGGGGGCCGAAGGCGCTGCCAAGTGATGTCCAGGGCGTGATCGCGGACGGAGGATCACGGTGAGGGGAGCCGGGACATCGCCGTCATGAACACGGTGAACGGCGTGATACCCAGTGCCGGCGGAATGGCCCGCGGGATGGTCTGGGCGGGGTCGCGCACTTCCTCGCCCAGGGTGGCGATGCGCACGTATCCGGCGAACGCGAAGAACAGCAGGCCACCGGCCTGCAACACCCCGCTGAAGGAGGCGTCCGCACGTACGCGCAGCCGGGTCGTGTCCGGCGCGGAGGAGGTGAGAGTGGCGACGACCACCGCAGCGAGCACCGCTTCCTCGCCAGAGAGTTCAGCGACCGCTTCGACGGCTTCTCCATCGGCAGCAATCACAAGCCGCGTCAGAGGGCCAGGCGGTCCTTCAACCGGGACCCTCCGGCCCTTCGCCTGCCAGCCGGGCCGCGAGCGATGATGGGACGGGGAGAGATCTGCCCATGCGGGCTTCGTGCCCGGGAGAACCTGGGGAGTGAGGCAGAAATGATGTTCTGGTATGGCCCTGGCATGAACGGCTGGGGCTGGTTCGCGATGTCGGTCGGCACGCTGCTCTTCTGGGTTCTGATCATCGTTGTCGGTGTTCTGTTGTTCCGGGCCCTGGCGCGCCCCACGCCGCCCGGTGGAGAGCACCCCACCTGGTCGAAGACGCCTCCGGGCAGCGGTCCCGAGCAGATCCTCGCCGAGCGGTACGCGCGAGGCGAGATCGACGACGAGGAATACCACCGCCGTCTGGCCACCCTCAGAGGCTCAACAACGGGCACATCCAAGCCCTCCGCCTCGTAGCGGTCCACCCAGCGCTGCCGCAGGCGGCGGAGTTCGCCGTGCTCACCGTGTGGCGCATTCCCGTTGTCTGCCGTGCCGATGCGCACGGGATCGGGCTCCGGCTCCCGCGCGGGCTGTCCGGTGGCCTGGACCGCGGCGATGAGGTCGGCAACGGTGAGATCTTCACCGAAGGTGACCTTGGCTGGTCACAGGCGGCCCGATTCGCGGGGCGATATGGAGACACGCAACATGGAAAAGAACCCGAATGCCGTCGTTTCGCGGAGGTGAACCGCGATGACTCTGCCTGTACACCACCACCACGGCCGACCCCTGGAACGGCCGTTCCCGGCCCTGAGCTGGGGCCAGCCGATCACCGCCGAGTTCGACGACCTCTTCGAGCGGATAAACCGGTTCCTGGAGGCAACCGCCGGCACCGCGCCCGCCGTCGGGGCCTGGTCGCCACCGGCCGACCTGCACGAGACGGACGACGCCTACGTGGTCGAGGCCGAGCTGCCCGGGATCAAGCGAGAGGACATCGACGTCGAGGTCAGCAACCGGGAGCTGAGCATCACCGGCGAGTACAAAGAACGCGAGCGAGAAGGCGTGCTGCGCCGCAGCACCCGGCGCACCGGCCGCTTCGAATGCCAGGCGCTGCTGCCGACCGACGTCAGAGCCGAGCACATCACAGCGACACTGGCCGACGGGGTACTGACCGTCACCGTCCCCAAGGTCCAGGCAGTCAAGCCGCGCCACATCGAGATCACCGAAGGCTGAAGCAGTAGCGGTGGTGGGGTCGGGCGCCCGACCCCACCACCTGTAACAGCACGAGGGAACCTTGGTGCACCCGGCTGCGACGGGGCCGGCCAGACGCTGTCCAGAGGTACTGACCGCCGTGCTCGACGACCTCGGGCCCGGGGCCGCACCCTTCAGGTCCAACTGCCGGTGCGGCAACCTGACGTGATCGCCGACGCCGCCCTGCTCACCCGGGTGCGGCACACCTGAGCCAACGATCAGATGATCCGAACGAAACGGCCCAGGGGTGATGCCCGGCATGCGCGCGGGCAAGTCGCGGTTGCAGGCCGCTCGCGCGCGTGGATGGGCGGGTACTCCCCGGCGGTTCCGTCACGAACTCAACTGGACGGCGTGACCGGGGACCGCATGCCGAGCCACTGCTCGGCGCCCCATGCCTCGAACCGCTCTACCTCGGTGAACCCCAGCTTTGCCGCGAGGCGCATCGAGCCGACGTTGGCGGTCTGGGTGGTGAGCACCACCGGCTCGCCGGGAACGACGCCGTCGAACCAGCCGAGTGCCGCCGCGCACGCCTCGGCGGCGTACCCCAATCCCCACGCCCGCGGCAGGAACAGGTAGCCGAGATCGGCCTTCCCCACGGCAGCCGGGCGACGGTGCCCGGTTGCTCTCCGCAGCAGGATCTGGCCGATCATCGCCCCGTCGAGATCAACGACGAAACTCCCGGGCCACCGCTCGGGCACCTCAGGCGTCTCGCGCTCAAGCTCGTCACGCGGGCGGGGACCGCCGAGGTAGGTGTTCACCTCTGGCGAGGCGAGCAGATCGATGAACGCCGCTCGGTCCCGCGCCTCGGGCTCACGGAGCACGAGCCGCTCGGTCCTGATCGGCTCAGACGGCCAAGCCACGAGTCCCAGATCTTCCATCCGCGCACGCTAACAGATGGTCAAACCAACCGAACGGGAAACGCTTGGCTTCCCCGCCCGCGGGGGCGGCCTCGCACCCGGCCCGATGCGGTCCTGGCCGAGAGGGCGTATTCCTCACGCGCCATCCGCGAACACCTGCGCGAACGCCGCATCCGGGCGGTCAGGGGGCGTCATACCGCGGCGGGCCGATCCGCGATGAAGCCGCCTTCCACGGGCCGCATCTCGACACCGCCGCCCTCCTGGGTGGCGGGATTGGCTCGAGCGATCATCCTTGCCGATCACGTCGGTTCAGGCCCGGCTGCGGTCCTCGGCCTGTGAGTCCGCCCCGGAGGGGTGGTTGGGGTCCGGGGGAGACGAACACAGACGGAAGGCGCCCCTATGGGCGCCTTCCGGAACTACGTCGAGGGCGAGGAGAGCGACGGAGCTAATGCTCAGAGAATTAGTCTGTAGAAGGAAGCTCCGTTCATGGCCTCGCTACGGCCAACCGTAGCAGTCAGTCCGGGATCAGGTCGCGCAAATTTTCCAGGGTGATGATCCGGGACTGCGGGTGCAGGCCGTCGGGGCGTTCCAGGCCGATGTAGGTGACGGGCTTGTCGGGGATCGTCTCGCCGTCCCACAGCGCCATGCCGGCAGCATGGTCGGCCATCAGGTCGGTGAGGTACCGCACGGTCAGCTGGTCGCGCTCGAGGATGCCGCGCAGCAGCCGTGCGACGGACACCTGGTTGTCCTCGACGCGGTTGGCCGTCGGGGCGCCTTTGAGGTACAGGTGCAGCCACTTGGCGCGCCACCGGCCATCGTCTCCGCGCAAGAACACCAGCGGCAGCGCGACCTTGCCCGGACCGCGCAGCTCCGACTTCATACGCACGGTGCGCGGTTCGAACGGGCGGCCCCGCTGCTCGGTCTCGCGCAGCATGAACCCGAAGAACGACTCCGCGACCTCCTCGAACCCCTCCCCGGAGAAGATGTTGACCTGCGGCACGATGAACGGCGGGCGCACGGCGCCCAAGCGCAAGTTGATGAACTCCGAGGCGCCGTCGGGCGCGTCCGTGATGTCACCGGAGTGCTCGCCCTCGACCTCGGTGAGCGACGTGTACGACAGCCAGAAGGCAGTCGTGCAGTCGGCGTTCAGCATCAGCGCCGACAGGTCGTAGTCGGTGCGGTGGCGGCTCTGCTTCCAGTACACGAAGAAGCGCAGCAGTTCGCCGTCGACCGGGGACACCGAGCCGCGCGGCAGCACACCCAGGCCGGACGAGGTCGCCTTGCCGCTGAGCGGGAGCGCGACGTCGAGGACGTCCGGATCGATCAGCAGATGGCCCGCAGCGGGCAGACGGCGGCGTATCTCGGCGTCGAGCGCGGCGATGAGTCGCTTGACTTCGTCAGCCGGCACGGGCGGGCGGTTGTCGGGCGTGACCCAGGCGCGGCCGAGTCGGTTGATGAAGACGCGGCGTTCGCCGGTGTCTTCGACCCGGTTGTGGAAGTGCTCGCGGACCGACAGCACGACCCGTCCGGAGACTCGGGTCGCGACCTCTTCGACGGCGGCCACGACCGCCTCCCGCTCGCCGTCGGTGGACGCCGTGCGCAGCAGGCGGTCCAAGGCGCGCAGCAGTTTGCCGGGGGCCGACTTCAGCAGCTGTGCGGCGCCGATGACATCGCCTGTGCGGAGCAGTTCCTCGACCCGGCTGTCGAAGGATTACGCCCGCTTCTCGCCACGCGCGACCGCGAACACGTCGGCGGCGTAAGGCCATTGCGGGTACTCGTGCGGGTGGAGCCCCTCGCCGAGACGCTTCCAGGCTTCGCGGTGGGGATGGACATCGGCGAGCTTGGCCGGGGCCGCGGCGACGACGGTGTCGAGACCCGCGAGCAGGGCGCGGCGGAAGCGGCGGGACAGCGCCCTGAACCGCGTCGGCTCTCTCAGGGACACGTCACCGCCCGACAGCGCGCAGGCCAGGCGCAGCACATCGGTGACAGTGTCCAGCAGCGGCTGTGTACCGGCTTTCAAACGAGCGTGGTTGACGAACGCGCGGTTCTCCCGGATCGGGATCGCCTCCGGCTGAGGACCGTGCACGCAGTGTCCGGCGAGAGCCTTGAGGTCGTCGAGGTCGTCCTCGCTGGGCGGTGTGCTGCTGCCGGCCAGGGCAACGTAGAGGGCGGTGACCTCGCGGTCCAGGTTCTCGCCCAGGTGCAGCACCGTCAGGCGGTTGCCCGCCGCCGCGATCAGCTCGTCGTGGTGGGTGAGCATCTCGGCATACGTGTGGCGGTAGTTGCCGTACGACGGCAGCGTCAGCAGATCCACTACACCGGTACTGAGCTGGTCGAGCGTGCCGACGCGGGACGCGTCGTCGGTGAGGGCCTCGGAGATACACCGCATCCAGAAGTCGAACGTTTCGGGCACGTTCGCCGGGAAGTCGATGAAGTAGACGTTGTGCCGGACGTGGTCGCCGACCATCTCGCGGACTGTGGCCAACGTGCGCACGGCGGTGTCGACGACCGCGCCCTCGGACAGCTTGGACAGGTGCGACAGCAGGTCTGCCGAGAGTTTGAAGCCCACGGACATCAGCACGGCGTCGAACTGCCGTGCCGCGACGCCGCCTTCCCCGGCGGGACCCGCGGGTGAAGGGAGGCGGTGGGTGTGCCGGATGACCAGCGATTCGAAACTCTGACCCATGCCGGAATGATCCCAGGACCGGGCGCACCGGTGCATTCGAGTTTCGAGCAAGGACGCCGGGACAGGACACTCCGCGGCAGTTCGTGAAGCGCCAGTCGGCGTAACGTGTGCCTGCCACCGGGTGGTTTACGGCGTTCCCTGCCGAGCATGAGCCGGTCCACCAGGTGAAATCGAATCATGAACATTCGTCGTATCTCCGCCGCGCTGGGAGCGGTCACCGCCGCAGCCGTCCTCGGTATTGCGCTCCCCACCTCGACCCAAGCCGCCGAAGGCGTTCTGATCATCAACGACCAGGTACACGTCAACCCCCACGGCTGCTTCTCGCTCCACCACCAGGTCAGACCGGCGCGAGTCCTGAACGAGACCACCCGGGAAGCGTTCGTCTTCGCCGGGTACGACTGCAGCGGCCCCATTGTTCGGGTGGTCCCCGAGTTCCGCGGCGCAGTCATCGAGTTCGGGCACTCCCTGTTCGTTGAGTGACTCCCGCACCACCGTCCGTCCAAGCCCCCGGGTTCCGGCCCGGGGGCGCTGGTTTTCTCACGGACAACAGGCCAGGGGCAACGGCTCCCGGGCTGCCCTCATCGCCTGCCCTGATGGTGACCGGACTCTGGCGAGATGACAGGTACCCCGAACAGCCCGTGAGCCCGGACCGGTTGGTCCGGGCTCGCCGCGTTTCCGCGGGGGCGGACGTTCGTGCACGCGATGCTGTGCTCAACGCTCAACACGCATGAGGCCGCGCGCTGTTGATGCTCGTTGCAAGTCCCCGCCTTACGCACGGACTTCCTCAGCCCTCCTCGTCGTGAGGGCGTGGGACGGGACGGCTCGGCACGCCAGCGGGGACGAGTTGCGGGCGCTTGGCGGTGCGTCCATCACCGGAGGAACGGCCGCGAAGGCGCCGGGTGAGCCAGGGGCCGAGGAAGTCGGCGGCCCATCGGAGTTCGCCGGTGGCGGCGCGCCATCCGGTGGGTGTGGGTGTCGTCGGCGGCGGCAGAGGGTGGGTCCAGGTCTCGTCGGCGCCGGGCGGGTTGAGGGCGTGGGCGAGGGCAGCCGCGATGCGCTGGTGGCCGAGAGGGCTGGCGTGGAGGCGGTCGGGGCTCCACAGGCGGGGGTCAGTGACGACGGGGTGGTGGCTCGTTTCGGCGACGGTGACGCCGTGGCGGCGGGCGGCTTCACGAATGCGCTGGTTGAGGGCGGTGACGCGCGAGTTGAGGGGGCGGGCGAGCGGGGTGATGCGGGCCGGGTCGGGAAAGGTGAGCGTGGCGACGTGGGCGCCCTGAGCGGTGAGGGCGGAGAACATCGCTTCCAGGTGGCCGGCTACGCGGTCGGCGTCGAAGCGGGGGCGGAGGAGGTCGTTGACGCCGACGACCACGGTGGCCAAGTCGGGGCGCAGTGCCAGGGCGGGCGCGAGCTGTTCGGCGTGGATCTGCGCGGCGAGGCGACCTCGTACGGCGAGGTTGGCGTAGGCGAGGCCGGGGTTCTCGCGTGCGAGGTGTTCGGCGAGGCGGTCGGCGAAGCCGCGCAGGCCGGTGGTGTCGTCGCCGTCGCCCATACCCTCGGTCTGGCTGTCGCCCAGCGCGACGTAGCGGCTGTACGCGGCGTCAGTGGCGGGCATGGGTCTGCCGCCTCTCCTGCAAGACCCTGATCGCGCGCCGGCACCAGTCGTGATTGCCCTGTTCGAAGGCCAGGCCGCGCATGACGGCGCCCCGGAGACGATGCTCCGGGGTGCCGTCGCGTCCGGCCTCACGACTTATGTCGCCGTGGGATCCTCTCCGGCCACAGCCTGCGTCCTACCAGCTGCCGCCCCAGACGGCCCGTGTTCCAGCAGGGCAGGTCAGCCGGAAGTTCCACTGCCCCGAGAAGGTCTCGGGGAACAGGTGGCGGCCGTTCGTGCAGTCCACATACACGTGGTACGACCTGGCCCTGCACGTCATGAAGAAGTTGCGGCCACCGCTCGTGCGTCCGTTCCAGCAATTCGCGGCTGCGAGCTCAGGCTTGGCGGAACTCGATGCGCGCTGGACCGGGGTGTTCGCAAAGAGCGACGACGACAGTCCCGCGGTGCTGGTCTTGCTCTGCCCATCAGTGCTGGTCGCTTGAGCTTCGGCGGTCTTCGGCGCCGGGTCGGCGCCGGCTGGCGCGGCGAGTCCGGCGAGCGTCGTGATCGCGATCGCTGCGGCAGCCGCAGCGTTCCTCAGGAACGTCATGCTCTCCTCCGAGTGGGCTAGTTGAGCGGTGCACGGGACTTTGATGCTGGCCGTGCTGTTCCGACCGGCGGTGACACCGCTGGAACCGTGCATACGCCGCTTTTGACGCCTGCGCCCAGTACGGCCACTTCACCAATCGGGACATATCTACTGACGCTTCCTCAACGAGCCGGAACCGCCCACGTCACCCAACAGTCGCTGCGGTCCGCCTGACGCCCGCTGCAGCATCGCGACCTCTTCCATCTGTCTCGCAAGCACCATTCGCCGAAGGCGCTCAACGGCGCCTGTCCCCGGAGAGATACGCAAGGGTCCGTGCCGACTGCCCCCGGCGCGGACCCTTTGTGTAGCCCGTCTGTATAGGGGCAATTCTTTGCGAGGTTGACATTGTCCCGCGGTCGGCCGCGACGTCCGCCCTCGGGGCAGACCGCCGCGCCGCATTCGGAGGGATCCTCCGCGCGGCGCAACTCGGTGAGCAGGACGGCGTGCAGACGTGGCCAGACTCCGGCCTCGGTCCAGCCCCGAAGCCGGCGCCAAGCCGTGACTCCGTAGCAGCCCACGGCTTTCGTCGGGATGTCGTGCCAGGCGACCCCGGTTCGCAGCACGTACATGACGTCAGCGCGGGCCGCTCGGCCGGGAACGTCCAGTCGCCCGGGGTAGCGGTGGCGCCGCTCGGGGGGCGGGTGGCAGCAGCGGAGCCACCCGCTCCCACAGGCCGTCCGGCACAAGAACAGCACGCACCCGGACACCCTGCCCACCGTGACCGCCAACGGGAGATCCTCAACTCGACTTGGTCCCTGTGGGATTCCGGTGGTGAGTCGGCGGGGCGCGAATCGGATCAGTTCAGCTGCGGTGGGACCCAGGCGTGGTGTCGAAGGATCATGCGTGTTGCGGCGCGGGAGGGTGTCAGCCGCATCGCCGTGTTGCGCAGGGCGACGGCCAGTGGGTGGGAGAGCTGCTGCCCCATCCGCCCGGCCTGCCGGGCGGCCCGCGCGACCTCCTGGCTGCGCGGCCGGCGCTCGGCGTCGTAGCGAGCGAGCGCGGCTTCGACGGTGGGCTCGGAGGCGAGCGCGGCGGCCAAGGTGACCGCGTCCTCCAGCGCCTGGCAGGCGCCCTGTCCGAGATTGGGAGTCATCGCGTGTGCCGCGTCGCCGAGCAGCGCGATCCGGCCGACCGTGAACGAGGGGAGCGGCGTGCGGATTTCGTTGACGTCGTGGTGCAGCACGGCGGCGGGCCGGGTCGCGTCGAACAGGGCGGGGATCGGGTCGTGCCAGTTGCGGAACCGTCGGCGCAGTTCGGCCAGTGGGTCGGCGAACCGCGTCCCGGCGGGCAGGTTGAGGACGGCGTGCCACTCGGCCCGCCCGTCGCAGAAGGCGATGTGCCCGAACTCGGCCCCCTGCCCCCAGGTCAGCTCGAAGTCGGTGCGCAGTTCGACCGCGTGCTCGGTGATGGCGCGCAGCACCGTCGAGCCGCTGTAGACCGGGCCGGGGTGGGCTGGGAAGAGAAGGCTGCGCACCTTGCTGCCGATGCCGTCGGCCGCCACCACCAGATCGGTGTCCAGGGTCGTGTCGCCGCAGCCGACTCGAACCGTCCCCGGGCCGATCTGCCGGACCGAGCCGGCCGCGGAGCCGATCAGCAGTGCCTCGGCGGGCAGGAACTCGCGAAGCAGCCGGTGCAAGGTGGAGCGAGGGATGCCCATGATCGGTGTGCCCACCGCCTTCTCCAGCACCGCGCCGTCCATCCGGGCCAGCCAACCACCCTCTGGCGTGCGGGTGCCGCCGCTGTACTGGCCTCGCGAGGCATCCCGTACAGCCTCGCCGACGCCGAGTTCGTCCAGCGCCCGCAGGCCGTTGGCGGCCAGTGAGATGCCCGCCCCGGCGTCCTCGAGCATGGACGCGCGCTCGACGACCGTCACTTCCCATCCGATGCGGCGCAGGCCGATCGCGGCGGCCAGCCCGCCGATGCCCCCTCCGACCACCACTGCCGTGTTGCCCATGTCGAAGCTCCAATTCTTCTACACCTGTAGAAGGCAACGCTATCTGAGGCTCCAGAGGTGTAGAAAGGGGCCATGGCTTCGGATCGGCGCACCCTCCTCGCGGACGCGGCTCTCGACGTACTCGCCGACGAAGGGATCCGCGGCCTGACCCACCGGGCAGTCGACCGTCAAGCAGCCCTGCCGCCCGGCACCACGTCGGCGTACTTTCGCACCCGAGCCGCGCTGCTCATCGGACTCGTCACTCGCCTCGTCCAACTCGACCAGGTGGAACTGCAAACGATGGCCGAGCATCTTCCGCCCATCCGCACCGCCGAGGAACTGGTCGACGGCATGGTGCTGCTCACCCGACAGCGACTCACCGGAGAGGGCCGCCGCCGCTCGCTCGCCCGTTACGCCTGTGCCGTCGAGAGCGTGCGCGACCCTGAGCTGCGCGAGATCCTCGTCCCCCGCGAGAACGCCGGCCGCGAGGCCGTCCGACTGTTCCTCGCCGGTCAGGGTGTAACGGATGTCGAGAATCGCACTCACACGCTGCTGACCTGCATCGACGGGCTGGTCTTCGACCGGCTGGTGAGCGGCGGCGAAGTGCCGCGCGAGGCCCTCGAAGGCATCGCCACCGCCGCCCTGCGTTAGGACCCGGCCGCCCACGGCTCCGGCCCGAGCAGCGTGCCCTCGACCAGAGGGCACGCCTCCGCCCCGTTCAAACGCTCGGTATCCGCTTTCGCGTGGCGGACGACCGCACCTGGGGCGAGGGGCGAGGGACGCGGGTGCGGGTAGAGCGCGAACCGGGCGCAACGACCGAGGCGGGCGAGGCCGGGTGGCGCCCATGCAGAGTGCTCCTGGTGCCGACGCCTCTACGAAGCCTGCGGCCAGTCGAGTTCCTTGCGCGGGAGACGAAGCGGAACTACGCCACGGACATTCGGATCCTCCTGACATTCCTGTCGTCGCGCGGGATCGACCGGCGCCGGGCCTCCGAGCAGGACCTGCTGAACTACAGGACCTGGCGCTGCGATGCTCCGCAGAATCCCGAGCGAATCAGCGGGTCGAAATGGAACCGTGAGGCCGCTGCCTTCACACGCCTTTTCAAGTGGGCGAGGGTGAGCCCGCGGCCGGTGGACGCGTCCCGGCGGGAGGACCGTGCGGCTGACTCGGCCAGTGCCCGGGTGTCGTGGCTGACACCGCGTACGTGGAGCTTGTGGTCGGACGTCGGCCTGCGCGGTCACGGCCGCGACGGGGTGCCGAGTTGGGGATGGGATGCGCGGACCGAGGCCCGTAACACCTCGTTTGTGCAGTTCATCTTGAGCTCGGGGCTTCGGCGACAGGAAGGCGGGTCGCTTTTGACGTTCGAGCTGCCCGCTCAGCGATTGCAGCACGGGCGCTACCAGCACGGCCAGCTCGCCGGGGCGGTGACCCGATCGAAGAACGGCCGTACCTTCTACACCTCGCTGGATGCCCTGCGGCAGGTCGAAACCTATGTGCAGTCGGAGCGTGCTTGGGCGGTGAAGCGCGCTCAGCAGATGGGCCGCTACGAGCGGGTTGAGCAGATGCGCCTGGTCACGAAGGTGACCCGCGGCCGGGCACCGAGAGTCTTCTGGGTGGACCGAAATGGTGTCGAAGGCCATCAGTACTTGACCCATCTGGGCTGGCGGGAACGGCAGTGGTTGTTCGTTGAGGGCCCGGAGGGGCCGGAACCTGCGTGGCTGTGGCTGACCGAGCAGGGCTTGCCGATGCTTCCCGACCGCTGGAACACGGTGTTCACCACGGCGAACCTGCGCTGCGAAGAGGTGCTGTTGTCCCCCGCCGAGCGGGAGGTGAGCCGGAACCTCCGAGCCGCGGAGGTCCGGGGCCTGACTCCGTACGCGACCCCGCACTCCACGCGTCACTCCTTCGCGCTCTACATGCTCATCGTGCTGAACCAGCTGATGGAGACGCGCTTCGGATTGACCGCGGCGGATCGCCGGGATTTCGCGATGCTGTTCGGCGATCCCTGGTGGCTGGTCAAGACCCTCCTCGGGCACGCGGACGTCGAGACGACCAAGCGCCATTACCTGGCTCCCGTCGCGCACCTGCAGATGGAGTCGATCCTGGCGACGGCCGAGGCCGACGAACCCGACTGCAAGGTCGAGGACATCGACGGCGTGTTCGCGCGGCTCGCGAAGGAGTCGGCCGGGATCCAGGACATCGACGTCATCGTCGACCGGCTGCCGGTGGCCGGCCAATGAGCCGCCGCGGGCGTCGGGCAGTCCTGCCTCCGACCGACTTCACTACGGAGCCAGCGCTTGCCGCAAACGGACTGGTGGTCACCGTCGTCAACAAGGCTGGCCACGGGAAGGACTTCGCCTTCCCCGGCCTGCCAGTCCCGGAGCCGATGCAGCGCTCCCTGGCAACGGTGTTCGCTGCCCAGCAGGTGAGGTGGACCAGCCATTACAGCGCCACAGCCGCCTGGAACAGGCTGATGCCTGAACACAGATGGCACCAGCGCTGGTACGCGCACTGGCAGCGGCTCGACGACCTGGCGGACAAGGTCGGCCGCCCGTCCTGGGCTGCCGCTCGGGTACGGGCCAGCGACACCGACCGCACCCTGGTCGATCTTCTGCTGAAGGGACAACTTGCCTCATGAGCCTCCCTCTTGCCTCGGAGAGCGACCCCTATCTGCTGCCGCCCCCCACCCCGGACAGCCCGGTCGTCCTTCCTCGGTGGATCAGCTCCGGAAACGTCAACCCCAACGGTCGTTACCAGGAGCAGGTCTGGCCGCTCGGGCCGTTCATCGACCGTCCCGGCGCCAGCCTGATCAAGATCCACTGGAGAAACTGCCCCGCGTCGATGACGGGGCAGATCAAGCAGGTGACCTGGACGGCCAGCTGCGGCCCACCTACCTCCAAAGCCGAGGGGTTCGGGCCCGTTCCAGGGGCTCCGCCAATGAAATGCGTGAAACCTGCTACGAGTGGATGCGACTCGGCCGCTGGCTGGACACCGCTGGCGTCAAAGATCTGCGTGGCTGCACAGACGACCACTGGATTGCTTACGTCACGGACCGTTTCCGTGCCAATCCGACCCGGCACCACGCTGAGGAAACTCTGAGTCGCCTCACTGATCTGTGGGCATTTGACCAGCTCTGCACTCAGTCCACCGGCGTCACGCAACCGCCTTGGGAAAGGGAAGGCGTCGACAACTATCTCCCATCCGCTACCCCGCAGGACACCGGCGAGAACACAACCGAGCCGCTGGATCCGAGCGTGGTGAGCCCGCTACTGATGTGGTCGATCCGCATGGTCGACGATCTCGCGGACGACATCCTGGCCGCCTGGGTGGTATGGCGCCGCATGCAGCAGTTGGCCATCACCAACCCGAGCTCGCCCGCAGGACTGGCCGCGCTTGATGACTACCTTTTGCCCCGACTCTCCGCGGGCACGGGCCTGCCGACCACCGAGTGGCGCGGCAAGACTGTCCTGGCCGCCACATTCATCGCGGCCACCGTCGGCTGCAGCGTCAACCAGGTCAGTGGCTTTCGACAGCGTCACGAGCTCAGAACGCTGCAGCCAGGGCCCTGCCCGCTCCCGGTAGCTGTGACCGGGCAGATCAACGGCAGGCCCTGGCGCGAGCACCTCGACTTCAACGAGGTCTCGACCTTGATGAGGCAGTTGGCCACCGCCGCGATGATCGTCTGTCTCTACCTGACCGGCATGCGGCCGCAGGAAGTACAAGGTCTGCGGTCCGGATGCTGCCCCGATCCTGAGGACAGCGGCCGCCATCTCATCCGCAGTCACCACTACAAGAACGTCACCGACGACGACGGCCAGCACGTCTCGGCCGGTGAGGAACGGGAGGTCCCCTGGGTCGCCATTACCCCGGTCGTCCGTGCGATCCGAGTCCTTGAACGCATGGTCCCCGAGGGCGAACTGCTCTTCAGCTCTGCCCATCACGACTTTGCCCGTGGCCGCCAGCGCGGCGGCGCCTTGAAGAACAGCAGCATGAATCGGCGGATCGAAGACTTCATTGCCTGGATCAACCGGGAGACCGAATCCCATGGGCTGCAGGACCAGGGCGTCCCCCAGGACCCTCACGGCGCCATCGGGCTCGGGCGGTTCCGCCGGACCCTGGCGTGGCACATCGCCCGCAGACCTGGCGGACTCGTCGCGCTCGCGATCCAGTACGGCCACATGCGCACCGTCCTCGACGCCCGTACCTCCAGCGGCTACGGCAGCCGAAGCCGCCGCGGCGTCCACAGCGTCCTCGACGTCGAGACCGCCCTGGCCGCTGCCGACACCGCCGCACGGCTGCGGGACCGCCTCGCCGCCGGCGAGAAGGTTTCCGGGCCCGCCGCCCGACGAGCCCTCACCGCCGCCGTCCAGGCGCCACGATTCGAGGGCCGTACCGTCACCCAGAAGTTCGCCAAACAGGCCGCCGACTACCTGGCCCGCGACGGCCTGGTCCTCTTCGACAACCCGGACGCTTCGCTGATCTGCGTCTTCAAACGCGACAACGCGCTCTGCGAACCAGGCCCCGACGCAACCGCCCCGAACCAGTTCGACTGCCGCCCCGGCTGTGGGAACGCCGTCCGCCTTGACAGCCACGCGACCGAACTGCTGAAAGAGACCGACCGCATCAACAAACTCGCGGCCCTCTCCCCTCAGCCGCTGGCCAGGCGTCTCCGCATCGCCGCCGAGCAATACCGCGCCACCGCCGACATTCACCACGCCACCGCCCAACCTGCCGAGGACCTGTCGTGACCGAGCGATACACCGACGAGCGGACACGCATCCGTGCCGCCATGGACCGGCTCCTCGCCGGCCGACCGACAGCCTCCGACGGCGCACTGACCGTCGTCGCTCTCGCGGCCGAGGCCGGTGTTCACCGCATGGCCCTCCAAAAGCGTCATGCGGACCTGAAGCACGAGTTCTACGAACGCGTCCGCACCGAGACGAAGCAACCCCCGGAATCGGAAAAGCGGCTCCGCAGGACTGTGTCCGACCTGAAGGAAACCGTTGCCGCGCAGAAGGCTGAAATCACGGCACTCCGGCACCAAGTCACTCAGCTCGCACTCGCCAACGCCGTCCTCACTCGCCAGGGCCACAATCTGCGCGAGAGCCCGGCGGAGGCACCAGGCAATGTCGTACCCCTCCATCCGAAGGGAGAATGACCGGACGGGCACCCCCGACCGCAGGTCTGGGTCATCTCTCTAACGATGGCACCTGGGCGGCGAAATTCAGGAGCCATTCGGTGACGTTCCAGGCAGGATGCCCCTGTGAACCACGTTCTGTGCGGGCTTGCCGCCAACGCAAACCTGCCGTCCGAGCTGGTCGACCGGCTGATCGCGGTCGCAGACGCCGAGATCGCTGCGGACCTCGCGCATCGAGCCGACCTCAGCCACGCGCAAGCGGTGGTGCTGGCCGCTCGTGTCGAGGAAGGCGCTGTGTCGCTTGCGTATGCAGGCCTGCTGACCGCCGCAGACGTTGATCCCGCGATGCAACCGGACGTCGCGCTCGCCCTGCTGGCCGAGCGTGCGGGACGCCCGGAGTGGGCACGTCTCCTCGCGGAAGATCCAGTCGTCGAGCGCCGGGAGAAGCTGGCCGCCTGCTCCGGCCTTCCGCTCGATGTGGTGAAGATGCTGGCCACCGACTCGGACATACACGTCGTTGCGGAGCTCGCATTGTGGACGACACCGGAGATGGCCACCAGACTTGCAGCGCATCCGCATGCCGAGGTCCGTCGCGCGGTGGCGGCCAACGAGGCGACGCCACCGGCCGTACTGGCGGCCCTGCTCACCAGCGAGGGGCTGCCTCCCGCGCAGCAGTGCCTGGTCTGCGACCGTGAAGCGGTGCCGTTCGTGCACGATCCGCAATGCTCGCGACTTGACTGCGATCTGCCGTCCGGCGCCTCCTGCGACGGCTCCCACGAGTCCACCAGGCACGACATGCAGCAGATGGCGATTCGGAACCCGGCCACACCCACTGAAGCCGTCGCTGGCTTCGTCGGCCACCCGTCGCTGCTGCTGCGCTGGGCGCTCGCCGGCCGCTCTGATCTGCCTTCGGAGGTCTGCGCTCGGCTCGCCGTGGATTCGAATCCCGGTGTTCGAGCTGACCTCGCTGAGAATCCGGCGATCGACGACGCCCTGATCCGCGTACTGGCCACCGATCGTGACCACGAAGTGCGGCGCAGGCTTGCCCACAACCCGCTCGTACCGCTCGACGTCCTGACCCGCCTGGCCAGCGCTACCAGGATCGGCACCACTCTGCTGCCGCGGATCGCCTCGGCATCCCCCGACGAGGTCGAGAAGCTGGCCGAATCACCTAACCCAGCCGCGCGGATGCTCATAGCCCAGCGCCGTGATCTGCCACCCGCTATACGCGACGCGCTGGCCGCAGACTCCGACGCAAAAGTGGTCAAGTCCATCGCTCCACACCCGGGCCTCTCGGAAGGCCAACTGCGCACCATGGTCGACCGGCACGGAGTCCAGGTCGTCGCCAAGGTGGCCGCCAATCCGGACGCGACTCCGGGACTTCTGGAAGACCTTGCCCGGCACGAACCATCGGTGCAGAAGGCGTTCCGCGAGATCGCCCGGCATCGCCATGCGTCGGCACCGGCGCTGCTCGCCTGCCTGGCAGACGCACAGGCGAGGCCTATAGCCGCCAGGCACGCGGCACTTCCACCGCCGATCATCGAAGAGCTACTCACCGACGCCGAATGGCAGGTGGTGGAGGCGGCAGCCGTCAATCCTTCGCTGCCCGTCGCTGTCATGTCGGATCTGATACCCCGGCTGTAAGCCCTGGCCGCCAACTGAACTCTTTGCCCTGCCAGTCACATCCTGGGAGACCCTTCGAAGAACCTCTTACTCTTGAACACAAGAACTTGACTGGGAACACCACTCTGTGGGGTAGTTGACCAGGCTGGCAGCGGTAAGCGCCGTGCCCAAGATGTCCCGACGAGAGCGGGCCTTGCCGCTGATGTTGTCGGCCTGCGTGTAACAGGCGCCCACGCTCTCCTCGGGAGTCGCGTTCATACGCGTGCCCATGTCGAGTTCACGGTCGTCGGCATCTGCGAGAGTCAGGTCAACGGCCGCCCCAGCGCTGTGCGGTGCGACCTCAGGGGGAGACACGTAACGACTGGCTGCCGAACGAACCTGCTCGACGGACCAGTCCGGATGATCGGCCCGCAGCTGATCTCCGTATTCGTCGAAGTAGTGACGTTGCAGGGACGGCGGGCGATACCCCTCGACGAACAGCAGCCGTATCCCTGGAGGCAGCTGTGCCTGGGCCTTGAGGAGTCGATCGAGCACTCCTTCCCGAAGGTGGGCAAAGGCGCCGGCGGAGTCCTGCCACTTCCGCTCGTCGACCAGCAGGGGACTGTCTCGTCGCACATCCATGAGCCGTTCACCGCACTCCTGAACAGGCACCGCTGCGACCTTCGGGTCGGACATCAGAATGATCCCAGTCATGACGCGATCATCTCGCGAGCCTGTGTAGTCGCAGCCAGTTTCGGATTCCCGCTCTCCGGTGAGCATCGGATCGACAACAACTCCCTGCGGACCGTACGAAACCTCTCCTCCGTCGTGCATGTCGCCGTGACGCTCCCCGATGGCCGCGACCTCCTCATGCCGCTCCACCCCGCGCGCGATCCCAACGTCGAAGGTCGGAGTCGGACCGTCGTGTGCCGCGCCGATGCCCAGGTCGGCCACCCGGGCCGCCCAGTACGGCTGGTCCACTGGGGTACCACCACCTGAGGCGTGCCGGCCAGAGCGGCCGTCGTCGTGGTGCCGGCCCCGCCGTGGTGCACGACGGCGGCCACCCGGCCGAACAGTGCCTGATTTCTACCGACTGCTGCAAGGCGCAACGACAAGGGACGTGTAGCTCTGCGCCCCGGACGGCGCGCTGCACCGCGTGAGCCGTCGTCGACACGACCGACACCAGCCGCATTGAGTCTGCTTGGATGTCGGGGATGACGAATAGTTCCCCGGTTCCCCGTGCAGTCGACGCCGATTCCAGCCGCCTGGCCACCTTGCTGGACCGTGCCGCCACCGGTCGGGGCAGTCAGGTCTGGAGCGACCTATGGACGGAGCTGTATCACAACGGATCCCTCGAAGTGCCCCATCCGCTGGTGCTGCCTGCCCGGCCGGGAGCGGGAGAACCCGGATAACGGCCCTGCCCTGTCAGGGAGCGAGGTCGGCTTGGCGGAGGCCGCGGAACACTGTGGGGGTCGCCCAGCCACGCAGGGCAGCGTGAATCGCCGATCGGAAGGCGGCCTCGGCGGTGCGGGCATCGAGGGCTTCAGCCAGCTCGAGCGTCACAAGGCCGTGCAGGGTGACCCACAGTGAGAGAGCGATCGACGTTGCTTCGCCTGCGAGGACGGAACTTGTCACGGCCCGGTCGATCGCCGCGATGAGCGGCCGGATGGGGTCACGGGTGCCGACCGCGCCCGACGGTTCGAAGGTTTGTGCCCCTCCGAACAGCACCGTGTACAGGTGGCTGTGTCCGCATCCCCATCGCCGGTATGCGATGGCCAGGGCATAGAGGTCGGCGAGGGGATCCTCAGAGCTCGGCACCGCCGACAGGTCCTGGAACAGGCCGGCGACAGCCCTGTCGCGTACCGCTCCGATCAGTCCGTCCTTGCCGCCGAACAGGGAGTACACGGCCGTCGTCGACGCGCCGGCGGCAGCTGCCACGGCGCGGACCGTGACCGACTCCCGCGAACCCGTGGCGAACATCTCGGTCGCACACGCCACAAGCCGCTCTTTGACCGCCTCGTCGTTCGTCCTCGGTCTGCCCATGACGAGAAGCCTACCCCTTCTGATAACGTCGTTTTGAAACAGCGTTCTGAAACTTGGGGGTAACCGTGGCTGCATTCGCCATACGCCTTGTCCGCTTCACCGGACGCTTACTGCTGGCGCTGACTGCCGTCGTGACGCCGGCTGTTGTCTTTCTCGTGTTGATCGTCCTCACGGATGGGGCCGGCTCGGGACTCCCCGCTTGGCTGACGACCCTCGGAGTTGCTTCTGCCGCCGCGCTGTGGCGGAGCCGGCGCCGTACCGGGGCGGCACAACTCGTGCCGTTCGTACCGGTGGTTGTCGCGGCAGTGCTGACGGCGACGGTCTGCGTCCCGACCGTGCCCAGGACCCGGCAACACCCGCCCGCCCTGCCCTTCGTGGCTACACAGCACTGGAGTCTGAACACCGGCAGTAGGGTCGCTGTGTATCACTACCCGCCCGCAGACCCTGGGACCCGACACCCGATCCCGCTCGTGTACCTCAACGGGGGGCCGGTCCGCGGCATATCGGTACTCGACCACCGATTCCTGCAACTCCTGGCAGGCCGGGGCTACGACGTCTACACCTACGAACAGGCCGGCGGCGGGCGCAGCGACCTGCTCCCCATGGACCAGTACACGATCTCCAGATCGGTCCGTGACCTCAACGCCTTCATCCACCGTCTGGGCAAAGGCAAGGCCGACGTCCTCGGCTTCTCGTCAGGCGCGGTCGTGCTCACCCGAGCACTCGCCGACCCCTCCGTCACCACACAACTGCACCGCGCGATCATCGCCGAGCCCGGCCCGATGGACGGTCCCACATCAAGGATCACCGGGCACACGGGACGTCCGTCCGCGCGCGACCTCGCACCGAGCATGACCGGACCGCGATCAACGCACATCCCCCGCTACGCCGTTGCTTTCGGCCTCATGCGACTCGGACTCCTCACCCCCGACTCCAAACTGATCGGACAGGCCGAAGGCGACAACGCATTCACCGCCGCCGACCTCGGCAGCGATACCGCATCCGCCTACTGCGCGCGCGACGCGCACCGCATCCCGTCCGAAGACACGCCACAGAACTTCTCCTTCAGCCCCGCCGCCAGCCTCCGCATGCAGCAGACGGTGAAGGAGTCCCCGTCCATCGCCCCGCAACTGAGGCGCTCAAAGACGCCCACCATGCTGATGATCGCCGAGTGCTCCTCCCAGATTCGCCAGTGGGAGACCACCGTCCTCGCCAGTGACCCCGCCATCCAGCGCACGCAGTACATGCCCGGAGTCGGGCATCACATGTGGAACGGCCTGGACGACAACAACGACCGAGCCGCCTCCGTTGTCACCGCGTTCCTCCAAGGCGAGCCGACACCTCTGCCGAACTACCCCACTCGCGAGGAGATCCCCGCATTCCTGCGTAATCGCGAGTGACGCCCGTGCAGCCCGTCACCGGCATGGGCTGGCGAAGCTCGGAGATACGGTGTTCCGCGACATGTATGCCGCAGAGCGCCATGGGGCCGCGCCGCAGGTGGGTGATCCCGGTCAAGACAGATCCGGTGAGTGGTTTATCAGGCCGGGTCCTTGCACAACTCGTCAATGCGGCCCGTGCGGCGTCGAGCCCGATCACGGTCGTCAGGATTTCCCTGACAGGCTCGCCGTCGCGCTGCCCGTGCCGTACCTCTCCGTCGAATCCCAACTCCGCCTCCCTCGCCCGCTGTCGATCACACTGGCGGCCAGCATGCCACCGGCCACTGACAAGCGGTCCGGACCTGCCCTCGGACCGGACCGCTCACCGCGTGCTACTCCTCGCTAGTGCTTGGCCGGAAAGGTCTGCCGGAAAGCTCGCGGCGTCCGGTGCTGGGGGCACCTCCCACGCCCTTCAGGCAGTGGGGGAACATCGCAAGGCGGAGCATCACCCGCGTACCGGATGTACTCGGGTGATGCGACAACGCGGCGAGCCGTGCCGGGCGTCGCGAGCCGGTGAACCCTTCCGGTCACACTGGTGCCCCGGCAGGCAACGTTTGCCCGTCAAGGAGCGGCGAAGTGGGGGTACCCCCTGCTCGAAGAGCTTGGGG
>NZ_MLYP01000062.1 GCF_001866645.1 Streptomyces colonosanans
CTTGACGGGCAAACGTTGCCTGCCGGGGCACTAGACTCACCGCCATGTCCGGCCGCGACCTGTTCCGTCAGCCCCGCCGCACCCGTCACGGGGCCGCGCTGACCCTGGTCTTCGCGAGCGTCCTCGTCACCGGCGCCGCGACCGGATCGTTCGACGGATCCGACCGGAAGAACCCCTCCGCCAAGCCGGTGGCCCAGACCCGCCACGACGAGGACGTCACCGCGGCGGCCGCGCGGGCGATGGCCGACGGCAAGTCCCCGATGGAGGCCGCGGAGCGCGCCGTCAGCCGCAACGGCGACCGCTGGGGCGCCGTCTACTCCCAAGACGAGTACCAGGAGTTCGAGGAGGCCCTCGACGGCCGGTACACCGGGGTGGGACTGTCCGCCCGGCGGGAGCGCAACGGCCGGATCGAAGTGACCGGAGTGCAGTCCGGCTCGCCGGCGTCCGCCGCCGGAATCCGCGCGGGCGACCGACTGCGCAGCGTCGACGGCGAGGACGTCGACGGCAGGCCCATCACCGAGGTCGTCTCCCTGCTGCGCGGTGACGCCGAGGACGCGCCCGTCGGCACCCGGGTCCACCTAGGCCTCCAGCGCGGCACCCACGCGTGGAGCGAGGTACTGCGCCGGGCCCGGCTGTCCACCGACCCGGTGACCGTGCACCGGCTCACCGGCAGGGTCACCGTGATCAGGGTCGCCGCCTTCACCAAGGGCTCCGGCGCCCGCGTACGCGACGCGGTCGCCACCGCGCCCAGGGGTGCCGGGATCATCCTGGACCTGCGCGGCAACTCCGGCGGCCTGGTCGTCGAGGCCGTCACCTCCGCGTCCGCCTTCCTCGACGGGGGGCTCGTGGCGACATACGACGCGGGCGGCGAGCAGCGTGCCCTGCACTCCGCCCCGGGCGGCGACACCATCAGACCCCTGGTCGCGCTCGTCGACGGCGGCACGATGAGCGCGGCCGAACTGCTCACCGGTGCCCTCCAGGACCGCGGCCGGGCCGTGGTCGTGGGCACCCGCACCTTCGGCAAGGGCTCGATCCAGATGCCGAACCGCCTGCCCGACGGCTCCGTCGCCGAGCTGACCGTCGGGCACTACCGCACCCCTTCGGGTCACAGCGTCGACGGCCGGGGCATCACCCCGGACCTGGACGCCGACGGCGACGCCCTGGAGCGGGCCGAGAGGGTGCTCCGCGGCCTGGGCGACGACTCTTAGGATCATCCGGCCGCCTAGATAATCGACTTCCCTCGAACCCCGTCCGTAGTGCGAAAATGGACGGCACTATGAGCAAGGGAATGTACGTACCCAAGGAGTCCCAGCCCAAGCAGGGCGGCGGGGCCGGCAAGGCCAGGGACGGCGAGAAGGGCGGCAAGCGCAAGATCGTCGCCCAGAACAAGAAGGCCCGGCACGACTACGCGATCATCGACACCTACGAGGCCGGGCTCGTGCTCACCGGCACCGAGGTCAAGTCGCTGCGCGAGGGACGGACCTCGCTGACCGACGGCTTCGTCCAGATCGACCGGGGCGAGGCGTGGCTGCACAATGCCCACATCCCCGAGTACCACCAGGGGAGCTGGACCAACCACTCCGCGCGCCGCAAGCGCAAGCTGCTGCTGCACCGCGAGGAGATCGACAAGCTGGAGTCCAAGGCCCAGGAGACGGGTCACACCATCGTGCCGCTCGCCCTGTACTTCAGGGACGGCCGTGCGAAGGCCGAGATCGCGCTCGCACGAGGAAAGAAGGAGTACGACAAGCGTCAGACCCTGCGGGAGAAGCAGGACCGGCGCGAGTCGGACCGCGCGATCGCGGCGGCGAAGCGGAGGCAGCGCGGCGCGTAGCCCGGGAATACGGTGGCATCGGCGCGGGCTGGTCACGTACGATGGCGCCAACACCGGTTGAACCCGGTGTGTGCATTGAAAACACAACATGGGGATGATCGGTTTCGACAGCGGCTGTCGAAGCAGGGGAAGCGTGTCGAGGAAGCGGCAATGATCTCGTAAACCATATGTCGCAAACAATAATCGCCAACACCAAGCGCGATTCCTTCGCCCTCGCTGCCTAAGTAGCGACTTGCGAAGTGTCAGCCCGGGGCTGTTCCCGACCCGGATCCTGGCATCAGCTAGGGGACTAAACCTTGATCCCGGTCACGGGGTGAAGAGGGAAACCAAACAGTGACTGAGCCCGTCGGAGACTTGTCCGCGTGATCTCCGGGGCCGAGAAAATCGAAGCGGACTGCACACGGAGAAGCCCTGGTTCCGCACCGTTGGACGCGGGTTCGATTCCCGCCATCTCCACGATCGGGAGGTCTCCCAACCTCCTCAACCCATGTGGGCAAAGGCCCCGCTGCTTTCGGGCAGCGGGGCCTTCGCCTTTCCGACGAGTCCCGGGCTCCGAGTCCGGAGAGCCGATGCGGCCTTTGGACCGTGCCGGATATGCGGGTCAGAGGAAGGTCACCTGCATGATGTAGAGCCGTTCGTGCCGGGGACGATCAGATAGTTGAAGAAGCCTCCGGCCACATCGGCGAAGCCTCCCTTCGGCCCCTCTCCCTGGTAGGTCGTACCGTCGAGGTAAAAGCCGCGGCACGGATCAGTTCGTCGGCCTTCTTCTCGACCTCGGCGAGGAATGCGGGAGGGGCGTCGCCCGCGACATGCTGCTCGTTCGGGTCGTACTCCCATTCCCAGGTCACGCGGACACCGCCCGCCGGGCTTCCGCCTCGACGGCGGCCAGGTCGTTCATCCCGGACCGGAAGGCGGGGTCGTCTTTGCTGTTCGTCCCGTGCACCGCAGTGAGTGCGGCGCGGTAGCGGGCGGACAGGTCGGGGCGGCGTTCGATCTCGACCTGTGCGCGCCAGTAGGTGAGCCAGTGCTGGAGATGGCCGATCTTTCCGTCCGCGATGGCGGCGGCGATCGCCTGCTCCTTGTGCCGCTCCATATCGCTGAGCCGGTGGGGGGCGACACGGGCGAGCGCGACACGGACGGCCTCGGGGGTCTGTTCCGGTCGAGGGATCAGCTCATGCCCGTGATCAGGCTGGGTGGTCACGCGAGGCTCCTTCGGTGTGTGCTCCCTGCTGCCCACGGTACTGGTGGGAGCGGACGGCAACGCCGTGGACGACACAATGTGCTCGGATCGGACTCGACGTGAACGGCTTACGGCCGTGTGTGGCGCGCGGCGTACCCGTAGCCGAGCGCGATCAGCAGGGCGAGGGCCGCCGCGGCTGTCGGCAGGGCGAATCCGGCCACCGGGGACAGGCGCTCCGCCATCCAGCCGCCGGCGGCGCTGCCGCAGGCGATGCCGCCCAACAGTCCGGTGACGGCGAGGGTCATCCCTTCGTTCAGCCGGCCCTCGGGGGTGCGCTGCTGGACCAGGGTCGTCGCGGTGACCATGGTGGGGGCGGTGGCCATCCCCGCGATGAGCAGGGCGGGGGCCAGGATGACGAGGGAGCCGGTGGTCCGGGCCGCGAGCAGGGGCAGGGCCATCAGGGCCGCCATGGCCGCGAGGCACCACGGGTAGCGGCGTTCGGTGGGACCGGACGGCTTCAGCGCGCCGTACACCAGACCGGCGACGCACGACCCCGCCGCCTGCAGCGCGAGGACGACACCCGCCGCGGACCGGTGACCCTGTGCATCCGCGAACGAGATGGTGACGACCTCCATCGAGCCGAAGACACCACCCGTGGCGAGGAGGCCGAGTAGGAGCGGGGGCATGCCGGGGGCGCGCAGCGGGGGCGCCGCTGTCGTGTGCCGGCTCGGCGGAGGCTCCGTCGAGCGCCGGGCCGTGAACAGCAGCATGCCCGCCATCAGCAGGATCCCCCCGGTCAGCATGCCGGCCTCGGGGAACAGGGCGCCGCAGAGGAAGGCGGCGAGCGCTGGGCCCAGCATGAAGCACAGCTCGTCCGCGGCCTGTTCGAAGGCGTTCGCGGTGTGCAGGGCGTTCGAGTCGTTCCCTAGCAGGTGGGCCCAGCGGGCGCGCGACATGCCGCCGATATTGGGGGTCGTGGCGGTGGCGGCGTAGGCGGCGAAGAGGGTCCAGTCCGGGGCGTCGTAGTGCACGCACAGAAGGAGAGCCACCGTGCCGAGCAGCGCGAACACCGTTGCCGGGAGGGCGATCCGGGCCTGTCCGTAACGGTCGACGAGGCGTGCCACCCAGGGGGCGACCGCGGCCGTCGCCGCCAGACCGGTGGCGGTGACGGAACCGGCGAGCGCGTACGAACCCCGGGAAGCGGCGATCATGATGACGGCGCTCACGCTGAACATGCCGATGGGCAGACGGGCGATGAGGTTCCCGATGGTGAAGGCACGCGTGCCGGGCAGGACGAAGAGGCGGCGGTACGGGCCGGGTTCGGCGGGGGGCCGGTGCCGGGGAGTGAAGTCGGCGATGACCAGGGTGTCTTGAGTGACGGTGAGCAGGGGTGCGGCGGCCCTGCCGGAGGACGGTTGCGGCATGCGCTCACCGTCGCCCGCCCCCGGCCCGCGGTCCAACACCTATTCCGTGGCGATTGACTCACCAGGGTTGTAAGTTCGGGCGAATGTCCGCGCACCCCGGCACCGTCGACCCCCGTCTTCTGTGTGCCTTCCTCGCCGTCGCCGAGGAATTGCACTTCACTCGCGCCGCCGCCCGCCTCTTTGTGGCCCAGCAGGCGCTCAGCCGCGATATCCGCAGGCTGGAGCGGGAGTTGGGCGCCGAGCTGTTCGTGCGGACCACCCGGCAGGTGACGCTGGCGCCCGACGGCGAGCGGCTGCTGCCGTACGCGCGCCGGGTCCTCGACGCGCAGGACGAACTGCTCGCCGCCTTCGGGCAGGGGCGCCCCTTGCTGGTGGACCTGAACTCCCCGGGCCTGGTCACAGGTCGCCGGGTGCTGCTGCGGGCCCGCGAACTCGCCCCGGAGCAGGAGCTGATGGCCCGCTACGAGAGTGGTCTGACGGGCGCTGCCGTCGAACTGCTCGCGGGCCGGCTGGATGCGTCGTTCGGCCGGTTCGCGGGCCTCGCCCCGGCGCTGCGGGCAGGCCTCGATCATCAGCCTGTGCGATACGAGCCGATGGCGGTCGTCCTACCCGAGGACCACCGTCTGGCGTCGCTGGCGGCGGTGCCGCTGGACGCGCTGGCCGGGGAGGCCGTGTACGCCGGCGCCGGTAATCCGCGCACACCGGAGTGGACCGACCTCGCGCACCGGCTCTTCGCGGGGCGCGGTGTCCGTGTGGCGCCACCGGCGCCGCTGGCCGTCGGGGAGGAGGAGTTCCAGCGGCTCATGGCGAGAACACGGCACCCGATCCTCGCCGTGGTGGACTTCCCGGCCCTGCCCCGGACGGTGCTGCGTCCGCTCGTCGACCCCGTCCCGCTGTCCCCCGTGTCGCTGGTGTGGCGGAAGGGCCTGACACACCCCGGAATCGATGCGCTTCGACGGGCGTCGGCCGAGGCCGCGGCCGCGGAACAGTGGTTGGGCCGTCCCGCCGATGGATGGATTCCGGCCATTGATGCGGACTTCATGGAGACCCGGTCGCGGGCGTCGTGAAGATCCGGACGTGGGCATGAGTATCCGGACTTGGCTTCGGCCGGGTCGGCCTGCCGCTGGTGTCGCTGTTCCTGGCGGTGGCCCCGCTGGTGGCCCCCTTCATCGACGTCTTCCTGCTGTACGGCGTGGTCTTCGGCCCGAAACAGAAGACGGTCATGGCGTGGCTCGGCGTCCTCGCGATCCAGTCCGGTCACAGCACGGGCCCAGGGACGGCGCGCACCGACGTCAGAAGCGTTCGGGGCCGGTCTCTCCGGGAGAGACCGGCCCCGGCGGCCGGTTCGGACCGGCGAGACCGGAGCGCGTCCGCGTCGGCGTGCGTCCACGGGGGAGGCGGGGCGTACGGGCCCTTCCCGCCGGCGTGGGGGGCGGGCACTGTAGGGGGGTACTCCCCCCACAGGACCTCACCGGCCGTCGCTCTCGCGGCGGCAACTCCAAGGCGGTGACAGGCGCATGGCATTGGGCTCCCCCACAGCCCCATACGATCTGCGGTTCGACTCCGGGCGGATCTGCCTGGACTTATTGGCGACGACGCATCCCGGTGAACGACTCGACTCGTTGGACCGGCTGCGCGCATGGATCACCGGCTCCGGGCTGGTCCCGGCGGGCACGCCGCTGGCCGGGGCGGACCCGGGCTGGCTACCGGCCTTTCGTGAACTGCGCGGCAACATAGGGCAGTTGGTACGCGCAGAACTGGAGGGACGGCCGGCGGACGGGGCACTGGCGCGGGTCAACGCGGCGGCGCGGCAGGCGCCGCCCGCGCTCTGCGCGGTCCGTGGCGCGGACGGCGGGCTGGTACGGCGGCTGCGCCCGCTGCCCGGGTGCGAGGAACTGCTGGCCGCGGTGGCCCGCGAGGCGATCGAACTGCTGACGGATCCCGGGGCCCGGGTGGGCCTGCGGCAGTGCGAGGGCTACAACTGCCCCCTCGTCTACCTGGACACGTCCCGCGGCAGGCGCCGCCGCTGGTGCTCCAGCGAGGTGTGCGGCAACCGTGAGCGGGTGGCCCGCCACCGGCGCCGGACGGCACTGGCGCTGGGCGCGGCCCCGCCGGGCGCCGAACGCCGCATCCGGTAACGCGCGGCGGAGAGGGCAGGCGGTCCGGCACGGCGAGCCGACGCCGAGGGGGGGCCCGGTTCCGCAGCCGTATGTCCCGTGGGCGGAGAGACGGCTGCCGGGGCGCGGGATTCCCCACATCGCCCGAGAAATCGTGGTCTTGCTTTGAACATGGCGGCTTCGGTCTGCGTACCCGGATATGAGCGACCGGCTGAGGGAACTTTCGGACACCGGAGGTAGGGGTGCGCAAGGATTCCGCCGTGGCTGATGGACAAGGGCCAAGGGTCCGACATCGCATGGCCTCGGCCCCCGCGTCCTCGTCGAGAGGGCCCGACGAAGAGCTGATGCGGGCCCTGTACCAGGAGCACGCGGGACCCCTGCTCGCCTATGTGCTGCGCCTGGTCGCGGGCGACCGGCAGCGCGCCGAGGACGTCGTGCAGGAGACACTCATCCGCGCCTGGAAGAACGCCGGTCAGCTCAACCGGGCGACCGGTTCGGTACGCCCCTGGCTGGTGACGGTCGCCCGGCGCATCGTCATCGACGGCCACCGCAGCCGGCAGGCCCGGCCCCAGGAGGTCGACCCGTCGTCGCTGGAGGACATACCCGCGGAGGACGAGATCGACAAGGCGTTATGGCTGATGACACTGTCGGACGCGCTGGACGACCTGACCCCGGCTCACCGGGAGGCCCTGGTCGAGACGTACTTCAAAGGGCGTACGGTCAACGAGGCGGCTCAGCGGCTCGGTATCCCCAGCGGAACGGTGCGCTCCAGGGTGTTCTATGCCCTGCGGTCGATGAAGCTCGCACTGGAGGAGCGGGGGGTGACGGCATGAGCGATACGCACAACGGATTCGGCACCGGTGGCCCGGGCGCCGTCCAAGGTCCACAGGAACAGGGCGACATCCACGAAACCGTCGGCGCCTACGCCCTCGGGATCCTGGACGACGCCGAGGCGACGGCCTTCGAGGCGCACCTCGCCACCTGCGACTGGTGCGCCCGGCAACTCGACGACCTCGCGGGCATGGAGCCGATGCTGGCCGCGATCGCGGACCTGCCCGGCAACCAAGGCACCCCTGCCATCGGCGAGTCCCTGTCCACGAAGCCCGGCTCACGGTTGGTCGAAGGGCTGGTCGGCGAGGTCTCCGAGCGACGCGCCCGCAAGCGGCGGCGCGGCTTCTACCTCGTGGCGGCGGCCGCCGCACTGATCATCGGCGGACCGCTCACCGCGCTGGCGGTGAACGGCGGCGGCAGCGGCAGCGCCGACCCGACGGCCGCCGGCCCCGCCCGGGCGGCCTTCCAGGCCATGACCGACAAACACGCGGCGACCGACCCGAACACCAAGGTCGACGCCGTTGTCGCGATGGAGGCCAGGCACTGGGGCACCGACGCCGTACTCCAGCTGAAGAACGTCCAGGGCCCGCTCAAGTGCTCCCTGATCGCCGTCGGCAAGAACGGCGAACGGGAGACGGTCACCTCGTGGGCCGTCCCGGCGTGGGGCTACGGCCGCCCTGACACCACGACGGACGAGGCGAAGAACCCGCTCTACGTGCACGGCGGTGCCGCCTTCACACCGAACCAGATCGACCACTTCGAGGTCATGACCTTCGACGGGAAGCGGCTGGTAAAGGTGAACGCATAGGCGTTCGCGCACGTGTCCGGGCGTCTTTTGCGGCGCTGGGGCGGGCACGCCGCGGGCCGACCGGCGCCGGGACAGAGCATCTCCGTAGCCTCCCCGGGCTCCCTTCGCGTACGGTAGACGGCTGCTCAGCACGTCAGAAGGGGGCCCGGTGGCCGCTCAGGTTCAACAGGAAACCGCGCTCGGCCCGGTCGGCAAGTCCGCACACGACTCGCTCCGCGACCGGGAGATCAGCGTCGAACAGGAACACCTCGACCGGGTGTACCGGCGCCTCGAGGAGAAGATCCACGAGGCGGAGTTCCTGATGAGCGACGCGTCCAAACGCGGCCAGGTGGGTACGCCGGGGGCGCTCGCCGAGCGTGACGCACAGGTGTTCAGGGCGAGCGTCCACCTCAACCGGCTCAACAACGAGTTCGAGGACTTCCTCTTCGGCCGGATCGACCTGCTGCTCGGCAGGGACGGCAAGAAGGGGCCGGACGGTGCGTACACGGCCATCGAGCCCGCCGAGGGCGCGGTGCGTCCCGACAACACCGCCGACATCGCCGAGACCCTGCATATCGGCCGTATCGGCGTCCTCGACGAGGAGTACGCGCCCCTGGTCATCGACTGGCGCGCGCCCGCCGCGGCCCCCTTCTACCGCTCCACGCCGGTCGACCCCGGGCGGGTCGTGCGCCGCCGGGTCATCCGCTCCAAGGGCCGCCGGGTGCTCGGCGTCGAGGACGACCTGATGCGCCCTGAGCTGAAGGCGACCCTCGACGGCCGCGAGCTGCCGGTGATCGGCGACGGCGCTCTGATGGCCGCCCTCGGCCAGGCGCGCACCCACACCATGCGGGACATCGTGGCGTCGATCCAGGCCGAGCAGGACCTTGTGATCCGCGCCCCCGCCGCCTCCGTGACCTACGTCGAGGGCGGCCCCGGCACCGGCAAGACGGCCGTGGCCCTGCACCGGGCCGCCTACCTCCTCTACCAGGACCGGCGCCGATACGCGGGCGGCATCCTGATCGTCTCGCCCACCCCGTTGCTGGTCGCGTACACCGAGGGCGTGCTGCCGTCCCTCGGCGAGGAGGGCCAGGTCGCCATCCGCGCCGTCGGCTCGCTCGTCGACGGCGCCGAGGCCACCCTGTACGACTCCCCGTCGACGGCCCGCGCCAAGGGCTCGTACCGCATGCTCAAGGTGCTGCGGAAGGCCGCGCGCGGAGCCCTGGAGCGCGGCGACGTCCCGACCCGGCTCAGGGTCGTCGCCTTCGGCCGCCGCCTCGAACTGGAGGCCGACGAACTGGAGCGCATCCGGCGCGCCGCCCTGAGCGGCACGGCCCCGGTGAACCTGCTGCGTCCGCGCGCCCGCAAGCTGCTCCTGGACGCCCTGTGGGCGCGCTCCGGCGCGGCCTCCCGGCACAGCGACCCCGAACTGGCCGCCGAGCTGCGCTCCTCCTTCGACGAGGACATCACCTCCGAGGACCCCTTCATCGCCTTCCTGAACGCCTGGTGGCCCGAGCTGACCCCGCGGGCCGTCCTGGACGCGATGGCCGACGAGAAGTGGCTCGGCCGCCTGGCGCGGCGGATCCTCACCCCCGGCGAGGTGCGCAGGGTCGCGCGTTCCCTGAAGCGGGACGGGCTGTCCGTGCACGACGTGGCCATGCTGGACGAACTCCAGGCCGTCCTCGGCCTGCCGGCCCGTCCGAGGAAGAAGCGCGAGCTGGACCCGCTCGACCAGCTGACCGGCCTCGAGGAGCTGATGCCCGTACGCGAGGAGTCGCAGCGCGAGCGCGCCGAGCGGCTCGCCCAGGAGCGGACCGAGTACACGCATGTGATCGTCGACGAGGCACAGGACCTCACGCCGATGCAGTGGCGGATGATCGGGCGCCGCGGCCGGCACGCGACCTGGACGGTGGTCGGCGACCCCGCCCAGTCGTCCTGGTCCGACCCGGACGAGGCGGCCGAGGCACGCGACGAGGCCCTGGGCACGCGTCCGCGCCGCCGCTTCACGCTCACGGTCAACTACCGCAACCCCGCCGAGATCGCCGACCTGGCGTCGAAGGTGCTGGCGCTCGCCATGCCCGGCTCCGAGGCGCCCTCCGCCGTCCGCTCCACGGGCGTGGAACCGCGCTACGCGGTCGCGGGGAACGCACTCGGCGAGACCGTCCGCACGGAGGCCGTCCGGCTGCTCGGCCTCGTGGACGGCACGGTCGGCGTCGTCGTCGCCATGAACCGGCGCGCGGAGGCGGCTCGCTGGCTGGACGGGCTCGGCGACCGGGCCGTGGCGCTCGGCAGCCTGGAGGCCAAGGGCCTGGAGTACGACGCGACGGTCGTCGTCTCGCCCGCGGAGATCGCCGACGAGAGCCCGGCGGGCCTGCGGGTGCTGTACGTGGCGCTGACCCGGGCGACGCAGCAGCTGACAGTCGTCTCGGGCGAGCGGGACGAGCCGGACGCGGCCGGAGTGCCGGACCTGTTGCGGGACTGATCCGCACGGTGCCGGGAGGGTTCCAGCTGTGTGAACTCCCGGCACGGGAATGGCCTTGCGGCATCTGTTTGTTAGCCTGGAGGTGGCACCGGCCCGATCCAAGCCCCCGGGCCCAACCTTTGTCGCTTCGAGCGACCACTTGCCGCGAGGCGAGCATGGCGGGTCGGTGTCACTGAAACCTCGACCTGAACGTCCGAGAGGTCCGCGTCATCTGTGACGCGGACCTCTTGCGTTGGCGTCGCGCCCCCTGCCTGTCGCATGGCCACTTCTCGTATGGTGGATGCACCTTTCCGAAAGTTCCTGGCGGGTGGCGAACATAACGTTCGCAATCCGGCGTGGTTACCACGTACTCGTCGGTAGGTGCGACGATTCGGACGGCAATTCGCGACACGGTGAAAGCAGAGGAAGTCGGCCATGGCAACGGCGCCCAGCGTCTCCTACTCGATGACGGTCCGGCTGGAGGTGCCCGCGAGCGGAACCGCGGTCTCCCAGCTCACCACGGCCGTGGAGTCCTCCGGAGGCTCGGTGACCGGTCTCGACGTCACCGCGTCCGGCCACGAGAAGCTCCGAATCGACGTCACCATCGCCGCCACCTCGACGGCCCATGCGCAGGAGATCGTCGAGGAGTTGCGCGGCATCGAGGGCGTCACGCTGGGCAAGGTCTCGGACCGTACGTTCCTCATGCACCTCGGCGGCAAGATCGAGATGCAGGCCAAGCACCCCATCCGCAACCGTGACGACCTCTCCATGATCTACACGCCGGGTGTGGCGCGCGTCTGCATGGCGATCGCGGAGAACCCGGAGGACGCCCGCCGTCTGACGATCAAGCGCAACTCCGTTGCGGTCGTGACGGACGGTTCCGCGGTGCTCGGCCTCGGCAACATCGGCCCGAAGGCCGCTCTTCCCGTCATGGAGGGCAAGGCGGCCCTCTTCAAGCGCTTCGCCGGCATCGACGCCTGGCCGATCTGCCTCGACACCCAGGACACCGACGCCATCGTCGAGATCGTCAAGGCGATCGCCCCCGGCTTCGCCGGCATCAACCTGGAGGACATCTCCGCGCCCCGCTGCTTCGAGATCGAGGCGCGGCTGCGCGAGGCCCTCGACATCCCCGTCTTCCACGACGACCAGCACGGCACCGCGATCGTGGTCCTCGCCGCCCTCACCAACGCACTGCGCGTGGTGGGCAAGCCGATCGACGGCGTGCGCGTCGTCATGTCGGGTGCCGGCGCGGCCGGTACGGCCATCCTCAAGCTGCTGCTCGCGGCGGGCGTGAAGAACGCCGTCGTCGCCGACATCCATGGCGTCGTGCACGCCGGGCGCGAGGATCTGGTGGACGCCGCCGCGGACTCGCCGCTGCGCTGGATCGCCGACAACACCAACCCCGAGGGCCTGAGCGGCACGCTGAAGGAGGCCACGCGCGGCGCCGACGTCTTCATCGGCGTCTCCGCCCCGAACGTGCTCGACGGCGCCGACGTCGCCGCCATGGCCAAGGGCGCGATCGTTTTTGCACTCGCGAACCCGGACCCCGAGGTCGACCCCGCGGTCGCCCGTCGGACGGCGGCCGTCGTGGCCACCGGCCGCTCCGACTTCCCGAACCAGATCAACAACGTCCTGGTGTTCCCGGGCGTCTTCCGCGGTCTGCTGGACGCCCAGTCCCGCACGGTCAACACGGACATGATGCTGGCCGCCGCGAGCGCCCTCGCGGACGTGGTGACCGAGGACGAGCTGAACCCGAACTACATCATTCCGAGCGTGTTCAACGACAAGGTCGCGGGCGCGGTCGCCGGAGCGGTGCGTGCCGCGGCGAAGGCGGCGGCGGAGCCGCTCGCGGCCGAGTAGGCGCCCGCCGGCGGCGCCCTCTGCCGGGGCTGCCGCCACCGTCGCGACCCGGCCGCGGCTGTGACCATCGCCACGGTGGCCCGGCCCGGCGCGTCGCGGCACCCGGGACACCTGGCCGCCCCTAGGGTGGCGGCCAGGCTCGGACCCCACAGGCCCTGCGGTCCGTTGCCGCGGGCGGACGGAGCGTCACCATCCGTGAGGCAGTGGCGCTTTTCGTGTGACTCCCACGGGTGTTCTCGTGACTCCCACGGGTGTTCTCACGGCTGCTGCGGGTGCCGGATTGGCTTTCCCGCCGCAGGTGGGGGCAGGATGCGTCTTCGGGCGCGAGGGTCTGACGACGGACCCGGGTCCGGGACCTCATCGAGGACCCTGGCAGCATCGGCTTCGCCGTGCCCATCATGCGGCTCCGCCGCGTGGCACGCCTAACGGCAAGAAAGACACGGGAGTAACAACATGAACCGCAGTGAGCTGGTGGCCGCGCTGGCCGACCGCGCCGAGGTGACCCGCAAGGACGCCGACGCCGTGCTGGCCGCGTTCGCCGAGACCGTCGGCGAGGTCGTCGCCAAGGGTGACGAGAAGGTCACCATCCCTGGCTTCCTGACCTTCGAGCGCACCCACCGTGCCGCTCGCACCGCGCGCAACCCGCAGACCGGCGACCCCATCCAGATCCCGGCCGGCTACAGCGTGAAGGTCTCCGCGGGCTCCAAGCTCAAGGAAGCCGCGAAGGGCAAGTGACCTTGCCGTCGTACGCCACGAGACGGCGTACGAGGCCGTACCTGTCACGAGACGGCGTACGAGGCCGTACCTGTCACGAGACGGCGTACGAGGCCGTGCCCGTCACGAGACGGCGTACGAGGCCGTGCCCGTCACGAGACGGCGTACGAGGCCGTGCCCGTCACGAGACGGCGTACGAGGCCGTGCCCGTCATGGGACGGCGTAACGAGGCGGGTACCCGTCATGGGACGGCGTAACGAGGCGGTACCCGTCATGGGACGGCGTAACGAGGCCCGGTGACGCTTCCCGGGCCGGGTACGGGCCCACCAAGGCCAAAGGGGCGGTCACCCGGTTCGGGTGACCGCCCCTCGCGTGTGTGCGGGCGACCGCCGTCAGCCGAGGGCCTTGCCCGGCAGCTCGACCTTGGCCCCCAGTTCCACCAGCTTCTCCATGAAGTTCTCGTAGCCGCGGTTGATCAGCTCGATGCCGTGCACGCGGGAGGTGCCCTGTGCCGCCAGTGCCGCGATCAGGTACGAGAAGCCGCCGCGGAGGTCGGGGATGACCAGGTCCGCGCCCTGAAGCTTCGTCGGGCCCGAAACCACCGCGGAGTGGAGGAAGTTGCGCTGTCCGAAGCGGCAGTCGGAGCCGCCGAGGCACTCGCGGTAGAGCTGGATGTGCGCGCCCATCTGGTTGAGCGCGGAAGTGAAGCCGAGGCGGGACTCGTAGACCGTCTCGTGGATGATCGACAGGCCCGTGGCCTGCGTCAGGGCGACCACCAGCGGCTGCTGCCAGTCCGTCTGGAAGCCCGGGTGCACGTCCGTCTCCAGGGCGATGGACTTCAGTTCGCCGCCGGGGTGCCAGAAGCGGATGCCCTCGTCGTCGATCTCGAAGGCGCCGCCCACCTTGCGATAGGTGTTCAGGAACGTCATCATCGACCGCTGCTGGGCGCCGCGGACGTAGATGTTGCCCTCGGTCGCGAGCGCGGCGGACGCCCAGGACGCGGCCTCCAGGCGGTCCGGGAGAGCGCGGTGGGTGTAGCCGCCCAGCTTGTCCACACCGGTGATGCGGATCGTGCGGTCGGTGTCCATCGCGATGATCGCGCCCATCTTCTGCAGAACGCAGATGAGGTCCTCGATCTCCGGCTCCACGGCCGCGTTCGACAGCTCGGTGACGCCCTCGGCCAGCACCGCCGTCAGCAGCACCTGCTCCGTCGCGCCGACGGACGGGTACGGCAGCCGGATCTTCGTACCGCGCAGCCCCTTGGGGGCCTCCAGGTACTGGCCGTCCGCGCGCTTCTCGATGACCGCGCCGAACTGCCGCAGCACGTCGAAGTGGAAGTCGATCGGCCGGCCGCCGATGTCGCAGCCGCCGAGACCGGGGATGGAGGCGTGGCCGAGCCGGTGCAGCAGCGGGCCGCAGAACAGGATCGGGATCCGGGACGAACCGGCGTGGGCGTCGATGTCGGCGACGTTGGCGCTCTCGACGTACGTCGGGTCGAGTACCAGTTCGCCGGGCTCCTCACCCGGACGGACCGTCACGCCGTGCAGTTGCAGCAGCCCGCGTACGACGCGTACGTCGCGGATGTCTGGGACATTGCGCAGCCTGCTCGGCTCACTGCCCAGCAGAGCGGCGACCATGGCCTTCGGTACGAGGTTCTTCGCACCTCGGACACGGATTTCGCCCTCCAGTGGGGTTCCGCCGTGGACAAGCAGGACATCGTCGTTGACGGTCATGAATCTCGCGTTCCGTGGAGTTGGGCAGGGGGCCGAAGACGTAAGCGTAATAGCCGTCCACCCCCCATCAGTAAGCCCCGGTGGGCCCAGCAACGTCATGGCTTTGCCACAACACGAATTGTTCGTAACCGGACACATGGGGTTACCGCCCTAGCGTGGACGGACCCCTCCCGGGCCGCCCTTGCGGATCATGGTCGCATTCACCCGCGTAACCCCGATTGCCTCCCCATCCGGGGGCAAGATGCGGGATCATGTCTGCCATGACCGAGGTGTCCTCGCTCACGGGGCGGCTGCTCGTGGCCACGCCCGCCCTGGCGGACCCGAACTTCGACCGCGCTGTGGTGCTTCTCCTCGACCACGACGAGGAGGGCTCGCTCGGTGTGGTCCTCAATCGCCCCACGCCCGTGGACGTGGGCGAGGTCCTGGAGGGCTGGGCGGACCTCGCGGGCGAGCCCGGTGTCGTATTCCAGGGCGGACCGGTGTCGCTGGACTCGGCGCTCGGTGTCGCGGTGATCCCCGGCGGTGGCTCCGCGGAACACGCCCCGCTCGGCTGGCGCCGGGTGCACGGAGCGATCGGCCTGGTCGATCTGGAGGCCCCGCCCGAACTGCTCGCCCAGGCGCTGGGCTCGCTGCGCATCTTCGCGGGGTATGCGGGCTGGGGGCCCGGCCAGCTGGAGGACGAACTGGTGGAAGGGGCGTGGTACGTCGTCGAGTCGGAGCCCGGCGACGTGTCGTCCCCGGAGCCGGAGAGGCTGTGGCGGGAGGTGTTGCGCCGTCAGCGCAGCGAGCTGGCGATGGTGGCGACCTACCCCGACGACCCTTCGCTCAATTGATGTGTGGGGGCTTTCAGTATTCTTGGCGGTATGAGCACTCTTGAGCCCGAGCGCGGTACTGGTACGGGGACCCTCGTTGAGCCGACGCCGCAGGTGTCGCACGGCGACGGCGACCACGAGCGCTTCGCCCACTACGTCCAGAAGGACAAGATCATGGCGAGCGCCCTCGACGGCACGCCCGTCGTGGCGCTGTGCGGCAAGGTGTGGGTCCCGGGCCGCGACCCGAAGAAGTACCCCGTGTGCCCCATGTGCAAGGAGATCTACGAGTCCATGGGCAGCGGCGACAAGGGCAAGGGCGGCGACAAGTAGCCGACCGGCCCGCCGCGCGACGACCGCTGGGCCCCCGGGACGTGTTCCGACGCGTCCCGGGGGCTTTTGTCGTCCTCGTCCGTCGTGCGGTCGTCGTACGGGGTGTACCGGCCGGCCACAGAGTGGTCGAGGCCTGTTGTCAGCGGGTTCATCCAGTCCATACCCTCCGTTGTGTTGTGCAGAGCAGAACAGTCATTGCGCATGCTGCAACGACTCTCGGGGGGGCTTCATGAAGCTCTCCGTCGCCGGATTCCTTCCGGCGCGTGTCCGCGCAGCGGGAATTCGCCCGTTCCGGCCTTCGATCCGGCCTTCGCAAAACCCGGCTGCATCCGCAGCGCGAAGGGCGGCGAGAACGCGGTGCGGGTGCGGGGGCGGTACCCCGGCGTGGTGGGTCGCCACAGGTCCCGCATGACGAAGAAGCGGGGAATCGCCAGGGCTTCCGCGGGCGCCCTCCGACGATCAGAAACGTGATCGACGACGTGGCCCGGAAACGAGGGCGGAATTGCGTCACGGCCGGCGCCGAGAGAAACGCGACAGCCGGACCGCGGCGGTGCGGGGGCGGCGTCGAGGGGGATGACGATTCCGGTGCCGGCCTTCTTCGTACTCGTACAGCGACGGCCGGTCTCGGGGCCGGGCGGAGCGGTGAAGGACTGAAAGGACTGACGTGACGGACGTGATTCCCGAGCCCCGCCTCGTGACGGCCTGCGGGCCCGGTTTCCTCGACTTGACTCCCGCCACGGGGCTGGTCGCGGGCGACGGTACGGAACGCACCGAACACTGGCTGCGCGTCACGCTGGGTGCGGCCACCGGCCTGCCCTTTCCGGCGGGGCGGGCGGACGGCGGCGTCATCCGTCTCGCCATCGATCCGGCGGCCACCGGGGACCTCGGCGAGGAGGGCTACCGCCTCGAGGTCGCGCCGACCGGCGTGCATCTGGTGGGTGGCGGCCCCGCAGGTCTCTTCTGGGGTGCACAGACGCTACGGCAGTTGCTCGGCCCCGACGCCTTCCGGCGCGCGCCCCTGCCGGGACGACGGTGGCGGCTGCCGCTGCTGCGCATCCAGGACTCGCCCCGCTTTCGCTGGCGCGGCTTGATGCTCGATGTCGCCCGGTACTTCATGCCCAAGGAAGGAGTCCTGCGCCAGCTGGATCTGATGGCCGCGCACAAACTCAACGTCTTCCACTTCCACCTCACCGACGACCAGGGCTGGCGCCTGGAGATCAAGCGTTACCCGAAGCTCACCGAGGTCGGATCCTGGCGGGCGCGCACGAAATTCGGCCACCGGGCCTCGCCGCTGTGGGAGGAGAAGCCGCACGGAGGCTTCTACACACAGGACGACATTCGCGAGATCGTCGCCTACGCGGCCGAGCGGCATATCGCCGTCGTCCCCGAGATCGACCTTCCGGGGCACAGCCAGGCGGCCATCGCCGCGTATCCGGAACTCGGCAACTCCGACGTCATCGACACGGCCTCCCTCACGGTCTGGGACAACTGGGGTGTCTGTACGAACGTACTCGCCCCCACCGACAACACCTTGCGGTTCTACGAAGGGGTGTTCGAGGAAGTCCTGGAACTGTTCCCCTCGGCCTTCGTCCACGTCGGCGGCGACGAGTGCGCCAAGGATCAGTGGCGGCGATCCCCGATCGCCCAGGCGCGCATCAGTGAACTGGGGCTCTCCGACGAGGACGGACTCCAGTCCTGGTTCATCCGGCACTTCGACGCCTGGCTCACCGCCCGCGGCCGTCGGCTCATCGGCTGGGACGAGATCCTGGAGGGCGGCCTGGCACCGGGTGCGGCGGTGTCCTCCTGGCGCGGGTACGCGGGCGGCATCACGGCCGCGCGGGCGGGACACGACGTCGTCATGTGCCCGGAGCAGCAGGTGTACCTGAACTTCCGAGAGGACGGCGGTCCGGACGAGCCGGTGCCCATCGGGTATGTGCGCACCCTGGAGGACGTCTACCGCTTCGAGCCGGTTCCACCGCAGCTCACCGGGGATCTGGCGCGGCATGTGCTCGGCACCCAGGCCAACGTCTGGACCGAGGTGATGGAGGATCAGGCCCGCGTGGACTACCAGACGTTCCCCCGGCTCGCGGCTTTCGCCGAGGTTGCCTGGAGCGCCCTGCCCGCCCCCACGGACCGCGACTTCGCGGGCTTCGAAAGGCGGATGGCCGCCCACTACCGCCGACTTGACGCCCTGGGTGTCGCCTACCGGCCGCCCACGGGGCCATGGCCGTGGCAGCGACGCCCCGGTGTGCTCGGACGCCCGATCGAGGGTGCGCCCCCGAACGTGTGAGGCGGGTGCCGAGGTGCGCACCGGTGGCCCGGCTCCCTGGAAACGTGACCTCACATGGGAAAAGCCGTGCAAGGACTGGTGAAAGGCGGAAATCCGCCCTCCGTGCCGATGTCGTGGCAAAGCGGACCATCACTCAGGTGAGGCGGGCGAATGCCTCCTAGCGGACCCCCGCGTCGGGGGTGGGGGAAGATGTGCCAGAGTTGCCACGTCCGCCCTGTCAGCACGTACCGTACGGCAACACAGGTGGGGACCAGGTGGGGTAGCGGGAAGGGGCAGCCGGTTTGACCACGCAGGCACCGCGGGCGGCGCAGGCCGTGACCCTGCCCGCCTCGCTGGACGAGGCCGTGGCGGCGCTCGCCGCCATGCCGGCCGCCGTTCCCGTGGCGGGCGGCACCGACCTCATGGCCGCGGTCAACTCCGGGCAGTTGCGGCCCGCCGCGCTGGTCGGGCTCGGCCGCATCAGCGAGATCCGCGGCTGGCAGTACCAGGACGGCCACGCGCTGCTCGGCGCCGGTCTCACCCATGCCCGCATGGGGCGCCCCGACTTCGCCGCACTCATCCCCGCCCTCGCGGCGGCGGCACGCGCGGCCGGACCGCCGCACATCCGCAACGCGGGCACCCTCGGCGGCAACATCGCCTCGGCCGCGCCCACCGGGGACGCGCTTCCGGTGCTGGCCGCTCTGGAGGCCACGCTGATCGTCGCGGGCTCCGGCGGTGCCCGCCGGGAGATCCCGGTCTCGCACCTGCTCGCGGGCATGGAGATGCTGCGCGCCGGTGAACTCATCGGCTACGTACGCGTACCGCTGCTGCACGCCCCCCAGGTCTTCCTGAAGGCGACCGGACGCACCGGCCCGGGACGCGCGATCGCGTCCGTGGCGCTCGTCCTCGACCCGGCCCGGCGCGGGGTGCGCTGCGCGGTCGGCGCCATAGCGCCGATGCCGCTGCGCCCTCTGGAGGCCGAGCAGTGGGTCGCCCAGCTCATCGACTGGGACAACGACCGCGGGATCGTCCCGGAGGCGCTCGCCGCCTTCGGGCAGTACGTCGCCGCGGCCTGTATCCCCGACCCGGAACCGGCGGAGGACGGCACCGTGCAACCGCTTCCGCCCGCCGTACTGCACCTGCGGCGCACCGTTGCCGCGCTGGCCCGACGAGCACTGGGGAGGGCACTGTCGTGACCGACGACCAGCACCGGGAGGGCGCGCCCCAGGAGGGTGCCCACGGCTCCTGGGAGCGGCTGCCGCAAGGGGATTACGACGACGGAGCCACGGCCTTCGTCCAGTTCCCCGAGGGCGGTATCGACGCCCTTCTCGCCTCCGAGAGCCCGCTGGCCGCGCCGGGCCACGGCTTCGTGCCCCCGTCGTTCACTCCGGACGCCCACCCCGACACAGGCATAGACCCGGCGGCGGGCGGCACCTGGCCCCCGGCCGCCGGGAGCGCCCAGTGGCCCGACGCGAACACCGCCTCCGGTCAGGGGACCGGTGACCGGTTCACCTACGACCCCGGCACGAGCGGACAGTGGAGCTTCGAGGAGTCCGCGCCCGCCCGGTCGGACCCCGCCGCCGGTCACGAGGTCACGGGACCGTGGCCGGCTCCTGTGGTGGACGGTGATCTGCCGGACGAGCCGGGCGAGTTCAGCACGCCGCCGACGACCGGGCAGTGGGGCGTCACCTCGCCCGCGACCCTGCCGGGCGGCGCGCCCGCGCCCTGGGCCGCGGACGTGCCAGGACAGCCGTGGGCGGACCGCGCACAAGCCCCCGCCGAGGCCCCGGGAGAGCCGTCCGGCGGGCCGTACGAGGACATGCGGGCCGGTGGCGCTCCGCAGGCACCCGAGGCCGACCAGGAGCCGTCCGAGCCCGCCGTCCCGCCCGGCGCGGAGGAGGCAGAGGCCTCCCCACCGGCCGCCGCCCAGCCCGCCCCTGCAGTGGCCGCCGCCGAGCCCGGCCCCGCACTGTCCGCCGCCGAGCCCGGCCCCGCACTGTCCGCCGCCCAGCCCGGCCCCGCACCGTCCGCCGCCGAGCCCGGCCCGGCACCGGAGGCGGAGGCCGACGCGATCGAGCCGGAGCCCGAGCAGGCTCCCGGACCCGAACAGACTCCCGGGCCCGACGAACACCCCCTGGCCTCGTACGTCCTGAGTGTCAACGGCGCAGACCGACCCGTCACCGACGCCTGGATCGGCGAGTCGCTGCTGTACGTGCTGCGTGAGCGGCTCGGCCTCGCCGGAGCCAAGGACGGCTGCTCACAGGGCGAGTGCGGCGCCTGCAACGTCCAGGTCGATGGCCGGCTCGTCGCTTCCTGCCTGGTGCCCGCCGTCACCACCGCGGGCAGCGACGTGCGCACGGTCGAGGGCCTCGCCGTCGACGGGCAGCCCTCGGACGTGCAGCGAGCGCTCGACCGGTGCGGCGCCGTTCAGTGCGGTTTCTGCATCCCCGGGATGGCGATGACCGTGCACGACCTGCTGGAGGGCAACCCTGCGCCCAACGAACGGGAGACCCGCCAGGCACTGTGCGGCAATCTGTGCCGCTGCTCCGGTTACCGCGGGGTCCTCGACGCGGTGCGCGAGGTCGTCGCCGATCGCCGGGCGCACGCCGAGGCCGAGTCGGCGCAGGACGCCGAGGAGGTCCGTATCCCGCACCAGGCGGCCCCCGGGGCGGGCGGTGTCCACCCCTCCGCGTTCGACGACACGGCCCTGAACGAGCACCCGTACGGCCAGGACGGAGGCCAGGCGTGAGCAACGAAGCCGCCACCGCGACCACTGAGACGGCCGCACTCGCCCCCGAGCCGCTGCCGCACGGCCTCGGCGCCTCCCTGCCGCCCGCGGACGCCCGCGCCAAGACCGAGGGCACCTTCCCGTACACGGCCGACCTGTGGGCCGAGGGCCTGCTGTGGGCCGCCGTGCTGCGCTCACCGCACCCGCACGCGCGCATCCTGTCCATCGACACCAGCCATGCGCGCGAGATGCCCGGCGTCCGGGCCGTCGTCACCCACGAGGACGTGCCCGGCAGCCCGCTCCTCGGCCGCGGCGTCGCCGACCGCCCGGTGTTCGCCTCCGAGGTCGTACGCCACCACGGGGAACCGATCGCGGCCGTCGCCGCCGACCACCCGGACACCGCGCGCATGGCCGCCGCCGCCGTCATCGTCGAGTACGAGGTGCTCGACCCGGTGACCGACCCCGAGCAGGCCTTCGAGGCCGAACCGCTGCACCCCGACGGCAATCTGATCCGCCACATCCCGCTGAGCCACGGCGATCCGGACGCGGTCGGCGACATCGTCGTCGAGGGCCAGTACCGCATCGGCCGCCAGGACCCCGCCCCGATCGGCGCGGAGGCCGGTCTCGCCGTGCCCCGCCCCGACGGCGGGGTCGAGCTGTACCTCGCCTCCACCGATCCGCACACCGACCGCGACCGGGCCGCCGCCGTCTACGGCCTGGAACCCGAGCGGGTGAAGATCGTCGTCACCGGGGTGCCCGGGGCCACCGCCGACCGGGAGGACCAGGGCTTCCAGATCCCGCTCGGACTGCTCGCCCTGAGGACGGGATGCCCGGTCAAGCTGACCGTGACGCGCGAGGAGTCCTTCCTGGGCCACGTCCACCGCCACCCCACCCTCCTGCGCTACCGCCACCACGCGGACGCCGAGGGCAACCTGGTGAAGGTCGAGGCGCAGATCCTGCTGGACGCGGGCGCGTACGCGGACACCTCCTCGCAGGCGCTCGCCGCCGCGGTGTCCTTCGCCTGCGGCCCCTACGCCGTCCCGAACGCCTTCATCGAGGGCTGGGCCGTCCGCACCAACAACCCGCCCTCGGGCCATGTGCGGGGCGAGGGCGCGATGCAGGTGTGCGCGGCGTACGAGGCCCAGATGGACAAGCTCGCCAAGAAGCTGGGCGTGGAGCCGGCGGAGCTGCGGGCGCGCAACGTCATGGCGACGGGCGACATCCTGCCGACCGGCCAGACGGTGACCTGCCCGGCGCCGGTGGCCGAACTGCTCCAGGCCGTACGGGACCACCCGCTGCCCCCGCTGCCCAAGGACACCCCCGAGGAGGAGTGGCTGCTGCCGGGCGGGCTCGAGGGCGCGGGCGAACCGGGCGCCGTACGCCGCGGAGTCGGCTACGGCCTCGGCATGGTCCACATGCTCGGCGCGGAGGGCACGGACGAGGTCTCCACGGCGACCGTGAAGGTCCAGGACGGTGTGGCCACGGTCCTGTGCGCGGCCGTCGAGACGGGCCAGGGCTTCACCACGCTGGCCCGGCAGATCGTCCAGGAGACGCTCGGTATCGACGAGGTGTACGTGGCCCCGGTCGACACGGACCAGCCGCCGGCGGGCGCGGGCTGCCGAGGCCGCCACACCTGGGTGTCGGGCGGCGCGGTGGAACGCGCGGCGAAGATGGTCCGCGCGCAACTGCTGCAGCCCCTCGCGCACAAGTTCGGCATGTCGACCGAGCTGCTGCAGATCACCGACGGCAAGATCACCTCGTACGACGGCGTGCTGTCGACCACGGTCACCGAGGCGTTGGACGGCAAGGAGCTGTGGGCCACGGCACAGTGCCGCCCGCACCCGACGGAACCGCTGAACGAGACGGGCCAGGGCGACGCCTTCGTGGGGCTGGCGTTCTGCGCGATCCGCGCCGTGGTGGACGTGGACGTCGAGATCGGCTCGGTACGGGTGGTGGAAGTGGCGCTGGCGCAGGACGTGGGCCGGGTGCTGAACCCGGCGCAGCTCGCCGCGCGCGTGGAGGCCGGCGTCACCCAGGGTGTGGGCATCGCGCTCACGGAGAACCTGCGCACGGCGCGCGGCATGGTCCGCCACCCCGACCTGACGGGCTACTCCCTCCCGACGGCCCTGGACGCGCCCGACATCCGGATCGTCAAGCTGGTCGAGGAACGGGACGTGGTCGCACCCTTCGGGGCGAAGTCGGTCAGCGCGGTGCCCGTGGTGACCTCCCCGGCGGCGATCGCGTCGGCGGTACGCGCGGCGACGGGCCGCCCGGTCAACCGCCTGCCGATCCGTCCGCAGGCGGCGGTGGTGACGACGCAGTGAGCGTGCGGCGGTGCCCGTGGCCCAGGACGGCCGCGGGTACTGCGACACGGCTGCCGTACGCCGTGTAATACGACCCCGTATGACGCGGGAGGCGTAGGACCAAGGTCCGGGTCCGTCACCGTCTCCCGACAGGAGCTTGTCCCGGCAGAGCCCCTTACTCTGTCCGCATGGCTGCCCTCGAACCCCGCGACAGCGACAGCGACAGCGATGTCGCCGACGCTCCTCCCGTTCCTGTCGACGACCACGGCGACGACCGCACCGGCGGCGTCCTGAGCCGGCCGTATCGGGTTCTGAGTGTCGGCATCGTCTCGGTCGTTCTGCTCATCGCCTTCGAGGCGACGGCGGTCGGGACGGCGATGCCGGTCGCCGCGCGGGAGCTGGACGGGGTGTCGCTGTACGCCTTCGCGTTCTCCGGGTTCTTCACGACGAGCCTGTTCGGCATGGTGTTCTCCGGGCAGTGGTCGGACCAGCGGGGTCCGCTGGGCCCGCTGACCGCGGGGATCGGCGCGTTCGCTGCCGGGCTGGTGCTGGCCGGGACGGCGGGCACGATGTGGGTGTTCATCGCGGGGCGTGCCGTGCAGGGGCTCGGCGGCGGGCTGGTGATCGTCGCGCTGTACGTCGTCGTCAGCCGGGCCTACCCCGAGCGGCTGCGCCCGGCGATCATGGCGGCGTTCGCGGCGGCCTGGGTCGTTCCGTCGATCGTCGGCCCGCTCGCCTCGGGTGCGGTGACCGAGCACTTCGGCTGGCGCTGGGTGTTCCTCGGTATCCCGGTGCTCGTGGTGTTCCCACTGGTGATCGCCCTGCCGCAGATACGGCGGCGGGCGTCCGGTCCGGTGGGGGAGGGCACCCGGGAGGGCGCTGAGCAGACCTCCTTCGACCGGCGGCGCATCCGGCTGGCCCTCGGCATCTCGCTCGGCGCCGGGCTGCTGGAGTACGCCGCGCAGGACCTGCGGTGGTGGTCGTTGCTGCCCGGGGTGGCGGGCGTCGCGCTGCTGGTGCCGGCCGCACGGGGGCTGCTGCCGCGCGGCACGTACCGGGCGGCGCGCGGGCTGCCGTCCGTGGTGCTGCTGCGCGGGGTCGCGGCGGGCTCGTTCATCGCCGCGGAGTCCTTCGTGCCGCTGATGCTCGTCACCCAGCGCGGGCTCTCCCCGACACTGGCCGGGTTCTCGCTCGCGGCAGGCGGGGTGACCTGGGCGCTGGGTTCGTGGGTGCAGTCCCGGCCGCGCCTGGCGTCGTACCGGGAGCGGCTGATGACGTTCGGCATGGTGCTGGTGACCGCGGCCATCGCCGCCGCGCCCAGCGTGCTCTTCGACGCCGTCCCGGTCTGGACGCTCGCCGTCGTCTGGGCGTTCGGCTGCTTCGGCATGGGCCTCGTCATCGCCTCCACCAGCGTGCTGCTGCTGCGCCTGTCCGCCCCCGAGGAGGCCGGCACCAACTCCGCGGCCCTGCAGATCTCCGACGCCCTCTCCAACGTCCTCCTCCTGGCGGCGGGCGGCGCGGCCTTCGCCGCGTTGGGTGGCGGCGCGGTGGCCCACACGACGGCGACGGCCACCGGTTCCGCCGCGCATCCGGCCGCGTTCGCGGCGGTGTTCCTGCCGATGGCGGGGGTGGCGCTGGCCGGGGTCTGGGTCACACGGAGGGTGAAAGTCCACTCCTGAGGCGGCCGGGAGTTCGGCGGCGTGGACCTGGTCGCCCGGCGTCCGAGAGCGCTGCACGAGGCACATGTGACCTGAGCCCCATCCCCGAGTGACCCCGCGCCGTTCGCGCGTTGGCACCACCGGGCCGCCGGTAGGGTGGCCCGGTTGTCATACGTAGCCGAGCCCAGCACAACGAACCGGAGACCGTGACTACTACCGCCTCCTCCCACCATCTCTCTCCCGCCTTCCCCGGTCGCGCCCCCTGGGGCACCGCCAGCAAGCTGCGTGCCTGGCAGCAGGGTGCGATGGAGAAGTACATCCAGGAGCAGCCGCGTGACTTCCTCGCCGTAGCCACCCCCGGCGCCGGCAAGACGACCTTTGCGCTGACGCTCGCGTCCTGGCTGCTGCACCACCACGTCGTGCAGCAGGTGACCGTGGTCGCGCCGACAGAGCACCTGAAGAAGCAGTGGGCGGAGGCGGCCGCGCGGGTCGGGATCAAGCTCGACCCCGAGTACAGCGCGGGACCCCTCGGCCGGGAGTACCACGGAGTCGCCGTCACCTACGCGGGCGTCGGCGTCCGGCCCATGCTGCACCGCAACCGCGTCGAGCAGCGCAAGACCCTCGTCATCCTCGACGAGATCCACCACGCGGGCGACTCCAAGTCCTGGGGCGAGGCCTGTCTGGAGGCGTTCGAGCCCGCGACCCGCCGGCTCGCCCTCACCGGTACGCCGTTCCGGTCCGACACCAATCCCATCCCGTTCGTGGCGTACGAGGAGGGCAACGACGGGATCCGGCGGTCCGCCGCCGACTACACCTACGGGTACGGCTCCGCGCTCGCCGACAACGTCGTGCGGCCGGTCATCTTCCTCTCCTACAGCGGCAACATGCGCTGGCGCACCAAGGCGGGCGACGAGATCGCCGCCCGGCTCGGCGAGCCCATGACCAAGGACGCCGTCAGCCAGGCCTGGCGCACCGCCCTCGACCCGCGCGGCGACTGGATGCCCAGCGTGCTGCGCGCCGCCGACCAGCGGCTGACCGAGGTCCGCAGGGCCATTCCGGACGCGGGCGCTCTCGTCATCGCCAGCGACCAGGAGGCGGCCCGCGCCTACGCCAAGCTCATCCGTGAGATCACCGGGCACAAGGCGACCCTCGTCCTGTCCGACGACGCCGGTGCTTCCGGCCGCATCGACGAGTTCAGCGGCAACGACGACCGCTGGATGGTCGCGGTGCGCATGGTGTCCGAGGGCGTCGACGTGCCCCGGCTCGCCGTCGGGGTGTACGCGACGACCATCTCCACCCCGCTCTTCTTCGCCCAGGCCGTCGGCCGCTTCGTACGGTCCCGGCGGCGCGGCGAGACCGCGTCCGTCTTCCTGCCCACCGTCCCCGATCTGCTGACCTTCGCCAACGAGATGGAGGTCGAGCGCGACCACGTCCTCGACAAGCCGAAGAAGGACGGCGAGGAGGACCCCTACGCGGAGGAGGAGAAGCTCCTCCAGGAGGCCGAGAAGCAGCAGGACGAGGACACCGGCGAGCAGGACATGCTGCCGTTCGAGGCGCTGGAGTCCGACGCCGTCTTCGACCGGGTCATGTACAACGGCGCCGAGTTCGGCATGCAGGCCCACCCGGGCAGCGCGGAGGAGCAGGACTACCTCGGCATCCCGGGCCTGCTGGAGCCCGAGCAGGTGCAGTTGCTGCTGCAGAAGCGGCAGGCCCGGCAGATCGCGCACAGCCGCAAGAAGCCGGACACGGACGCCGACCTTCTCGAACTGCCCGCCGAGCGGCGGCCCGTGGTCACGCACAAGGAACTGCTGGAGCTGCGCAAGCAGCTCAACACGATGGTCGGCGCATACGTCCACCAGAGCGGCAAGCCGCACGGTGTCATCCACACCGAACTGCGCCGCGTGTGCGGCGGCCCGCCGAGCGCCGAGTGCACGGCAGGACAGCTGCGCCAGCGGATCGCCAAGGTCCAGGAGTGGGCCACGCGTATGCGCTGACGCCGGATGCCGTGCCCGAGCCGGTGCCGGGTCACGGAGGGCAGCGGTCGTCCTTCGGGCGCGGGGCCTGGGCGGCGCGTCGCGCCCGTATGGCGATGCAGCGCGTTGTCACAGCCCCGCGCCCCTTTCCATACCGCCGCAAACCGAAGTAGTCCGTACCGGCCACTGACCGGATTCTGGACGGAGCCTTCCGCTGAGCGAACCGGCTCGCTACTGTCACGCTACGCACACGCCCCGTGGCAGCGTCGCCGCGGAGCGCAGCCGTGTAGCGACTGAGTCCGGGAATCACCCCGGGCCGCCAGCCGATCGGCGGCCTCTGGCGCGTCGCCGACGGGCCCCGGCGGCACATCCGCAGAGAAGGGCCGCCGACCTCACCACTGAAGGAGTGGGCGTCGTGACCGCGGAGACTTCCCAGACGCTCGATCGAGGTCTCAGGGTTCTCAAGCTGCTCGCCGACACCGACCACGGGCTGACCGTCAGCGAGTTGTCCAACAAGCTGGGCGTGAACCGGACCGTGGTGTACCGGCTGCTCGCCACCCTGGAGCAGCACTCTCTCGTACGCCGCGATCTGGGTGGCCGCGCCCGGGTGGGGCTCGGTGTGCTGCGGCTGGGCCGCCAGGTGCATCCGCTGGTACGGGAGGCCGCCCTGCCCGCGCTCCGGGCGCTCGCCGAGGACCTCGGGGCGACCGCGCACCTCACGGTGGTCGACGGGGCGGAGGCGCTGGCCGTCGCCGTGGTCGAGCCGACGTGGACCGACTATCACGTGGCCTACCGTGCCGGGTTCCGGCACCCGCTCGACAAGGGAGCCGCCGGCCGTGCGATCCTCACGGCCCGCCGGCAGCACGTCACCGAGCCCGGATACACGCTCACACACGGGGAGTTGGAGACCGGCGCCAGCGGGGCGGCGGCGCCGCTGCTGGGGGTGACCGGGATCGAGGGCAGCGTCGGCGTGGTGCTGTTCTCGGACTCGATACCGGACGAGGTGGGGCCGCGGGTGGTGGACGCGGCACGGGAGGTGGCCGAGGCGCTGCGCTGATCCTGCTCGGCCTTCGGCGTCGTACGCCGTCACCCGAGGATGCGCATCCTCGCTCAATTCCGGCCGCTCGCCCGGTATTTCGGGCAGCCGTGACGGGGCAGACTCGACCCATGGCAGCAGAGACGGACCTGTCCCCTGTCCAGGAGCGGGCGGCGCGGCTCGCGGACGAGGCCGCCCGCGCCGCGGGTGTCCACCTCCGTACCGTGCGCGACGTCACCGGTATCGCCGCCGTGGCCGACTTCTTCAGCGACGTCTGGCGGACCCCGCGGCAGGCCCCGCCCCTGCCCGCGGAGGAACTGCACAGCCTGGTGCACGCCGGCGGGGCCGTGCACGCCGCGTACACCGCCGACGGGGACCGGCTCGCCGGGGCCTGCGTCGCCGTCTTCGGACCGCCCGCGGCCGCGGCCGCGTACTCCCTGGTGGCGGCGGCCGACCACGGTGTCGGGTACGCCGTGAAGCAGGCACAGCGCGCCTGGGCCCTGGAGCACGGCGCCCGCACCCTGCGCTGGACCTTCGACCCGCTGGTCGCCCGCAACGCCCGCTTCAACCTGGTCAAGCTGGGCGCGACCGGCACGGAGTACCTGGTCGACTTCTACGGCCCGATGGCCGACGGCGTGAACGACGGGGACGAGAGCGACCGGCTGACCGTGACCTGGGACCTGACGGCGCCCCGGCGGCCGTACGGGAGCGGCGACCGTGCCGCCGCATCCGTCACCGTTCCCTGGGGCGGGGCCGGGGGGACATCCTTGGCCCCCGACGGCGCCCCGCTGGCCCTGCGCGCCCGCGACGGGCGGCAGGTGTGGTGCCGCGTACCCGGTGACATCGTCGCCCTGCGCGCCACCGATCCGGCTCTCGCCCTGCGCTGGCGCCGCGCCGTCCGCGATGTCTTCACGGAGGCCTTCGCCGAGGGCTTCAGGGCCACGGACATGTCCCGGGACGGCTGGTACACGCTCACGCTCGCCGTTGGCACCTCGGCTTCGTCACGTCAGCTCTGTACCGGGGCTGACCGGCGCCCGCCGGAGGGTGACGTCTTCGCGTTAGATTGACTTCGTGCTCTCTCGCCTCTCGCGCCCCAAGGCCGTCGCCCTCTGCGCCCTGCCCGTCGCGGCCCTGCTCGCCACGGCGGCGTTCGCGCCGCTGCCGTTCTCCGTGGCGCAGCCCGGCATGACGGGGAACGTCCTGGGCACCAACAAGGGCGCCCCCGTGATCACGATCAGCGGGGCGCCCACCCGCACGACCAAGGGCGAGCTGCGGATGACGACGATCGTGGCGACGGGCCCGGACGTGCGTGTCTTTCTCGGCGACGTGATCGACGGCTGGTTCCGCACGGACCGCGCGGTGATGCCGCGCGACGCGGTCTACCCGAGCGGCAACACGCTCAAGGAGATCGAGCAGCACAACACCGAGCAGATGAAGCAGTCCCAGGACGCGGCGACCCGGGCGGCGCTGAACTACCTGGACCTCAGCGACAAGAACGTCAAGGTCACGATGAAGCTCGCGGACGTCGGCGGCCCGAGCGCGGGCCTGCTGTTCACGCTCGGCATCATCGACAAGCTGCAGGGCGACGGCCACGGCGGCGATCTCACGGGCGGCCGCACCATCGCCGGTACGGGCACGATCGACGCGTCCGGCCGGGTGGGTGCGGTCGGCGGCGTCTCCCTCAAGACGCAGGCCGCCCACCGCGACGGTGCGACGGTCTTCCTGGTCCCGAAGGCGGAGTGCTCCGACGCGAAGGCGGAACTGCCGAAGGGGATGCGCCTGATCCCGGTGACCACGCTGAAGAGCGCGGTCGACGCGCTGGTGGCGCTGGAGAAGGGGAAGGACTCGGTACCGAGCTGCTAGTGCCGCGGCAGGCAACGTTTGCCCGTTAAGGAGCGGCGTCTGGTGCGTTCCCCCACGCTCGGCTTCGCTCGCGCGGGCGGTGCCCCCACCGGCGTGCCGGACGGAAACTCTCGTACTGGACGTACCCGGCGAGTGGGGGTACCCCCTGCTCGAAGAGCT
>NZ_MLYP01000063.1 GCF_001866645.1 Streptomyces colonosanans
CTGTTCTTCCGGTGGACACCAAGTGGCCTGTTTCTCCGGCGGACAGCAAGTGGGCGGTTCAGGCGGACACCAAGTGGCCTGTCTCTCCGGTGGACACCAAGTGGCCTGTTCTTCCGGCGGACACCAAGTGGCCTGTTTCTCCGGCGGACAGCAAGTGGGCGGTTCAGGCGGACACCAAGTGGCCTGTCTCTCCGGCGGACACCAAGTGGCCGACGGGGAACGCCTCCACGGCATCGGCAGACGAAGCCTGGAGCTGACGTGACCATTCCACCCGACGACCGCTCGTTCCGGCGCGAGATGGCCACTGCCTATCGCTCCGGCTGGCACTTCATCGACCTGGCCACCGCGGTACCCCACAGCGGTGACTCGTTGATGGTGACCGTGTTCGGGGAGCCCGTCGTGGTCACCCGTGACGAGGACGAGGACGTGCGGGCGTACCGGCTTCAGCGGCGGCCTCGGGGGGCGCCGCAGCCCGTACGGTGCGCCATACGGTACGGAATGATCTTTGTGAACCTGGACCAGCGCGACCACCGGCTGGCGCAACCGGACAGTCCGGAAGTGGGGACCGTTTCAGCTGCCCCCCGCAGTGCCTGACGCGATTCCCCCGTCGCAAAAGATCGCTCAGGTACTTCCCCCCGCAGCGGCGTCACCGTGACCTGAACACGGTGACGCCGCTGTCGTTTTGCCGGAGAGCTCCGGATATCGCCGGACGTGATGGTGGCTGGAATCAGTCGCTCTCCGTGCTCGGCCGAGGAGCTCGGTCACCGTCCGTGACCGGCCCGCCCCGACCCCCGCCTGCAGTGCCCGGCCTGGTGTCGTTCCGCCTCAGTGCCCCGGCCCGGGGCTGCGCGGACCCGTGTGCGTCCCCGGCATCGTCCGACGCCGTCACCGCATCCGGCGGATCGCGACCCGCGCCCGGCCAGGATGACGCGCGGGCCGCCGTCCGGATGGGAGGCCGTGCGCGCAGGTGCTGCTTCCTGCCGGATCCCGAGGTGCGAGGCGTCGGGTACGCCCGCGTCCATGGAGTACGTGGCCAGGGTGGGGAACCCGGCCGCCCTCCCTCCCGTTCGCTGCCTTGAGTGGAATAGACTCAACTTTGTGTACGTTGCTCTCGTCACAGTGTGGATGTAGACGGCTGAGTGCGGCCGAGACAAGGAGGAGAACGCGAACGTGGACGCCGAGCTGACCAACAGGAGCCGGGAAGCGATCAACGCGGCAAGCAATCGTGCCGTGTCCGAGGGCCACCCGGACCTCACCCCCGCCCACCTGCTCCTCGCGCTGCTCGAGGGGCAGGACAACGAGAACATCATCGACCTGCTGGCCGCCGTGGACGCTGACCAGGCCTCCGTGCGCGGCGGCACCGAACGCGTGCTGGCCGGTCTGCCGAGCGTGACCGGCTCGACCGTCGCGCCGCCCCAGCCCAACCGCGAGCTGCTCGCCGTGATCGCCGAAGCGAGCAAGCGCGCCAAGGAACTCGGCGACGACTACCTCTCCACCGAGCACCTGCTCATCGGCATCGCCGCGAAGGGCGGCGCCGCGGGCGACGTACTCTCCCAGCAGGGGGCCGACGCCAAGAAGCTGTCGGACGCATTTCAGAAGAACAGGGGAGGACGCCGGGTGACGACCCCGGATCCCGAGGGCCAGTACAAGGCGCTCGAGAAGTTCGGTACCGACTTCACCGCCGCCGCACGCGACGGCAAGCTCGACCCGGTCATCGGCCGGGACCACGAGATCCGCCGCGTCGTCCAGGTGCTGTCCCGCCGTACGAAGAACAACCCGGTCCTCATCGGTGAGCCCGGCGTCGGCAAGACCGCCGTCGTCGAGGGGCTCGCCCAGCGGATCGTGAAGGGCGACGTGCCCGAGTCCCTCAGGAACAAGCGGCTGGTCGCGCTCGACCTGGGCGCCATGGTCGCGGGCGCCAAGTATCGCGGTGAGTTCGAGGAGCGCCTGAAGACCGTCCTGGCTGAGATCAAGGACTCCGACGGCCAGATCATCACCTTCATCGACGAGCTGCACACCGTCGTGGGCGCCGGCGCCGGAGGCGACTCCGCCATGGACGCCGGCAACATGCTCAAGCCGATGCTGGCCCGCGGCGAGCTGCGCATGGTCGGTGCCACGACCCTCGACGAGTACCGCGAGCGGATCGAGAAGGACCCGGCCCTGGAGCGGCGCTTCCAGCAGGTGCTGGTCGCCGAGCCGACCGTCGAGGACACCATCGCGATCCTGCGCGGGCTCAAGGGCCGGTACGAGGCCCACCACAAGGTCCAGATCGCGGACAGCGCGTTGGTGGCCGCGGCCACCCTCTCAGACCGTTACATCACCTCCCGCTTCCTCCCCGACAAGGCCATCGACCTGGTCGACGAGGCGGCCTCGCGACTGCGGATGGAGATCGACTCGTCCCCGGTCGAGATCGACGAGCTCCAGCGCGCCGTCGACCGGCTGAAGATGGAGGAGCTGGCGCTCAGCAAGGAGACCGACCAGGCCTCCAAGGAGCGCCTGGAGAAGCTGCGCCGCGACCTCGCCGACAAGGAGGAGGAGCTGCGGGGTCTGACCGCCCGCTGGGAGAAGGAGAAGCAGTCCCTCAACCGCGTCGGTGAGCTGAAGGAGAGGCTCGACGACCTGCGCGGACAGGCCGAGCGTGCCCAGCGCGACGGGGACTTCGACACCGCGTCCAAGCTGCTGTACGGCGAGATCCCCTCCGTCGAGAAGGAGCTGGAGGCCGCCTCTCAGGCCGAGGAGGAGGCGTCCGAGGACACGATGGTCAAGGACGAGGTCGGCTCCGACGACATCGCGGACGTCGTCGGTTCCTGGACCGGCATCCCCGCCGGACGCCTCCTGGAGGGCGAGACGCAGAAGCTGCTGCGCATGGAGGAGGAGCTCGGCAAGCGGCTCATCGGCCAGGCCGAGGCCGTACGCGCGGTGTCGGACGCCGTGCGCCGCAGCCGCGCCGGGATCGCCGACCCGGACCGCCCGACCGGCTCGTTCCTCTTCCTCGGCCCCACCGGTGTCGGCAAGACCGAACTGGCCAAGGCGCTCGCCGACTTCCTCTTCGACGACGAGCGGGCGATGGTCCGCATCGACATGTCGGAGTACAGCGAGAAGCACAGCGTCGCCCGGCTGGTCGGCGCCCCGCCCGGATACGTCGGCTACGAGGAGGGCGGCCAGCTCACCGAGGCGGTGCGCCGGCGCCCCTACAGCGTGGTTCTGCTCGACGAGGTCGAGAAGGCGCATCCGGAGGTCTTCGACATCCTGCTCCAGGTGCTGGACGACGGCCGGCTGACGGACGGCCAGGGGCGGACGGTCGACTTCCGCAACACCATCCTGATCCTCACCTCGAACCTGGGCAGCCAGTTCCTGGTCGATCCGGTCACCAGCGCCGCGGAGAAGAAGGAGCAGGTGCTGGAGGTCGTACGGGCTTCCTTCAAGCCGGAGTTCCTCAACCGGCTCGACGACCTGGTGGTCTTCTCGGCACTGGAGAAGGACGAACTCCAGCGGATCGCCCGGCTCCAGATCGACCGGCTCGCACGGCGCCTGGCCGAGCGGCGACTGACCCTGGAGATCACGCCCGAGGCCCTGGCCTGGCTCGCGGACGAGGGCAACGACCCGGCATACGGCGCCCGCCCGCTGCGCCGTCTCGTCCAGACCGCCATCGGCGACCGCCTCGCCAAGGAGATCCTGGGCGGGGAGATCAAGGACGGCGACACGGTCCGGGTGGACGCTCCCCCGGTCTCGGCTTCGCTCGACCGGGGGCACGCCCATGGCGACGGTCTGATCGTGGGCCGGGCGACCGGCAAGACGCTGTAGGGAACACCGGTCACCGCTCCCGTACGGCCCCTTCCCCGGTCACCGGGGAAGGGGCCGGGGCTTTCCGGCCGGTTTTCGGCAGCGGGGCACCGGACACCGGCCCGAGTACGGTCCGAGTACGGACGCTGGGGTACCCGGAGCACGTCCGCCCAGGTGACCGGTTCGTGTCAGCCGAGGGCTGACACGAACCGGTCAGGGCTTGCCACCCCCCTCCCCGGATGAGGGAGGATGGCGGAATCCGTACGAAGGGAAGAACACGGTGAGCATCGACCCGTCCTCGATTCCGAATTTCGGGGGTCAGCCCGAACCGCAGCCGCAAGGACCGGCGGGCCCCGTGGTTCCGGATCAGGACCTCGTGAAGCAGCTCCTGGACCAGATGGAGCTCAAGCACCTCGTCGACGAAGAGGGTGACCTCGTCGCGCCGTGGGAGGAGTTCCGTACGTACTTCATGTTCCGCGGCGAGGGCGAGCAGCAGGTCTTCTCGGTGCGGACGTTCTACGACCGGCCGCACAAGATCGACGAGAAACCGCAGCTGCTGGAGTCCATCGACGACTGGAACCGGCGCACCCTGTGGCCCAAGGTCTACAGCCACACGCACGACGACGGCACCGTCCGCCTCATCGGCGAGGCGCAGATGCTGGTCGGCACCGGCGTCAGCCTGGAGCACTTCGTCTCGTCGACCGTCAGCTGGGTGCGGGCCGCCATCGAGTTCGACCGGTGGCTCGTCGAGCAGCTCGGCCTCGCGGAGGATGTCGACGACACGGACAAGCCCGAGGCCGACGGAGAGTAACGCCGGCCGGTGCCCCGGCGGGCGGCGTTCGCCGAACGGGCGACCGTTGCCTGCCGGGACACCAGAGGGGCGGACGGACCAGGACCACCAGATACGCCCCATAGATCAATGAGAGCCCGGTCAGGGAGCACGCCACCACGGCGGCGTGCCGCTGCCGGGCTCTCACACATAGCCGGCCCAGCCGAGCGCAGCGAGCGTGACGTTTGTCCACAGCCTGTGGGTGGCGTCGCGCCCTCGCCTGCGCCACACCTCGTGTGCGGCCGCGGTTCGCCTTCGTCAGCCCGCGGACGCCTTGAGCCGCCGGACGGCCTCCTCCAGGACCTCGGTGCGCTTGCAGAAGGCGAAGCGGACGAAGGGGGCGCCCGTCTCGCGGTGGTCGTAGAAGACCGCGTTCGGGATGGCGACGACGCCCGCGCGCTCCGGCAGGGCACGGCAGAAGGCGAAGCCGTCACTCTCGCCGAGGGGACGGATGTCGGTGGTGATGAAATACGTGCCCGCGGGCCGGAACACCTCGAAACCGGCCTCGGCGAGCCCCGACGCCAGCAGGTCCCGCTTGGCGCGCAGATCCGCCCGCAGCGCCTCGAAGTAGGTGTCCGGAAGCGCGAGCGCCTCGGCGACGGCGTACTGGAACGGCCCGGACGACACGTAGGTCAGGAACTGCTTGGCCGAGCGCACCGCGGCGACGAGCTCGGGCGCGGCCGTCACCCAGCCGACCTTCCATCCCGTGAACGAGAACGTCTTCCCGGCCGAGCCGATGGTGACCGTCCGCTCGCGCATCCCGGGGAAGGTCGCCAGCGGCAGGTGCTCGGCGTCGTCGAAGACCAGGTGCTCGTACACCTCGTCGGTGACGACGAGCAGATCGCGCTCGACGGCGAGGTCGGCGATCGCGCGCAGCTCATCCGGGGTGAGCACGGTTCCGGTCGGGTTGTGCGGGGTGTTGATCAGCAGCAGCCGGGTGCGGTCGGTGACGGCGTCCCGCAGCTCGTCGAGGTCCAGCCGGAAGCCGGCGTTCTCCCCGTGCTGCGGCCGCAGGGTGACCGGCACACGCCGGCCGCCGGCCATCGCGATGCAGGCGGCGTACGAGTCGTAGTACGGCTCCAGGGCGATCACCTCGTCGCCGGGTTCGACGAGAGCCAGCAGGGTCGCGGCGATCGCCTCGGTCGCGCCCGCGGTGACCAGCACCTCGGTGTCGGGGTCGTGGCGGAGCCCGTACCGCCGCTGCTGGTGCGCGGCGACGGCCGTGCGCAGCTCGGGGACGCCGGGGCCCGGCGGGTACTGGTTGCCGAGTCCGTCGCGGAGCGCCCGGACGGCGGCCTCGCGGATCTCTTCCGGGCCGTCGGTGTCGGGGAATCCCTGCCCGAGGTTGATGGACTTGGTGCTCAGGGCGAGGGCCGACATCTCGGCGAAGATCGTCGTCCCGAACTCGGCGAGCCGGCGGTTGAGGAGGGGGCGCGCGCTGGAGGTCATGACCGCCATCCTGCGCCCAAGCTCTGGACTTCCTCAACTCTGCTTTGGCGGTGGGGACACGGGGCATTCCCCGTGCACGCGAGAACAGCGGGAACGGCAAGAGCCAGCGACAGGCAAGAACAGCCAAGGACTGGAGAGCGGCCCGGTGGGCCGCTTCGGGGGAATGGAAAGGGGGGACGACGTCGTGATCATCGGTATCGGTCTGACGATCGTCGGCATCGTGGTGGTGGTGCTCCTGGTGGCCGCGGTCCGCAGGTCCAAGAAGGCGGCGAGGCGGCAGGTCGGCCTCAGGACGTCGGCGCGACGGCCCGCGCGGGGCGGGAGCAGCGTGCGCGGCGGCAGTAGTGGTGGCGGTGGCGCCAGCTGGTGGGCCGGGTCCGACAGCGGTTCGTCATCGGGCGATTCGTCATCGGGCGATTCGTCATCGGGCGGGCATCACCCGGGCGGGCACTCGGGTGGCCACCACTCCTGCGGCGGAGGCCACTCGTGCGGTGGGGGGCACTCGTGCGGTGGCGGGTCGTCCTGTGGTGGAGGGTCGTCCTGCGGCGGAGGCAGCTGACACGAGGAGCCCGTGCTCCACGGGGACACGAGCCCCGGGTGATGCCCGACGTCTGACACCGAGTGCCCGCCGGAGAGAGATTCCGGCGGGCACTCGGCGTATGAGCCGACCTCGGTACGCCGGTCATCGGCCCGACGAGTCCTTCGTTCGGCGGAGCGCCAGGGCGCTCGCCGACGGCGCTGTGCGCCGGTCGTGCGCCCGAAATACCGCCGGCGAGGGGCGTGCGACGCCCATGCTCAATGCGCCTAGCGCACACCGCAGTTGAACAATTGCGCTGTAGAGCCCTCGGTGGGATGGAAACCCTACGAACTTGGGTAAAAACGCTGTGGCGGCACCGCAGTTCGTGATTCCCTCTCACTCACCAACGCAGCCCCCGGTCACCCCGCGGCCACCAGCGCCGCTGCATCCTTCCGGACCGGGCCCACCCGGACGTCCTGCCTGGCCGGCCGAGTCGGCCGACCCCCGGTGACCGGCCGGGGTGCGCCGAACCCCCTCCCCCTGTGTGCGCTAGCGGAGCCGATCCATGCTCACGACCCTGAACACCTCCTATACCGATACGCGCGCGGCCGACCTCGCCTGGACCCTGGGCCGCGAGCCGCTGCCCGCGCTCGCCACGCTTGACCTCGAACTCGCCGGAGCACGCCTTCAGTTGAGACTCCTCGGCGCTTCCCACCAGGTACTCCTGGAGGAGGCGCGGGGCACCTGCTCGGAGACGGTGGCATGCCTTCCCGGCTCCAGCGCCCCACTGCCGCCGGGCGCCGCCGAGCAGATCGGCGACTGGGAGTACGAGTTCGCGGCCCGGGTCGAAGATCTGTCCCCCGGCTCCTTTGCGGACCGCGCCCAGGAGCTGCTGGCCCTGGTCTCCGACCACCCCAACGGGCTGGCCGGTGTCTTCCCCGGAAGCCCGCACGCGTTCACGGCGATGCTGGCCCAGCGCCGCGAGGGCCAGGTCCACTGGCGCACATGGCACGCATACCCGCAGGACGGCCAGTTGGTGGCGACGCGGACACGGGTGGGCCTGAAGATGCCGACGGAAGGGTCGGGCCGCGCCGCTTCGCACCCGGGCCCGTCGGGCGCTTGAAGGCGAACCCGGCCGTCCCGGCCCTCCACGAACCCGCCGGGGGCGGCACCCCGCGGGGCGCTCGCACCACCCCCGGGCGCCGCACAACCCGGCATTCCACGCGCGTGGGTGACAAAGCGCCGCGCGCGTCCGACAGAGCGTGCCGACCGTGATCGAACCGCACGCGCCCGCACCCCCCGGCGCCCCAGCCCCCTGGGAGGAGCACGGCCAGAGCCAGGCGCGGCTGCCCGTACGCCCCGGTACCGGACGGTTCCTCGTCCTCGCCGGCGTGTTCGTCTGCGCGGCCTGCGGACTTGTGTACGAACTCGAACTCGTCGCGCTGGCCTCGTACTTGATGGGCGACTCGGTCACCCAGGCCTCCATCGTGCTTTCGGTGATGGTCTTCGCGATGGGGATCGGCTCCCTCGCCGCCAAGCGGCTTTGCTGTCGCGCCGCGGCCGGCTTCGGCGCGGTCGAGGCGGCGCTCGCGCTCGTCGGCGGCTGCAGCGCGATGGCCCTGTACGCGGTCTTCGCCTGGACCGGTGACTGGGGCGGCATCTGGTCGGGCGGCCCGCGCTGCCTGCTGGTCGCCTCCTCGCTCGCCATCGGGCTGCTCATCGGCGCAGAGGTGCCGCTGCTGATGGAGCTGATCCAGCGCATCCGCCGCCAGGACGCGGGCGGTGCGGTCGCGGACCTGTTCGCGGCGGACTACGTGGGCGCGCTGGTCGGCGGCCTTGCCTTCCCCTTTCTTCTGCTCCCGCAGTTCGGCCAGTTGACGGGCGCCCTGCTTACCGGCGCGGTCAACGCGGTCGCGGGCGGCGCCCTCGCCCTCGGCCTGTTCCGGCGGGACCTCTCCCGCCGCGGCCGGCGGCTGCTGCTGGTCGCCAATCTCGTCGTGCTGGCCGTGCTCGCCACGGCGGCCGCCCTGGTGGACGACTTCGAGCGGGCGGCCCGCCAGGCGCTGTACGGCGGGCATGTACGGGTCGCGCTGCACACCGGAGTCCAGGACGTGGTCCTCACCGGTGGCACCGAAGGCCGGCCCCTCGGCCTCTACCTCGACGGCCGGCTGCGGGCGAGCAGCCGCGACGAGCGCCTCTACCACGAGGCGCTCGTGCTCCCCGCGCTGAGCGGCGGCCCGCACGCGCGCGTGCTCGTCCTCGGCGGCGGCGACGGCCTCGCGGCCCGCGAGGCGCTGCGGTATCCAGGGGTGCGGCGGATCGACGTGATCGAAACGGACCCGGCGGTGGTCCGGCTGGCCCGGAACGACCGGGCCCTGTCCGCACTCAACGGCCATGCCTTCGCGGACCCCCGCGTCCAGGTGCGGACGGCGGACGCGTTCGGCTGGCTCAGACAGACGCGGCGGACGTACGACGTGGTGATCGCGGACCTTCCGGAGCCCGGCACCACCTCGAGCACCAAGCTGTACACGCAGGAGTTCTACGGCCTGGCCCGGCGGGTCCTCACGGCGGGCGGCCGGCTGATGGTGCACGCGGGCCCGGTGGCCTCACGTCCGCGCGTCTACTGGACGGTCGAGACGACGATCCGGGCGGCGGGTCTGCACACGGTCCCGTACCGCGTCGACGGGCGTACCCCGGACCCCGGCCGCAGGGATGCCGCGTCCCGGGCTTCATGCGACTGGGGTTTCGTCCTGGCCGCCCGGACCCGGCCGGCCCTGACCCTGGATCCGGGCGGGCCACGACCGCGCACGCTGACCCGGGCAGCGTTACGGGAGGACGCCCGGGCGGTGGAGCGGACCCGGATACGAGGGCTGCCGGTGTCGACGCTGGTGCATCCGCGGAACGGGGGCTGAGGACCGTGAGTGCGGTGTGTGTGTCGGGTCCGGGGCCCCGGGTCTGGTGCCCGGGGTCCGGGCGTCCCTGTGGGCGGAGGCGGGGGCGGCGGTGCGAATCCCGTGATGTGCGGGGTGCGGGCCGGGCCGTGCTGGGTAGGCTCGGCTGACATGGAGCATGTGGTGTTCGTTCCGGTTCCTGTCGAGCGGCTCAGCGAGGCGCTGGCCGATCCCGCCCGGGTGGCCCGCGCGATCCCCGGGTTCCAGCAGGACGCGGGCGCGGAGCCCGGCGCCGGCCGCCTGAAGGTACGCGTCGGGGGCCACACGATCACCTATCGGGGCACCCTGCGGATCACGGGCCCGGACAACGGCTCGTACGCGGTGGGGGGCGAGGGCACGGAGGCACGCGGTACGGGCACGGTGAAGGTGACCCTGTCCCTGCGCCTGCACCCGGCCCCGGACGGGACGACGGTCGCCTTCACGGGAACGGCGACGGGCGACGGGCGGATCGCAGACCTGCCCGGCGACGCGGTGGCCTCGGCGGGGACGCGGCTGCTCGGGCGGTTCGCCGGGAACCTGGGGGAGCAGGCGACGGCTGAGGAAGCACCCGGGAGGGCTGCCGAGACGCGGGACGAGTCCGAGGCAGACGCGCCCCGAGGACCCGGGGAGTCGCCGCAGCAGGCGCGACCGGAACCCGGCGCGTCGCCGGCAGAACCGCCGGCCCCCTCGGTCTTCGACACAGAGGTCCCCCGGTCCTCCCTCGACCCCTTCGCCGACGGGGACGACCAGGACGAGCCCGAGGCCGGCCGCACGCCCGACGGTTTCGGTGACGAGGGCGAACCCCCGGCCGAGGCGGCGCACGCCCGGCGCACGATGATCGGCCGCAGCGCCGAGGAGGTCGACCACGCGCCCCCGCGCGGCCGCTACGCCCCCGTCCCCGCCCCGGAGACCGTCACGGCCGCCGTGACCCTCCGCTGGGCGGCCCCGGCGGCGGCCCTCATCGTGGCGTCGGCGATCGTGGCGGGCCGACTGCTGCGCCGTCGCCGCTGACCCGCACCACACGGCGTACCGCGCCGCCGCATGCCCTTCCGGTTGCCCAAGTAGGGTCGGCCTTGTGAGTAACGACGAGATCACGTTGTCCGCGGGAGACGCGGAAGTCGTGCTGGCGCCGGGCAACGGCGGGCGCGTGAGCAGTCTGAGCGTCGGCGGAGCGGAGCTGCTGCGGCAGGGCGAGCGGTTCGGATGCTTCCCGATGGTCCCCTGGTGCGGGCGCATCCGGGACGGCCGGTTCCGCGACGGCGGCACGGTCCGCCAGATGCCCCTCAACTCCCCGCCGCACGCCATCCACGGCACCGCCCGGGACGGCGCCTGGCGGGTGGCCCGCGCCGACCGGACCGATGCCGCCCTCACCTACGACCTGGTCGCCCCCTGGCCCCACACCGGCCGCGTCACCCAACTCGCCGCCCTCTCCGAGGACTCCCTCACGCTCACCATGTCCGTGGAGACCTACGAATCCTCGTTCCCGGCCCAGATCGGCTGGCACCCCTGGTTCAACCGCAGCCTCGGCGGCCAGGACGTACGCGTCGACTTCGACCCGGCCTGGCAGGAGGAGCGCGGCGAGGACCACCTGCCCACCGGTAACCGCATCGCTGCGAAGCCCGGCCCCTGGGACGACTGCTTCGGCATGCCCGGCGGCGTCGACGTCACCCTCACCTGGCCCGGGCAACTGGAGCTGAAGGTCACCAGCCGCACGGAGTGGGTGGTGGTGTACGACGAGCAGCCGGAGGCGGTGTGCGTGGAGCCGCAGACCGGCCCGCCGAACGGCCTCAACACCCTTCCGTACCTGGTCACGCCCATCGACCCGCTGGAGGCCACGACCACCTGGACCTGGCGCCGCCTGTGAGGTGCGGGGAACCACGGGGCCCGGCGGCGCCCGTAAGCTGACTCGTATGAGTGACGTACGTGGCGCGCTGCTGCAGCAGATCAAGGACAAGGCCGTGGTGCACGGCAAGGTGACCCTGTCGTCGGGCAAGGAAGCCGACTACTACATCGACCTTCGGCGCATCACCCTCGACGGTGTGGCCGCCCCCTTGGTCGGTCAGGTCATGCTCGACCTGACCGCCGACCTCGACTACGAGGCGGTGGGCGGCCTGACCCTGGGCGCCGACCCGGTGGCCACCGCGATGCTGCACGCCTCCGCGGCCCGCGGGAAGGTGCTCGACGCCTTCGTCGTCCGCAAGGCCGGCAAGGCTCACGGCCTGCAGCGCCGTATCGAGGGCGCCGAGGTCAAGGGCCGCCGGGTGCTGGCCGTCGAGGACACCTCCACCACCGGCGGCTCGGTGCTGACCGCCGTCGAGGCGCTGCGGGAGGCCGGCGCCGAGGTCGTCGCGGTGGCCACGATCGTCGACCGCGCCACGGGGGCGGCCGAGGCCATCGCCGAGAAGGCCGGGGTGCCGTACGTGTACGCCTATTCGAAGGACGACCTGGGCCTGGACTGAGCGCTGATCCGAGGGGATGACGGGGGTTGTCCACAGGCCGGACGCGGCGAGCGGAGCATTCGGCCAGGTCTGGAAAGATGGGGATGACGATGACGTCGCACCCTAGGTCAGGGCCGTAAGCAGAGCAGTACGAACCCGCACATACAAGGAGCGGACCATGCCCATCGCAACCCCCGAGATCTACAACGAGATGCTCGACCGGGCGAAGGCAGGCAAGTTCGCCTACCCGGCCATCAACGTGACCTCGTCCCAGACCCTGCACGCCGCCCTGCGCGGCTTCGCGGAGGCCGAAAGCGACGGCATCGTCCAGATCTCCACGGGTGGCGCCGAGTTCCTGGGCGGTCAGTACAGCAAGGACATGGTCACCGGCGCCGTGGCCCTGGCCGAGTTCGCGCACATCGTCGCCGAGAAGTACTCGGTCAACATCGCCCTGCACACGGACCACTGCCCGAAGGACAAGCTCGACGGGTACGTACGCCCGCTGCTCGCGATCTCCAAGGAGCGCGTGGCCCGCGGCGAGAACCCGCTGTTCCAGTCCCACATGTGGGACGGCTCGGCGGAGACACTCTCCGACAACCTGAACATCGCCCAGGAGCTGCTGGAGAGCGCCCGCGCCGCGAAGATCATCCTGGAGGTCGAGATCACCCCGACCGGCGGCGAGGAGGACGGCGTCTCCCACGAGATCAACGACTCCCTCTACACCACGGTCGACGACGCGGTCCGCACGGCCGAGGCGCTGGGCCTGGGCGACAAGGGCCGCTACCTGCTGGCCGCCTCGTTCGGCAACGTGCACGGCGTGTACAAGCCGGGCAACGTGGTCCTGCGCCCCGAGCTGCTGAAGGAGCTCAACGAGGGCGTCGCCGCCAAGTACGGCAAGCCGGCCGGCAGCAAGCCGTTCGACTTCGTCTTCCACGGCGGCTCCGGCTCCAGCGAGCAGGAGATCCTGACGGCGCTGGAGAACGGCGTGGTCAAGATGAACATCGACACCGACACCCAGTACGCCTTCACGCGTCCGGTCGCCGACCACATGCTCAAGAACTACGACGGTGTCCTGAAGGTCGACGGCGAGGTCGGCTCCAAGAAGACGTACGACCCGCGCACCTGGGGCAAGCTGGCCGAGGCGTCGATGGCGAAGCGTGTCGTCGAGGCCTGCGGCAACCTCCGCTCGACGGGCATGAGGATCAAGTAACCGGCGTTCCCCCTCCGGTAGACGTCCCGACGAGCCCGGCGCCACCGTTGCGCCGGGCTCGTCGCACACCTGGCCCGAAGACGGCCGGCGCGGGATGATCGCACCATGGCTGTCGTCGCGCGGCCGGCCCCCGCCGTCAGGTTCGGCTCTCCCCAGGGGAAGTGGATCCTGCTGACGACCGTGCTCGGCTCCAGCATGGTTCTGGTGGACTCCACCGTCGTCAACGTCGCCCTGCCCCACATCGGCCGCGACCTCGACGCGAGCCTCGCCGCCCTGCAGTGGACCGTCAACGCCTACCTGGTCACGCTCGCCGGGCTGCTCCTGCTCGGCGGTGTTCTCGGCGACCACTTCGGCCGCCGCAGGATCTTCGTCCTCGGAGTCGTCTGGTTCGCGACCGCCTCGCTCCTGTGCGGCTTCGCCCCCAGTACCGGCGTCCTCATCGCCGCCCGCGCCCTGCAGGGCATCGGCGGCGCCCTGCTCACCCCCGGCTCGCTCGCGCTCATCCAGGCGTCGTTCCACCCCGACGACCGCGCACGGGCGGTCGGCCTCTGGTCCGGCTTCGGCGGCATCGGCGCGGCCGTCGGCCCGTTCCTCGGCGGCTGGCTGGTGGACGGCCCCGGCTGGCGCTGGGTGTTCCTGCTCAACGTCCCGCTGGCGCTGGTGTGCGCCCCCATCGCGCTGCGGCACGTCCCCGAGTCCGCGGGCGGCCGCGCGCGCGGCCGGTTCGACGTCCTCGGCGCCGCCCTGGGCGCCCTGTCCCTCGCCCTGGTGACCTACGCGCTCATCGAGGCCCGTGGCGGCTCCCCGGCCGTGGTCGTCACGGCGGTCGCGGGCGTGGCCGCGGGCGTCGCCTTCGTGTACGTCGAGAAGCACCGCAGCAACCCGATGATGCCGCCGGCCGTCTTCGCGTCCCGCCAGTTCACCGCGGTCAACCTGGTGACCCTCTGCGTCTACGCGGCGTTCGGCGGCTTCTTCTTCCTCACCGCGCTCCAGCTCCAGGTGGTGGCGGGCTACTCCGCGCTCAAAGCCGGTACGGCACTGCTGCCCACAACCGCCCTCATGCTCCTGTTCTCGGCCCGCTCGGGCGCCCTCGCCGAGCGCATCGGCCCGCGCATCCCGCTCACCGTCGGCCCCCTGCTGTGCGCGGCGGGACTGCTGCTGATGCTGCGCGTCGGCAAGGGCGCCTCGTACGCCGTCGACGTCCTTCCCGCCCTGCTGGTCATGGGCGCGGGCATGGTCACCCTGGTCGCGCCCCTGACCGCCACCGTGCTCGCCTCCGTGGACACCGCTCAGGCCGGCCTGGCCAGCGGCATCAACAACGCGGCGGCCCGCGCGGCCGGCCTGGTCGCGGTGGCCGCGCTGCCGCTGCTCGCCGGGATGGGACCGGAGGCGTACCGCTCGGCGGACGCCTTCGACGCCGCGTTCCGGCGTGCGATGCCGATGGGCGCGGGTGTCCTGGTGGCCGGGGCGGTGCTCGCCTTCGCGACCGTACGCCGTCCGGTCCCGGACGGCCGCCGTCCCGAATGCCGCACCCACGGCTGTGTGACGGCTCCGCCGCTGGAGCCGCGCCGGGGACCGGGGACGCCCGACGCGGGGCAGGCCGAGTGAGATGCCGCATCGTCGGTCTCGGCCCTGGGGCGGTGCTTCACACTGGAACCATGACTCTCCACGAGAACCTCCTCGGGGGCCCGCCCCCGACCCACCTCCCCGACGACCCGGAGCCGCGCGAGCTTCTCGCGACCGGTGCGGCGCCCACCGACGTCGCCGGCCGCTACCCCGCCTCCTTGCTCGCCTGGGCCCAGCTGGCCGACGAGGCCTTCGAGCGCGGCGCGGTCGTCGAGTCGTACGCGTACGCCCGTACGGGCTACCACCGCGGCCTGGACGCACTGCGGCGCAGCGGCTGGAAGGGCCACGGGCCCGTCCCCTGGGAGCACGAGCCCAACCGCGGCTTCCTGCGCGCCCTGCACGCCCTCGCCCGCGCCGCGCAGGGGATCGGCGAGCAGGAGGAGTACGAGCGCTGCACGCAGTTCCTCAAGGACTCCTCGCCGACGGCCGCCCAGACGCTCGGTTAGTCCCCAAGAGTGCTCCAGGCCCGCCCCCGGCCGGGCGGGCCTTGCGGTGCCCGGACGTCTTGCGCAGGATGCGGGTGGGGACCGGGGCCCCCGTGCCGGCATCGGCAGGGGCGGACCGCTACCCGGAGCACACCACAGGAGACAGCGATGTCCCACCAGGCTCATCAGTCCCACGAGACTCAGGAGCCCGAGACCCCGCATCTCGACTTCCAGGGCACGACGCCGTACGAGGACTACGTCAAGGCGGACGTGCTCACCCACCTCCAGCACACCCTCTCCGACGATCCGGGGGAGATGGTCTTCCTGGTCACCACCCAGGTGATGGAGCTGTGGTTCACCGTCATCGTCCATGAGTGGGAGACCGCCGCCTGCGCCCTGCGCGAGGACCGGGTACCGGCGGCGATCGACGCGCTGAAGAGATCCGTACGGGAGCTGGAGGCGCTGAACGCGTCCTGGCGGCCCCTGGCGCAGCTGACGCCCGCCCAGTTCAACTCCTACCGCTCCGCCCTCGGCGAGGGATCCGGCTTCCAGTCGGCGATGTACCGCCGCATGGAGTTCCTGCTGGGCGAGAAGTCGGTGTCCATGCTCGTCCCGCACCGGGGCGCACCGCGCGTCCACGCCGAGCTGGAGAAGGCGCTGCACGAGCCGTGCCTGTACGACGAGGTGCTGCGGCTGCTCGCGCGCCGCGGCCACGCGATCCCGGACGCCGTGCTCACGCGCGACGTCTCGCGGCGCTACGAGCCGTCGGAGCAGGTCGAGGCGGTGTGGGCCGACCTCTACCGCGGCGATCAGGCGGACGAACTCGCGCGGCTCGGCGAGGCGTTGACCGATGTCGCCGAGCTGGTGTGGCGCTGGCGCAACGACCATCTGACGGCCACCCGGCGTGCGATGGGCGCCAAGCCGGGCACGGGCGGCTCCGCCGGGGTGGCCTGGCTGGAGAAGAGGGCGCAGAAGAACGTGTTCCCCGAGCTGTGGACGGCGCGGTCCTATGTCTGAACTGATGACGAAGGCACGGCAGTTGGACGCTGCCGACGAACTGGCCGGACTGCGGGCGAAGTTCGTGCTCGACGAGGCGGTCTACCTGGACGGTAACTCGCTGGGCGCGCTGCCCGCAGCCGTGCCGGGCCGCATGGAGGACGTCGTGCGCAGGCAGTGGGGAGCGCTGCGGATCCGCTCCTGGGAGGAGAGCGGCTGGTGGACGGCGCCGGAGCGGATCGGCGACCGGATCGCCCCACTGGTCGGGGCGGCACCCGGGCAGATCGTGGTCGGCGACTCGACCAGCGTCAACGTCTTCAAGGCGCTGGTGGCGGCCGTGCGCATGGCCGCCGGTGACGGGGACGGCCGGGACGAGATCCTGATCGACGCGACGACGTTCCCGACGGACGGGTACATCGCCGGCTCCGCGGCCCGGATGACGGGATGCACCCTGCGCCCGGTGACCCCGGCGCAGGTGCCCGAAGCGCTGACCGGCCGGACGGCGGCGGTGCTGCTGAACCACGTCGACTACCGCACGGGCCGGCTGCACGACCTGCCGTCCCTGACGGCCGCCGTGCACGAGGCGGGCGCGTACGCCGTCTGGGACCTGTGCCACAGCGCGGGCGCGCTGCCGGTGGGCCTGGACGAGCACGGGGTCGATCTGGCGGTCGGCTGCACCTACAAGTACCTGAACGGGGGGCCGGGCTCACCGGCGTACCTGTATGTGCGCCGGGAACTGCAGGACCGCTTCGACTCCCCGCTGCCGGGCTGGAACTCGCACGCGGAACCCTTCGGTATGCGCCCGGACTACGCACCGGCGGCGGGCGCGCCGCGCGGCCGGGTCGGTACCCCGGACATCCTGTCCATGCTCGCCCTGGAGGCGGCGCTGGAGGTCTGGGACGGCGTCCCGATCGACGCCGTGCGCGCCAAGTCCCTCGCGCTCACGGACTTCTTCCTGGAGTGCGTGGCGGCGTACGTCCCCGAGGGTGCGGTCGAGTCGCTGACGCCTGCCGCGCACGCGGAGCGGGGCAGCCAGGTGGCAGTGCGCTGCCCGGACGCGGGCGATGTGATGAAGCGGCTGATCGAGAACGGCGTGGTCGGCGACTTCCGGCCGCCGGATGTGCTGCGGTTCGGCTTCACACCGCTGTACGTGGGCTTCGCGGACGTGGAGCGGGCGGCCCGGATCCTCGCGGGGATCCTGGACTGAGGGGCCGCTCCACGAGGGTGCGGTGACGCACCGGGGATTCCCGGGCAGGGGCGGGCACGGCGACGACACCGTGCCCGCCACCGGCTTCCAGAAGGCCGCCCGCCACCGCAGGACCGCCGGACCTTCACCGTGCGTGACAACCCCGTGAGGGCGCACGTCAACCGCCTGATACCGTCCCCGCCAACGGCCGATCGTCTTTCGGCCACCACGTACCGAATTCCGTTTTGCCGCTGAGAGGTTGGAGCATGTCGGAGGCCGCCGCGCGCCGCGATTCCGCAGAACCGGACGACGCGTCCGCCGACGCCGCCGCGCGTGACGCCGCGGAAGAGGCGTCCGCCTTCTCGCACCCGCCGGTGGACCCCGACAGCACCGCCTCGTACGGCGATCACCCGGACCAGGTGATCGACTTCTATGTCCCGCGGGAGACGCAGCAGACCGGAGCGATGGCGGGGCCGGGAGGCCTCGCCCCTCTCGTCGTCGTCCTGCACGGCGGTGCCTGGCGGGCGCCGTACGACCGCCGCCACATGACTCCCTTCGCGGACTTCCTGGCCCGCCGCGGCTTCGCCGTGGCCAACGTCGAGTACCGCCGGGGCGCCGTGGACCAGGCTGAGGGCGCGACGCCGGTCGCGGGCCGCTGGCCGGACACGTTCGACGACGTCGCGGCCGCGTTCGACGCGCTTCCGGCGCTTGTGCGCGACGCGCTGCCGCAGGCCGATCCGCGCCGCATGGTGATCACCGGTCACTCGGCGGGCGGCCACCTCGCGCTGTGGGCCGCGGCCCGCCACGTCCTTCCGCAGGGCGCCCCGTGGCGCACGGACCGCCCGGCCCCGCTGCGCGGCGTCGTGGCGCTCGCTCCGATCGCGGATTTCCACATCGCCGAGAAGCTGGCGGTGTGTGCGGGCGCCGCGGGCCAACTCCTTGGCGGGCAGGCCCTGTTCGCCGAGCGCCGGCCGTATGCGGACCCGGCTCTGCTGCTTCCCACCGGTATCGCCACGACGCTCGTCCAGGGGCGTACGGACATCGTGGTCCCGCAGGCGGTCGCCGAGTCGTACGCGGACGCGGCGGCGAAGGCGGGCGAGGTCGTCGGGCTCACCCTGCTGGAGGATGTCGGCCACTTCCCGCTGATCGACCCGGCGGCGGACGCATGCGCGGTGGTGGCGGAGGAGATCGCGCAGTTGGCGTGGTAGCAGCCGCCGAAGCGTCACATCACCTTCGACCAGGGCGAATGCGGGCTGCCGTCGGGCCGGTCGGAGGGCCCCGGTCATACCCGTAATACCTGAGAGCTACCCCTGAGGTGAGTTCCCCGGCGTGATGCCGACGACGCATCACGCTCCGTAACTTCCTTTCCGTGAAGGGCCGATGAGCCGACGGAAGGGAAGGACGACATGGGGTTCCGGGGGAGCGGACCGGCCGTGGCCGCGGCCGGGAACGGGGCGGCGACGAACGGCCACGGAGATCAGGGGGCCTGCGGGGAGCCGGGGCCCGCTCACCGGGAAGAGACAGCCGGTCCCGTGGGCGGCGCCGGGCGCGGTCGCCGCCGGCGCCTTGGCCGCCTCCGGCGCGCTCTGCTCGCCGCGCTGGTCGTGAGCGTCGTCGTCGCTCCCCTCTCCGCCGCTACGCGCCCCCCGATCCCGGCCCCGCCCCCGGCGACGCTCGCCCCGCTGTCGGCGGCCACACTCCCCGGGACGTACGCGGCGAACCGCGCCAACGCCGCCGAGGCATCGCGGATGGCCGCGGCCCACGGCGATCACGGCCGCGCCACGGCGGACCACGCCATGGCCTCCCCGTCCCGGAACCTCCTGGCCTTCGACGGCCGGGGCACGGGCCAGGCGATCGAGGTTTTCGGCGACCTGGCCGCGGCCGAGCACATAGCGGTCCTGGTCCCGGGGACCGACACGACGCTGGAGACGTTCGGGCGCTTGCACGCGGGCGCGCTCGCCCTGCACCAGCGGACGGGCCCGCGCACCGCCGTCATCGCCTGGCTCGGCTACGACACGCCCCGCATGCTCAGCACCGCCGTGCTCACGACGAGCCGGGCCGAGCAGGGCGCCCCGCGACTGGAGCGGTTCCTGCGTGAACTACGCCGCATGGTCGGCCCGTTGCCCCGTGTCTCCCTTCTGTGCCACTCCTACGGCACGGTCGTCTGCGCCCGCACGGCCGCCGCCGCGGAGGTCCAGGACATCGTCCTGGTCGGCAGTCCCGGTACCGGCGTGGACTCCGCCGCCGCCCTGCACACCCGTGCCCGCGTCTGGGCGGCCCGCGGTGCAGACGACTGGATCGCCGATGTGCCCCACACCCGGGTGGGCCTGTTCGGCACGACCGTCGGCTTCGGCACGGACCCGGTGTCCCCGGAGTACGGCGCCCATGTCTTCGCCGCGGGCGACGGCGGCCACAGCGACTACTTCAAGCCGGGCTCGACCAGCCTGGCCAACCTGACTCGGATCGTTCTCGGCGAGAGCCCGGAGGTGACCCATGCGTGACCGGATCCGGCGCCACCCGGCCCTCAGCGGGATGAGCGCATATGTGCACGCCCCCACAGCCGTCGACCGCATCAGGCCGCCACGGGTACCGGCCGCATCCGGCCGCACCGGGCTCGGCTCCCTGCGCACCGCGGCCCGTCGCATGGACGCCGCCACCCCCGTGGAGCGGGACCGCGCGATCGACGCCCTGCGGGCCTTCGCGATCCTCGGCGTCGTCCTGGGCCACTGGCTGGTGACCGCCCTGGTCCCGGACGGCGGCGCCCTGCACACCGCGAGCCCGCTGCACTTCATGCCCTGGCTGGCCCCGATCTCCTGGGCGTTCCAGACGCTCGCCGTGTTCTTCCTGGTCGGCGGACATGTGGCGACGAAGGGATACGCAGCGGCACGCGCGCGGGGCGTCACATACGGGCAGTGGCTGCGCACCCGTCTGACCCGTCTGTTCCGGCCCGTCGCGGCGGTCCTGACGCTGTGGACGGTCGCGACGGGCTGCCTGCTCGTGTCCGGCGCGGACGCCGACACCGTCCACACCCTGGTGAAGCTCGCCCTGTCACCGATGTGGTTCCTCCTGGTCTTCGCCGCGCTGACAGCCGCGACACCGCTGCTGACCCGCCTCAACCCCCTGTGGCCGCTGGCCGTCGTTCTCCATGTGGACATCGTCCGCTTCGGGCTCGGCGGCCCGTCCTGGCTCGGCTGGGTGAACCTGGCCGCGGGCTGGCTCGTGCCGTACACGCTGGGCGCGAGCTGGGCGCGCGGCGAGCTGAACGGCCGCCGCGCGGGCTGGGTGCTGCTGGCGGGCGGCGCGGCGGCCACCGCGGCGCTGGTGGTGTGGGCCGGTTACCCGGCGTCGATGGTCGGAGTCCCGGGCGCCGCGGTCTCCAACCTCAACCCGCCGACCCTGGCCGCGGTCACCTTCGGCCTGGCCCAGTGCGGACTGGCACTGCTGCTGCGGGAACCGCTGCGCCGCGCGATGCGCCGCCCTCTGGCCTGGGCGGCGGTGGCACTGGTGAACCTCTCCGCGATGACGATCTTCCTCTGGCATCAGACGGCCCTGATGGCGACCACCGCAACAGGTCTGCTCGCGGGCCGGCTTCCAGGCCTGCACACCACCCCGGACGGCCTGGGCTGGGTGGCCGCCCGTCTGGCCTGGCTGCCGGTGTTCGCCCTGGCCCTCGCCGTCTGCTGGTCCGCCTTCCGCATCCATGAACAGGGGCCGCGCCGGGCCAGGGGCCGCCGCGGTTCCCGGGTGGTGGCCGTCCACAGGTCCGGCCGCCCATAGTCAGGGTGATCGACAGTGCCTAGGGTTGGCCGGGTGGGGGTGGACGAGGCGCGGCACACAGAACCGGCGGAACCGGGGGGCGGTGCGCCCCGGCCCGAGGGCGGCTCGAACAAAGGGTGGGCCCTGCGCGGCCTGGGCCTGCTGCGCGTCCTGCGGGACGACCTGTGGACGTTCGTCGCCGCCCCGCTTCCGCCGCTGTCGCGCCCGCGCCGGTTCCGCTGGGCGCCGCACGTCCTGTACTGCATGATCGCGCTCATATTGATGGGCGCGGTGCCGGGGGAACTGGACGACGACTATGGCCTGACCGGCGGATTCGGTATGGCGTTCGGTCTCGCGCAGGGCGGGGCCGTCGTGCTCGCCCTGTGGCGTCCGCTGCCCGCCTGGTGGCTGTCGCTGGCGGCGATGTTCGTGACCACCCAGACCGCTCCGAGGACCCCGCTCGTCCTGCCAGGTCAGTTTCCGGCCCCCCGACCACCGCATCCGACCCCCATGCCGCCATGGCCCTGGACCGCGCCGGGCATCATCACGTGCGCCCTCGTGCTGTTTCTGCTCGCCCTGCGGGCTCGCACCCGTGTCTGTGCCGAGGTCCTCGCGCTGACCGCCCTGGTGACCGTCCTGAGCGCCCCCGCCCCAGTGAGGTACGAACGGACCGCGCCGGCGGCGCTGGTCATCTTCACCATCGTTCTCCTCGTCGGCAGCGCACTGCGCGGCCGGCGCGAGGCCCGCACACAACTCGTCGAACTGAGCACCGTCACCGCCGAGGAGCGCGCCCGCCGCACCCTCCTGGAGGAGCGCAGCCGCATCGCCCGCGAACTGCACGACGTCGTCGCGCACCACATGTCGGTCATCTCCATCCAGGCCCAGGTCGCCCCGCACCTGGTGGAGAACCCTCCCGACGAACTGAGGGAGAACCTGGACGGCATCCGCAAGAACGCGCTGGAGGCCCTCACCGAACTGCGCCGCGTCCTCGGCGTCCTGCGTTCGGAGAATCCCGGGGACCCGTACGGCATCGGCAGCGGCACCGGCGCCGCTCCCGACTCCCCTCAGCCCACCCTCGACCGGCTCGACGCCCTGGTGGAGAACACCCGCGCGGCCGGCCTGGAGGTCCTGACGGAGATCACCGGCGAGGTGCGCCCGCTGCCGTCCGGCGTGGAGTTGTCGGCGTACCGGATCATCCAGGAGGCCCTCAGCAACGCGCTGCGGCACGCCCCCGGCTCCACCGTCCGCGTCGAACTCGGCTACTTCCCACGGGGCCTGCAGGCGCGGGTCGTCAACTCACGCCCCACACGCCCGGCTGCACCCTCCCCGGGCGCGGGTCACGGCCTGCTCGGAATGCGGGAGCGCGCCACGATGCTCGGCGGCACCCTCGTCACGTCCAAGACGGCGAGCGGCGGTTTCGCCGTGGCGTGCTTCCTTCCCAGCCCGGCAGAACTCCCACCCCACGACGAGCCCACCGGCCCGACAGGAGAGAAGAACCGATGACGAGTGGCACGATCCGCGTACTGATAGCCGACGACCAGATGATGGTCCGGCAGGGCTTCACGGTGCTGCTCAACGTCCAGCCCGACATCGAGGTCGTCGGCCAGGCCGTCGACGGCAGGGACGCGATCGCCCGGGTCGCCGAACTCGCCCCGGACGTCGTCCTGATGGACATCCGCATGCCCGAGCTCAGCGGCATCGAGGCGACCCGTCGGATCACCGAGGAGAGCCCGCATCCCAGGGTCCTGGTGCTCACCACCTTCGACCTCGACGAGTACGTCTACGACGCCCTGCGCGCCGGCGCCTCCGGCTTCCTGCTGAAGGACGCCTCCGCCGAGCAACTCGCCGAGGCCGTACGGGTGGTGGCGGCGGGCGACGCACTTCTCGCTCCCGGGATCACCCGGCGTCTGATCGCCGAGTTCTCCCGCCTCGACAGCACGCCACGGGCCCCGCTCAAGGCGCGCGTCGGGGATCTCACCGAGCGGGAGACGGAGGTACTCGCCCTCATCGCCCAGGGCCTGTCGAACGCGGAGATAGCCGAACGGCTTGTCGTGGCCGAGCAGACGGTGAAGACGCATGTGGGCCGCATCCTGGTGAAGCTGGGCCTGCGCGACCGCACCCAGGCGGCGGTGTTCGCCTATGAGTCGGGGCTGGTGCGGCCGTCGGGATACTGAATCCGGCCGTCGGACGGCCGGGCCCCTCCTCCCCGTAGTACTTGAGACGGACCGCCGGGGACCCTCCTCACTGGGGACGACGGCGCCCCTCACCGCGCCTACCTTGGTGAACGTGACCGAGACGACCCAGACGCAGACGACGCCACCGGGAGGCGGGGCCAAGCCGCACGCCCCGGAGTACCGGCTGGCCATGGACGCCCTGCGCGGGCTGCGGCAGGACCTGTTCCATGACGCCTTCGCCTATCGGCCGCTGCCCCGCATGAGCGTCGACGGCCCCGTGACCAGGCGGCTGACCGGCCGTATGCGGGAGTACGCGGCTTGGACCCCGCACGTCGTGGTGTCGGCGGCAGGCCTGATCGCGATGCTGGTGGCCTGGGGAAACGGCGACAGAGGCGCGATGGCCGGGCTGTACAGCGTGCTGGCCCTGGTCCCGGTGCTGCTGACGCTGGCTCGCCCGGTCGGGGCCTTCTGGCTGGCCCTCGCAGCGACCGCGGTCTCGGCGGTCGGAGGCGCGCAATCGGACGCCTGGCCATGGAGGCCCGGCAGTGTCATCTCCTATATGGCTGTGCTGATCGTCGTCGCGATACGTACCCGGCCGCGTACGGCGGCGTGGATGTGGATGATCACCCTGGCCTACGGCTTCTTCGAAGAGAGTTTCTTCGGCCATGCCCATGTCGGCACCGACACCCCGCCCATGCTGATCTTCTCCGCCCTCATCCTCCTGGCCATCACCGTCTGGCACATCCGTCGCGCCGCCGCGAAGGAGGTGACCGCCCACCAGACGGAGACGGCGAACGAGCGCTCCCGCCGCACCCTGCTGGAGGAACGCACCACGATCGCCCGCGAGTTGCACGACGTGGTCGCCCATCACATGTCCGTGGTCGCCATCCAGGCGGAGGCCGCGCCCTACCGAGTGGAGAACCCGCCGCCGGAACTGGAGAAGGCCTTCGTCACGATCCGGGAGAACGCCGTGGCCGCCCTGACCGAACTGCGCCGCGTCCTGGGTGTCGTACGGGCGGAGGACTACGAGGCCCCGGACGCCCCCCAGCCCACCCTGGCCGACTTGGACGCCCTGCTGGCCAATGTGCGGGACGCGGGCCTGACCGTCGAGAAGGTGACGACGGGCGCGGTGCGTGAACTCCCGCAGGGCGTGGAGCTGTCGGCGTACCGCATCGTCCAGGAGGCCCTCAGCAACGCGCTGCGGCACGCGCTCGGCGCCACGGCCCGCGTGGAGATCGGCTATGTGCTCGGCGGGCTGGGCCTGCGTATAGTCAACGGCCCGCCGCCACAGGTCATGCTGGAGAAGTCCACGCACGGGGCGGGGCACGGCATCACCGGCATGGGGGAGCGGGTCTCGATGCTGGGCGGCCAGATGACGGCGGCCGCAACGGACGACGGAGGGTATGAGGTGACGGTGTTCCTGCCGGCGGCTCCCGCGGAGGACCCCGCGTGACGAGTGGCACCGTCCGCGTACTGATCGCCGACGACCAGATGATGGTCCGGGAGGGCTTTTCGGTCCTGCTCGGGGCGATGCCGGACATCGAGGTCGTCGGGGAGGCGGTCAACGGGCGGGAGGCCGTCGAGCGGGTCCGTGAACTGGCCCCGGACGTCGTGCTGATGGACATCCGCATGCCCGAGATGAACGGCATCGAGGCGACCCGGGAGATCGTCGCCGCGGACGGGTCGGCGAAGGTGCTCGTGCTGACGACGTTCGACCTCGACGAGTACGTGTACCAGGCGCTGCGGGCGGGCGCCTCCGGCTTCCTCCTCAAGGACGCCTCAGCCCGCCAACTCGCCGAAGGAATACGGGTGGTGGCGTCCGGCGAGGCCCTGCTGGCCCCCTCGGTGACCAAGCGGCTGATCGCGGAGTTCTCGAAGCTGCCCGCGCGGCCGGGCCCCAACGCGCAGGCGGCGTACGGAGATCTGACCGAGCGGGAGACAGAGGTCCTGGTCCTCATAGCGAAGGGACTGTCCAACGCGGAGATCGCCGAGCGGCTGGTGGTCGCCGAGTCCACGATCAAGACGCATGTGGGCCGCATCCTGGTGAAGCTGGGCCTGCGCGACCGCACCCAGGCCGCGGTGTTCGCCTACGAGGCCAGACTGGTGACACCGGGCTGACCCTGCCGAGGCATCGGCGGCGAGGCACATCTGGTCAAAGCGGGGTGGACCGGGCTAGCGTCCGGACATGGCAGCCCCCTCCGATCCCGCCTTCGACCCGTGGGACCCGGCGTTCGTCGCCGACCCGTACCCCGCCTATGCCGAACTGCGTGCGCGCGGCCGTGTGCACTACTACGAGCCCAGCGGCCAGTGGCTGGTCCCGCACCACGCGGACGTGTCGGCGCTGCTGCGTGACAGGCGCCTCGGCCGGACCTATCGGCACCGGTTCACGCACGAGGACTTCGGACGGACGGCGCCGCCGCCCGAGCAGGAGCCGTTCCACACGCTGAACGACCACGGCATGCTGGACCTGGAACCGCCGGACCACACCCGCATCCGGCGCCTGGTGTCGAAGGCGTTCACACCGCGGATCGTGGAGCAGCTCAAGCCGTATGTGCACGGGCTGGCCGGCGACCTGGTCTCCCGCCTGGTGGCGGCGGGCGGCGGCGATCTGCTCACCGATGTCGCCGAGCCGCTGCCGGTCGCGGTGATCGCCGAGATGCTGGGCATCCCCGAGGCCGACCGCGCACAGCTGCGGCCCTGGTCGGCGGACATCTGCGGGATGTACGAGCTGAACCCGCCGCAGGAGACGGCACGCAGGGCGGTGCGGGCGTCGGTCGAGTTCTCGGACTACCTCCGGGAGCTGATCGCGGCGCGCCGCAGGGAGCCGGATGACGACCTGATCTCGGGGCTGATCGCGGCCCACGACCAGGGCGACCGCCTCACCGAGCAGGAGATGATCTCGACCTGCGTGCTGCTGCTGAACGCCGGGCACGAGGCCACGGTGAACGCGACGGTGAACGGCTGGTGGGCGCTCTTCCGCCACCCGGACCAGTTGGCGGCGCTGCGCGCGGACCACTCGCTCGTCCCGTCCGCCGTGGAGGAGCTGATGCGCTACGACACCCCGCTCCAGCTCTTCGAACGCTGGGTCCTTGACGAGATCGAGATCGACGGCACGGTGATCCCGCGGGGCGCGGAGATCGCGATGCTGTTCGGCTCGGCGAACCACGACCCGGCCGTCTTCCACGTCCCGGAGGAACTGGACCTGACCCGCGGCGACAATCCGCACATCTCCTTCAGCGCGGGCATCCATTACTGCATCGGCGCGCCCCTGGCCCGCATCGAACTGGCGGCGTCCATGACGGCCTTGCTGGAGAAGGCCCCGACCCTGCGCCTGGCGGCGGAGCCGGAGCGGAAGCCGAACTTCGTGATCAGGGGGCTGAAGGGGCTGAGTGTGGAGATCGGCTGATCACCCGTTCGGATGAGCGCGCCGGGATCCGGGCCGATGGTCGCCGGCGGCTCGGCAAGCTGGTGCGTGCCTGCGAAGGGAGGCAGCATGTCGGTTATGGCAGAGCACGCGTCGTCTCAGATGTCAGTGGACGTGTTCGAGCAGATCGCCGAATTCGCCGCCCGTGTGGACGAGACAGTCAGTTTGGAGTTCATCGGCGGACGGATCGGGGTCAAGAAGGTGACGAACGGCAACCATGGCGAGATCGCGATGTGGTTGGCCTTCCGGTGCAAGCAAGCACGGCCCGAACTCACCCTCAACACGACGGCCCAAGGACTGAAGGTGGAGGCGTACCGCAAGGGCCGTGCCCGGCCTGACGCCTTGCTTGCACCGATCGGTTACTTCAGTGGGCAGGGCGACTGGGCCGACCCCGACGGTGTCCTGATGGCGGTCGAGATCACCTCGTACGACTCGGACACCCACAACCGCGACCGCGTGGAGAAGCCCAAGGCGTATGCCGAGGCGGGCATCCCCGTCTACTTGCTGGTCGACCGGGACGACCTCTCGATCCTCGTGCACACGGACCCTGACCTTGAGCACGGATACCGACACATCAGTGTGGTCAGGCTCGGTGGCAAGGTCGTCCTCCCCGACCCCGTCGGTATCGAACTCGACACCGAGGAACTCAAGCAGTACGTCGACTGACGAGCCGGTCATCAGCTGCTCATGTCCCGCCTCCGCAACCCCACCAGCCCGCCGGCCACCAGCGCTACGGCGATCCCGGTCAGCGTCAGCACCGGCCCCCACGCCATCCCCCCACCCGGCAGCTTCGGCAGATGCCCGAAGGGCGACAGGTCCAGCACGATCCGCGGCATGTTCAGCGCGGGCCCCACCCAGCCGATCAGCAGCGCCGCCCCCGCCACGCCCCACGCCGCCACCGCACCCCGCGGCAGCACTCCGTAGAGCAGGACCGCGATCCCACCGATCACCCACACCGCGGGCAACTGCACCAGGCAGGCGCCCAGGATCGGGCCGGCCTTCCTGCCGTAGCCCGCCGCGAAACCCAGGCCCGCCAGCAGCATGATCAGCGCGGCGCCGCCGAACGCGATCACCAGATGACCGGCGGCCCAGCGCAGCCGGCCCACCGCGTTCGCCAGCACCGGCTCCGCGCGTCCCGATGTCTCCTCACCGTTCAGGCGCAGTACGGCCGCCACGATGTACAGGGCCGCGACCAGGCCCATGATCCCCACCATCGCGGCGAGGAACGCGTCCGTGAGCGCGGACTGGCCGCCCATGCGCTGGAAGATCTCGCGGGTCTTGTCGTTGTCGCCGACGAGGTCGGTCGCTCCGTCCGTCATCCCGCCGTAGACGGCCCCGGCGACGAAGAAGCCGATGCTCCAGCCCAGCACACTGCCGCGCTGCAGCCGCCAGGCCAGGGCGCCCACCGAGCCCAGACGGCCGATGGCCGGGCCCGACCGGGTGGGCAGAAAGCTCATACCGAGGTCACGGCGGCCGGCCAGGACGTACGCCACCGTGCCCTGGACCAGTGCCGCCGCCGCGAACAGCAGCAGCACCCACCAGCGCTCACCGGCGTACGACCGCACGTTCTCCAGCCAGCCGAGCGGGGAGAGCCAGGTCAGGGCGGACGAGCCGTCGTCGGCCGCCGCGTCGCCCGCCGCACGCAGCACGAACGCGGCGCCCAGCAGCGCGCCCGTCAGCCCGCGCGCCAGCCGTGCGCTCTCGGTCAGTTGGACGACGATCGCCGTCATCGTGGCGAACACCATGCCCACCCCGGCGATACCCAGCCCCAGCGCCAGTGCCCCGGTCCGGCCCTGGCTGGCCAAGCCCCCGGTGATCAGTAGCGCCAGTACGCCGTTCGCGACCGCCGCGGCCAGCAGCGCCGCCGTCAGCGGGGCGCGTCGCCCCACCATCGCCGACGAGATCAGTTCCTGCCGTCCGCTCTCCTCCTCGTCCCGGGTGTGCCGTACGACGACGAGCAGGCTCATGACCGCGGCGAGCAGTCCGGCGTACACACCGGCGCGCCAGGCGGTGAGCGCGCCGAGCGACTCGCCGAAGATCGGTCCGACCATGGCGCGCAGCGAGGCGTTGGTGGCCATCTGGCCGGCCAGGTCGGCGCGTTCGGCCGCAGTGCCGTACAGGCCCTTGAGGGTGCCCGGCATCGACAGGACCATCAGCGCGTTCACCGCGACCCAGACCGGGATCAGCACCCGGTCCCGGCGCAGGGCGAACCTCAACAGGGTGCCGGTGCCGGCCAGGTGACCGGCTCCTTCGGCCCGTACCGCGAGGGCCGGCGTCGCGGCGCTCATCGGGCCGCCACCTCCTCCTGGAGGTCGTCCCGGTCGTCCTGGTAGTGCCGCAGGAACAGTTCCTCCAGCGTGGGCGGTGTCGACGTCAGCGACCGTACGCCCGACGCGCTCAGCGACCGGAGTACCCCGTCCAGCTTGTCCGTGTCGACCTGCAGCCGGACGCGGCGACCCTGGACGTCGAGGTCGTGGACGCCGGGCAGGTGCGCAAGCCCGTTGGGTGGCCCGGCGAGTTCGGCGGTGACGCTCGTCCGGGTCAGATGGCGCAGGTCGGCGAGCGAGCCGCTCTCGACCGTACGCCCCTTGCGGATGATGCTCACCCGGTCGCAGAGTTCCTCGACCTCGCTCAGGATGTGGCTCGACAGCAGGATCGTCCGGCCGCGGTCGCGCTCCTCCTCGACGCACCGCTGGAAGACCTCCTCCATCAGCGGGTCGAGGCCCGACGTCGGCTCGTCCAGGATCAGCAGGTCGACGTCCGAGGCGAAGGCCGCGACGAGGGCGACCTTCTGCCGGTTGCCCTTGGAGTACGTCCGCCCCTTCTTCGTCGGGTCCAGTTCGAACCGCTCGACCAGCTCCGCCCGGCGTCGCCGGTCGAGGCCTCCGCGCAGCCGGCCGAACAGGTCGATGACCTCGCCTCCGGAGAGGTTGCGCCACAGGGTGACGTCCCCGGGGACGTAGGCGACCCGGCGATGGAGTTCCACCGCGTCCGCCCACGGGTCCCGGCCGAGTACCTGGGCGGCGCCGGAGTCGGCGCGCAGCAGGCCCAGCAGGACCCTGATGGTGGTGGACTTCCCGGCGCCGTTCGGTCCGAGGAAGCCGTGCACCTCGCCGGTCTCGACGTGCAGGTCGAGACCGTCCAGCGCGTGGGTCGTCCCGAACGCCTTGTGCAGTCCGGAGACGGTGATGGCCTTCGTCATGGTTCAGAACGTACGCGTCTTTCAGAAACTTGTGAAGTTAAGGAAGCGTGTGAATTGTCGGGATACACTCGGGAGTGGCGGCCGAGCAGGGGAGATGATCGAGAGATGGCGGAACCGAGTGCGGCGGGGCGGGACCCGGGGGCGGTTTCTGCGTTCGTGGAGAGCTTCGCGGCGCAGCTCGTCGAGGCCGGGATGCCACGGATGCCGGCCCGGGTCTTCGTGGCGCTGCTCGCGTCGGACGCCGGCGCGATGACCTCCGCCGAACTCGGGGAACAGCTCCAGGTCAGTCCGGCCGCGGTCTCCGGTGCCGTGCGCTATCTGGCGCAGCAGCACATGGTCTCGCGCGAGCGTGAACCCGGCTCGCGGCGCGAGCGCTACCGGGTACACAGCAACCAGTGGTACGAGGCGCTCACCAACCGCGACGCGGTGATCAAGCGCTGGGAACGCGCGCTGCGGGAGGGTGTCGACGGCCTCGGAGCCGAGACCCCGGCGGGTCGGCGCCTGGCGGAGACGCTCGCCTTCTTCGAGTTCATCGACGGCGAGCTCATGGAGGTCATGGAGCGCTGGCGGGCGCACCGCGACAAGACCTTCGGCCAGGGCTGAGACGCGATTCAGGGGTCCACGGGCCGTGGAAGCACGGCCGACAGGCGAGCGGTGACGGAGGTGGCGGCTACCGCTCCTCCGGCACCGTCCGCCCGGTGGCGGCGGGCAGCGTAAGCCCCCACGCCCCCTCACTCACCACCCAGGTCCGCGTCCGCACCGGCCCTTTGACCACCGCGTCCGCCCGGTAGCGGAAATCCGCCCCCGACACCGTCACCCTGCGCCCGGCCGCCCGCAGCGGTGCCGCCTCGGCCCCCACCGAAACAGGCCGCACCTCGACCTCGGCCAGCCCGGGATCTCCCGGTGTCACGGACACCCCCTCCACCGGCTGGTCCAGGTCGACCAGCGTCACCCCGTCGACCTCGACCCGCAGCCGGGACGGCCCGTGCGGCGTCGTGATCCGGGGCGGGCGCGCCGCCAGCGTCCGCACGAGGGACTTGCGCATGCGCAGCCACGGCCGTACCGGTGTGGCATCCCGGGTGGCCGACGGAGCTCCGTGCCCGGACGGAAGGGCCGGCAGGGACGGGATCCGCAGATCGCCGAGGACCACCCCGTCGCTGTCGTCCACCAGCAGGTCCAGCCGCCGCTCCACCCCGTCCAGCACGGCCCGCGCCGCCGCCACCGCCCCTGTCGGTACCCCCAGGGATCGCGCCAGTGACAGCGCGGCCCCGACCGGCACCAGCGACAGGCCCGTCGTGCCCAGCTCCCGCCGCCGGTGCAGCAGTGTCACCGCGCGGAGCAGCGCACGGTCGTCGCCCACGACCACCGGCCGCCGCGACCCCCTGCGACCCAGCGCCCGGGCGAACTCCTCCGGGCCTTCCGGGAGGCATACCTTCGTCGCCGCACCCGCGCTGAGCACGTCTTTCGCGATTCGTACCGACTCACCGTCACCGTGACGGGCGACCGGGTCGATGACCACAAGGAGCTGGTCGGAAGTCGCCACCTCGGTCCTGCCTCGCTTCCTCGGGTAACATCTTGGTGCAAGAGCCCCTTGCGCTATTGCGCCAGGGGCTTCGTCTATTCCGGGGCATCCGGTCAGACGGTTGCGGCCAACGATGGTCGCGGTGCACGCGGCGGTGGACCCTCCGCGTACGCCCCCTGACCCTGGACATGCCCCGCCCGGAAGGGGTGTACGCGCGTGCCCGCACTTGTGCTGCTCGGTGCTCAGTGGGGTGACGAAGGTAAGGGAAAGGCCACCGACTTGCTCGGCGGCTCGGTGGACTATGTAGTGCGCTACCAGGGCGGCAACAACGCCGGCCACACGGTGGTCGTAGGTGACCAGAAGTATGCGCTCCACCTTCTCCCTTCCGGAATTCTGTCGCCCGGATGTACGCCCGTCATCGGCAACGGTGTCGTCGTCGACCCGTCGGTCCTGCTCTCCGAGCTGAGCGGTCTGAACGAGCGCGGCGTCGACACGTCCAAGCTCCTGATCAGCGGAAACGCGCACATCATCACGCCGTACAACGTCACCGTCGACAAGGTGACGGAACGCTTCCTCGGAAAGCGCAAGATCGGCACGACCGGCCGGGGCATCGGCCCGACCTACGCCGACAAGATCAACCGCGTCGGTATCCGTGTGCAGGACCTCTACGACGAGTCCATCCTCACCCAGAAGGTGGAAGCGGCCCTCGACGTCAAGAACCAGCTGCTCACGAAGCTGTACAACCGGCGTGTGATCGCCGTCGACCAGGTGGTCGAGGAGCTGCTGGGCTACGCCGAGAAGATCAAGCCGTACGTCGCCGACACCGTCCTGGTCCTCAACCAGGCGCTCGACGACGACAAGGTGGTCCTCTTCGAGGGCGGGCAGGGCACGCTGCTGGACATCGACCACGGCACGTATCCCTTCGTGACGTCGTCGAACCCGACGGCGGGCGGTGCCTGCACGGGCTCCGGTGTCGGCCCGACGAAGATCAGCCGCGTCATCGGCATCCTGAAGGCGTACACGACCCGGGTCGGCTCGGGCCCGTTCCCGACCGAGCTGTTCGACGAGGACGGCGAGGCCCTGCGCCGCATCGGCGGCGAGCGCGGTGTCACCACCGGCCGTGACCGCCGCTGCGGCTGGTTCGACGCGGTGATCGCCCGGTACGCGACCCGTGTGAACGGCCTGACCGACTTCTTCCTCACCAAGCTCGACGTCCTCACCGGCTGGGAGCAGATCCCGGTCTGCGTCGCCTACGAGATCGACGGCGAGCGTGTCGAGGAACTCCCGTACTCCCAGACGGACTTCCACCATGCGAAGCCGGTCTACGAGTACCTTCCGGGTTGGCAGGAGGACATCACGAAGGCCAAGACCTTCGCCGACCTGCCGAAGAACGCCCAGGCGTACGTCAAGGCCCTGGAGGAGATGTCCGGCGCCCCGATCTCCGCGATCGGCGTGGGCCCGGGCCGCGACGAGACGATCGAGATCAACTCGTTCATCTGACAGGTGCCCTCTCCGGAGATCTGACGGGGCGGCCGGTGCGGTTCACCGCACCGGCCGCCCTCTGCGGGCAGGACTCCGCCTTCTCGGCGTGGGTCCTGCCCGTACGTGGGTCGTGCGGTGCGGATGACGGCCCTCCATCGGTCTGGACGCGGCCTTGACTGTCGGTGGTGATCGATATCGTCGGCGCACCTGATCAGCTGAGGAGCGCGGACCATGAGATCTCCCGCCGAGCTGGACCGCGTCCAGTGGCATGCCCTGACCCACGCCTACGGTTCCGCCGAGGATGTGCCCGAGCTGATCAAAGCGCTCTACGAGGACGACGGGGAGGCGGCCGACGAGGCGATCTACGAGCTTTACGGAAACATCTACCACCAGGGCACGGTCTACTCGGCGTCGGCGCCTGCCGTCCCGTTCCTCGCGCACGCCGTACGGCACGCCCCGGCCAAGCGCGCCGAGTTGTTGATGCTGCTCGCTGTCCTTGCCGACCACGACCCGGCGGACACCGACCTGCCGCACTGGCCGAGCAGTACGGTCGCCGCGGTGTGCGTCGAGCTCTGCCAGGTGCTCCCGGAGCTGCTGTTCTGTCTCGAGGACACCGATCGAGGGGTGCGCCGGGCAGCGCTACGGGCGGTCGCGGCAGTGGCCGAGCTGCTTCCAGCGGAACAGTTGGCCTCCGCCGTGGAGCAGCTCGACGAGGTGTACGCCACCGATCCCGTCCCGGCGGTGCGGGCGGACGCGGTGATCGCCCTTGCCCGGTTCGGACGGGAGACAGCGGCACTCCACAGCCCGCTGCCCGAGGTCAGACTGGCGGCGGCCGTGCTTGCCCTCGCACGATCCGGTCCGCCGTACCCGGCCGATCTGGTGGATGTGATCGCCGAGGACGGTGCCGAACCCGATCCAGGGGACGACGACTTCCCTTGGTCGGACACCACTACCCAGGAGGAGCGACTCGGACGCCTGCTCACCGGGGATCCGGACGCCGGCCTCACTGTGGCCGCCCGCTGGATCACCGCCGGAGACATCGGCTCGCGCGGTTCCTGGCTGGCCCAGGAGATCGCCGAGACCTGGCGAGATCGGGAGCCGGCGGTGCTGGAACTGCTGCTGGCAGGCCTGCCTCAGCAGAGGAGCGCCCAAGCCCTTGCCTCCCGCCTGCGCGCCATCGGCCACTGGACAGAGCACCTGCCCGAGCCGACCGCCGATCTCCGCGACACACTGCACCGGTACGCGGCAGATGCCGACGGAGAGGCCGCGGAGCCGGCGCTCCTCGCCCTGGTGCACTCCCGTGACCCCCGAGGTCTGGAACTGGTACTGCGTCGCCCGAGCGCCCAACTGCTCGCAGCGGCAGCACGGCACTTCCCCGAGGCGGCCGAACAGCTGATACCCGTGATCCGCCGTGAGCTGGCAGCGGGCGCCACCGGCAATGAGGGCATCGCCCTGGTCGGGGCTCTCGCGCCGTTCGGCGCCGCCGCCCGCCAGGCTCTGCCGGAACTCGTCGCGTGTCTACGGACCCGCCGTGCGGCCATCGTTGCCGCCCGTCGGCTCGGAGCCAACGGCATCGCGACACGGGAGATCACCGACCTGCTGCGCGAGGCCGCACACAGCACCGACCTCTCGCTGCGCGCCGCAGCGGCCATGGCCCACTACCAGCTGACCGACGATGCCGATCTGGCCCTTCGCACGTTCGAAGGGATGCTTTCCGGCACGGGCCAGAATCACTGGTATCTGAGCGTTCTGGAGCCGCTGGGCAGCGCCGCCGCTCCGCTGCTGCCCCTCATCGAGCCCCGCCTGGGGGCAGGGCACGAGTGGACCCGGATGGCGGCCGCCGAGGCTCTCCACTGGATCACCGGCTCCTCGGAACGCGCCGTCCCCGTCCTCGCCGAGCTGGTCGGCCCCACTCCGGTCGGACTCCGCGCCCTCAAAGCCCTCGCTGCCACTGGCCAGGTCCCGGAGGAGCTCCGCCCCACCCTTCGCTCCTTCGCCTTCTCCCCGCTCCGCCTGATCAATGACTCGCCGCTTTCGGGACAGAGCCATCAGGACGAAGAACTCCGCACCCTGGCCCGAACATTGCTCGCTGCCGACTAGCCGGCTGTCGAGGCGGAGAGGTCAGCCGCCAGTGCCCGTTTCGGGCTGCGTCGGCGCGATGTGCCGGGGGACCTGTTCGTGCCGATCAGTGCGCGGCGGAGGGGAGGTGGGGCGCGGAAGAGTGTGACAGTTTCCCGGAAAGTCACGTCATTTGGGCATAGGGAGTGGTCCGCGCCGCGAGGAAGGCGGTCCAGGCCCCGGCGGAGACGGTGAGGGTAGGGCCGGTGGGGTTCTTGGAGTCGCGGACGAGGACGGCGCCCACGTTTCCGCGGGTGGCTTCGTGGGCGACTTCGACGCAGTTTCCGCCGCCGTTGTCGCTGTACGAGGACTTACGCCACGCGTAGGCCACTTCGAGGCACTCGCCTCCGCTGTCACTGCTGTAGCTGGATTTGAACCATCGCAGGGTGCCAGTCACTGGAATTCTCCTGCCAACCGCTCGATGAGGCCCAGCGATTCCCGTGGGCCCAGGGCCTGTGAGCGGATCTTCGCATACCGGTGCGCATATGTCGTCACCTTTGCGGGGTCGCTCACGAGGAGGCTCTCGTCCTGGGGTTCCAGGTAGGCGAGGTGGTCGTGGTTGGGGGTCTCCACCAGCGTCATGTCGCCGCGACAGCCGGAGTGTTCACCGGCAAGTCCGCAGTCCAGTGGAAGGACTTGGAGGGTGACGTTGCGCCGCCGTGCGCACGTGGCGAGATGCAGCAGCTGCTCGCGCATGACCTCCTGGTCGCCGATGACGCGCCGCAGCGCGGACTCCTCGACGATCAGCTCGATCAGTGCCGTCGGGGCGCGGTCGAAGAGCGCCTTCCGCGCCAGCCGCGCCTCGACGAGCTCCTCCACCCGCTCGTCTTTCAGGGGTGGGTAGCCGCCGCCGATCAGCGCCCGGGCGTACGCCTCTGTCTGGAACAGTCCATGGATCACGAAAGTCACGTATGTGGAGAGGGTCAACGCCCGCTGTTCCAGCAGCGCGTAGTCCTTGAATTGCGGCGGATACTTCTCCAGCCGCATGAACTCCCGCGCCTTCTCGAATACCCCCAACCCCGTTCCGATCGCCTCCTCCAACTTGACCAGCATCTGGTCACTCGCAGGCTGCGCACACGTCTCCATCGCGCTGACCGCCGAGCCGGTGTAGCCGATCTGCCTTCCCAACGCCTCCTGGGACAGCTGCTGTTGCTCGCGCAATGCCTTCGCCAAGGCGGCAACAAGATGCGCTGTCCCGCCCGCCTCCGCCTTGTTCGCCGCCCGCGCCATTGCGGTCACCCCCGAACTCAACCGAAATCAACCGGTCACATGTGACCCGTGCCGGTTTTCGACTGTGGTCGTCGGTCGACACAGAGTTATGGCGAAGGTAGCCCGGCCTGCCGAAACTGACTTCGTGAATACGCAAAGTGACCTCGATTGGATTCCGTCGCGAGGCATTCAACTCCGCAAGGCGGGCGTCCTGTTCGATGCGATCCGCGTGGACGGCGACCGGGGCCGCGCCCTCGCCGACCGTCTCGCCTGCCTGACCGGCGGAGCCCCGGGCCCGGTCGTTGAGGAGGCCAACGGGCTGCGTGCCGTGTACTTCTTCGTCCCGGTCGGCAGTACGTCCCACCGCCCCTGGCCCGACGGGGTCACCCGCCTCACCGCCGGTCCGCACAGCATCTCGTACATCCCGGTCCCCGCACTCAGCGGCCTGACCTGGCCTTTGAGTTGGCGCTACCGGCCGAGGCCGTCCGGCGACCTCGTCCACACACTGCTCCTCCGCACCGCACTTCACTCCGGCGAGTGAAATATGTGAACTACCCACCAGGAAAAGATGGTTCCGGCTTGCATTCGCCACTTTGCGTGCGCTTAGAGTCGCGCCAACAGGCAACAAGAGATTGCCCCCGCGGTGCGCCAACACCCGGGGGCTCGACACCCGGAGCCAACTCTCCAGATGCGTATCCATCGTACGACGCCCACGCGCGAGTTTTCCGTTTTCTCCAACGCCCTGCTGCGCGACCGCAGCATCTCCTGGTGCGCGGTAGGTGTACTGACGTACCTGCTGAGCCTGCCGAACGACGCCCGCGTCACCATCCGCACGCTCGCGGACCAGCGCAAGGAGGGGCGGGCGCGCATCGCCGCCGCCCTGCATGAGCTGGAAGACTCCCGGTATCTGCGGCGAGTGGTGCACAAGAACCGGGAGACGGGCCAACTCTTCACCGTCTACGAGGTGTTCGACACCCCGTACGAAGACGAGCCACCGTCGGGTGAAGCCGAAGAAATCCAGAACCGGGCCTCCGGCGAGTCGGCCGACGCGGCGTCGGACGTTCCCCCTTCGGGGGAAATGACCAGGGAACAAGAACCTCCCTCCCCGCCGTCGACCCCGCTCGCCGCGCCGAGCGAGCGCACCGCGCTCGCGGCCAGGCTGCTCGGATCGCTCGGCCGCACACACCCCCGGCTCGCGCTCGGCACGGACGAGGCGCTGCGACTCGCGCCACTCGTGGAGGAGTGGTGGGACGCGGGGGCGAGCAGCGCCCAGGTGCGAGCGGCCCTGACGGAGGGGCTGCCGCCCCGCGTGTACTCGCCGGGCGCCCTCGCGGAGAACCGGCTGCGCCGCAAGTGCCCGACGGCGCCGACGCCGGTCACGGCCGTCGAGGTCGAGGCGCGCACGCCCGGCGCGACCGCCTACCGGGAGGCCGCGCGGCGGGGCGGCGCGCTGGCCTGGGCCCTGCTGCGAGGGCAGCCCGCACCCGCGTAACCGCGCACAGACTCCCGGCCCGCCTTTGCGTGTCGGGTCCATCACCAGAAAGGGAATGCGATGACCGCATTGCTCGAACGGACCGAGACGGTATACCGGCGGTATACTGCTGTCATGGCTGACACCACCGTCAAGGTCGACCCCGCTGTCCGTGACCGCCTCATGGTGCTCGCCCGGGAGCGCGGGATGACCATGCGAGATCTGATCGCCGAGCTGGCCGGGGCCACGCCCACCAGGGAGGAACTGCTGAAGCGGTACGAGGAGACCAAGGCGTACTGCGAGACGCACTTCGGTGTGACGCTCACGGACGAGGACCACGACAGGGTGGAGAGGGTCTGGCAGGACCTTGAGGCCGGCCGGCCCGTGGACAGCCTGTGAGCGCGCCGAGGACCGGGTCGACGGGTGTCGTCTTCGACGAGTCGGCCCTGCTGGCGCTGGGCTCGGGGAACTCGCTCGCCTCGCAGTTCGTCTCGAACACCGAACACGGGCCCACCCGGCACGTGTATGTACCGGCGCTCTGCCTTGCCGCCGCCGACGGGATGCGCAAAGGGCTCGCCGAGCACATCGGGGCGCTGCCCGCCGTCGAGATCGTCGAGCTGGACCTCGCGGCTGCCTCCACGGTGGGCGCGCTGCTGCGCGACGGAGTGGAGTGGCGGCTCGGCCACGCGGTCCACCTCTCCCGCCCGACACCGGACTGGCCGGACGGCCGCCACGTCCTGACCGTCGACCCTGGTCTGTACGCGGACATGCCGCTCGTGCGGACCATCAGGCTGCCGCGTCAGCGGTGACCACCGGTCGGGGTGGGGAGGTCGGCGCTGCCCCACGGCGGCCAGCGCGAGTCGGCCGCGCCTCAGCTGAAGACGATCATCGACCCCTGTGCCAGGCTCCGCGTCGCCGCCGCGTGCAGGCCCAGCCACACATGCCGTTCGCGGGCGAAGGGGCCCGAGTCGTAAGGGGCGTGGAGCGCCGGCTCCTCCAACGTCGTGGGAGCGGAAGGGGGTTCGGGGGCGGCAGGCGGGTTCGCCGGGTCGATGCCGATCGACGGGGCCACGAACTCCAGCTCCCGCAGCAGCGCGTGGCTGGAACCCAACGGGCCACCGAACGCCAGGAGTTCGTCGCTGGACAGCGGCTGCGGAAAGTCCACCGGGACGTACGAGCCCGCGTGGTCGTAGTGCCACACCAGATGCGACTGCTGGGCCGTCGACTCGAACATCTCCAGCAACTGCTCGTAGGCACCGCCCAGGTCGTCGACCGGGGACACCTCGAGGCCGGACACCTGGAGCAGATAGGCGCGGCGCAGGAAGTGCAGCGCGTCGTAGTCGAAGCCCGCGACCGGCGCCACTTCGCCGGTCAGTCCCGGCATGTACGGATACACCGGCACCGTCGGCAGCCCGGCCTCGCCCAGCGCCTTGTCGTAGAGGGCGAGTTCGTCGGCGAACGGGTTGTCGGGTGTGTGGCACAACACGTCGACGAGCGGGACCAGCCACAGGTCACAGGCCAACAGTAAGCTCCTCGGGTCATCGGTGTGGTGCAGGCAGCGTAGTCGGCGCGAGCGGGACGCCTCGGCCGTGCAGGTCCCATACCCACGCCCCGTCGACCCACCACCCGTGCCGCCCCACCAACGCGTCCACGGTCTCACGCAGTCGGGTCCGGTCGTTCACCCCTTGGCCAGCCGCTCGAGAAGGCCGAGGGAGTGCACGTTGTAGTCGGCGACCACGGCGTGCGCCGCGGCGGGGTCGCAGCGGGCGAGCGCGTCGACGAGTTCGGTGTGTCCGGACCACAGGTGGTTCTTGAGATCGGTGCCCCTGCGCAGGTGCTGGACCGCGCAGACCCAGGACCGCACGCGCAGCCGGTGCAGGAAGTCGGCGAGGTAGGGGTTGCCGAACAGGGCGCTCAGCTCGCGCCAGAAGCGCAGGTCGTAGCCGATGAGGATGTTCAGGTCGCCGGCGGTGGCGGCACGCTGGGCCTCCTCGCCGCGGCGGCGTATCGCCGCGAGCGCGACGGTGTGGCGGGGGTCGTCCCCGGTGGTCTTCTTCTCGCCGTTGATGAGGCGGTGGAAGATCCCGTCGGTGACGAGATTGCGGGCCTCGATCATGCCGCGGTAGTCGTCGAGGGAGTAGTCGTGGACCTCGAAGCCGCGGTGCTGGACGGCGTCCAGGAGGCCCTGGGCGGACAGGTCGACCAGGGCCTCGCGGACGGGGGTCGCGGAGACGCCGTACTGATCGGCGATCTCCTTCACCGTGAAGGCCTGCCCCGGCTGCAACCGGCCGGCCAGCACCTCGTCGCGCAACGCGTCCGCGATCTGCTGCCGCAGGGTGCTTCGGGTAACGGCGCCATTGCCCGACATGGTGGTCTGGGTCCCCCATCCGCGTACGAGTACGTGTTCTTCTTTGAGCACGTCACCTTACGCGGTGGGGGTTCCGGGAACACGGCACCCGTGGTGGCCGGGTGCCGCTCAGGGCGGGACGGGTGCCCGCCTTCTACGCCGTGTACTCGTCCGCCACGGACAGCGCCGTGTCCAGGGCGGCGAGGCCTTCCTTGGCCTCCGCCTCGGTGATGGTGCAGGGCGGGACGACGTGCGTGCGGTTCATGTTGACGAAGGGCCACAGGCCGTTCGCCTTCGCGGCGGCGGCGAAGGCGGCCATCGGCGCGTTCGCCTCACCGGCCGCGTTGTACGGCACGAGCGGTTCCCGGGTCTCACGGTTCTTCACCAGTTCCAGAGCCCAGAACATGCCGACGCCGCGCACGTCGCCCACCGACGGGTGCCGTGCGGCCAGCTCCCGCAGGCCCGGCTCGATGACCTGCGCGCCGACGACCGAGGCGTTCGCGACGACGCCCTCCTCGGCCATCACATTGATCGTGGCGACGGCCGCGGCGCAGGCCAGCGGGTGCCCGGAGTAGGTCAGACCGCCCGGGTAGGGCCGCTTGCCGAAGGTCTCCGCGATCTTCCCGGAGATGGCGACACCACCGAGCGGCACATAGCCGGAGTTCACGCCCTTGGCGAAGGTCATCAGGTCGGGGGTCACCTCGAAGAGGTCCGCGGCGAACCACTCGCCGGTACGCCCGAACCCGGCCATCACCTCGTCGAGGACGAAAACAATCCCGTACTTGTCGCACAGCTCGCGCACCCCCGCGAGGTAGCCGTGCGGCGGGACCATGATTCCGGCGGTCCCGGGGATGGTCTCCAGGACGATCGCGGCGATGGTGCCCGGCCCCTCGAAGGCGATGGTCGTCTCCAGGTGCTCCAGCGCCCGCTCGCACTCCTGCTGCTCGGTCTCCGCGTAGAAGCGCGAGCGGTACAGGTACGGCGCCCAGAAGTGCACCACGCCCGCCGTGCCGGTGTCGGACGGCCAGCGGCGCGGGTCGCCGGTGACGTTCACGGCCTGCTGGGTACCGCCGTGGTACGAGCGGTACGCGGACAGCACCTTGGGCCGGCCGGTGTGGATCCGCGCCATTCGCAGGGCGTGCTCGATCGCGTCGGCGCCGCCGTTGGTGAAGAAGATCTTGTCGAGGTCGCCGGGGGTGTGCTCGGCGATCAGCCGGGCGGCCTCCGACCGGGCCTCCACGGCGAAGGCGGGAGCGAACGTGGCCAGGGTGGCGGCCTGCTCCTGGATCGCGGCGACGACCTTCGGGTGCTGGTAGCCGATGTTGGTGTAGACGAGCCCACTGGCGAAGTCGAGGTAGCGGTTGCCGTCGTAGTCCCAGAAGTACGACCCTTCCGCACCGGCGACGGCGAGCGGGTCGATGAGCTCCTGCGCTGACCAGGAGTGGAAGACATGCGCACGGTCCGCGGCCTTGACGGCGGCGCCGGCCTGGGAGTCGGTCTGATGGGTCATGCGCCCGAGCGTAGGGAGGTGGGCCGCGGGCGGGACATGGGCGTCCTGTCTGCGGTCGGTGGCTTTCCGCGACAGGTTGTCGCGTGCCGACGGGCTCCGAGACGAGGACGGGCCCGGAGACGAGAACGAGGGGCCCGTCACGGAACCATGGACACCGCCCTGGCCGACTCCCCTTGCGACAGCACTATCCTCTGGCTGTCGCCCACACAGGGGGGAAGGTGACGCGGCGATGGAAAAGCTGGGGGCGGGGGATCCGCAGCGGATCGGGGCTTACCGGCTGCTCGCACGGCTCGGGGCCGGCGGTATGGGGAACGTGTACCTGGCCCGCTCCGACCGGGGCCGTACCGTCGCCGTGAAGCTCGTCCGGCGGGAGCTGGCCGAGCGGGAGGAGTTCCGGGCCCGTTTCCGGCAGGAGGTGCGGGCCGCGCGGCAGGTCGGCGGCCACTGGACCGCGCCCGTTCTCGACGCCGACACCGAGGCTGTCGTTCCCTGGGTCGCCACGGGGTATGTGGCCGGCCCCACCCTGCAGACCGTCGTCTCGCACGGCCACGGCGCCCTGCCGGAGCGGTCCGTCCGCGTCCTGGCCGCCGGACTCGCCCATGCCCTGCAGGACATCCATGCCGCCGGGCTCATCCACCGCGACCTCAAACCCTCCAACGTCCTGGTGACCATCGACGGGCCGCGGGTCATCGATTTCGGTATCGCCCGCGCCCTGGAGACCATCGGCGGCGACGGGCTCACCCGTACCGGCGCGCTCGTCGGGTCGCCCGGGTTCATGGCGCCCGAGCAGGTGCGCGGCGACCGGATCACGCCCGCGTGCGACGTCTTCTGCCTGGGCTCCGTCCTCGCGTACGCCGCCACGGGCGCCCTTCCCTTCGGTGCCGCGGGCAGCGGGGCGCACGCCCTGATGTTCCGCATCGTTCAGGAGGACCCCGACCTGAACGGGATGCCCGAGGAACTCGCCGACCTCGTACGGGACTGCCTGCGCAAGGACCCGGCCGCACGGCCCACACTGGCGCAGATCCTTCAGCGGACCGGCGCCGAGGACACCGTCGCGGACGGGCGCAGCCGGGACCCCTGGCTGCCCGGCACCCTGGTCGCCCAGCTCGGACGCCAGGCCGTGCGACTGCTGGACACGGAGGATCCGGAGGAGGGCGCGGCGACGGGGAACCCGGCCCGTCCGCAGACACCGGCCCAGGCCGTCGAGGACGCGGCGGGCGCGGGCGGCGGTGTGTCCGGTGCCGGGGGGCACGGGGCCGGCCCCGGCGGTGGTGCCCCGGCCTTCCCCGTGGACCTCGCCAAGCAGCCCGGGACGGCCGCGCCGGCCGGGGCCCCCGAGGCCTCCCCCGAGCATGCGCCGGCGTCCGACACCCCGGACGGCGCCGCCCCGCCCCCGCCCGGGCAGCCCGCCCCCGACCGGAAACCCACCCAGGTCGTCGGCCCGGGCC
>NZ_MLYP01000064.1 GCF_001866645.1 Streptomyces colonosanans
GCCCCCGGTCGCCACGCCCCCCACCCCGGCGCCCGCGCCGTTCGTGCACACCGCGCCCACCATCGTCGCGCCCCTGACCGCCCCGCCGGGCGGAACCGTGCCACCGCCGGGCCCCGCACCGCACGCCCAGCCACCCGGCCCGCCACCCGGATACGGCGGGCAGCCGCCGGCCCCGATGCCGCCCGGTTACGGGCAGCAGACTCCGCCGCCCCCCGGCTACGGGCAGCCGGCCCCGTACGGCCGGCATCCGGGCCATGCCCCCTCCCCGTACGGTGCCCCGCAGGGCGGTGCCGGTGTGGCCGCCGCACTGCAGGCCTTCAAGGAGACGCCCACCGGGCAGCGTTGGACCCAGCAGAACAAGAAGCTCGTCCGTGTCGACCTCGGCATCGGCGGCCAGCCCGTGCTGGCCCGGCAGGGCAGCATGGTGCTCTACCAGGGCAAGGTCGACTTCGGCTACAAGGGCGCGGGTATCGCCGGGCGGATCGTGGGCAACGCGACCGGCCAGGAGCTGCAACTGATGCGCTGCACGGGCCAGGGGCAGGTGTTCCTCGCCGAGGACGCCACCCATCTGCACCCGATCGAACTCCAGGGAGACGCGATCTGTGTCTCCGCACAGAACGTCCTGGCCTTCGACGAGTCCCTCCAGTACGAGGTCCGGCGTATCGAGGGACACAGCATCCCCGGGGGTGCACTGTTCACCCTGCAGTTCCAGGGGACCGGCACGATCGTCGTGAAGACACACGGCACGCCCGTGGTGCTGCCCGTCACCCCGACGACGTTCGCCGACTGCAACGCCGTCGTCGCCTGGTCCGCCGCCGCCCAGGTGATCGTCTCCAGCCAGGTGCGGATGCGCCGCAACGCCTACGCCGGAGACACCGGGGAGAGCGTCAACCTGCAGTTCCGTGCCGCCCCCGGCAATTTCGTCGTCGTCCAGCCCTACGAGGTCTGAGGGAGCCCGTCATGAACCAGCCGCTCGCGGGCTTCGCCCCCGCACCCGTCACCGCCCGCATGGAGAACCACGGCAGTCACATGCTGAAGGTCGCCATGCAGACCGGGAACGACCTCTTCGCGCGCGTGGGGTCCATGGTCGCCTACGAAGGGTTCATCCAGTACGAGCCCAACCCTTCCGCTGTGCGCCAGATCGCACGGGACTGGATCACCGGTGAGGGTGCGCCCCTCATGAAGTGCTCCGGTGACGGTCTGCTCTACCTGGCCGACTACGGGGCGAACGTCGTCGTCATCAACCTGGACGGGGACGCGATCTCCGTCAACGCCACGAACCTGCTCGCCCTGGACGCACATCTGCAGTGGGGTGTCGAACGCGTCAAGGGCCTCGCCAAGTTCACCGGGCAGGGCCTGTGGAACACCAGGATCTCCGGCCAGGGCTGGGTCGCTCTGACCTCGCGGGGCACGCCGATCGTCGTCGACTGCGGCAGCGGCGAGGACGAGACGTACGTCGACCCGGACGCCCTCGTCGCCTGGTCCCCGAACCTGAAGGTGAAGGGCAAGCGCAGCTTCAAGGCGCAGTCGCTCATCGGGCGCGGCAGCGGAGAGGCGTACCAGATGGCGTTCTCCGGGCAGGGCATCGTGGTCGTCCAGCCCAGCGAGGACAGCACCGACCGCCTCCGGATCCGGGGCTGAGGGGGAACCGCACACCATGCAGAGCACGCTCTTCGCCTACAACGAGCAGCAGACCCAGGAGCGCTACAGCCTGCAGAACCCGCAGATGCTGCGCGTCCTGCTGGAGGGCCACGACGACATCCTGGCACGCAAGGGCACCATGGTCGCCTACCAGGGGCTCGTCGAGTTCGACGCCGAGTACCAGAGCGACGGTCAGCACCGCGCGCGTGCGCACACGGGGGAGGGCCTGGACCTGATGCGCTGCCACGGGCAGGGCACCGTCTACCTCGCGAACCTCGCCCAGTACGTGCACATCATGGACGTCGAGCAGGAAGGGCTCACCGTCGACAGCGGCTACGTCCTGGCGATGGACTCCTCGCTGCACTACGAGATCATCGCCGTGGACAGCCTGTACGGCATCTCCGGCTCCGGCAAGTACCAGCTCAACATCACCGGCCGCGGCAGGGTCGCGCTGATGACGTCCGGCGTACCCCTGCTGATGCAGGTCACGCCGGACACGTACGTCAACTGCGACGCCGACGCGATCGTCGCCTGGTCCACCGGCCTGCGCGTTCAGATGCAGGCCCAGACGCATTCCTCCGGGGTGTGGCGCCGCCGCGGCAACACCGGGGAGGGCTGGGAACTCAGCTTCATGGGCAGCGGATACGCGCTCGTGCAGCCGAGCGAGCTGCTGCCGCCGCAGAACGCGGTGATCGGGCAGGGGCTGCGCGCCCAGTACGGCATGGGCCAGCAGGGGGCGCGGGCGCAGAACCAGGGCAACGTCTGGAGCTGAGCGCGGGTAAGGGGTGGCCGTCGCTCGGGCGGTCACCCCTTACACCTCGCCTGTCGTGCCCTCAGAGAGCGGCGCGCGCCGCCTCCAGCAGTCGCACGACCGAGGCGTCCGCCACGTTCGCGACCTCGTCGTACGCGAACCAGCGCAGGTCCAGGGACTCGTCGCTGATCGCCTCGACGGCTCCGGCCGGGGCGAGCGCCGCGTACTGGACGTCGAGGTGCCAGGCGCACGGCGTGTGATGGCGGTCCAGGCGCACCGGACCGCCGGGCAGCAGGGTCACTCCCTCGATGCCCGACTCCTCGGTCGCCTCGCGCAGAGCGGCCGCGGCCAGCGTCCCGTCGACCGGCTCGCAGTGGCCGCCCGTCTGCAGCCACATCCGCAGCTTCTTGTGGAGGGTCAGCAGAACGCGGCCGCGCTCGGGGTCGATCACCAGGGCGCTCGCCGTGATGTGCCCGTCTTTACAGGCCTTCCACATGCCGTCCGGGTGCGCCGTCAAGTGGTCCAGATAGACCTCGCGCAACTCTTGCTGGTCCTCGTAGCCCTTCAGTACGAGGACCGCGTCGTCGTGGAGGCTCACTCGGCGTCGTCGCCCTTGTCGCCCTCGTCCTTCTTCAGGTCCGGCTTCTCGGTGGAGCCGCCGCCCGCCGCCTCGCCGAGCATCTTGTCCAGCTCGGAGAAGTCCAGCTGCTCGCGGTGCACGAAGCCGTCCGGGTCGTCCAGGTCGGACGCCGTCGGCAGCATGTCCGGGTGGGCCCACAGACCGTCCCGGCCGTCCACACCGCGCGCGTCCGTGAGCGAAGCCCACAGGCGCGAGGCGTCGCGCAGGCGGCGCGGGCGCAGCTCCAGGCCGATCAGCGTCGCGAACGTCTGCTCGGCCGGACCGCCCGTGGCACGACGGCGGCGCAGGGTCTCGCGCAGCGCGTCCGCGGATGCCAGGCGCGGCTTCGCGGCCGCGTGCACCACCGCGTCCACCCAGCCTTCGACGAGCGCCAGCGCCGTCTCCAGCCGGGCCAGGGCCGTCTTCTGCTCCGGCGTGTCCTCCGGCTGGAACATGCCCTGCTGGAGCGCCTGCTGCAGCTCCTCCGGGTTCTGCGGGTCGAACTGGCCGACCACGTCCTCCAGCTTCGCCGTGTCGACCTTGATGCCGCGGGCGTAGCCCTCGACCGCGCCGAACAGGTGCGAGCGCAGCCACGGCACATGTGCGAACAGGCGCTGGTGAGCGGCCTCGCGCAGTGCGAGGTACAGGCGCACCTCTTCCTTGGGCACGCCGAGGTCCTTGCCGAACGCCTCGATGTTCAGGGGCAGCAGCGCGGCCTTGCCGGCCGGGCCGAGCGGCAGGCCGACGTCGGTCGAACCGACGACCTCGCCGGCGAGCACGCCGACGGCCTGCCCGATCTGCGTACCGAACATGGCGCCGCCCATGGAGCGCATCATGCCGATCAGCGGGCCCGCCATGGCCTGCATCTCCTCCGGCAGGACGTCGCCCATGGCCGCGCCGACGCGCTCGGCGACCGGGTCGACGAGTTCCTTCCACACCGGCAGGGTCGCCTCGACCCACTCCGCGCGGCTCCAGGCCACGGCGGAGCCGGCGCCGGACGGCAGCGACGTCACGTCGTCGAGCCACAGGTCGGCGAGGCGGACGGCCTCCTCGACCGCGGAGCGCTCGCCGGGGTTCACGCTCGCGTCCTTCGTGCCGTCCGGGGTGCCCTGGGAGACCGTCTGGCGGGCGATCTGCTTGGCCATGTCCCAGTTCACCGGGCCGCCCTCGTACGAGAGCATCTGGCCCAGCTGCTGGAAGGCGGCGCCCAGGTCCGCGGGGTTCAGGGAACCGAACATCGCGGCGAGCGGGTTGTCGGCGCCGGCGCCGCCGGCTCCGGGCGACCCGAATCCGAACGGGTTGGCCGGTCCCTGGCCACCGCCGCTCTGCTGGTCCTTCTTCTTGCCCTCGTCGCCGTTCTCCGGCTCCTCCGGCGGAAGGCCGAATCCGAATGGGGTGTTACTCACGGGATTCCTCGGCTGGTAAGGCCACCGGTTCGTTCCGGCGGCTGGCTGCCCGACAACACCACCAGCGTAGACACCTCAGCCGGATCGAGCCTGAGTGCTTCGCCCACTCCTGGCCTGCGGCAGGATGGATGCCACCTGGTACGCACGCGTGCTCCGCGTCCGTACTGAAGACAACCGCTGGAGACGCCCGGTGAGTTCCCCAGATCCGCAGGTTCGCGCAGCGCGAAACCATTCAGCCCGATCGTCGGCCGACCGCAGCCCTCGGGCGGCGGCGCTGCGTGTCGGCGATTCCTCCGTCGTCCGCGGGCCCGTCGTCGCGGTCACCGGCGCGGCGACCGGTGTCGGCGCGCTGCTTGTCGAGCGGCTCGCCGAGTGCGACGAGATCAAGCAGGTCGTCGCCATCGACGAGCGGCGCGGGGAGTGCGCGGCGGCACAGTGGCACATCCTGGACGTGCGGGATCCGGCGATCGCGGAGAAGCTGCGGGGTGCGGATGTCGTGGTGCACCTGGCCCTCGACCTGGATCTGGAGACGGACGCGGCGGCGCGCACGGCATACAACGTCCGGGGGACGCAGACCGTGCTGACCGCCGCCGCGGCGGCCGGGGTGCACCGGGTGGTGCTGTGCACGTCCGCCATGGTCTACGGGGCGCTGCCGGACAACGAACTGCCGCTCTCCGAGGATGCCGAACTGCGGGCGACGGCGGAGGCGACCGGGGTCGGGGACCTGCTGGAGATCGAGCGGCTCGCACGGCGGGCGCCGCGGGCCCATCCGGGACTCAACGTCACGGTCGTACGGCCGGCGGTGCTGGTCGGGGGCACGGACACGGCGCTGACCAGGTACTTCGAGTCGCCGCGGCTGCTGGTGGTGGCCGGGTCGCGGCCGGCCTGGCAGTTCTGCCACGTCGAGGATCTGTGCAGTGCTCTGGAGTACGCCGTTCTGGAGAAGGTGGACGGGGAACTGGCTGTCGGATGCGACGGCTGGCTGGAGCAGGAGGAGGTCGAGGAGCTGAGCGGGATCCGGCGGATGGAACTGCCGTCCGCGGTCGCTCTGGGGGCGGCGGCCCGGCTGCACCGGATCGGGCTCACGCCCTCGCCCGCCGGGGACCTGGCGTACACGATGTACCCCTGGGTGGTCAGCGGGAGCCGGCTGCACGACGCCGGGTGGCGGCCGCAGTGGACGAACGAGGAGGTTCTCGAGGAGCTGCTGGAGGAGGTGGCCGGGCGGCACACCGTGGCGGGGCGACGCCTCGGACGCAAGGACGCGACGGCGGCCGGCGCGGCCGGCGCGACGGTCGCCCTGCTGGGCGCGGCAGCGGTGGTACGCCGGGCGCGGAAGGCCCGACGGCGCATGTAAAGGCGCCTCCCGGGCGGCCCCTGGAGGGAGGAAGGCTCCCGGGGGGGCGGCGTGCGGATCCGGGAGGCACCGGCGCGCAGTCGTGTGAATCCGGCCGTGCCGCCGTCGTATGGAGAAGGCGCCGAACAGCACGCGCGTGTGCTGGGTGATCGTCCCTTTCTCAGTGTCAGGGGCATACGGCACGATGGGGGCATGGCACCCCACAGCGATCACCCCGGTGAGCAGGCGGCGGACGAGCCCATCAAGCTGCTCGCGATCCGCGACACCCCGCTCTCCGTCGACGAGGTCTTCCGGGCTGTCGGGGACGACGCCGCCGGCGGGACCGCGCTGTTCGCCGGGACCGTACGGAACCACGACAGCGGAGCCGATGTCGACGAGCTCGGTTATTCGTGCCACCCCAGTGCCGAGGCCGAGATGCGGCGCGTCGCCGAGAAGGTCGTCGCCGAGTACCCGGTGCGGGCGCTCGCGGCCGTGCATCGGGTGGGGGGCCTGCGCGTCGGTGATCTCGCCGTCGTCGTCGCCGTGTCGTGCCCCCACCGGGGCGAGGCCTTCGACGCCTGCCGCAAGCTGATCGACGATCTCAAGCACGAGGTGCCCATCTGGAAGCACCAGAGGTTCTCCGACGGGACGGAGGAGTGGGTGGGGGCCTGCTGATCCCCGCCGCGCTCCACTGACCCCCGCGTCTCCCTCACATACCTCTCATAGGGCTCATACGTCTCATAGGGTCAATCGAGCTCTCACTCGGCCTCCGCTTGCGTAACCGCACCCCGGCCGTGAGCGTTGTCAGTGCGGATGATTAATCTGCTGATCAGTCAGCTGCGGACGCTCATGGGTTTGGGAGGTCGGCATGGCGGCGCTCGCCTGGTTGCTGATTCCGCTTTTGGCTGCGATCGGTGCCGGACTGTGGGGAAGTTGGGCCAGTCGCAACCGCACGGCCTTGGGCGACGGCTCCGAGCTCGCCGGATACGCACGGTTCCGCGAGGCCATGGAGAAGTCCCACTCGGGAAGCTGAGGGCTTTCCGGGCCCCAGGGGGGCCTTTTCGTGCGGACGGCCCCAGAGGTGCGTTGACAGGACAGTCCCGTACTGTCGTGCCATGCCACGCCGCACCGCGACGATGCTCGCTTCCACCCTGATGCTGATCGCGCTCTTGTGCGCGGGAGTGTTCATCAAAGTGCCGTACTCGGAGATGTCCCCGGGGCCGACGGTGAACACCCTGGCCGAGCACAACGGCGAGCCGGTGCTGCAGATCTCCGGGCGCAAGACCTACCCGACGAGCGGCCATCTGAACATGACCACCGTCAGGGTCACCAGTGCCGACTACAACATGAACCTTGTCGAGGCCATCTATGGATGGCTCGCGCATGACAGTAAGGTCGTGCCGCACGACACGCTCTACCCGGACGGCAAGACCGAGGAGCAGTCCAGCCAGGAGAACGCCGAGGAGTTCAGTCAGTCCCAGGAGAGCGCCAAGGTCGCCGCGCTGAAGGAGCTGCACGTCCCCGTGACGTCCTGGGTGATCGTCTCCACCGTCCTCAAGGGGTCGCCCGCCGAGGGCAAGCTGCACGCCGGTGACGTCATCAAGGCCGTCGACGGGACCGCCGTGAAGGCGCCCGGCGACGTCTCCAAGCTGGTGACCAAGCACAAGCCCGGACAGGACGTCGTGTTCACGATCGTGCCCGCCAAGGAGCAGGCCGCCGCCGTGAAGGCGCACAAGACGGCCACCACGACTCAGAATGTGACGATCACCACGACGAAGTCCCAGGACGGCGGCCAGGAGCGGGCCATCGTCGGGATCGCCGCCGGGACCGATCACACGTTCCCGTTCACCATCGACATCAAGCTGGCCGACGTCGGCGGCCCCAGCGCCGGTCTGATGTTCGCCCTCGGCATCGTCGACAAGCTCACCCCGGACGACCTCACCGGCGGCAAGTTCGTGGCCGGCACCGGCACCATCGACGACAACGGCCGGGTCGGGCCGATCGGCGGCGTCGAGATGAAGATCGCCGGCGCGCGCAGCAAGGGTGCCCAGTACTTCCTGACCCCCAAGGACAACTGCGCGGCCGCCGCGAAGGACACCCCCGAGGGGCTCACGCTCGTCAAGGTCAACACCATCGAGGACGCCCTGCACGCCCTCAAGGACATCCGCACCGGGACGACCGCCGACCTGCCGAAGTGCACCACCAAGGGCTGACGGGCAGCACCTTCACAGGGCAGGGGCGCCCGGAATCCCCGGGAGCCCCAGCCGCACAACCGCGGAACGTTCAGTCCTCGAACGTTGCCGACAGCGCCTGCGCAAGGCCCGGCACCAGCTCGGGCCCCGTCAGCACCTCCGTCGGCGAGTCCTTCTCGCGCAACCGCAGCGCGGTCTCGCGCGTGCCGTCCCGCAGCACCGCCACCGTCATGCGCACCTCCTGGCGGTCCGGGTGCTCGGCGACCCACCGGGTCAGCTTCTTTCCGCTCAGCCCCTGCGGAACCTGGGTCTCCGCGGCCGGCGGCAGCATCAGCCGCTCCACCGTGAGCGCGCAGCCGGCCACCGCGTCGGGCCAGGCGATGGTGCCGAGGAACTCGTCCAGCGGCCTGCCGGGGGGAATCTCCTCCTGCTCGATCGGGGTGAGACCGGAGGTCCCGGACTCGTCCTCCAGGCCGAGCTGGGCCGCGAGCAAGGGTTCCTGGGTCCGCAGCCGCGCGGTGTCTACGAGGGCGAAGAGGCGAGCGGGCTGGTCCCAGCCGAGGCCGGAGACGTACTCGTCGATCTCGAGTACGGCCCGGGTGAGGGGGCTCGCTGCCATGGGAGTGTTGGACATGGTCACAATCCTGCCTCGTTCTCCCCTGGAAACGGGAACCGAGTAAAGCGCCAGTAAGTTGCATAGGTGAGGCTTCACGATGGTGGAGCCTCGTCCATGGTCCGCGTTCACGGGGGCCTGACGTATTCAACAGCGAACTTCGAGGTGCGCACCTTGGCTTTCCAGATGCCGGACCGTGGCGGAGGCCCGACGGGGCCACGGATCAGAGTGGGCCGCCCGTCCCGGCGAGCCCGGACCCTGCTGATGACACTGGGGGTCCTCGTCGTCCTCGGCATGGCGTTCATCATGTTCGCCGGCTTCTGGACGGACTGGCTCTGGTACCGATCGGTGAACTACTCGTCCGTCTTCACCACCACGCTGTGGACCAAGATCGGACTCTTCTTCGTCTTCGGTCTCCTGATGGCGGTCGCGGTCGGCCTCAACATCTGGCTCGCGCACCGGATGCGTCCCCCGCTGAGCGCCATGTCCATGGAGCAGCAGAACCTCGACCGCTACCGGATGGGGATCGCGCCCTACAAGAGGTGGCTGCTGATCGGGATCACCGCCCTGGTGGGCCTGATCTCCGGCGCATCCGCGGCCGGCCAGTGGCGTACGTGGCTGCTGTGGGTGAACGGCGTGCCCTTCCACCAGAAGGACCCCCAGTTCCACCTGGACGTCGCCTTCTACGCCTTCGACCTGCCCTGGTACCGCTTCCTGCTCGGCTTCGGCTTCGCCGCCACCGTGCTGTCGCTGATCGCCGCCGCGCTCACCCACTACCTGTACGGCGGCCTCAGGATCACCTCCCCGGGATCGCGCGCCACGGCCGCCGCGACCGGGCACCTGTCGGTGCTGCTGGGTGTCTTCGTCGCCCTGAAGGCGGTGGCCTACTGGCTCGACCGGTACGGCCTCGCGGTCAAGTCCAGTGACTTCAAGGCGACCGGCGACTGGACGGGCCTCCGGTACGTCGACGCCAACGCCTACCTGCCGGCCAAGACGATCCTGTTCTGCATCGCGGTCATCTGCGCGCTGCTCTTCTTCGCCACCCTGTGGCGGCGTACCTGGCAGCTGCCCGTTATCGGCTTCGGCCTGATGGTGCTCTCCGCGATCCTCATCGGCGGGCTGTACCCGGCGCTCGTCCAGAAGTTCCAGGTCCAGCCGAACGAGCAGGCCAAGGAAGCGCCGTACGTCGAGAAGAACCTCAAGGCGACCCGCCAGGCCTACGACATCGCCGACGCCCAGGTCACCGAGTACCAGGGCAGGAGCGACAGCAAGGACAAGAGCAAGCTGCGCGACGTGGTCGACGCCACGGCGAGCATTCGTCTGCTGGACCCGAACGTCGTCTCCCCGACGTTCACGCAGCTCCAGCAGATGAAGAACTACTACGCGTTCCCGACCAACCTGGACGTCGACCGCTACGGCAAGGACGGCAAGGACCAGGACACGGTCGTCGGCCTGCGCGAGCTGAACCTCGCGGGCATCCCCGCCTCCAAGCGGAACTGGATCAACGACCACTTCCGCTACACGCACGGCTTCGGCATGGTCGCCGCCAAGGGCACCGACGCCGACGGGAACGGCCAGCCGGTCTTCACCGAGTCCAACCTGCCCACCACTGGTGACCTGCCCACCTACGAACAGCGGGTGTACTACGGGGAGAAGACCACCACGTACTCGATCGTCGGCGGTCCCCAGAAGGAGATCGACTACCCCGACGACAACGGCGAGAAGACCACCAGCTATCAGGGCAAGAGCGGGGTCAGCCTCTCCAATCCGTTCAACCGGGCCGCGTACGCGGTGGCGTTCGGCGAGCCGCAGATCCTCTACTCCGGTGCCATCGACGACAGCTCGCGGATCCTGTACAACCGCACGCCCAAGGAGCGCGTGGAGGCGGTCGCGCCGTGGCTGACCATCGACGGCGACGCCTACCCGGCGATCGTGGACGGCAAGATACAGTGGATCGTAGACGCGTACACGACGACGAACGGGTATCCGTACGCCTCCCGTACGACCCTTGGTGACACGACGGCCGACTCGCTGACCGCGGGCAACAACCAGCGCGCGGTGGTGGCGCAGCAGAACCAGGTCAACTACATCCGCAACTCGGTGAAGGCGACCGTCGACGCGTACACCGGCGAGGTCAAGCTCTACCAGTGGGATGCCCAGGACCCGGTCCTGAAGACCTGGATGAAGGCGTTCCCGGGCACCGTGAAGCCCAAGAGTGACATCTCGCCGGCGCTGATGTCCCATCTGCGCTACCCGCAGGACCTGTTCAAGGTGCAGCGCGAGCTGCTGACCCGCTACCACGTCAAGGACGCGCAGACGTTCCTGAGCGGCAGCGAGGTGTGGCAGGTGCCGGACGACCCGACGAACCAGTCGGGCAGCGCGGTGCCGCCGTACTACCTGAGCATGAAGATGCCCGACCAGCAGGCGCAGGCGTTCTCCCTGACGACGACGTTCACGCCGAACGGCCGCGACAACCTGGGTGCCTTCATGTCGGTCAACGCCGAGGCGGGGACCAGTGACTACGGCAAGATCAGGATCCTGAAGCTGCCGACGAGCAGAACGGTCGACGGGCCGAAGCAGGTCCAGAGCCAGTTCAACTCCGAACAGAGCATCGCCGAGTCGATCAGGCTACTGAAGGGCGGCGACTCGCAGGTCGAGTACGGCAACCTGCTCACCGTCCCGCTCGACGGTGGACTGTTGTACGTCGAGCCCGTGTACGTACGCGGCGGTCAGCTCAAGCTTCCGTTGCTGCGCAAGGTGTTGGTGTCCTACGGCGGCACCACCGCGTTCGAGGACACGCTCGACCAGGCGCTCACCAAGGTCTTCGGAGCGGAGGCTTCGGGCCCGCCGCCGAAGGAGGGCACCGGCGGGAACAGCAAGCCGGCACCGGGCAACCCGACGGTCCAGCAGGCGCTGCGCGATGCCCAGAAGGCCTTCGAGGCGGGCCAGGAGGCCCTCAAGAAGCCTGACTTCACGGCGTACGACAAGGCCCAGAAGGACCTCGAGGACGCGCTGCAGCGGGCCGAGAAGGCACAGTCCGAGGCCGACAAGTCCGGCGGCAGTGGCCGCGGTAAGAACACCGGCGGCCCGTCCACCGCGCCGAGCGGCAGTCCGAGTCCGAGCAGCAGCTCAGACGGCGGCTGATCAAGGAGCTCTCCCCGCGCCGTGATACGGTTGTCTCACAACGGCGCGGGGTGGAGCAGCTCGGTAGCTCGCTGGGCTCATAACCCAGAGGTCGCAGGTTCAAATCCTGTCCCCGCTACTGAAGTCGAGGGCCCGGATCCTGATCATGGATCCGGGCCCTCGACGTGTGTGCGACACGACGAGGCATGCGGTGTGACCTGGTGTGTCGCGTGAAGTGCGGTTCCTTGCGAGGGTAGTTGGCCGTTCTGTGTTTGACTTGTCTCTCTGTGGGCATGTCGACAAAACGCTGAAGTGACCTCACTGGCTGCGGTATACCAGGTGTACCCGGGTTGCAGGTGGTGCGACGATGGACGTTATGGGGGACAAGGCAACTCTGTACGGGACAGGGCGATTTGTGCAGCCCGCTGAGCGGGACGAGACCGGCGAGGCCGCCGAGGAGGCGCGTCGGCGGCTCGCTGCCGAAGCCGGCGACGTCGAGGCGATGAGCGTCCTCGGGGCCATGCTGCTGCGTCGCGGCGATCTCGACGGAGCCGAGCCCCAGTTGCGCGCCGCCACCGCCGCGGGTGACCGCGCCGCCGCCAACAACCTGGGTGTCCTCCTGCACCAGCGCGGATATGCCGAGGAGGCCGCCGGCTGGTGGCGGATCGCCGCCGTCGCCGGCTCCGCCGCGGCCGCGCACGCGCTCGGACGGCACCACCGCGAGCGCGGGGACGAGCCCGCCGCCGAGTACTGGCTGCGCCAGTCCGCCGAACAGGGGCACACCCTCGGCGCGTACGCCCTCGCGGATCTGCTGGAACACCGTGGCGACGACGGCGCCGAGCGGTGGATGCGGGCCGCCGCCGAGCGCGGGCACCGCGAGGCCGCCTACCGGCTGGCGCGGGCACTCGACCGCAGGACCCCGCGCGAGCAGGGGGCCGACGGCACCGAGGGTGTCGAGGCGTCCGTGCTCGACGAGGCCGAACAGTGGTACCGGCAGGCCGCGGCGCGCGGGCATCAGCGGGCCGCGCTGCACCTCGGGGCGATCCTGGAGCGGCGGGGCGACGTCAAGGAGGCCGGGCGCTGGTATCTGACCAGCGCCAAGGACGGGGAGGCGCGGGCCGCCTGTGCGCTCGGCTTCCTGCTGCGGGACGCGGGGGATGCGGAGAACGCCGCCGTCTGGTGGCTGCGGGCCGCTCGGGAGGGTGACGGCAATGCCGCCAACGCGCTGGGCGCGCTGCACGCCGAGCGCGGCGAGACGCAGACCGCCGAGCGGTGGTACCGGGCGGCGACGGATGCCGGAGACGTCAACGGCGCGTACAACCTCGGGCTGCTCTGCGCCGAGCAGGGCCGGACCGTGCAGGCCGAGCAGTGGTACCGGCGGGCCGCCTACACCGGACACCGTGAGGCCGCGAACGCGCTCGCGATCCTGCTGCTGCAGGGCGGGGACGCGACCGGTGCCGAACCGTGGTTCTCCAAGGCCGCCGAGGCGGGAAGCGTGGACGCCGCGTTCAACCTCGGGATCCTGCACGCCGGACGGGGCGAGGTCGAAGCGGCGTTGGGGTGGTACGAGCGGGCGGCGGCGGCCGGGCACGCCGAGGCGGCGCTCCAGGTCGGGATCGCGCGGCTGCGGGAGGGTGACGAGCGGGCCGCCGAGCGGCATCTGCGCTGCGCGGCGGGCGGTGGCAGCGCGGAGGCCGCCTACCGGCTGGCCACGCTGCTGGACGCGCGTCGGCCGCCGCGGCCCGCGCATGAGCTGGGCGAGCCGTCGCACGAGAAGAGCGAGTACGAGGAGTGGTACGAGCGGGCCGCAGCCCAGGGGCACCGGCGGGCGCAGGTGCGGGTCGGGATGCTGGCCGCCGCGCGGGGCGATGTCGTGGAGGCGGCGCGGTGGTACCGGCAGGCGGCGGAGGCCGGGTCGCGGAACGGCGCGTTCAACCTGGGGCTGCTGCTCGCACGGGAGGGGAGCGAGCCGGAGGCCGCGCTGTGGTGGACGCGGGCGGCAGACGCCGGGCACGGCCGGGCTGCCCTGCGGCTGGCCCTCGTCTACGCGCGCCAGGGACAGCTGGTGGAGGGGCAGCGGTGGGCGGACCGGGCGGTGTCGCTGGGGCCCGCCGAGGTGGCCGAGCGTGCGGCGCGACTGCGGGATGCACTGCGGCAGGAGTTGTCGGCATGAGGGAAGCGATTTGCTTCCGTCCGCGTCCTTGACGTAATGTTGCGTTCACCGACGCGGGGTGGAGCAGCTCGGTAGCTCGCTGGGCTCATAACCCAGAGGTCGCAGGTTCAAATCCTGTCCCCGCTACTGATGACTCGAGGCCGGAATCCGAAAGGGTTCCGGCCTCGAGGCGTTTACGGTCGATGATCTACGGACCTGTCGTGCAGTCCGTCGCGAAGTACGTGTTCGACGTGACGGCACGTCAGATTCGGGAATTCCGCAGGCAGGGGCAAGCGCCCGGAAGGTCGCGGGCCGTGGAGGTGCCGTGCGCAGCGAAGAGCCCCGGCGCCTCAGAGGTGCCGGGGCCTGAGAGAAGCAGTGGTTACGCGGCCGAGCAGCTCGGGCACAGTCCGCGGTACGTCACCTCGACGTCCGAGACCGCGAAGCCGAAGCGCTCCGAGTCGGGGAGGTCGGCCAGCGGGTCGCCGGTCGGATGGACGTCGCGGATCGCGCCGCAGCGGGCGCACACCAGGTGGTGGTGCGGCCGGTGCGCGTTCGGGTCGTACCGCTTGGCGCGTTTGTCCGTGCTCACTTCGAGCACCTCGCCGAGGGAGACCAGCTCACCCAGCGTGTTGTAGACGGTCGCCCGGGAGATCTCGGGCAGCTTGGCGACGGCCCGGGCATGCACCTCGTCGGCTGTCAGATGAACATGCTCACCGTCGAGGACCTCGGCCACCACGCGCCGCTGCGCGGTCATCCGCCATCCGCGTCCGCGCAGCCGTTCCAACAGGTCACTCATACAGACCAGCCTAACAGCAAGAGGACTAGATTCCGAACGGGTGTTACTTTGGAGCACAGCTTGACTTAGACATTGTCTATTGTAGGATCGAGCTCGGATTTAGCCAAGGGGCAGGTTGGTCAGGAATGACGCAGGAGGCGCACGTGTCGCAAGGACCGCTCACGACGGAGGCCGGTGCTCCGGTCGCCGACAACCAGAACAGCGAGACCGCGGGCGTCGGCGGCCCGGTTCTCGTCCAGGACCAGCTCCTTCTGGAGAAGCTCGCCCACTTCAACCGTGAGCGCATCCCCGAGCGTGTCGTGCACGCCCGTGGTGCGGGCGCCTATGGCACCTTCACGGTCACCGCCGATGTCACCCGGTACACCCGCGCCGCGTTCCTCTCCGAGGTCGGCAAGCAGACCGAGACGTTTCTGCGCTTCTCGACCGTCGCCGGCAACCTCGGTGCCGCGGACGCCGTCCGCGACCCCCGTGGCTTCGCGCTGAAGTTCTACACCGAAGAGGGCAACTACGACCTCGTCGGCAACAACACCCCGGTGTTCTTCATCAAGGACGCCATCAAGTTCCCCGACTTCATCCACACCCAGAAGCGCGATCCGTACACGGGCTCGCAGGAGGCGGACAACGTCTGGGACTTCTGGGGCTTGTCGCCCGAGTCGACCCACCAGGTGACCTGGCTGTTCGGCGATCGCGGTATCCCGGCCTCGTACCGTCACATGAACGGCTACGGCTCGCACACCTACCAGTGGAACAACGAGGCCGGCGAGGTCTTCTGGGTCAAGTACCACTTCAAGACCGACCAGGGCATCAAGAACCTCACCCAGGAAGAGGCGGTCAAGCTCGCCGGTGAGGACCCCGACTCGCATCAGCGCGATCTGCGCGAGGCCATCGAGCGCGGCGAGTTCCCGACCTGGACCGTGCAGGTCCAGATCATGCCGGCGGCCGACGCGGCCACCTACCGCTTCAATCCGTTCGACCTCACCAAGGTGTGGCCGCACGAGGACTACCCGCCGATCGAGATCGGCAAGCTGGAGCTCAACCGCAACCCGGAGAACATCTTCGCCGAGGTCGAGCAGTCGATCTTCAGCCCCGCGCACTTCGTGCCGGGCATCGGTCCCTCCCCGGACAAGATGCTCCAGGGCCGTCTCTTCGCGTACGGCGACGCCCACCGCTACCGCGTCGGCATCAACGCCGACCACCTGCCGGTGAACCGTCCGCATGCCACCGAGGCGCGCACCAACTCCCGTGACGGTTTCCTGTACGACGGCCGCCACAAGGGCGCGAAGAACTACGAGCCGAACAGCTTCGGCGGTCCGTTCCAGACGGACAAGCCGCTGTGGCAGTCGACGTCGAACTTCACGGCCGGCACCGGCAATCACGAGGCGCCGGTCCACTCCGAGGACAACGACTTCGTGCAGGCGGGCAACCTCTACCGCCTGATGTCGGAGGGCGAGAAGGAGCGACTGATCGCCAACCTGGCGGGCTTCATCTCGAAGGTCTCGCGCGACGACATCGCCGAGCGCGCGATCGGCAACTTCCGTCAGGCCGACGGAGACTTCGGCAAGCGTCTGGAGGCCGCAGTCCAGGTTCTGCGCGGCTGACCAGGCTGGACCGCTTGCCGGAGGGAACGGGCCGGAACCCCTGTGCGGGTTCCGGCCCGTTCGCGCGTCCGCGGCCGGTGGGTGATGAGAGGGCTAGTGCTGTGACCGGGAAGGTCTGCCGGGAAGCTCGCGGCGTCCGGTGCCGGGGGAACCTCCCACGCCCTTCAGGTAGTGGGGGAGCATCGCAAGGCGGAGCATCACCCGCGTACTGGCTGTACTCGGGTGATGCGACAACGCGGCGTGGGGGTCCCCTGCTCGAAGAGCTTGGGGGAGTGCCGTGCCGGGCGTCGCGAGCCGGTGAACCCTTCCGGTCACAGCACTAGTGGGCGGCGGCCGGTACGCGCGGCCGGGCCGGTGCCCAGCAGCGGATGATGTCGCGGACCGAGACCACGCCGACGGGCTCCTGGTGGTCGAGGACGATCAGATGGCGGAACCCGCCGTGGGTCATGGCACGCGCGGCCTCTTCGAGGGTCCAGGACGGCGCGGCGAACACGACGTCCGTGGTGGTGTGGGCGTGGGCCCGCTCGGTGTCCGGGCTCTGGCCCAGCCCGACGGAGTTGAGGATGTCACGCTCGGTGAGGATGCCGAGGCCTCCGGCGTCCGGGTCGAGGACCACGGCCGCGCCCACGCGGCGGGCGGACATCAGGGCTGCTGCCTGGCGGAGGGTGTGTGCGGGGCCGATGGTGAGGACCACCGTGCTCATGGCGTCGCGGACCAGCATGGGCGGAGCCACCTCCTGGGGACGCACGGGCTCAGGGCCTTGGACCCGTCCGGTTCGTCTCCACCGGAGGCACCTGTTCCGCGCTTCACAAGCTCACAAGTGAGGGACTCTCAGAGTCGCAGGCAAAGTGCGGGTCAACAAGAGGGCGCACGTAGTGAGTTCAGGGGCGCGCCGGGTGCACATGAGCACCCCTGATGTCCTGCCCTGGTATCGAGTGCCCAACAGGCATCGTTCGCCCCGTCGCGACGCCCGGCACGCCTCCCCCAAGCTCTTCCGGGCAGGGGGACCCCCAGAGCGGCAGGTGCCCCCACGAGGCCGCTCCTCACCAGGGCCTGTCCTGAGTTCCCCGTCGGCGCCCCGACGCCCGGCACGCACTCCCCCAAGCTCTCGGCTTCGCTCGGGCAGGGGACCCCCATGCCGCACGGCGCCGCAGGACAGGTGGCTCCGCCACATGACCTGCGACACCGCACGCCGAGCGCACGCACCGAACGCCGCTGCGCCCGCGCTCCGCGCGGACGACGGGGAACTCAGAACAGGCCCTAGTACCGACCGCCCAGATGGTCGAGCAGGGCGTCGTGGAGGAGGCCGTTCGAGGCGGCCGCGTTGCCGCTGTGCGGGCCCGGGCGGCCGTCGAGGCCCGTGAAGGAGCCGCCCGCCTCGGTCACGACGATCGCGTTCGCCGCCATGTCCCACAGGGACAGCTCGGGCTCGGCACAGATGTCGACCGAGCCCTCGGCGACCATCATGTAGGGCCAGAAGTCGCCGTAGCCGCGGGTGCGCCACACCGCGCGTGTCAGGTCGAGGAAGCCGCCGAGGCGGCCCTGCTCCTCCCAGCCGGAGAGGGAGGAGTACGCGAAGGACGCGTCGGACAGCTGCGAGACGCGCGAGACGTGCAGCCGGGACGCGGCGGACAGGCTGCGGCCGGTGAACGCACCGTGGCCCTTGGCGGCCCACCAGCGGCGGCCCAGCGCGGGTGCGGAGACGACACCGACGACGGGCTGGTAGCCCCCCTCGCCCGCCTCCATCAGGGAGATCAGCGTGGCCCACACCGGCACACCGCGTACATAGTTCTTGGTGCCGTCGATCGGGTCGATCACCCAGCGGCGCGGCCCCGTGCCCTCGATGCCGTACTCCTCACCGAGAATCGCGTCGCGGGGCCGGGCGCGCTGCAGCTGGCCGCGGATCAGCTCCTCGGCGGACTTGTCGGCCTCGCTCACCGGCGTCATGTCCGGTTTGGTCTCGACCTTGAGGTCGAGAGCCTTGAACCGGTCCATGGTCGCGGCGTCGGCGGCGTCCGCGAGCACATGAGCGAGACGCAGGTCATCGAGATAGTCGGCCATGACCGAACGGTATCCGCCCCCTGACGGGAACGGCCACATGGTCCGGCGGATCTCCATGAGGCAAGTGATCAGCGGCCGTCGTGCGATCACGGTGTGCGATGGCCGATACGCGCCCCCGGGCGCCGCCGCGAACCCTTGACAGTGCTTGAACGCGAGTCAAACCTGTGCGTCACAGCCGCCGGCCCCGAGGGAGGCGATGATGCCTGCAGCGCGGGAATCCCTACTGGACGCCGCCTACAGGGCGCTCGCGCGCCGCCCGTGGTCCGCCGTACGCATGGTGGACGTGGCCGCCGTGGCCAATGTCTCCCGCCAGACGCTGTACAACGAGTTCGGCAGCAAGGAGGGGCTCGCCCGGGCCTTGGTGCGCCGGGAGGCCGACGGCTACCTCGCCGGTGTCGAGCGCACGCTCGCCGCTCACACAGAGGCCCGCGAGCGGTTGGCCGCGGCCGCCGAGTGGACCGCGTCGGCCGCCCGGGGCAACGCCCTCGTCCGCGCCATGCTCATCGGCTGCTGGAGCGAACGGCTGCCGTCGCCCACGCTCGCGGCCGTGCCGTCCACCATCTCCGCCGTGCCCGCGCAGCGCCGGGCCGACGGCCCGCTGCCGTCCCCGGCGGACCTCGTGGCCCTGGTCCGTGACCGCGTCGTCGCCGCGGTGGCCCGGCCCGGGATGAGTACGGCGGACATGGCCGAGCTGACCCGGTCGTGTGAGCTGGTCGTCCGGCTCTCGGTGTCGTGCGTCGCGGCACCGCCGGGGAAGGGCGGAGTCGCGGAGCTGGTACGCCATGCCCTGCCGCGGCAGCTTCGGTGAAAGGCGCGCCTGCCGGGGCGCCGGGGATCGTGAGTACCCGGGTGCGGTGTGGCCGGGGCGCCGGTCGCGCTCACGTGGCGGAGCCGCCGCACACAACCCAGCGCCCGCAAGAAGTGCGCCCCGCGTTCAGCGAGCCGCCCCCGAGAGCTGCAGACCGATCACACCCGCGATCACCAGTGTGATCGAGATGATCTTCAGTGTGGAGACCAGGTCGCCGAGGAAGACCATGCCGTAGATCGCCGTCCCGGCAGCGCCGATGCCTGTCCACACCGCGTACGCCGGCCCCACGTCGAGCTTCTTCAGGGAGAGGGTCAGCAGTCCGAAGCTGCCGAGGGCGAAGCAGCAGAACGCGATCGTGGGCCACAGTCTGGTGAAACCGTGCGAGAGCTTGAGGCAGACGGCGAATCCGGTCTCGAGAAGCCCGGCCACGACGACCAGCAGCCACGCCATGTTTCGTCCTCCCGTGGTCCCCACGTCGACTGCTCCGTCTGGTCGAATCCGGCCCGGCCGGTGCGAGTAAGCACTTACCTGCATTCCAAGGGCCCAAACAACGCGGAGGTCAGTCCCCCTCCCTCCGTTCCCGGGTGGCCAGCAGCCGGCGCAGGGAGTACAGCCGCGCCGGATCCGCGTGCCCCTCGGCCACCCATGCGTCAAGCGCGCAGTCCGGTTCGTCGTGGCTGCACGCCCGAGGGCAGCCCTCGGTGCCGGGCTCCAGGTCCGGGAAGGCGTGGATCACCCGCGAGGGGTCGATGTGCGCGAGGCCGAAGGAGCGGACGCCCGGGGTGTCGACCACCCAGCCTTCCGTCGCCCGCAGCGGCAGCGCGAGCGCCGAGGTCGTGGTGTGCCGGCCCCGGCCGGTCACCGCGTTCACCTGGCCCGTCGTACGTCGCCGGTCCTCCGGTACCAACGCGTTGACCAGCGTTGTCTTGCCCACGCCGGAGTGCCCCACGAACGCCGTGATCTTGCCGTCCAGATGCTCGCGCACCCGGTCCGCCGCGTTCCCGCTCTCCAGCTCCCCGCGACTGGTGACCACGTACGGGATGTCCAGCGCGCCGTACAGCTCCAGGAGCTTGTCGGGCGGGGCGAGGTCCGACTTGGTCATCACCAGCAGGGGTTCGAGGCCGCCGTCGTAGGCCGCGACCAGACAGCGGTCGATCAGACGCGGGCGCGGTTCGGGGTCGGCGAGGGCGGTGACGATGGCGAGCTGGTCGGCGTTGGCGACGACCACGCGCTCGAAGGGGTCGTCGTCGTCGGCGGTGCGGCGCAGGAGGGACGCGCGCGCCTCGATGCGGACGATGCGGGCCAGGGTGTCCTTCGCACCGGACAGATCGCCGACGAGGGCGACACGGTCGCCGACCACCGCGGCCTTGCGGCCCAGCTCGCGGGCCTTCATCGCCACGATCGTACGGTCGTCGACGAGGCAGGTCAGCCGGCCGCGGTCGACGGTGAGGACCATGCCCTCGGCGGCGTCCTCGTGCTTGGGGCGGATGTTCGTCCGAGGCCGGTTGCCCTTGCGGTTCGGGCGGGTCCGGATGTCGTCCTCGTCGGTGTGCTTGCCGTAGCGGCGCATGGTTCCAGTCCGCCCGTCAGTTCCCCAGCATCCCGGTCCACAGATCGGGGAAGTCCGGCAGTGTCTTGGCCGTCGTCGCGACGTTCTCGATCCGCACGCCCTCGACCGCCAGGCCGATGACCGCGCCCGCGGTGGCCATGCGGTGGTCGTCGTACGTGTGGAAGACCCCGCCGTGCAGAGGGCGCGGGCGGATGTGCAGGCCGTCGGCGGTCTCCGTGACGTCGCCGCCCAGTTCGTTGATCTCCTTGGTGAGCGCGGCCAGGCGGTCCGTCTCGTGCAGACGCAGATGGGCCACGCCGCGCAGGGTGGAGGGGGAGTCCGCGAGGGCCGCGACCGCCGCGATGCCGGGCGTCAGTTCGCCGACCTCGCTCAGATCCACGTCGATGCCGTGGATGGCACCCGAACCGGTGAACTCCAGACCGCGCTCCGTCAGTGCGCAGGAACCGCCCATCTCCGTGAAGATCTCGCGCAGCCGGTCGCCGGGCTGGGTCGTGCGGGCCGGCCAGTCGGGGATGACGACCGTGCCGCCGGTCACCAGGGCGGCCGCGAGGAAGGGCTGGGCGTTGGAGAGGTCCGGTTCGACGATCAGGTCACGGCCGAGCAGGGCACCCGGCGTGACCCGCCAGACGTCGGGCTCGCCGCCCGACTCCGCGGTGTCCACCTGGGCGCCGACCGCGCGCAGCATGTCGACGGTCATCCGGATGTGCGGCAGGGAGGGCAGCGTCGAGCCGGTGTGGCGGACCTCGACGCCCTGGTTGAAGCGCGGGGCGGACAGCAACAGGGCACTCACGAACTGGGAGGACGAGGACGCGTCGATCGACACCGGGCCGCCGTCCAGCGCGCCGCTGCCGTGCACGGTCAGCGGCAGCGCGCCGCGGCCGTCGTCGTCGATGCGGGCGCCGAGGACGCGCAGGGCGTCGATCACGCCGTTCAGAGGGCGCTCGTAGGAGCGCGGGTCGCCGTCGAAGCGGATGGGGCCGTCGGCGAGGGCGGCCACCGGGGGCAGGAAGCGCATTACGGTGCCGGCGTTGCCGACGTCGACCGTGGCCGGGCCGTGCAGGGCGGCCGGGATCACGCGCCAGGTCTCGCCGGAGCCGTCCGGACCGCCCGCGACGGAGGAGCTGGACGTCACCGTCTCCTCGATACCGACGCCCATCGCACGCAGGGCGGCGGCCATCAGCAGGGTGTCGCGGGAGCGCAGGGGGCGGCGCACCCAGCCGGGCTCGGAGGCCAGGGCCGCGAGGACGAGGGCGCGGTTGGTGACCGACTTGGACCCGGGCACGTGGACCGTCGCATCGACGGCTTCGCTCGCGTGCGGGGCGGGCCAGAGGGCGGTGTGTGCGGGGTTTACGGTCATGCGTTCCACTTTAGTGGCTGGCCCGGCACGGAGATCTTGATCAAAAGTTAGTGGCTGGCCCGGCACGGAGATCTTGATCAAAAGCCGTGAGACACCGGCGAGACCTTTGCCGGGTACAGGGGGCGGAACGGGCCGTGCAGCCATGCGCGGGCACGTGCGGTCATGGAGGGAACCAGGCTCGTCAGACCCCCAGCAGCCACCGTCCGCCCCCCATCACCGAGCACAACGACACCGTATGGAACAGGAAGAGCCAGAGAGCCGCAGGCACATGGGTCAGCCGCGACAACTGGTCCGCGTCCGAGTCCCGGGCCCCTTCGCGTGCCCGCTTGGTCTGCAGCTCGAAGGCCGGCCGTACGCCACCGACCAGCAGGAACCACACCACCGCGTACGCGAAGGCCGCCTGCACCTGCGGGCCGGCCAGCCATGACACCAGCAGGAACATGCCGCCGGTGAGGACGACGGTCAGCACCCCGTAGGCGTTGCGGATCATCACCAGCATCACCACGAGCAGCGCCGTGGCCAGCCACAGCAGCAGGGTGATGTGCCCGGCGGCGAGCAGTGCCGCGCCACCGAGGCCGAGGAGCGGGGGAGCGGTGTAACCGGCGGCGGCCGTGAGGATCATGCCGAGGCCGTACGGCTTGCCGCGGCTGACGGTGAGGCCGCTGGTGTCGGAGTGCAGCCGGATACCGGTGAGGGTGCGGCCGGTGAGCAGCGCCACCAGCCCGTGACCGCCCTCGTGCGCGATGGTGATGGCATTGCGCGCCACCCGCCACAAGCCGTGCGGGACGACCACGGCGAGCGCGGCGACCAGGGTGGCGATCACCACCCACCGGTCGGGGTCGGGCTGGCTTGCGAAAACCCGGTCCCAGAGGTCGGGCAGCGAGGTCAGGGCGAGGCTGTCCATCTGTGGCGTGACTCCTGGGATCTGTCGCGTCGGATCTGGCAGTGTGGCACGTATGTGCGGACGGTATGCAGCGAGTCGCAGGCCCGAGGATCTCGCAGGAATCTTTGAGATCGAGAGGGAGGTCCCCCCGCAGGAGACCCTGGCGCCCGACTACAACGTGGCCCCCACCAAGGAGGTCTACGCGGTCCTGGACCGCCCTCTGAAGGACGCCGAGGACGAACGGCCGGTTCGCCAGCTGCGCAGACTCAAGTGGGGACTGGTCCCGTCCTGGGCCAAGTCACCCGAGGGCGGCGCCCGGATGATCAACGCACGTGCGGAGACGGTGCACGAGAAGCCGTCCTACCGCCGCCCCTTCGCCGCCCGGCGGTGCATCCTGCCCGCGGACGGCTACTACGAGTGGGTCACCGGAAAGCAGGAGCGCGATCTGGAGGCCGAGGGGAAGAAGAAGCGGCCGCGCAAGCAGCCGTACTTCGTGCTGCCCGCCGACGGCTCGGTCTTCGCCATGGCCGGCCTGTACGAGTTCTGGCGCGACAGGACGCTCCCGGACGACCACCCGCAGGCCTGGTGGGCGACCTGCTCGGTGATCACGACGGAGGCGGAGACGACCCCCCTGGCCGTGGCCCCGGCCGAGGGCCCGCGCTCCCTGTACGACATCCACCCGCGGATGCCCCTGATGCTCACCCCGGACCGCTGGGACGCCTGGCTCGACCCGGCCCGCACGGACCCGGACGAACTGCGCGACCTGCTCGCCCCGCCCCCCACCGGTCTGATGCGCGCTTACGCGGTCTCCACCGCGGTCAGCAACGTCCGCAACAACGGCCCGGAGCTGCTCAAGGAGCTGGACGGTCCCGAAGAGGGCACACTCTTCTGACGTGACGGTTGTGACAGAGAGCATCGAGACCGACGCCGGTACGGCCCGCGTCACCTGGCACCGGGCGGCACAGCCAAGACGTGTGCTCGCCCTCGGCCACGGCGCCGGCGGCGGCATCGAGGCGCGCGACCTGCAGGCGCTGGCCCGGGCGCTGCCCGCGCACGGCGTGAGCGTCGCGCTCGTCGAGCAGCCCTGGCGCGTGGCGGGCAAGAAGGTGGCACCGGCGCCGAAGACGCTGGACGCGGGCTGGCGCGGGCTGTGGCCCGCCCTGGAGAGGCCGGGGCCGCCCGTGATCGCCGGCGGGCGCAGCGCCGGCGCCCGAGTCGCCTGCCGCACGGCCGCCGAACTCGGCGCCGCCGCGGTGCTCGCGCTCGCTTTCCCCCTCCATCCGCCGGGCAGGCCCGAGAAGTCCCGGGCCGACGAGCTGCTCGGTGCGGGCGTGCCCACACTCGTCGTCCAGGGCGGCAAAGACCCGTTCGGGAGGCCGGAGGAGTTTCCCGCGGGCTCGTTCGAGATCGTCGAGGTGCCGTACGGCGATCACGGCTTCGCCGTGCCGAAGCGGGCGGACATCACGCAGGAACAGGCCTTGGAGAGCATCACCGATGCCGTGGTGAAGTTCGCCGCGTCACTCGGGTGACGCCCGGGAATGTTGCGGAGCGGGCCGATGTTGTGGGGATCAGACAGCATCCTTCGTGCTGCACCGTCCGTACGAGAGGAAGTCCGCCGCATGGGTTCGACCATCTGCCCTCCCGTCGCCCACCCCCACCCTTCCGCGGACGCGCTGCGCGCGGCACCTCTCGAATCCCGTCGCAGTGGCCCTGACCTCGACTGGACGGTGCTGCACACGACGAAAACCGCCCCTATTCGGGCGGCGGCGGGTAAGGATGTTCGTCTATCCTCCGATTCCAGTGGAACCGCATTCGGTTCTGCCACGTTGCTGGAGGAGGTGGGTCCGGTCACTGGGACCGACGCAGGGGCCGATCACGGCCAGGCGGAGCAGCCCGAGGGCCAGGGCACGGGTATGGAGTCGTCCGCCGCGCGCAGCGCGCGCTTCGAGCGGGACGCGCTCGAATTCCTCGACCAGATGTACTCGGCCGCGCTGCGCATGACGCGCAACCCGGCCGACGCCGAGGACCTGGTGCAGGAGACCTATGCGAAGGCGTACGCGTCCTTCCACCAGTTCCGCGAGGGCACCAACCTCAAGGCGTGGCTGTACCGGATCCTCACCAACACGTTCATCAACTCGTACCGCAAGAAGCAGCGCGAGCCCCAGCGCAGCGCGGCCGAGGAGATCGAGGACTGGCAGCTCGCGCGCGCCGAGTCGCACATGTCGACCGGTCTGCGTTCCGCCGAGTCGCAGGCGCTCGACCACCTGCCCGACTCGGACGTCAAGGAGGCGCTGCAGGCGATCCCCGAGGAATTCCGCATCGCCGTCTATCTCGCGGACGTAGAGGGCTTTGCGTACAAGGAGATCGCCGACATCATGGGGACACCCATCGGTACGGTGATGTCCCGGCTGCACAGGGGCCGCCGTCAACTGCGCGGCATGCTCGAGGACTACGCCCGTGAGCGCGGGCTGGTCCCGGCCGGGGCCGGAGAGGCGAACGAAGCGAAAGGCTCGGGCTCATGAGCTGCGGAGAGCCGCATGAGACGGACTGCAGTGAGGTCCTCGACCATCTCTACGAGTTCCTCGACAGCGAGATGCCGGACATGGACCGCACCAAGATCCAGCACCACTTCGAGGAATGCTCGCCGTGCCTGGAGAAGTACGGCCTGGAGCAGGCCGTGAAGAAGCTGGTCAAGCGGTGCTGCGGCCATGACGATGTGCCGAGCGACCTCCGGGCGAAGGTCATGGGCCGCATCGAGCTGATCCGCTCGGGCGAGACGGTGCCCGACCATGACGTGACCGCGGCACCGCAGGAGTCCTGAACTCCCGTTCGAGGTACGCACAGGGCCGAGCCCGGTGGCTCGTCGCCGCTGTCCTCCCGCCGATTGTCCTCCCGTCGGCCATCGGACCCGTCACCGGCCAGAGCGCTGCACAGGGGCGCTCTTATCCTGTCGGCAGCGGGGTAACCGATGGGTAATGAGCGCCTGTCCGGCCGTACGTGGTTGGATGCGAGGAGAGGGCGTTGGGGGCATCGGTCGGTCCGTGGCCCCGCAGGCGTCAAGGGACCGGCAGGCGGGTAGCGCAAGGGACTGGCAGGCGGGAATCGTGAGGATCTTCGGGAAGGGACGGCACCGGCCCTCCGCCTCCTGGCGGCAGGCCACCGACCGGGCGTTCACACTGATCGGTGACGGCCGGTACGAGGACGCGGGAGCGCTGCTGACCCGCGCCGCGGACCTGGAGCCCTGGCTGTCGGAGTCCTGGTTCAACCTCGCCCTGCTGCACAAGTTCCGCCATGACTGGGAGCAGGCCCGCGCTGCCGGGCTGCGCGCCGTGGCCCTGCTCGAGAAGGAGACCGGGGCGCCCGACTGGTGGAACGTGGGCATCGCCGCCACCGCCCTGCAGGACTGGCCGCTGGCCCGCCGCGCCTGGCAGGCGTACGGCCTCAGGGTTCCGGGGGGCGCCGCCGTCTCCGGCGAGCCGACCGGGATGGAGCTGGGCAGCGCGGCCGTGCGGCTGTCGCCGGAGGGCGAGGCCGAGGTCGTGTGGGGGCGCAGGCTGGATCCCGCCCGTATCGAGGTGCTCTCCATTCCGCTGCCGTCCTCGGGGCGCCGCTGGGGCGAGGTGGTGCTGCACGACGGCGTACCGCACGGTGAGCGCACGACGGCCGCCGGGCACGCGTATCCCGTCTTCGACGAGATCGAGCTGTGGGCGCCCTCGCCGGTGCCCACTTGGGTCGTGCTGCTGGAGGCCGCGTCCGAGGACGACCGGGACGCGCTGGAGCAGCTGGCCGCCGACGCGGGCTTCGCCGCCGAGGACTGGTCCTCGTCCGTGCGGCTGCTGTGCCGCATGTGCTCCGAGTCCCGGATGCCGTCCGACGAGGGCGACGGCGAGCACCTGGATCCGCACGACCACAGCGAGCCCGGGCATCCCGGACCGCTGGGGCACCGCACGGACGGGCAGCTGTGGATGCCCGAGCGCGAGTGCGGCATCGCGGCGCCCGCCTCGCTGGTGCGCGGGTTGCTCGACGGCTGGGTCGCGGACAGCCCGGACTCCCGGGACTGGCGGGACCTCGAAGAGGTCTGCTGACCCCGGTCCACTCTCGGGATACCGGGGAAGGTACGCGCCTGCGCCCCGTAGGCTGTACTCGCAGGTTTTCTCAGAGGTTGCAGGAAGGCGTACGTCGGTCATGGCGCAGCAGGACACCGATCAGCAGCACGCGGGCGTGCTCCCCGTGGACGACGAGGGCTTCGTCATCGACACCGAGGACTGCGAGGAGCGCGAGGCGGCCTGGCGCGAGCGCGGGACGTCGCGGCCGATCACGGTCGTCGGGAACCCGGTGCTGCACAAGGAGTGCAAGGACGTCACCGAGTTCGGCGAGGAGCTTCAGCAGCTGGTCGCGGACATGTTCACCAGCCAGCGCACCGCCGAGGGCGTGGGCCTTGCCGCCAACCAGATCGGCGTCGACCTGAAGGTCTTCGTCTACGACTGCCTGGACGACGAGGGCAGGCGGCACGTCGGTGTCGTCTGCAACCCCAAGCTGGTCGACCTGCCCGCGGACATGCGCCGCCTGGACGACAGCAACGAGGGCTGCCTGTCCGTGCCGACCGCGTACGCGCCGCTCGCCCGCCCCGACTACGCCGAGGTCACCGGGCAGGACGAGAAGGGCAACCCGGTCAAGGTGCGCGGCACCGGCTACTTCGCCCGATGCCTGCAGCACGAGACGGACCACCTGTACGGCTACCTCTACATCGACCGACTCTCCAAGCGTGAACGCAAGGACGCGCTGCGGCAGATGGCCGAGAACGAGCCCCGCTACCCCGTGGTGGCCAACGACTGAGCCGCCCGCCGGACGGCCTGCGGCGCCCCGCCGCATGGCCGCTGAACGGCCTTGCCTCTCACGAGAGTTGGGCGAGCAGGCCCTGAAGAACGGCGCCCGGCCGGGCATCCCCCGGCCGGGCGCCGTTCTGTCGTTCGTATGCGACGCACATCCGATCCCTTATGTACATCAACTGATCCCTTACCAGTCACAGAAGGGGCATTTTCGGCACCGCAGGGTAGTGAATGAGCAAATCCATTCCCAGCCCGGTCAGTTGTAGGGCTGAATGGAAAGGACGGGGGATATACAACGGCGCACACCCCGGCACGGCAGGAGGGGTGTGACGCCACCGGCGGCTGAGAGGGGTTTGTCCGTGCCAGCTTTCCCGCACAGCACTTCATCGACGACCGCGGTTGCGGTGCCATCGGCGCTGTCCCTGCCGGTGATCGAGACCGCGTTTCCTCGTCAACTGCACCCGTATTGGCCCCGCCTGCAGGAGAGGACACGCTCCTGGCTGCTGGAAAAGCGGCTCATGCCGGCGGACAAGGTCGAAGAGCACGCCGACGGGCTCTGCTACACCGACCTCATGGCGGGCTACTACATCGGAGCGCCCGACGAGGTCCTGCAGGCGATAGCCGACTACAGCGCGTGGTTCTTCGTCTGGGACGACCGCCACGACCGCGACATCGTGCACCGGCGGCCGATCGCCTGGCGGAGGCTCAGGTTCCAGCTCCATGTGGCTCTGGGCTCCCCCAGGGGCCATCTACACCATCCGGATCCCCTGGTCGCGGGGTTCGCGGACAGTGTGGTGCGGCTGTACGCGTTCCTCGGCCCGAAGTGGAACGCACGCTTCGCCCGGCACTTCCACGCGGTGATCGAGGCGTACGACCGCGAGTTCCGCAACCGCACCTCCGGGGTCGTCCCGACGGTCGACGCCTATCTCGAACTACGGCGGCTCACCTTCGCGCACCGGATCTGGACCGACCTGCTGGAGCCGAGCGCGCAGTGCGAACTGCCCGAAGCGGTGCGGAAACACCCGGCGTACCGGCGTGCAGCACTGCTGAGCCAGGAATTCGCCGCCTGGTACAACGACCTGTGCTCGCTCCCCAAAGAGATTGCGGGAGATGAGGTCCACAATCTCGGAATCAGTCTCATCCATCATCAGGGGATGACGGTCGAGGAGGCCGTCACGGAAATACGGCGACGGGTTGAGGAATGCGTGTCCGAATTCCTTGTCGCCGAAAAGGAGGTGCTGCGGTTTGCCGACACCCTTGCGGACGGCACCGTGCCGGGCAGGGAATTGAGCCTCGCCGTGAAGGCGATCGTCGCGAATATGCGCAACTGGTTCAGCGCCGTGTACTGGTTCCACCACGAGTCCGGCAGGTACATGGTCGACAGCTGGGACGACCGCTCGACGCCCCCGTATGTCAACAACGAAGCGGCAGGTGAGAAATGACCCTCGAATCCTCCCCCGGCCTTCCGGCCGCGCCGGCGCGGGCAGCGTCCTCGCGCCCCGGGGGCCCCGCGCGGTTGCGTGTTCCGCCGCTCGCCGGCGGTGGCGTACCCCTTCTCGGCCACGGCTGGAAGCTGGCCCGCGACCCGCTGGGCTTCCTGGGCCGGCTGCGGGACCACGGTGAGGTCGTGCGGCTGAGGCTCGGCCCGAAGACGGTGTACGCGGTCACCACCCCGGAACTGACCGGAGAGCTTGCGCTCAGCACCGACTACCAGATCGGCGGCGCGCTGTGGGAGTCCCTCGAAGGCCTCCTCGGCAAGCAGGGGGTGGCCACCACGAACGGTCCGCTGCACCGGCGTCAGCGGCGGGCGATCCAGCCCGCGTTCCGGCGGGAGGCCATCCCGGCCTACGGACCGGTCATGGAGGAGGAGGCGTACGCGCTGGTGGAGCGCTGGGGGTCCCTCCGGACCCTCGACGTCACCGCCGAATCGTTCCGTGTGGCCGTCCGTGTCGTCGCCCGCTGCCTGATGCGTGGCGGATACATGGACGAGCGGTCCGACCGGATATGCGCCGCACTCGTCACGCTCTTCTCCAGCATGTACCAGCGCATGGTGCTGCCGCTGGGACCGCTGTATCGCCTGCCTCTTCCGGCCAACCGTGAATTCAACCGGGCATTGGCCGATCTGCATCTCCTGGTCGATGAGATCATCGCTGCCCGCCGGGCGTCGGGGCAAAGGCCGGACGATTTGCTGACGGCCTTGCTGGAGGCGAAGGACGAGAACGGCGAGCCCATCGGGGAACAGGAGATTCACGATCAGGTCATCGCCATAGTCACCGCCGGCAGTGAAACGGTGGGATCCATGGTGATGTCGCTCCTACAGGTCCTCACGAACCACCCCGATCAGGCGGACAAGATCCGTGACGAGGTGAAAACCGTCGTGGGTGATCGGCCGGTCGCATTCGGCGATGTCCGAAAGTTGACGCACACCGCGAATGTCATCGTCGAGGCAATGCGTTTGCGTCCCGCCGTATGGATATTGACGCGGCGGGCGGTGGCCGACGCCGAACTCGGCGGGTACCGCATCCCGGCCGGGGCGGACGTCGTGTACAGCCCGTACGCGATCCAGCGCGACCCCCGGTCGTACGGCCGGCACGCGGAGTTCGACCCCGGCCGCTGGCTCCCGGAGCGCGCCAAGGACGTTCCCAAGTATGCGATGAGCCCGTTCGGAGTGGGCAACCGGAAGTGCCCGGGCGACCACTTCTCGATGGCCGAACTCACGCTCGTCACGGCGGTGGTGGCGTCCTCCTTCCGTTTCGAGCAGGCGCCCGGGTCCGATGACCGGCCCCGCATCGGCATCACGCTCCGCCCACGCCGGCTGCGCTTGCGGGCCATGCCTCGGTGACCTGCCGGTGCTCCGGCACCGGCGCACGTTCAGGCGGCCTGCGGGCCCCTGAACGTGCGCCGGTAGGCGTTCGGCGTGGCGCCCAGGGCGCGGGCGAACTGATGGCGCAGCGCCGCCGCGGTGCCGAAGCCGGTGCGGTCCGGTGAAGCCGGGCAGCGCGAGGCGGCGTTCGGCGACGATCAGAAGTCCTCGTCGAGGTCGACGGTGCCCTCCACCGCGATCTGGTACGCCGACGGACGCCGCTCGAAGAAGTTGGTCAGCTCCTGAACCCCCTGAAGCTCCATGAAGGAGAAGGGGTTCTCGGAGCCGTACACCGGGGCGAAGCCGAGACGCGCGAGGCGCTGGTCGGCGACGCACTCCAGGTACTGCCGCATCGAGTCGGTGTTCATGCCCGGCAGGCCGTCACCGCACAGGTCGCGCGCGAACTGCAGCTCGGCCTCGACGGCCTCCCGGAGCATGTCCGTCACCTGCTGCCGCAGTTCGTCGTCGAAGAGGTCCGGCTCCTCCTTGCGGACGGTGTCCACGACCTCGAAGGCGAAGCTCATGTGCATCGTCTCGTCACGGAACACCCAGTTGGTGCCGGTGGCGAGGCCGTGCAGCAGACCCCGGCTGCGGAACCAGTAGACGTACGCGAAGGCGCCGTAGAAGAAGAGCCCTTCGATGCACGCGGCGAAGCAGATGAGGTTGAGCAGGAAACGGCGGCGGTCCGCCTTGGTCTCCAGCCGGTCGATCTTCTCAACCGAGTCCATCCACCGGAAGCAGAACTGCGCCTTCTCCCGGATGGAGGGGATGTTCTCGACCGCCGCGAAGGCGGCGGCCCGCTCGTCCGGGTCGGGCAGGTAGGTGTCCAGCAGCGTCAGATAGAACTGGACATGGACCGCCTCCTCGAAGAGCTGCCGCGAGAGATACAGCCGCGCCTCGGGGGAGTTGATGTGCTTGTAGAGGGTCAGCACGAGGTTGTTCGCCACGATCGAGTCGCCCGTCGCGAAGAACGCGACCAGACGGCTGATCATGTGCTGCTCACCGGGCGAGAGCTTCGCGAGGTCGGCGACGTCCGAGTGGAGGTCGACCTCCTCCACGGTCCAGGTGTTCTTGATGGCGTCCCGGTAGCGCTCGTAGAAGTCGGGGTAGCGCATCGGGCGGAGCGTCAGCTCGAAGCCGGGGTCGAGCAGGTTGGTGTTACGCATCGTTTCTGTCGGCGCGAGGCGCCGTCCTCCAAGGGCGGTGGTCGGGTGGCGGGCGGGAGTTACTGGCAGGCCTCGCAGGACTCGGGGTTCTCCAGTGAGCAGGCGACGGCCTCGGGGTCGGCCACCTGCTGCACGGGGACGGTCGCGCGTGCCGCGCGGGCGATGCGGGTCGCCGGGCGCGAGCGCAGGTAGTACGTGGTCTTCAGGCCCTGCTTCCAGGCGTAGGCGTACATCGAGGAGAGCTTGCCGATGGTCGGCGTCTCCATGAAGAGGTTCAGGGACTGGGCCTGGTCCAGGAACGGGGTGCGGGCGGCGGCCATGTCGATCAGGCCGCGCTGCGGGATCTCCCACGCCGTGCGGTACAGCGACCGTACGTCCTTCGGGATCCAGGCGAAGTCCTGCACCGAGCCGTTCGCATCACGCAGCGCCTCACGGGTGCGGGCGTCCCAGACGCCGAGGTCCTTGAGGTCCTTCACCAGGTACGAGTTGACCTGGAGGAACTCGCCGGACAGGGTCTCGCGCTTGAACAGGTTGGAGACCTGCGGCTCGATGCACTCGTAGGCGCCCGCGATCGACGCGATGGTCGCGGTCGGCGCGATGGCGAGCAGCAACGAGTTGCGCATGCCGACGGCGGCGATGCGCTCCCTGAGGGCCGCCCAGCGCTCCGGCCAGGCTGGCTCGACGCCGTAGTGGTCGGGGTGCAGCACACCCCGGGCGGTACGGGTCTTCTCCCAGGCCGGCAGCGGGCCGCTGCGCTCGGCGAGGTCGGTGGAGGCCTCGTACGCGGCGAGCATGATGCGCTCGGCGATACGGGTGGACAGGGCCTTGGCCTGGGGCGAGTCGAAGGGCAGGCGCAGCTTGAAGAAGACGTCCTGGAGACCCATGGCGCCGAGGCCCACGGGGCGCCACTTGGCGTTGGAGCGGCCCGCCTGCTCGGTCGGGTAGAAGTTGATGTCGACGACCCGGTCGAGGAAGGTGACGGCGGTGCGGACGGCGGCGTCCAGCCGCTCCCAGTCGAGGTCACCCGCCGAGGTGTCGACGAACGCACCCAGATTGACGGACCCCAGGTTGCAGACCGCTGTCTCCCCGTCGTCCGTGACCTCCAGGATCTCCGTGCAGAGGTTGGAGGAGTGGACGACATGGCCCGGCTCGGCCGTCTGGTTGGCGGTGCGGTTGGCGGCGTCCTTGAACGTCATCCAGCCGTTGCCGGTCTGCGCGAGGGTGCGCATCATCCGGCCGTACAGGTCACGGGCGGGCAGCGACTTCTTGGCGAGGCCCTTCGCCTCGGCCGCGCGGTAGGCGGCGTCGAACTCCTCGCCCCACAGGTCGACCAGCTCGGGCACGTCGGCGGGCGAGAACAGCGACCACTGCTCGTCGGCGGCGACCCGGCGCATGAACTCGTCCGGGATCCAGTGCGCGAGGTTGAGGTTGTGGGTGCGGCGGGCGTCCTCGCCGGTGTTGTCGCGCAGCTCCAGGAACTCTTCGATATCGGAGTGCCAGGTCTCCAGGTAGACCGCGGCCGCGCCCTTGCGCCGGCCGCCCTGGTTGACGGCGGCGACCGAGGCGTCGAGCGTCTTCAGGAACGGGACGATGCCGTTGGAGTGCCCGTTGGTGCCGCGGATCAGCGAACCGCGCGAGCGGATGCGGGAGTACGACAGGCCGATGCCGCCGGCGTGCTTCGAGAGGCGGGCGACCTGGTGGTAGCGGTCGTAGAGGGAGTCCAGCTCGTCCTTGGGGGAGTCGAGGAGGTAGCAGGACGACATCTGGGGGTGCCGGGTGCCGGAGTTGAAGAGGGTGGGGGAGGAGGGCAGGTAGTCGAGCCGGCTCATGAGCCCGTACAACGCAGCGACCTCGTCCACGGACCGGGAGGTGTCGTCCTCGGCGAGGCCGGAGGCGACGCGCAGCATGAAGTGCTGCGGTGTCTCGATGACCTTGCGGGTGATCGGGTGCCGCAGCAGATAGCGGCTGTGGAGGGTGCGCAGGCCGAAGTAGCCGAAGCGGTCGTCGGCGGCGCGGTCGACGAGCGCGTCGAGACGGTCGGCGTGGAGACCGACGAACGCGGCGGTGCGGTCGGCGATGAGCCCCTCCCGGTGTCCGACGGCGATGGACCCGGTGAAGGACGTGACGTGCTGTGAGGCGGCCTCGACGGCGATGGAGAGGGTCAGCAGGCGGGCGGCGAGCGTGGAGTAGGCGGGGTCCTCGGAGATGAGGCCGGCGGCCGCCTCCGTGGCCAGCTCGCGCAGCTCCGCCTCGTCCGCGTGCGCGGAGCGGCCGCGCAGCGCGGCGGCGGCGACCCGGCCGGGGTCGGCGTCGGGGAGGTCGGCGGTCAGCTCGGTCAAGGTCCGCAGCAGCGCGGCACCGGGACCGTCGGTCCTGTCGGTCGCCGCGAGTGTCGCTGAAGCCGGGTCGGCTGGCGCGATGGTCACGTGGGGCTCTCCCTCGCTCGGCACGGGGCCTGGCGGAGGGCAGGGGCAGCTCACGAGCGCACACGGCGTCGCGTCCACCGGCCCATTTCCACGAGGCCCGGACGTCGAAGCGCCCGGACCGGATGGTCGGGCGCGCTGTCGGCAGGTCCTCGGACTGGACCTCGTACACACCCCGTCCAGGGACGGAGGTGCACAAGTACACCGTTGCGGGACAGTTCCGGATTCGCACCGGATTCCCCTGCGGCGGCAGCGAGCATGAGCATACATCTTGTGCCGGGGCGTCGTGCCACCCCCACATGTTGTGCCGTGCCGTTCTCGTTGGCGGTCAGAGCGTCAGCTCGTAGGTGAGAAGGGTGATGTCGTCGAGGTCGGGTAGCGGGTTCCAGTCGCGGTCGGGTGTGCGGGTGAAGCCGAGGCGTTCGTAGACGCGGTGGGCGGCATGCATGGTGCGCTGGGTCGACAGGACGAGTCGCTCGCAGCCGTGGACGGCCCGGGCCCGGTCGATGCAGGCGTGTACGAGGGCCTCTCCGACGCCCCGGCCGCGGGCATGGTGCGCGACGGCGAGCATCCGTATCTCGGCTTCCCCTGACCGCGCGATGTCCGCCATGGGGCCACCGGCCGGTACGAAGGTCACCCCACCGAGCACCCGGTCGCGCTCGACGGCAGCCAGCACCTGAGCGGCGGCCGCCCGCCCGGCCACGTTCCGCAACACATCGAGGTAGGGGTCGCTCCCCCCGAAGTCGAGCAGCCCGTCCTGGAGGTAGGCCTGCGCGGTGATCTCCCCGAGGGGGCCGTACTCGCCGGATTGTGCCTGCCGGATCACGATGTCCATGGGGCAAGTGTGCAGGCGCGGTACGACAACGGGCCGCCGGACATCAGTCCGACGGCCCGAGATCAGGTCTGGCTCAGTGTGCCGCCTCGGTCAACTCCGCCTGGACGCCCGGGTCCCCGGCGTCCGCCGTGTAGTCCTCCGGCGTGGTCTCGTCGACCCCCGCCGGGGCCTTCACCGCGCGCAGGACGACCGTCAGGACCACGGTGACCAGCGCGTTCAGCACGAAAGCCGTCAGCCCGATGTAGCCGATCTCGCCGATGCCGGGGATCTCCTTCGCCGAGCCGCCGAAGTGCTTCTGGGTCGGGGACGCGACGCCGTACGCGGCGAACGTGCCGTACGCCATGCCGACCGCCCAGCCGGCCAGCAGCGCCCAGCGGTGGAACCAGCGGGTGAACAGGCCGCCGACCAGGGCCGGGAAGGTCTGCAGGATCCAGATGCCGCCCAGCAGCTGGAAGTTGATGGCCACGGTCTTGTCCATCGTCAGGACGAAGATCAGGGCGCCCACCTTCACCAGCAGCGACACGATCTTGGAAACCTTCGTCTCCTGCGCGGCCGTGGCGTCCGGCTTGATGAAGTCCTTGTAGATGTTGCGGGTGAAGAGGTTCGCCGCCGCGATCGACATGATCGCTGCCGGGACCAGCGCGCCGATGCCGATCGCCGCGAACGCCACGCCCGCGAACCAGTCCGGGAACATGTCCTCGAACAGCTGCGGAATCGCCAACTGCCCGTTCTGCACCTTGACGCCGGCCGCGATCGCCATGAACCCCAGCAGTGCCAGCAGACCCAGCATCAGCGAGTACAGCGGCAGGATCGTGGTGTTGCGGCGGATCACCTCACGGCTGCGCGAGGACAGCGTCGCCGTGATCGAGTGCGGGTACATGAACAGCGCGAGCGCGGAGCCCAGCGCGAGCGTGGCATAGGTCCACTGACCGCCCGGGGCCGGGACCACGCCGCCTGCGCCCGCCGCCGTGAACTTCTCGCTCGCCTTCGCGAAGATGTCGTCGAAGCCGCCCAGCTTGATCGGGATGTAGATGATCGCCACCGCGATCACGATGTAGATCAGCGTGTCCTTCACGAACGCGATCAGGGCGGGGGCCCGAAGACCCGACGAGTACGTGTACGCGGCCAGCACGCCGAAGGCGATCAGCAGCGGCAGGTCCTTCACGAACCAGTTCGTGCTGTCGCCGCCGCCCACACCCATCACGTCCAGCACGGCCTGGATGCCGACCAGCTGAAGCGCGATGTACGGCATCGTCGCCAGGATCCCGGTGACGGCCACCGCCAGCGACAGCCCCTTCGAACCGAAGCGGCCGCGCACGAAGTCCGAGGTCGTCACGTATCCGTGCCGGTGCGACACCGACCACAGACGGGGCAGGAAGGTGAAGATCAGCGGATAGACCAGGATGGTGTACGGCACCGCGAAGAAGCCCGCGGCGCCCGCTGCGTAGATCGCCGCCGGCACGGCCACGAACGTGTACGCCGTGTACAGGTCGCCGCCGAGCAGGAACCAGGTGACCCAGGTGCCGAACGATCGTCCGCCCAGGCCCCATTCGTCCAGGCTGTGCTCGTTCTCGGCCTTGCGCCAGCGAGCCGCCAGGAAGCCCATGACGGTAACGGCCAGGAAGAAGAAGATGAAGACGCCGAGAGCGACGCCGTTCACGCCGTCCTTCATTCCGCGGCACCCCCCTTACGGGAGGCACGGGCGCGCTGGTCGCGCTGCCACAGCCGGTACGCGACCATCGTCAGCGCGGTGGAGATCAGCACCCACGCCATCTGGTACCAGTAGAAGAAGGGGATGCCGATCCACGTGGGGTCCGTCTTGGCGTAGGAGCCGACCCACAGCATCGCCACGAAGGGTGCTACGAGACAGAGCGCGATGACGACGCGTACAGGCGTCACCACCGCCACTCCGGTCATATTCGACTGATCTGGCATCTGGCGGCTCCATCCCCTCGCTGTTCACCTGTGCGACGCGCAGGCAATGTAGGTGACGGGATCCGGGAGCGGAAGCCCCCGCACGCAGATCGGCCCGGTCGTATGCCGGTTCGTCCGCCGGTCGGCCGTCTGTGGCTCAGTCCTGAGGCCGCTTGAGCCGTGCCACGAACTTGTAGCGGTCCCCGCGGTACACGGACCGCACCCACTCCACCGGCTTCCCCTCCAGGTCCAGCGAGTGCCGGGAGAGCATCAGCATCGGCAGGCCCACGTCCGTGCCGAGCAGGCTCGCCTCGCGGGGGGTGGCCAGCGATGTCTCGATGGTCTCCTCGGCCTCCGCGAGGCGGACGTCGTAGACCTCGGCGAGTGCCGTGTAGAGGGAGGTGTACTTGACCAGCGACCGGCGCAGTGCCGGGAAGCGCTTGGCGGACAGGTGCGTCGTCTCGATGGCCATCGGTTCGCCGCTTGCCAGCCGCAGCCGCTCGATGCGCAGCACCCGGCCGCCGGCCGAGATGTCGAGGAGCCCGGCGAGCGTGTCGTCGGCGGTGATGTAGCCGACGTCCAGCAACTGCGAGGTCGGTTCGAGACCCTGGGCTCGCATGTCCTCGGTGTACGAGGTGAGTTGCAGTGCTTGCGAGACCTTCGGCTTGGCGACGAACGTGCCCTTTCCCTGGATGCGCTCCAGCCGCCCCTCCACCACCAGCTCCTGGAGGGCCTGGCGCACGGTCGTCCGAGAGGTGTCGAACTCCGCGGCCAGCGTGCGTTCGGGTGGCACCGGTGTCCCGGGCGGCAGCGTCTCCGTCATGTCGAGCAGATGCTTCTTCAGGCGGTAGTACTTGGGCACACGCGCGGTGCGGACGGTCGCCCCGCCCCCGCTCTCCGCACTGCTGACGTCGGTGGTCATGCTCTGCCTTCCCGGCTCCGTACGCCGAAGCGGCCGACAGGCCGTCGGCCACGGCTCACATCGTGGCACGGCACCACGCGAAGCGATCCGTGGAGGGATGTCCGCATGGTCTGTGATCCCCGATCACGAGGCCGGGGATCCTCCTTTGTATACCGTCGGCCCCCGTGTTGGTCTAGTCCACCGCGCCTGAGGTGGTCCAGTCGGGCGCACGCTTCAGGCCTGCAGTTTCGCTGGATTCCTACTTAAAGGTCCTTGCATATGTAGGTCCCATAACGGACGCCTGAAGCGCCCCGAACACCCTTGACACGTCAATTTGGTCTGGGCCAAGCTCCGGGTACTGGTCTACACCATTGGTCCAGGTCCCGGCCCCATGGGCGGTGTGCGCTGACACTCGAACCGTCGCTCAACCGCGGGGAGGCAGGGGGGTTTGTGGCATCCCTGAGGAGGGTGGCGTGAAGCGCAAGCTGGTAGCCGCGATCGGTATCGCGGGCATGATGGTTTCCATCGCGGCGTGCGGGGGCAGCGACGACAAGGGCTCGGACAAGGGGGCGGACGCCAAGGAGCTCACCGTCTGGCTGACGGTCGACGCCCAGAACAACTGGCCCGCTCTGGTGAAGGCCGCCGACGACGCGGTGACCAAGAAGCACCCCGGCGTCAAGATCAAGCACGAGTACTACGGCTGGCCGGACAAGAACACCAAGCTCGACGCGGTCCTCGCCACCGACAAGGCGCCCGATGTGGTCGAGATGGGCAACACCGAGATGCTCGGCTACATGGTCAAGGGCGCCTTCGCCCCCGTCGACCCGGCCGAGTTCGACAACTCCGCCCAGTGGCTGGACGGTCTCAAGGCCTCGGTGAGCTACGAGGGCAAGGCCTACGGTGTGCCGTACTACGCCGGCGGCCGCGTCGCCAACTGGCGCAAGGACGTCGCCGGTTCGGCCGGCATCAAGACGACCCCGAAGACGTACAAGGAACTGACCGCCGACCTGGACAAGATCCAGAAGAAGGAAGGTGCCAAGTTCAACGCCTGGTACCAGCCGACGCGCGACTGGTACGCGGCCATGTCCTTCGTGTACGACGCGGGTGGTTCCATCGCCAAGGAGGAGGGCGGTCAGTGGAAGGCCAACCTCTCCTCGCCCGAGTCTCTCAAGGGCCTCACCGAGTTCAAGAACATCGTCGACTCGTACATGCACGGTGACAAGACCAAGGACGAGTCCGACCGTTACATCGTCTACGGCCAGGGCAAGTCCGGCATGATCTTCGGTGCCGCCTGGGAGGGTGCGACCGCGGCCGACCCGAAGAGCGACAAGACGGGCAAGCTCAAGGACAACCTCGAGAACTTCGTGATGCCCGGCCCGTCCGGCAAGAACATCCCGGTGTTCCTGGGCGGTTCGGACCTCGCGATCCCGGTGAAGTCCAAGGCGCAGGTCCTGGCCGCCGAGTGGATCAACGCCTTCACCGGTCCCGAGGGTCAGAAGGGCCTGATGGCCAAGGGCAACCTGCCCAACAACAAGACCGACCTCGCCACGCTGAAGAAGGACCCGGCGACGGAGGTCCCGGCCACCGCGGCCGAGTCCAACTGGTTCGTCCCGATGGCGCCGGGCTGGGGCCAGGTCGAGAAGGCGCAGATCCTGCAGACCATGCTGCAGGAGATCGGCACCGGCAAGAAGTCGGTCGAGGCCGCCGCGAAGGACGCGGACACCGCGATCGACAAGGTCATCAACACCAAGTGACCCGAGCAGGGCCCCGCCGACCCGGGATGTCGCCCAGGGGCCCTGCTTCCCGCACGACCGCCGGAGGCGGCACCGCCGGAGGCGGCACCGCCTCCGGCGGTCGTGCGAGGTTCCGCCTTCGTACGACCTGAGGGACGCTGAGGAGCGCGCCATGAGTGCCGCAGACACCACCACTTCTGCCAAGGTGCCGCCGCCGCGGCCCGCGCCGCCACCGAGCGCCTCCGACAGAACATGCGGAAAGCGGACGTCGGGCGGGGCCGCCGTTCCCTGGGCGCTGCTCGCCCCCTGTCTGCTGATCCTCGCCCTGGTGATGGGCTATCCGCTGGTCCGCCTGGTCACCCTGTCCTTCCAGAAGTTCGGCCAGTCCCAGCTCTGGGGCTTCCAGCCCGCCGAGTCGGCCGGCTTCGCCAACTTCAGCAAGGTACTGGGAGACGGCGAGTTCTGGGCGGTCGTCCTGCGCACGATCCTCTTCGCCGCCGGTTCGGTGATCTTCACCATGGTCGTCGGCATGCTGATCGCGCTGCTGCTCCAGCGGGTCTCCGGCTGGATGAAGACCCTGGTCAACATCGTGCTGGTGGCCGGCTGGGGCATGCCGATCATCGTCGCGACCACGGTCTTCAAGTGGCTCTTCGACTCGGACTACGGCGTCTTCAACGCGCTGCTCAGCAAGCTGCCCGGGGTCGACATGATCGGCCACAACTGGTTCGCGAGCGGACCGCAGGGCCTGACCGTGATCATGCTCCTGGTGGTCTGGGGCGCCGTCCCGTTCGTGGTCATCACGCTCGGTGCGGGCCTCACCCAGGTACCGAAGGAGCTGGAGGAGGCGGCCCGGCTCGACGGCGCGGGCTCCTGGGGCGTCTTCCGCTATGTGACCCTCCCGATCCTCAAGCCGATCATCGTGATGCTCACAACGCTCTCGGTCATCTGGGACATGGGTGTCTTCCCGCAGGTCTTCGTGATGCGCGGCGGCCACCCCGAGGCCGAGTTCCAACTGCTCACGACGTACTCGTACGACAAGGCGTTCGTGGTCAACGACTACGGACAGGGCTCCGCGATCGCCCTGGTCACCGTGCTGTTGCTGCTCGGCGTCGTCGCCGTCTACATGCGCCAGATGCTCAAGATCGGAGAGGTGGAATGAGCGCGATCGCCGCTTCGGGGCGCCGACGGGGAAAGTCCAAGCTCGGCTGGAACCTCCTCGGACTGCTCGTCTTCGTCACCGCGGGCTTCCCCGTTTACTGGATGATCAACACGGCCGTCAAGCCGGCGAAGGACGCCATCGACCCGGACCCGAGCCTGCTGCCGACGGGAGTCACGCTCTCCAACTTCCGCCGGGCGCTGGACATCGCCGACTTCTGGGGGCCGGTCGGCCGCAGCCTGGTCGTGTCGCTGACGGTGGTCGCGATCGGCGTAGCCGTCGGCCTGCTGGCCGCACTCGCCATCTCCCGCTTCGCCTTCCGCGGTCGGAAGATCGTGATCGTGGGCATTCTGGCGGTCCAGATGGTCCCGCTGGTGGCCATGATCATTCCGGTCTTCCTGCTCCTCAACGACCTCGGTCAGTACGACAAGCTCTCGGGTCTGATCATCACGTACCTGACTTTCATCCTTCCGTTCACCGTGTGGACGCTGCGCGGCTTCATCGTCAACATCCCGCGCGAGCTGGAGGAGGCGGCGATGGTCGACGGCTGCTCCCGCACCGGTGCCTTCATCCGCGTGGTCTTCCCGCTGCTCGCCCCCGGCCTGGTCGCCACCTCGGTCTACGGCTTCATCCAGGCATGGAACGAGTATCTGTACGCCCTGATGCTGATGAGCCAGCAGAACCAGACCGCGACCGTCTGGCTCGGCAACTTCACCACCAAGCACGGCACCGAGTACGCCCCGATGATGGCCGGTGCCACGATGATGGCGGTGCCGATCGTCGTGCTCTTCCTCCTCGTACAGCGCAAGATGGCCGCGGGTCTGACCGCGGGCGCCGTGAAGGGATAACGCCTCCCGATGACGACATACGCCAGCGGTACCGACACGCTCACCCGCGACGCACTGACGGTCCTCCAGCCCGGCTTCACCGGCACCACGGCCCCCGACTGGCTGCTGCGCCGGCTCGGCGAAGGTCTGTCGTCCGTGGGCCTGTTCGGCCGGAACATCGCCTCTCCCGAACAACTCGCCGCCCTGACCGCCCAGTTGCGTGCCGAGCGCGACGACGTCCTCGTCGCGATCGACGAGGAGGGGGGTGACGTCACCCGCCTGGAGGTGGGTACGGGGTCCTCCTTCCCGGGCAATCACGCGCTGGGCGCGGTGGACGACGTGGAACTGACCCGGCAGGTGGCGCAGGAACTCGGCCGCCGCCTCGCGGAGTGCGGCGTGAACCTCAACTGGGCGCCCTCGGCCGATGTGAACTCCAACCCCGCGAACCCGGTGATCGGCGTACGGTCCTTCGGCGCCGACACGCAGCTGGTCGCCCGGCACACCGCTGCGTATGTCACCGGCCTCCAGTCCGCCGGCGTCGCCGCCTGCACCAAGCACTTCCCCGGGCACGGCGACACGGCGGTCGACTCCCACCACGCGCTGCCGCGCATCGACGCGGAGCCGGCTCTGCTCAAGGAACGCGAACTCGCCCCGTTCCGCGCCGCGATCGCCGCGGGCACGCGCGCGGTGATGAGCGCGCACATCCTGGTCCCGGCCCTGGACCCGGTTCGCCCCGCCACGCTGTCCCGGCACATCCTGACCGATCTGCTGCGCGGCGAACTCGCCTACGGCGGCCTGATCGTCACCGACGGCATGGAAATGCGTGCGATCGCCGATACCTACGGCATCGAACGCGGCAGCGTTCTCGCCATCGCGGCCGGTGCGGACGCGATCTGCGTGGGCGGCGGCCTCGCGGACGACGAGACGGTACGGCGCCTGCGGGACGCCCTGGTCATGGCGGTGCGCTCGGGTGAACTGGCCGAGGAACGGCTCGCCGAGGCGGCGGAGCGCGTACGGGCGCTGGCGCGGTGGACCGCGTCCGCGGCAGCCGAGGGCGCTGCCGGCCAGGGGGCGGCCGGCGCCGACATCGGTCTGCTCGCGGCCCGGCGCGCGCTGACGGTCACCGGGGCGGAGGACTTCACCCCGCTCACCGCGCCGCCGTACGTCGTCGCCCTCACCCCCGTCGCGAACATCGCCGTGGGCGACGAGACCCCCTGGGGCGTGGCCGCGGAACTGCTGCGCCTGCTGCCCGGTACGGAGACGGGCAGCTTCGCGGGGGAGACGGCGGCGCGCACGGCCCTGGCAGCCGCCGGAGCGCGGCGGATCGTGGCGGTGATCCGCGACGAACACCGCCACCCGTGGATGCAGACGGCCCTCGACACGCTCCTCGCCGAGCGCCCCGACACGATCGTGGTCGAGATGGGCGTCCCCCAGGCCGCGCCGCGCGGCGCCCTGCACATCGCCACGCACGGGGCGGCCCGGGTGTGCGGACGGGCGGCGGCGGAGGTCATCGCGGGCGCATAGGCCCCCTATGAAGAAGGTGCCGGTCGCCCTGGGGGACCGGCACCTTCTTCGTGCGTACGGAGGATCGGCGCCCTAGTGCCGCGGCAGGCAACGTTTGCCCGTTAAGGAGCGGCGTTCGGTGCGTGCTCTCGGCGTGCCGGCCGGAAGCCCTCGTACTGGACGTACTTGGGCTTTCGGTCGGTGCGGCGAG
>NZ_MLYP01000065.1 GCF_001866645.1 Streptomyces colonosanans
CGGAAGCCCTCGTACTGGACGTACTTGGGCTTTCGGTCGGCGCGGCGAGTGGGGGTACCCCCTGCTCGAAGAGCTTGGGGGAGGCGTGCCGGGCGTCGCGACGGGGCAAACGTTGCCTGTTGCGGCACTAGTGCCCCGGCAGGCAATGTTCGCCCGTCAAGGAGCGGCGTCCGGTGCGTTCCCCCACGCTCGGCTTCGCTCGCGCGGGCGGTGCCCCACCGGCGTGCCGACCGGAAGCCCTCGTACTGGACGTACTCGGGCTTTCGGCGGGTGCGGCGAGCGGGGATACCCCCTGCTCGAAGAGCTTGGGGGAGCGTGCCGGGCGTCACGACGGGGCGAACGTTGCCTGTGGGGGCACTAGCTCTTCTCGAAGCGGAAGCCCACGCCCCGTACCGTCGCGATGTAGCGCGGGTTCGCTGCGTCGTCGCCCAGCTTCTTGCGGAGCCAGGAGATGTGCATGTCCAGGGTCTTGGTGGAGGACCACCACGTCGTGTCCCAGACCTCGCGCATCAGCTGGTCACGTGTGACGACCCGGCCCGCGTCCCGGACGAGGACGCGTAGCAGGTCGAACTCCTTGGCGGTGAGCTGCAGCTCTTCGTCGCCCATCCACGCGCGGTGCGACTCGACGTCGATGCGCACCCCGTGCGTGGCGGGCGGCTGCGCCGGCTCGGTGGCGCCGCGCCGCAGCAGGGCCCGGACCCGGGCGAGCAGCTCGGCGAGCCGGAAGGGCTTGGTGACGTAGTCGTCGGCGCCCGCGTCCAGGCCGACGACGGTGTCCACCTCGTCGGCGCGCGCGGTCAGGATGAGGATCGGGACGGTGTGGCCCTCGGCGCGCAGGCGGCGGGCCACCTCCAGGCCGTCCATGCCGGGCAGCCCCAGGTCCAGCACGACCAGGTCGACGCCGCCCTGCATTCCGGCGTCGAGTGCGCTGGGTCCGTCCTCACGCACTTCGACCTCATAACCCTCCCGGCGAAGGGCACGGGCCAGCGGCTCAGAGATGGACGCGTCGTCCTCGGCGAGCAGTACACGGGTCATGGGGTGATGGTAGTCCGCTTGCGCGGGGCGCAAGGGTGTGAAGGCAGGTGTGATCGGCGCACACCGGCTCTTACCTTGGGTTGCGAAGAAGCGGTCGCGCCCCCGTTTGCCACGGGTGCCGAGTCGCACCTGCGGCTGTTAGGTGCCATCCCGGTTGGGACCTTCGAATAGGTGTCCGCGGTTCCGGAATCACCTGTGATTCACGTCTCAACTTCTTCCATATCCGCTGCACTCATGCCGTATGGTGACCAGAACGCCTGTAGCACCATTGGAGACCTTTGGCGAGCACAAGACGCTGAAGGTCTCTTTTGCGTGCGGGCTGGTCCATCTCCAGCCCTGACAAGAACGACCTGTAGCCGGGCCTCGCACGCAACGACGCGCGCAGGGCGTGGATCCCAGTGGTCGCCGTCCACCGCTCCGTGAACCGGGGCGGACACCCCTGGGCGTGGGGTGGACGACCGATACCGCTGGTGCCGGCCTTCCCCCACCGGGCGCGCACCGCTCCTGCAGCGCGTCCCGACCAGCAAGGAACGACCATGGCGTCCAGCCTGACGAAGGACTCGGTCAAACCGGGCACCCCCGGTTCCGAGAAGACCTTCTTCGGCCACCCCCGCGGCCTGGCCACCCTCTTCATGACCGAGATGTGGGAGCGGTTCTCCTACTACGGCATGAGGTCCCTGCTCCCGCTGTACCTGGTGGCGCCGGGCGGCCTGCACATGAACGCGGCCACCGCGACCGCGATCTACTCGGTGTACCTGTCCCTCGTGTACCTGCTGGCGCTGCCGGGTGGCTGGTTCGCCGACCGTGTCCTCGGCCCCCGCAAGACGGTCGCCGTGGCGGGCGTCATCATCATGCTGGGCCATCTCACGCTGGCCCTGCCGCCCGCCGGCACCTTCTTCGCCGGTCTCGGCCTGGTCGCCATCGGCTCGGGTCTGCTGAAGGCCAACATCTCGACGATGGTCGGCCAGCTCTACGACGGCCCGGACGACGCGCGCCGCGACGGTGGCTTCACGATCTTCTACATCGGCATCAACCTGGGCGCCTTCGTCGCACCGCTGGTCATCGGCACCATCGGTGAGAACGTCAACTGGCACCTGGGCTTCGCGCTCGCCGCGGTCGGCATGGCGCTCGGCCTCGGCCAGTACCTGCTCGGCGGCCGCCACCTGAGCGAGCAGAGCAACGTCGTGCCCACGCCGATGTCGGCCCAGGAGAAGTCCGCCACGCTGCGCAAGGGCCTGCTCTGGCTCGCCGTCGCCGCGGTCTTCTACGGCATCGTCGGCTTCTCCGGCCACTTCACCCTGAACTGGGCGCTGATCCCGCTGACCGTCATCGGCCTGATCGTGCCGATCCTGGTCATCGCCCGGATCCTGCGGGACAAGGACCTGGACGGCGAAGAGCGGTCGAAGGTGCGGGCGTACGTCTGGTTCTTCGCCGCCGCCGCCGTCTTCTGGATGATCTACGACCAGGGCGGTTCGACCCTGTCGCTCTTCGCCGACTCGTCGGCCAAGAACACGATCTTCGGCTGGAACTTCCCGGTCTCCTGGTACCAGTCCGTCAACCCGGTCCTGATCATGGCGCTGGCCCCGGTCTTCGCCTGGCTGTGGCTGGCGCTGAACCGGCGCGGCAAGGAGCCGAGCTCGATCGTGAAGTTCACGTCGGGTCTGGTCCTGGTCGGTGCGTCGTTCTTCGTGTTCCTCGCCCCGCTGGCGATCGCCGACGGCGGTCACAAGGCCGCGGCGCTGTGGCTGGTCGCCATCTACTTCCTGCAGACCGTCGGTGAGCTGACGCTGTCGCCGGTGGGTCTGTCCGTGACGACGAAGATGGCGCCGAAGAAGTACGCCTCGCAGATGATGGGCGTCTGGTTCCTCGCGGTCACCGCGGGTGACTCGATCACCGCCCTGCTGTCGAACCCGGCCGTCGGCGGGGTCAACCTCGACAAGAGGGGCTTCGTCGCCCTGGAGGCCGTGCTCGCCGTGGTCGCCGGATTCGCGGTGTGGATGTACCGCAACAAGGTCAAGAAGCTCATGGGCGACATCAACTGAGGCCTCACCTGCCCGGCTGAGCCCACGGAGGGCCACCGCATCTTCGGATGCGGTGGCCCTCCGGGCGTTTCCCGGTGTTCTCCTGAGACCGGCTCAGTGCCGCGCGGGCTTCCCGGAACCGGACCCGGGGTCGTGTGGAGGGAAGACACAGTACGCGCCGGATCCATGATGATCCGGCGCGCATGTCGTGCTGTACGTGCGGCAGAGCGTGCGAACAGCGCCCCGAGCGGGCAGGCGGCGCCACGCTCCACGCGGGCGGCGCGCGTTACGCGGGCGCTCCGAGTTCCGCCCAGACCGTCTTGCCGGCGATCCCGGGGGTCCGTACGACTCCCCAGTCCAGGCAGAGGCGCTGGACGATGAACATGCCGTGGCCGCCGGGGCGTCCGACGCGGTGCGGGCTGCGCGGCGCGGGCTGGCCTGCGCCCTTGTCGGTCACCTCGATGCGCAGCACCTTGCCGTCGCACCCGATCCACAGCTCGTCCGGGCCCTCGGCGTGCAGACAGGCGTTGGTGACGAGTTCGGACACGACGAGCAGCACATCCTCGGCGGCGGCCCGCCGTTCGGCGCCGGCGGCGGGCAACCAGCCCCACGCGTAGAGCGCCTGGCGGGTGAAGTCCCGGGCGAGCGGGACGACTCCACCCTTACCGTCGAAGCTCAGTCTGCGGGCCTGCCGGCCGGAGGAGGGCTCTCCTTCACCGGGCACGCCGGAGGAAGCATCCTCGTCGGACGCATCCCCCGCGGGCGTCCCGGAAGCGCCGCTGGGCTCGGGGCCGCGGTCGCCCGGCGAGTGGGGCCGGGTGGTGCTCATCAGCGCTTCACCTCACCGATTCACCAGTTCACGATTCAAGACTCAGTACGAAGATCGACGGCGTATCCGCCGGTTGTTGCTCGTGCCGTTCGCGTGGGGTCTTTTCGTCGCGGCTTTCGCCGTGACTGCCGACAGGTTCAGCATGTCTCCTGCCCGACCGCACCGCTGGAACACTCATGGATTGGGTCGGCTGACTGTGACACGCGTAACGCGCCGGTCACACAGGGACGCTGGGCGCACGCCCCGCCCCGCGCTACTCGGTCAGGGCCGCGTCCAGCGTCTCGTGGACGGTGAAGACGGCCTCCGCCCCGGTGATCTCGAAGACCCGGGCCACCACCGGCAGCATCCCCGCCAGATGGACCCCGCCGCCTGCGGCCTCGGCCTTCAGCCGGGCGCCGAGCAGGACGTTCAGCCCGGTGGAGTCGCAGAAATCCAGCCGTGAACAGTCCACGACCAGGCGTGAGAGCCCTCTCACAAGGCAGTCTTCCAGCGGTTCGCGCAGCAGATCGGCGGTGTGGTGATCCAACTCACCCGCCGGGGTCACGACGGCGCTCGTGCCCTCCTGCCGCACTTCGACCAGAAGCCGGCCCGACTGTGCGCTGCCGACCATCCCGCGGTCCATGCCGTCTCTCCCGACCGTCGTGGCTGTTGATGGACGCCCCCGAACACTACGCCTTCCCCACCCCCCGGACACCCGAACAACCCTATGAATTTGGACATTTCACCGCAGAACACACTTGCGGCAGGCCTGTGAAACCGGGTAGGGCTAGTAGGGACACCCACTCGACACGGCCGGCTTCGGAGGCGCCGCACACCGCACAGCACGTATTGGCATCGGCGGCCATATGCCGAGAACGATGGAGGACATCATGTCACCCCGGCTCGACGCATCGCAGACCCAGAGGGCGACGTCGGCTCCCCCTCCGGAACGACCGGACCACCACCTCGTGGACGGTTCGACGGAAGACGCACTCGCCGGACTTCCGGAGATTCCCCCCTACGACGAGGTGGGGCCGGTGGACGCACGGGCCCTGTCCAAGACGCTCTTCGAACGGCTGGAGTCGCTCGAAGAAGGCACGCACGAATACTCGTACGTCCGCAACACGCTCGTCGAACTGAACCTGGCCCTGGTGAAGTTCGCGGCCTCCCGCTTCCGTTCGCGCAGCGAGCCCATAGAAGACATCGTCCAGGTCGGCACGATCGGCCTGATCAAGGCGATCGACCGCTTCGAACTGAGCCGGGGCGTCGAGTTCCCCACCTTTGCGATGCCGACGATCGTCGGCGAGATCAAGCGTTTCTTCCGCGACACGTCGTGGTCCGTGCGCGTTCCGCGCCGGCTGCAGGAACTCCGTCTCGACCTCGCGAAGGCCGGCGACGAACTCGCCCAGCAGCTCGATCGCGCCCCGACGGTTGCGGAGTTGGCGGAACGCCTGGGCATCTCGAACGACGAGGTCGTCGAGGGCATGGCGGCGTCGAATGCCTACACGGCGAGTTCGCTCGACGCGCAGCCCGAGGAGGACGACTCCGAGGGCGCGCTCGCGGACCGCATCGGGTACGAGGACCACGAGCTCGAAGGCGTCGAGTACGTCGAGTCGTTGAAGCCGCTGATCGCCGAACTCCCGCAGCGCGACCGCAAGATCCTGTCCCTGCGCTTCGTGGCCAACATGACGCAGTCGGAGATCGGCGACGAGCTGGGCATCTCGCAGATGCACGTGTCACGGCTGCTGTCCCGGACACTGGTGCGGCTGCGGAGGGGGCTCACGGTCGAGGAATGACGGCCCGGCGGTGACGGGCCGTCGCCGACGATCACCGCCCGCCTGGTGCCCGGCCGAGTCGGTTCGGCCGGGCACCAGGCGCGTCAGGCGACCCTGCGGCCGCGCCGCCACACCTCGCTGACGAGCGGTACGCCCGGCCGGTACGCCAGGTGGACGTGGCTCGGTGCGTCGAGGATCGCCAGGTCCGCGTACGCGCCCGGGGTGAGGCGTCCGATGTCCGTGCGGCGCAGGGCCTGTGCTCCGCCCGCCGTGGCCGACCAGAGCGCCTCGTCCGGGGTCATACGCATGTCCCGTACGGCCAGCGCGATGCAGAACGGCACCGAGGACGTGAAGGACGAACCCGGGTTGCAGTCGGTCGACAGGGCGACGGTGACGCCCGCGTCGAGGAGACGGCGGGCGTCGGGCCACTCGGCGCGGGTGGAGAACTCCGCGCCGGGCAGAAGCGTGGCGACCGTGCGGCTGTTCGCGAGCGCGTCCACGTCGGCGTCCGTCAGGTGCGTGCAGTGGTCGGCGCTGGCCGCGTCGAGTTCGACGGCGAGCTGTACGCCCGGACCGTACGACAGCTGGTTCGCATGGATGCGCGGGTGCAGGCCCTTCGCCCTGCCCGCGGTGAGGATCGCGCGCGCCTGGTCGCCGTCGAAGGCGCCCTTCTCGCAGAAGACGTCGACCCACCGGGCGTGCGGCGCGCAGGCGTCGAGCATCTCGCCGGTGACCAGCGCCACGTACGCGGCCGGGTCGTCGGCGTAGTCCGGGGAGACGATGTGCGCGCCGAGGTAGGTGACCTCGTCCGTGTGCGCGGCGGCGATGCGCAGAGCGCGTGCCTCGTCCTCGACCGTGAGGCCGTAGCCGGACTTCGTCTCGAGGGTGGTGGTGCCCTGGCGGAGGGCCTCGGCGAGGTAGCGGACGAGACCCGCCTCCAGCTCCGTGTCCGTCGCGGCCCGCGTCGCCGCCACGGTCGTGCGGATGCCTCCCGCCGAGTAGCCGCGGCCCGACATACGGGCGTTGAACTCCTGCGTGCGGTCGCCTGCGAAGACGAGGTGGGAATGGGAGTCCACGAAGCCCGGGATCACGGCCCGGCCGCCGGCGTCGACCCGGTTGTCAGTGGCGGGTGCTTTGCTGGATTCACCGGTCCACACGACGCGGTCGCCGTCGATGACGACGGCCGCGTCCTGGATCAGTCCGAGAGCAGAGCCTCCGAGGGAGGGATCGTTGGTGACCAGGCTGGCGATGTTGGTGATGACCGTGCTGCTCATGTGTTCCTCGTGGGTGGCCGGAGTGGGGGTGGATGTCAGGCGCGCAGGGCAGCGACGGCGTCCGCCAGCGCCCGCGCCACGTCCGGTACGAGGGCGTGCGCCGCGTCACGGACGACGTGACGGCCGCTCACGACCGTATGCCGCACATCCGCTGCCGTCGCGGCGAATACGGCCGTCTCGGCGCCCAGCCGCGGCAGCGGCCCCGCGGTCCTGACCGAGTCCAGCGCGACCGTCGTGAAGTCGGCGAGCGCCCCGGGCTGCAGGGCGCCCGCGTCCTGCCAGCCGAGCGCGGCGTGCCCGTCGGCGGATGCCGCCCGCAGCAGAGCCGCCGCCGTCCAGTGGCCCCGTGTGCGGGTGCGCAGCCGCTCGTTGAGCTCCATCGCGCGTGCCTCTTCGAGCAGGTCGATGACGGCGTGGCTGTCGGAGCCGAGGCAGAGCGGGGAACCGGCCGACTGAAGGGCCACGGCCGGGCCGATGCCGTCCGCGAGGTCCCGCTCGGTGGTCGGGCACATACAGGTGCCCGTGCCGGTGGAGCCGATCAGCCGGATGTCCTCGTCCGTGAGGTGCGTGTTGTGGACACCGGTGGTGCGCCGTCCGAGGACACCGTGGTCGGCCAGCAGCCGCGTCGGGGTGCAGCCGTGGGCCTCCTGGCAGGCGTCGTTCTCCGCCGTCTGCTCGGAGAGATGGACGTGGAGCGGGGCCCGCCGCTCCTCGGCCCAGCGCGCCACCGTCGCCAACTGCCCTGCCGGCACGGCCCGTACGGAGTGGACGGCCGCACCGATCCGTGCGTGATCCCGTTCCTTGAGAACTGAACAGCGTTCGGCCCATGCCTCCGCCGTGCCGTCGGAGAAGCGGAGTTGGTGGGTGGTGGGCGGCTGCCCGAAGCCGGAGGAGAGGTAGGCGGTGTCGAGGAGGGTGATGCGGATACCGGCCTCGGCCGCGGCGGCGATGAGGGCCTCGCCCATGGCGTTGGGGTCGGTGTAGGGGGTGCCGCCGGGGGCGTGGTGCACATAGTGGAACTCACCGACGGCGGTGACGCCGGCCAGCGCCATCTCCGCGTACACGGCACGGGCGAGTGCGTGGTACGTCTCGGGGGTCAGCCGGCCGGCTACCGCGTACATGACCTCGCGCCAGGTCCAGAAGGTGCCGGAGCCGACCTGGACCGTGCCGCGCAGGGCGCGGTGGAAGGCGTGCGAGTGGGCGTTGGCGAGGCCGGGGAGGGTGAGTCCGCGCAGGATCTCGGCGCCGGGGGGCGGGGCGGCGACGCCGGTGCGGACGGCGGTGATGCGGCCGCCGGCCACTTCGAGGACGACTCCCGGCTCGACGGCGGGGTCGAGCCAGGCGTGTTCCAGCCAGTACGTCCGCGTCACCTGCCCACCAGTCCTTCCAGTACGTCGGCGAGTGCGGTCACCCCGGCCAGGCAGTCGTCCTCGGCGGCCTGCTCGGCCGGGGAGTGCGAGACGCCCGTGGGGTTGCGCACGAACAGCATGGCGGTCGGGATGCTCGCGGAGAGGATTCCGGCATCGTGTCCCGCTCCGGTGCCGAGGACGGGCACGGTCAGGCCGGTGTCCTTGCCGAGGATGCGGGCCAGTTCGTCGCGCAGGGCGTGGTCGAACTCCACGACGGGGGTGAACGACTCGCGGACGACGTCGAGTTCGACGCCGTAGGTGTCCGCGTACGCGCGGGCCGCCTTCTCGATACCGCCGACGACGGTGTCGAGGCGCTCCTGGTCGGCGGCGCGGGAGTCGAGCCAGCCGCGGACCAGGGAGGGGATGGCGTTGACGCCGTTGGGCTCGACGGCGAGCTTGCCGAAGGTGGCGACGGCGCCGACGCGTTCGGCCTCGCGACGGGCGGCCAGGACGGTCTCGGCGTAGGACAGCATGGGGTCGCGGCGGTCGACGAGCCGTGTCGTGCCCGCGTGGTTGGCCTCGCCCCGGAAGTCGAACCGCCACCGGCCGTGCGGCCAGATGGCACTGGCCACGCCCACGGGGTCAGCGCTCAGGTCGAGGGCGCGTCCCTGCTCGACGTGCAGTTCGACGAACGCGCCGATACGGCCGAGTCGCTCGGGATCGGCTCCGATGGCGTCGGGGTCGTAGCCGGCTGCCTCCATGGCCTGCGGCAGGGTGACGCCGTCGGCGCCGGTCAGCCGGTGCGCCGTCTCGAGGGTGAGCTGCCCGGAGGTCAGCCGGGATCCGACACAGGCGAGCCCGAACCGGGCTCCCTCCTCGTCGCCGAAATTGACGACGGCGAAGGGCCTGTCGAACACGGCACCCCGCGCCCGCAGTTCGTCGAGGGCCGCGAAGGAGGACACGACCCCGAGGGGTCCGTCGAAGGCACCGCCGTCCGGGACGGAGTCCAGGTGGGATCCGGTGACGACGGCGTCCCCCGCGGCGGGATCCCCGAGCCAGGCCCACTGGTTCCCGTTCCGGTCGACCTCGTAGGCGAGCCCGCGGGATTCGGCCTGCTCCTTGAACCAGGCCCGGCAGTCGACGTCGGCGCCGGTCCAGGCGAAACGGCGGTAGCCGCCGGAGGCGGAGCTGCGGCCGATCGGCAGCAGCTCCGCCCACATGCTGTGGAAGGTCACGCGTCGTCACCCTCGCGCATCGGGACGCGGACGCCCCGCTCCTGGGCCACCGACTCGGCGATGTCGTATCCGGCGTCGACATGCCGGATGACGCCCATGCCCGGGTCGTTGGTGAGGACCCGCCGGATCTTCTCCCCGGCCAGCTTCGTGCCGTCGGCCACCGTCACCTGCCCGGCGTGGAGGGAACGGCCCATGCCGACCCCGCCGCCGTGGTGGACGGACACCCACGACGCACCCGAGGCCACGTTCACCATGGCGTTCAATAGCGGCCAGTCGGCGATGGCGTCGGAGCCGTCGAGCATCGCCTCCGTCTCGCGGTAGGGCGAGGCGACGGACCCGCAGTCGAGGTGGTCGCGGCCGATGACGACCGGCGCGGACAGTTCACCACTGGCCACCATGTCGTTGAACCGCTCGCCGGCCCGGTCCCGCTCACCGTAGCCGAGCCAGCAGATACGGGCGGGCAGGCCCTGGAAGTGGACGCGCTCGCCGGCCAACTTGATCCAGCGGGCGAGGGACTCGTTCTCGGGGAACAGGTCGAGGATCGCCCGGTCGGTCCTGGCGATGTCGGCCGGGTCGCCGGACAGCGCCGCCCACCGGAAGGGGCCCTTGCCCTCGCAGAACAGCGGCCGGATGTAGGCGGGCACGAAACCGGGGAAGGCGAACGCCCGCTCGTACCCGGCCAGTTGCGCCTCACCACGGATGGAGTTGCCGTAGTCGAAGACCTCGGCGCCGGCGTCCAGGAAGCCGACCATCGCCTCCACGTGCCGGGCCATCGACTCCCGGGCGCGGGTGGTGAAGCCGGCCGGGTCCTTGGCGGCGTAGTCGGCCATGTCCTCGAAGGCGACACCGGTCGGCAGGTACGACAGCGGGTCGTGGGCCGAGGTCTGGTCGGTGACGATGTCGATGGGGGCGCTCATGGCCAGCAGCTGCGGGACGAGGTCGGCGGCGTTGCCCAGGACACCGATGGACAGCGGACGGCGCGCGTCGCGTGCCTCGACGGCGAGCTGGAGGGCGTGCTCCAGGGAGTCGGCCTTCACATCGAGGTACCGGTGCTCGATGCGGCGCTCGATGGCGCGCGGGTCGCAGTCGATGCAGAGCGCGACACCGTCGTTCATGGTGACGGCGAGCGGCTGGGCGCCGCCCATGCCGCCGAGCCCCGCGGTCAACGTGATCGTGCCCGCCAGCGAGCCGCCGAACTTCTTCGCGGCGACGGCGGCGAACGTCTCGTAGGTGCCCTGAAGGATGCCCTGGGTGCCGATGTAGATCCACGAACCGGCAGTCATCTGCCCGTACATGGTCAGGCCCAGGGCCTCCAGGCGGCGGAACTCCTCCCAGGTGGCCCAGTCGCCGACCAGGTTGGAGTTGGCGATCAGGACGCGCGGCGCCCACTCGTGGGTCTGCATCACGCCGACGGGACGGCCGGACTGGACGAGCATCGTCTCGTCCTGCTTGAGGGTCTGCAGCGTGCGGACCATCGCGTCGAAGGAGCGCCAGTCCCGCGCGGCCTTGCCGGTACCGCCGTAGACGACGAGCTTGTCGGGGTGCTCGGCGACCTCGGGGTCGAGGTTGTTCTGCAGCATCCGCAGAGCGGCCTCCTGCTGCCATCCCAGGGCGCTCAGTTCCGTACCGCGCGGCGCTCGGACAGGGCGAGGTCCTGACATGGTCTGCCTCCTGATGGACGGCCGCACGCGGCCGACGGCGCGCGGACTAGTGAAGTTGTTATTCACATCCTGGCGACGTGAATAGAAGTAGTCAATACGTCGGTGTGCCAGCGGTACGGCGACAGGGATGTTTGGCTGGATGCATGTCCGCAGAAGCTGACACGGGAACGGGGGACGCGGTGACTATGAAGGACAACGGGGCGGGGCCGGCCGCCGGGACCGGGCATCCGGGGGACATCGGACGGGTGACGCGCCGGGACGAGGCCGTACGGAGCGCCGTCGAACAGGGCCTGCTGGGGCCGGGCGCTCCCATCGTCGGCCTCCTGGACGTCGTCGGCATCCGGGACTCGGCGGCGGAGCTGCGGGCGGCCTTCGACGCAGTGGTCGCACCGGGCACGCCAGTGCTGCACGCCTTCGCGGTGAAGGCGACCCCGCTCGTACCGGTGCTGCGGCTGCTGAGCGAGGCCGGGATCGGCGCTGAGGTGGCGAGCCCCGGGGAGCTGGCCCTTGCCCGGGCGGCCGGGGTGGCGCCGGAGCGGACCGTCCTCGACTCGCCCGCCAAGACACCGGCCGAGTTGCGGGAGGCGCTGGCACTGGGCATCGCCGTGAACGCGGACAGCCCGCAGGAGCTGGAGCGGATCGACGGCCTCGTCCGTACGACCCGGACGGACTCCCCCCTGGGAATCCGGGTCAATCCGCAGATCGGGGCCGGTTCGATCGAGGCGCTGTCGACGGCGACGGCGACGTCCAAGTTCGGAGTGGCGCTGCGGGACGAGGGGGCGCGTGCGTGGGTGGTGCGCGCCTACGCCGAGCGGCCGTGGCTGACGCGGCTGCACGCGCACTCCGGTTCGCAGGGCATGCCGCTGTCGCTGATGGCACGGGGCATCGCGGAGGCGTACACGCTCGCCGAGGAGATCAACCGGCATGTGGGGCGCCGGCAGATCGACACGATCGACATCGGCGGCGGGCTGCACGTGAACTTCGATTCGGACGTCACGACACCCACCTACGCGCAGTACGCGCGACTGCTGGCGGAGGCGGTGCCGGGGCTGTTCGACGGGCGGTACGGGCTGGTCACCGAGTTCGGACGGTCGCTGCTGGCCAAGCACGGGACCGTGGTGGCGCGGGTGGAGTACGCGAAGAGCGCGGGCGGCCGGGCCGTCGCGGTCACACACGCGGGCGTCCAGGTGGCGACCCGCACGGTGTACGCGCCGGCGTCCTGGCCGCTGCGGATCGCGGCGTACGACGCGAAAGGGCACCCGAAGAAGGGGCCCGAGGTGGTGCAGGACGTGGCGGGACCGGCGTGCTTCGCGGGCGACCTGCTGGCCGAGGGGCGCAGGCTGCCGCTCCTGGAGCAGGGCGACTACGCGGCGGCACTGGACACCGGGGCGTACTACTTCGCGCACCACTACGCGTACAACTCCCTGGCGCGGCCGGGAGTGTACGGCTACGCGCCGGGCGAGGACGGCGGGATCCGGTTCGCCCTCGTACGCAAGCCGCAGACGGTCGAGGAGATCGTGGCGGAGTCGGGCGGGGAGCACACGGGCGCGCTGACGGCCCTGTGACCGTGCCCCGTACGCCCCAGCCCGCGGACCCGCACGTCGGTCCGCGCACGCCCCGGTGATCCCCAACACCCTTGTAATCAAGGTCAATCGACTCACTTTAGTAACCCGGCGCATGTCCCACTGGAAAATGCCAGAAGCCTCACCCCCTTGCGCACACGTTGCGTAGCCTCGGCGTCACTCAGCCGTACCCGAGGTGGGAGGGGAGCGACGGTGCCCGGAATCGACGAGTGCCTGCTGGAAGCCATGCGACTGCCCGGTGCCCGGGGCGCCGCGGTGGTCGACTGGACCAGCGGGCTCGCCCTGGGCACGGTCGGGGACTCACCAGGCGGCGACCACGAGAGGACCGCGGCGGAAGCGGCGGAACTGGCCCGGCTGGCCGCCGAGCACCGCGCGTTCGCCCCGGAGGGAGACGCCGACTGGTCCGAGAACGCATGCCCGGTCGAGGATCTGATCATCGCCAACCGGGACAGCTACCACCTGCTGCGGTTCGTCCCGACCACCTTCGACAGCAGCGTCTTCCTGCATCTGTGGCTGGCCCGCGAGGAGGGCAACCTGGCCCTCGCCCGTATCCGGCTCGGTGAGATGGCCGGACGGCTGGTGCTGGGATGACGACGGTCAGGATGCCTTCACCGCCCCCGTTGCCCCTACGGCAGCGGGCACAGATCCCGAGCGCCGGCCTCTCTCCCATGCTCGACCGGCTTGCCGGTGAACGGGCCACCGGAGTGCTGATGCGCGAAGGCGGCATGCTCTACCTGTCCGAGGGCCAGGTGGTGTACGCCGAGAGCCCCGCGACCCCGGGCCTCGACGCTCTGCTCATCACGCGCGGCACGCTCGACGCCGACGGCTGGCGGGAGGCGGTCGCACAGGCGGGGGCGCGGCAACGGGTCGGACGGTTCCTGGTCGACAGCGGCCGCATCGGCGAGGGCGCGCTGGAACTGTGCCATCTGGGGGCGCTGTACGACGCGGCGTACTTCGTCCTCGGCCCGAGCAGCGCCCCGGTCCATTTCCGGTACGGCGAGGCGCATTGGCTGGGCCCCGTGCATCCGGTCCCGGTGGCCGCGCTGGAACGCGAGACAGTGCGCCGCCGCGAACTGCTCCACGGGATCTGGCCCGACCCTGCGACGGACGAGGCCCCCCTCGTCCGTGCCGCCCGCCCCGCGAAGCTGACGGTCACCCCCCGCCAGAGCGCGGTGCTCGACCGGATCGACGGCGTACGCACGGCGGCGGACATCTCGCGGGCACTCGGCCGCCCGGCCTTCCACACGCTGGTGGACGTACGGCGACTGGCCGCGGCGGGCGTCATAGCGCCCAGCGGTGTGGGCGGTGGGCGGCCCTCGGCCGAGCCCGCGGGCGGCGGCACCTCACCCGCCCCCACCGAACCGACGCTGCCTCACGCCGATCCCCACATCACGTTGCTGAAGAGGCTCAGGGATGCGCTGGAGGCCCTTTGACCGGATCGAACGGCAACGCCCTGCCGAGAGGAGACCCCTGATGGACGCGGAGCCCGAGGTCCTGGCCGAACTCCACCGGCTGAGAACCCGTATCCCCCAGCTGACCGGTGCCCTCGCCGCCAGCGTCGACGGACTCGTCCTCGCACGGGACACCCCCGGAATCGAGGCGGAGGGCGTCGCCGCGCTCACGGCCGCGGCGCTCGGCGTCGCCCAGCGGATGACCGACGCCACCGGCCAGGGCGACTTCCGCGAACTGCTCGTCCGTGGCGTCAACGGCTATGTGGCCACGTACGCGGCAGGCCGCAGCGCCGTCCTGACGCTGCTGGCCGAGGACCGCGTCAACGTCGGCCGGCTGCACCTGGAGGGCCGCCGGGCAAGTACCCGGATCGGCAAGTTGGTCGACGAAGCCGCCGCCCGGGACGAGCCCGCGCCGCAGCCCCGCGCCACCAGGAGCACTGCGAAGACCACCACCGGGCCCACCCCCCTGCCGACCCGCACCACACGCACGTCCACGCGCCCCCGATCGGCCGCGAACGCGCACACCACCACCGAAAGTTGAAAGGACACACCCGAAAATGGCCAACACCGAAACCGCGCTGAAAGAGGCGCTCGCCTCGATCGAAGGCGCGACCGGAGTCGCCCTCGTCGACTACACCAGCGGCATGGCTCTGGGCACGATGGGCGGCAGCAAGAGCTTCGACCTGACGGTCGCGGCCGCCGGCAACACCGATGTCGTACGGGCCAAGCTGCGCACCATGGAGCACCTGGGGCTCAAGGGGCAGATCGAGGACATCCTGATCACGCTGAACGACCAGTACCACCTGATCCGGCTGCTCACCGGCCGCGGCGGCAACGGTCTGTTCCTCTACCTCGTCCTGGACTCCAAGCGCGCCAACCTGGCGATGGCCCGCCACCAGTTGAAGAAGATCGAGGAGGATCTGGAGGTCTGACCTCCCGGCCCGCCCGCTGTCAGCATGGGCCGCACGAGCGCTGTGGTACGGCGGCGCGCCCCGCCCGGGGCCGCGTCGCCGGCCGCGACGCCGGTGGCGCGGCAGCCCGTGAGCGGCTTGCCCGCGGGCGCGTCACCACGGCGGGGGCGGGTCCGTCACCGCCACGACGCGGACAAGTCCGAAGAACCGGCGCCCGGCAGGACTACTCCACGAACAGCCCCTTGGCCGCCGCGCGCGCGTCGAACTCCTCCAGCCTGGCCTGGGCGTCCGGCAGGTCGTCGCACATCGCCTCCAGCAGGACCCGGCCGAGCAGCATCGGCGAACAGGCCGTGTCGAAGGCGAGCCCGGTACCGACCGCGGCCGGCAGCAGCAGGTCCGAGACCTTCGCCACCGGCGCGAACGCCGAGTCGGCGACCGTGACCACCGTCAGACCCGCTTCCTGGGCGTACGCCAGTGCGTCCACGACCTCGCGCGGATGCCGGGGCAGCGCGAAGCAGAGCAGCGCGCTCGCGCCCGCCCGTACGGCCGCGTCGACACGGTCGTGGAGCATCGTGCCGCCCTCGTGGAGCAGCCGCACATCCGGGTGGACCTTCGCGGCGAAGTAGGAGAAGCCGTACGCCTGGGAGGCCGCGGCCCGCAGGCCGAGCACGGGCAGGGGGCGCGAGGCGGCGAGGATCCGTCCCGCCTTGCGCACGGGCCGCGGATCGGCCAGCGCCTCCGCCAGATGTCTGAGGTTCTCGATCTCGGCTTCGACGGCCTGCTGGTACTCGTTGCAGGAGCCCGGGTCCACCGCCTGTTCGACAGGTGCGACCTCACGCAGGTGCTTGCGCAGGGCCGGGTAGCCGTCGAAGCCGAGGGCGACCGCGAACCGGGTCACGGACGGCTGACTGACCCCCGCGAGTTCGGCGAGTTCGACGCTCGACAGGAACGGCACGTCGGCGGCGCGCCGCACCATGCTGTGGGCGATGCGCCGCTGGGTCGGCGTCAGCCGGTGCCCCTCGAAGAGCGCCTGCAGCCGTGCGGCAGGACTGTCGGTCACGCTCATGACGCGCTCCCCCTCCAGAGTCCGCGAACCGAACCATCAACAACCTATTCAAACACCAAGACGCCTGCATGGCGATATGCAAGCCGGGCGTCGGCCGTTGCCGCCGGGCCGCGGCACAAGCGTCCGCGCCGTGCTCACAGCGCTCGGCGTGCTCCCGGAAGGCCCCCGCCTGAACAGGGGGGCTATCCCCAGTGCGGCGGGCGCCCTGCCTCTCCTAACGTGGTGCGCATGACCGGAATGGACGCGCGGGACGGCGACCTCAAGAAGGAACTCGACGCCAGCCTGCAGGCGCGCAGGGAACTGGGCGAGGAATACGACTCGGCGCTGGTCGAATCCTTCCTGGAAAAGGTCGACCAGCGTATCGACAGCACGATCGACCGCCGCGTACGACGGCAGCTGGCCGAGCAGCAGATGGTGGTCGCGCGCGGCACACGGTCCCCGCGGGCGACGGACTCCTGGGCCGAGCGCTTCGGCTTCGGCGTCGTGTCGCTGGTCCTGGCGATCCCGCTGTCCGCGATCGGTGCCGCCGCCGGTCACCTGTCCGGCCTGCTGGTCACCTGGGCGGGCATCGTCGGGGTCAATGCCGTACAGGCCGCGCGGACCACTCCCGGCCTCTTCGGTCGCCGCCGCGCCTCCTCGCAGGACAGCGACTGGGAGGGGTGACCGGCGCCGACCGCTCCGCGACCGACTGCCGTCCAGAGGAAATACCGGCCGAAGAGTCATGCGCGGGGACCGCCGCACCCCCGTTTCCGGGGGGCGGGACGACGGCAGTCCCCGCGAGGGACGCGGGCCGGGGCAAGGCCTGACGGGCGCGTCCGTGGCGTCCATGGAGGTCCGGGAGCCGCTCCGGAGGTCCGTGACGCCGTTTCGGTCGCCGACCGGGCGAGGACGTCCCCCGTGCTCAACGTCCGGGGGTACCCCGTCGCCCTGCCGACACCCACCACCGTGCCGGACTCGTGTTAAGCGGATGCTGCGCGGACGTGACGCGCTCGTACCACTTGCGGGAAACGTTCCCCTACGACCGGACGTTCGCTAGTGCTTTCCCCCCTTGGCCAGGAACGCCAGCAGGTCCTGCCGGCTGACCACTCCGGTGGGCTTGCCCTCGACGAGCACGATCGCCGCGTCGGCCGTACCGAGCACGGACATCAGGTCCGCCACCGGCTCGCCGGAACCGACCTGCGGCAGCGGCGCGGACATGTGCTTCTCCAGCGGGTCCTCGAGCGTGGCCCGCTTGGTGAACAGGGCGTCCAGCAGTTCGCGCTCGACCACGGACCCCACGACCTCGGCGGCCATCACGTCCGGGTGGCCCGCGCCCGGCTTGACGATCGGCATCTGCGAGACGCCGTACTCGCGCAGCACCTCGATGGCCTGGCCGACCGTCTCCTCGGGGTGCATATGGACGAGGGAGGGGATGGAGCCGCCCTCCTTGTCGTTGAGGACGTCACTGACGCGGGCGCTCGGGCCGGTGTCCTCCAGGAAGCCGTAGTCGGCCATCCACTCGTCGTTGAAGATCTTGCTGAGGTAGCCGCGGCCGCTGTCCGGCAGCAGCACGACCACGACATCGTCCGGGCCGAGCCGCTCGGCGACCCGCAGTGCCGCCACGACCGCCATACCGCAGGAGCCGCCGACCAGCAGCCCCTCCTCCTTCGCCAGCCGCCGGGTCATCTGGAAGGAGTCCTTGTCGGACACGGCAACGATCTCGTCGGCGACGGTCCGGTCGTACGCGGTCGGCCAGAAATCCTCGCCGACGCCCTCGACGAGGTACGGGCGCCCGCTGCCGCCGGAGTACACGGACCCTTCGGGGTCGGCGCCGATGACCTTGACGCGCCCGTCGCTGACGTCCTTCAGGTAGCGCCCGGTACCGGAGATGGTCCCGCCGGTGCCGACGCCTGCGACGAAGTGGGTGATCTTCCCGTCCGTCTGCTCCCACAGCTCAGGGCCGGTCGAGTGGTAGTGCGACAGGGGGTTGTTGGGGTTGGAGTACTGGTCGGGCTTCCAGGCGTCGGGAGTCTCACGGACGAGGCGGTCGGAGACGTTGTAGTAGGAGTCGGGGTGCTCCGGCGCGACGGCGGTCGGGCACACGACCACTTCGGCCCCGTAGGCGCGCAGCACATTGATCTTGTCGGTGGACACCTTGTCGGGGCACACGAAGATGCACTTGTAGCCCTTCTGCTGAGCCACGATCGCCAGCCCCACCCCGGTGTTCCCGCTGGTCGGCTCGACGATCGTGCCCCCCGGCTTGAGCTCGCCGCTCTTCTCGGCCGCCTCGATCATGCGCAGGGCGATGCGGTCCTTCACGGAACCGCCGGGGTTGAAGTACTCGACCTTGGCGAGGACGGTCGCCTGAATGCCGGCGGTCACGCTGTTGAGCTTCACCAGCGGGGTGTTGCCGACGAGGCTGATCATCGAGTCGTGGAAATGCACCGTTGTCTCCGGTCGCTGCAAAGGACGTGGTCGTGATGGTCCCGCCAGCGTAAGCGCTCCCGTGGCCGGGCGGTCCGTATCCGCGGGCCGTCCTGGGTGTTCACATCCTGTCGAGATTGGGCGACAGGGTGTACGGGGCAAGCACTGGATGTACGGCTACGAGGAGGTGGCGGCGACGCATGTCGAGCATGTCCAGAGCGAGGGTGGCCCGGCGCATCGCGGCGGGCGCGGCGTACGGCGGTGGCGGGATCGGTCTGGTGGGCGCGGCCACCATAGGACTGCTGCTGGCGGAGGTGCAGATGGCCAAGCGCCTCGTGGGCAACGGCCACAGCCCTCACCCGCCGAGCGCCGACGGTGTGTACGGCTGGAGCATCCCCCGCCCGAGCGGGGCCGGAAGCGGGGAAGAGTACGCCTCCCTGGCCGAACCGCACCTGCGACTGACGATGCTCGGCGACTCCACGGCCTCCGGGCAGGGCGTGCACCGCTCCCGCCAGACGCCCGGCGCACTGCTGGCGTCGGGTCTGGCCGCGGTGGCGGAGCGCCCGGTGGAACTGCGCAACGTGGCTCTCCCCGGAGCCCAGTCCGACGATCTGGACCGCCAGGTGACACTGGCGCTGAAGGACCACGACCGGCTCCCCGACGTCTGCGTCATCATGATCGGCGCGAACGACGTGACACACCGCATGCCGCCGACGCGCTCGGTGCGCCATCTGTCGGCGGCGGTCCGCCGGCTGCGCACGGCGGGCGCGGAGGTGGTGGTGGGCACCTGCCCCGACCTGGGCACGATCGAACCGGTCCAGCAGCCGCTGCGCTGGCTGGCCCGACGGGCCTCACGGCAACTGGCCGCGGCCCAGACGATCGGTGTCGTCGAGCAGGGCGGCCGCACGGTGTCGCTGGGCGATCTGCTCGGCCCGGAGTTCGAGGCGAACCCACGTGAACTGTTCGGCCCCGACAACTACCACCCCTCGGCCGAGGGCTACGCCACGGCGGCGATGGCGGTCCTGCCGACGGTCTGCGCGACCCTGGGACTGTGGCCGGCGGAAGAGGAGCGCCCGGACGTCTCCCGCCGCGAGGGCTTCCTCCCGGTGGCCCGTGCCGCGGCCGAGGCGGCCTCGGAGGCGGGCACGGAGGTCACGGCCGCCATGCCCACGGGCCCGCGGGGCCCGTGGGCCCTGCTCAAGCGCAGGCGCCGCCGTCGCCTCCCGACCCCGGACGCCGCACCGGCCCCAGCCCCGGAGCAGGCGGTGTGACCACCGAGCAGAGCGGTACCCGCCGGGAAGCAGGGTCCCGCCCCGCCGGCGTTCCCCATCACCAGCGATACCGAAAGGGCAAGCAAGCGCTTAGGAAAGTGCGGCCCGAGTCACACCGCCACGGCCGTGACCTCCACCGTACGTACGGGTAACTTCGCTCGCAGCCCTGCCTCCCTCGTGCAATGGAGCCGTGATGCCCGAAGCCGTCATCGTCTCGACCGCCCGCTCCCCCATCGGTCGCGCCTTCAAGGGCTCCCTGAAGGACCTCCGCCCCGACGACCTCACCGCCACGATCATCCAGGCGGCCCTCGACAAGATCCCCGCGCTGGACCCGAGGGACATCGACGACCTGATGCTCGGCTGCGGCCTGCCCGGCGGCGAGCAGGGTCACAACCTCGGCCGGATCGTCGCCGTGCAGATGGGAATGGACCACCTCCCGGGGTGCACCATCACCCGTTACTGCTCCTCCTCCCTGCAGACCTCCCGCATGGCGCTGCACGCCATCAAGGCCGGCGAGGGCGACGTCTTCATCTCCGTCGGCGTCGAAACGGTCAGCCGCAGCATCAAGGGCACCTCCGACGGCCTCCCGGACACCCACAACCCCCTCTTCGCCGCCGCCGAGGCCCGTACCGCCGCCGTCGCCGGATCCGAGGGTGCCGACTGGCACGACCCGCGCGAGGACGGCCTGCTCCCCGACGCGTACATCGCGATGGGCCAGACCGCCGAGAACCTCGCCCGGCTGAAGGGCGTCACCCGCGAGGAGATGGACGAGTTCGGCGTCCGTTCGCAGAACCTCGCCGAGCAGGCCATCGCCAAGGGCTTCTGGGAGCGCGAGATCACCCCGGTGACCCTCCCGGACGGAACGGTCGTCAGCAAGGACGACGGCCCGCGCGCCGGCGTCACCCTGGAGGGCGTCTCCGGCCTCAAGCCCGTTTTCCGCCCCGACGGCCGTGTCACCGCCGGCAACTGCTGCCCCCTCAACGACGGCGCCGCCGCCCTGGTCATCATGAGCGACACCAAGGCCCGCGAGCTGGGGCTCACGCCGCTCGCCCGGATCGTCTCCACCGGTGTCTCCGGGCTCTCCCCCGAGATCATGGGCTACGGTCCCGTCGAGGCGAGCAAGCAGGCCCTGAAGCGGGCCGGCCTCACCATCGAGGACATCGACCTCGTCGAGATCAACGAGGCGTTCGCCGCCCAGGTGATCCCCTCCTACCGCGACCTGAACATCCCGTTGGAGAAGCTGAACGTGAACGGCGGCGCCATCGCCGTCGGCCACCCCTTCGGCATGACCGGCGCCCGTATCACCACCACGCTGATCAACTCGCTCCAGTGGCACGACAAGCAGTTCGGTCTGGAGACCATGTGCGTCGGCGGCGGCCAGGGCATGGCGATGGTCATCGAGCGCCTCAGCTGACGGGCGCCCGTCCTCTGCGCGTACCGGCCCGGAGCATTCAGGGCTCCGGGCCGTCTCGTGATCCAATCTCCTTCAGGATGTGATCTATCTCCTCCCGAAGAGGATCGAAGCAGGTCAGAGCCCCTTCACGGATATGCCTCGCGACCAAGACACTGTCCGTTTCGTGACGTTACGCACTGACAGTCGGTGCGACCGGCCTTCAAGCTGAGGTAGGAAGTCGGGGTCGTCTGTGAACCGGGAGTACGTTCAGTGAGCGCCATGCCGATTGCTCTGCTGCTCACCACGGCCGCCACGGCGGGCGTGGGCGTCGCCGTCCTGTGCTCCGTGCGGGCGCTGCGCCGACAGGTCATGGACCTGCGCAGTGAACTCGCCGCCGATCGCGCCGCGCACGCGCGCGGGCTGGTGCCCGCCGCCCGCTTCGCCGCCCACGCGGAGGAGATACGCGCCGCCCTGTCCGAGGCGCTCGCCGAGGAGCGGGAGCGCGAACTGGCCGAGGCGCGCGCCTTCTGGGCCGCCCAGGAGGCCCATGACATCACCGACGCCCCCCTCCTGTTCGGCCTGCCCGACACCGAGTTGTTCCTGCCCCGCCAGCCGGACTTCGCGGGCCTGGAGCACGACAGCCTGGAGCCGGTGGCCGAGCCCACCGCCGACGACAGCGAGTTCGCCGGGGGTACCTCCCTGGACGGAGCCCTTGGGGGAGACTCCCCCGAACTGGCCGCGGCCCGCCGCCGCCACCCCTCGCATCCCGACTTCGTACCGTCCCCGTCACCCGTCGTGAACGACCACGAGCGTACGGTCGCCTGCCTGGAGGAACTGGCCGCCGCCCGCACCGAACTCGCGGACGTCCGCCCGGGCCCGATGGGCACCCTCGACATCTATGTCTTCGCGGACGGCACGACGCTGTGCATGACCCCGGGCCACCGCGAGACCGCGGAGCGCCTGGCCGCGGCCCTGAGCACCGGCCGTACCCCGGTCCTGCTCGGCGGCTCGGGCGTCTCGGGCGCGTACACCCTCACGTTCGCGTGCGGCGACGAGAGCATCTTCGTCCTCGCGGACCGCGTCGTCGCGTCGCTGTAGGCGACGGCCGGACCGCCCCTCACAACGCGGCGCCCCGGCCACTTCACCGTGCCGGGTGCCCCGATCAGATCCCGGCGCGTTTCAGCGCTTCCTCCGCGAGTGCCACGGCCTCGGCAAGTTCTTTCTCGTCGCGCAGGACGAGTGCCAGGTCGTGCGCGGCGACCGTGATCTGGTCGGCAACCGCGAACATCCCCGCATCCGGCATCTCGCGAGGCTCGGCCGAGGGGTCCTCGAGGAGTTGGGCACGCCGCGCCAGCTCCCTGGCCAGCCCCAGCGCCTCGGCCGCCGCGCACCGCTGCAGCCTGCTCTGCGGAGCGGCCCGCAACCGGTCGGCGAAGTGATCAACGGCCCGGGTCAAAGGCGTCGTATCAAGCACCCCGCGAGACTACGCGCCCCGGCGGGACTGTTGCCAACAGACGGACGCTCAGGCACGGTGGCCTGAAGGACCGGCATCACGAGAGCGTCCGGAGGCGCCGATGTCCCAAGTCTTCTCCGAGGAGACCCATCGCAATCTGCTCGCCCGCATCCCCCACTGCACCGGCCGTGAAGTGTCCGACTGGCTGCGCACCGTCGACGAAGGCCCCGCCCTCTGCTTCGAAGAGAAGGTCAGTTGGCTCCGGCACGAGCACAATCTCGCGTACGGCCACGCCAAGGCGATCATCCACGAGCACACCCTGAGGAGGGCCGCGCGCAAGCTGGGCTGAGCGCGCACCTCTCCTCACCGCATGGTGAAGGGCCCGCGAACTGCGGTTCGCGGGCCCTTCACCATGCGGGAGGCCGTGAGCCCGAGGGCGCACGGCCTCCACGGAGCGTCAGTCGTTACTGCTGAAGATGGCGACCAGCCGCAGCATCTCGACGTAGATCCACACGAGGGTCATGGTCAGGCCGAACGCGGCCAGCCAGGCCTCCTCGCGCGGGGCGCCGTAGGCGATGCCGTCCTCGATCTGCTTGAAGTCGAGGGTCAGGAAGAACGCGCCGAGCAGGATCGCGATGATGCCGACGATCGCGCCCAGCGGGCCCATGCTGCGCAGCCCGCCGTCGGGGGCGGCGCCGAAGACGACCAGCAGCAGGTTGACCAGCATCACCGCGCAGAAGGCGATGGCGATGGTCATGCCGATCCGGGCGTACCGCGCGGTGACACGGATCCAGCCCGCCTTGTAGACGAGCAGGGTCGCACCGGAGACCGCCATGGTGCCGAGCACGGCCTGGAAGGGTGCCCCGGACCACCGCGCGTTGTACATCTCGCTGATGACACCCAGGAAGACGCCTTCGAAGGCGGCGTACCCGAGGATCAGCGCGGGCGAGGGGGTGCGCTTGAAGGACTGCACCATCGCCAGGACGAACGCGATGATTCCGGCGCCGCCCGCGAGGCCGAGGCTGCCGCTCGAGACCGGCAGCAGCGCCCAGGCGACGATCGCGCCGACGGCGACCGTGCCGAGCGTCATGGCCGAGCGCATGACGACGTCGTCCATCGTCATCCGGCCGGTGGTGGCCGGGGCCTGCGGCGGAGCGCCGTACTGCGTCTGCTGGGCGTAGGGGTTCTGTGCGTAGGGGTTCTGCGCGTACGGGTTGCCTTGCGCGTACGGGTTGCCCTGCGTACCGGCAGCGGCTCCCCCGGCCTGCGGCGCGGTGTTGAAGCCCGCGTAGCCGTTGTCGCGGCTGAACCCCCGTCGCGAGAAGACCGGGTTGCTGCTCCTCATTTCACTCCTCCATGGCCACCGTGCGCGGCCTTGGCTCAAGAGTAATAGGTAGGCAAAGGATTGACCCTACTGCTTGGGAAGGATCTTTCCCTCGTCCTTGTGCGCAACACGCTACGCTCGCGAGCGATTCCCGGCGCGAAACCCTCCTATCCATGACCAATTCGGAACCCAGTCGAGACCGTCCGTTCACGGACCAGTGGTCCACGTCACTCCGACGGCCCACAGCAACGTCACTCCCGCGGGAAGCCCGCTGGCCGGCCCCGGCGGTGAAAACCGGTCAGGTCCGTATCGGCGGCCGGGCCTTCCGGTCCGCCCCCTGCGACGTCACCGGGAAGTTCACCGACTCCACCACCTCGCCCCCCTGCCCGGGGCCGGGCATCGGCACATAAGACTCCGAAGCCGGATGGCGCCACCGCGCATCGCCCTGCCGTAACGGCACCGACCGGGCCCCGGCGCCGGGCGCCGGCCTCTCCCCCGGCGTGGGCTGTGCACATCAGACGGGCAAGCAGGACCATTGACCGTGGAGAGGATGAGATCGATGTCTCCCGGGCGAAACGGATCCGACGTGCCCTTGTCCGCAGGGCCACGCGATCTCTTCGACGCGTCCAGTGACGCCACGGCGGTGGTCCGCGCCGACGGAGTCGTGCTCGGCTGGACTCGTGCCGCGGAAGCGCTTCTCGGCTACTCCGCCGAGGAGGTGGTCGGCCGCTCCGCCGGACGGCTGCTGGCGATGCCGGGGGATCCGGTGCGTGTCGCCGGTGTCGCGGAGCGTTGCCGCGGGGGGATGGGGTGGAGCGGCCTGGTCCTCCTTCGGCGCCGCGACGACGACCGTATCGAGGTCGACCTGCGGGTGTCCGCGTCCTTTCGCATCGGCGCGGACGACTGCTTCCTGATCTCGGCACGGGAGCGCAAGCAGCAGTGGACAGTGGGCCAGTCCGTGCTCGACGGCTTCCTCACCCGCTCGCCGGTCGGTATGGCGGTCATGGACGTCCAGCTGCGCTACGTCTGGCTGAACGACACCCTGGAACGCATCGGCGGTGTGCCCCGTGAGCAGCGGCTGGGTCAGCGTATGACCGACATCCTGCCGGGCCTGGAGGCAACCGCCCTCGAGGATCTGATGCGCAAGGTGCTGGTGACCGGGATACCGGTCATCGACCATGAGTACATGGGGTGGAGCTGGGCCGATCCGTATCGCCCGCGCGCCTACTCCGGATCGTTCTTCCCCCTGGTGGACGCCGACCGTTCCGTCACCGGCATCTGCTACATGGTCCTGGATGTCACCGAGCGGTGGAACGCCCGCCGCCTCCTGTCGCTGGTCAATGAGGCCGGGACCAGTTTGGGCAGGACCCTGGACGTGATGCGGACGGCTCAGGAACTCGCCGAATTCGCCGTTCCCCGCTTCGCGGACCTCGTCGTCGTCGATCTCCTGGAGACCGTCCTCAGCACCGAGGGCCACGGGGCATGGCTGCCCGATGCCGGGCCGGCGGCCGCCAGGCCGGTGATGCGCCGGGCCGGCATGAGCTCGGTGCGGGAGGGCTGCCCGGAGGCGGTCAAGCGGATCGGGGACGAGGTGGACTTCGCCGCCCCGCTCCGCCATGTGAACCTGCTCGTCGATGGCGAACCGGTCTTCATACCGATCATCGATCCGGCCAACCCCCTGTGGCCCGACGATCAGGCCGACAGGAACGCGCGTATCCGCGAGTTCGGACTCCACTCCCTCATCTCCGTGCCGATGCGGGCACGGAAAACCGTCCTGGGCCTCGCCACGTTCCTCCGGTCGCAAAACCCGGTCTCCTTTCATCCGGACGACGTCCTGCTGGCCCGGGAACTGGTGGCGCGCGCGGCGCTGTGCGTGGACAACGCCCGCCGTTACAGCCGCGAGCACACGGCGGCGGTCACGCTTCAGCACAGTCTGCTGCCCCACGCCCTGACGGGCGGAACGGCGCTGGAGGTGGTCTCGTACTATCTGCCGGCCAACGCGGCCGGCGGGGTCGGCGGCGACTGGTTCGACGTGATCCCCCTGTCCGGCGCCCGGGTGGGCCTCGTCGTCGGCGACGTGGTCGGCCACGGCATCACCGCGGCCGCGACCATGGGCCGGCTGCGCACCGCGGTGCAGACCCTCGCCGACATGGACCTGCCGCCCGATGAACTGCTCGCCCACCTCGACGACCTGGTGCTCCGGCTGAGCGAGGAGGAGGACGACGACGAGACGGCCGGCCGGACCAGCACGACCGTACTCGGAGCGACCTGCCTGTACGCCGTCTACGATCCGGTGACGCGGATCTGCGCGATGGCCCGGGCCGGGCATCCGCCCCCCGTCGTGGTCACGCCCGACGGGCACGCGTACTACCCGGAGCTTCCCGCCGGGCCTCCGCTCGGGCTGGGCGGGTTGGCGTTCGAAGCCGCCGAGATCGAGTTGGCCGAGGACAGCCTGTTCGGCCTCTACACCGACGGCCTCGTCGAGGGGACCGACCGCGACATGGAGCTGGGCCTGACCCGTCTCGGCGAGGCGCTGTCCCAGTCCGCCCCCAGCCTCGAAGCACTGTGCGCGTCCGCCGTGGGGCACCTCGTCCCCGTGCCGCAGCCCGACGACGTCGCGCTTCTGCTGGCGCGTACGCACGCCTTGAGCGCAGACCATGTCGCCTCGTGGGATGTGCCCGTCGATCCGGCCGCCGTCAGTGACGCCCGCGACCTGGTGACCCGCCAGCTGCAGGCCTGGGGTCTTGAGGAGCTGGCCATGACGACGGAACTCATCGCCAGCGAGCTGGTCACCAACGCGATCCGCTACGCCTCGGGGCCCGTGCGGCTGCGGCTGCTCCGCAACTCCCGCCTGACCTGCGAGGTCGCGGACGCCAGCAGTACGGCTCCCCGGCTGCGGCATGCCCGGAGCACGGACGAGGGCGGCCGTGGCCTCTTCCTCGTGGCTCAGCTCGCCCATCGCTGGGGCACGCGCCACACGGCCAAGGGAAAGATCATCTGGACTGAGCAGGAGATCCCGTGACCTGGCGGGCTCCCACACCCCGAAAGCGGTACGGCACCTTCCCCTCGTTCTGACGGGTCAGGCGCCGTACGGGTCGGAGGTGCCCGGAACCGGACTCGAACCGGTACGCCCCCGAGGGGCAGCGAGGTTTAAGCTCGCCGTGTCTGCATTCCACCATCCGGGCAGGCCTTGGGCTCCGCATCTCGGCTCCGAGCCTATCGGGGCGCCTCCCCCGAACAGCGGGCGGGCGATGCGATGTTGTCTTATTTTATTGATGTCTGAGGGAGCATCAGCACGCTGTACGGGCCATCCGCACCTGCCAGTAGCCTTTCTGGCCACCACGGACCGTGTATGCGGAATGACGGAATTTCACCGTGCGGGATGAGGGCGGCGGGAGCGGTCCGGCACGACGTGCGGGGGCGCTCTCCGCTCGGGGCGACCCCCGGACGGTGTCATCCCCAGGTATGACAACTGCGGGGCATGGTCCGCCTCGAGGCTGCCCCCGGAACCGGAACAGCGGGTGACTTCGCGGTACCGATCGGCAGCGATGATGGAACACGTCCCCTTGACCGTCGTCCCGACAGGAGCACCGTCCCGTGACCAGCACCCCCCTCGCCGACCGGACCACCGCGGTGGCCGCCCGCGCCACGGATCTGTCGAAGATCTACGGCCAGGGCGAGACCCAGGTGGTGGCCCTGGACGGGGTCAGCGTCGACTTCCAGCAGGCCCAGTTCACGGCGATCATGGGGCCCTCGGGCTCCGGCAAGTCGACGCTGATGCACTGCGTCGCCGGACTCGACTCCTTCTCCTCCGGCTCCGTCCGCATCGGCGACGTCGAACTCGGCTCCCTGAAGGACAAGCAGCTCACCAAGTTGCGCCGGGACAAGATCGGCTTCATCTTCCAGGCGTTCAACCTGCTGCCGACGCTGACCGCGCTGGAGAACATCACGCTGCCGATGGACATCGCCGGCCGCAAGCCGGACAAGACGTGGCTGGACACCGTGATTGAGATGCTCGGCCTGTCGGGGCGGCTCGGGCACCGGCCCTCGCAGCTGTCCGGCGGCCAGCAGCAGCGCGTCGCGGTGGCGCGGGCCCTGGCGTCCAAGCCGGAGATCATCTTCGGCGATGAGCCCACCGGCAACCTGGACTCGCGCTCGGGCGCGGAGGTGCTGGGCTTTCTGCGCAACTCCGTACGGGAGTTGGGGCAGACGGTGGTGATGGTCACCCACGACCCGGTGGCGGCGGCGTACGCGGACCGGGTGATCTTCCTGGCGGACGGCAGGATCGTGGACGAGGTGTACGAGCCGTCCGCTGACGCGGTGCTGGACCGGATGAAGCGGTTCGACGCGAAGGGCCGCACCAGCTGAGCCCAGCGGCCCGCACCGCCCCGGCGCTCCGGCCCGGCCCGAGGAACGACCAGCCCGTCCGGCAGTTGAGGACGGGGGCGTTCCGGACGGGTGCAGGGTCCGGAGGCCGGGCACCCCCGCGCGCCTTCGACCCATCCGTCGCACCATCCCAGCCCCCTGGACAGAGGAAATGTTCCGTACCGCCCTGCGCACCGTGCTCGCGCACAAGGCCAGGCTGCTCATGACCGTGCTCGCCGTAATGCTCGGCGTGGCCTTCGTGTCGGGCACCCTGGTGTTCACCAACACCATCTCGGACGCCTACCAGAAGAGCTCCGCCAAGGGCTTCGACCATGTCGACGTGGCAATCCGGCCGGAGGGCCGCAAGAGCACCGGCGACACGCTCGGCAAGAATCCCGAGCTGACGCAGTCCCTGCTCGACAAGGCCGCCGCGGTGCGGGGCGCCGACAGCGCCGTCGGTGTGGTCGGCGACTTCACCGCCATCGCCGACAAGGACGGCAAGCTCATCGGCGGCGGCTTCCGGACCCAGGGCGGGAACTACTGGGGAACCAAGGACTCCCGGTACCCGCTGGTCAGCGGCCATGCGCCCCAGGGGGCCAACCAGGTCCTCATCGACTCCAAGACCGCCGAGCGCGCCGGGTACAAGGTCGGCGACACCGTGCGGATCTCCATCGACGGGCCCGTCCTCACCCCCGAGATCACAGGCATCTTCACCACCGACGACGGCAATGTCGCCGCGGGCGGCAGCCTCGCCCTGTTCGACACGGCCACCGCCCAGCGGCTGTTCCACAAGACGGGCGCGTACGACGAGATCGATGTGAAGGCCGCCTCCGGCACCAGCCAGATCGCGCTGCGGAACGCGCTCGACGAGATCCTGCCAAAGGATGTCGCCTCCACCATCACCGGCAAGCAGCTCGCCGACGACCAGGCGCAGCAGATCTCCGACGCGACCAGCAGCATGCGCACCGCCCTGCTGGTCTTCGCGGGCATCGCGCTGTTCGTCGGCACGTTCATCATCGCCAACACCTTCACCATGCTGGTGGCCCAGCGCACCAAGGAACTGGCCCTGTTGCGCGCGGTCGGCGCCTCCCGCCGCCAGGTCACCCGGTCCGTGCTCATCGAGGCGTTCGTGGTCGGCGCGGTCGCGGCCGTCACCGGTCTGGTGGCCGGGATCGGCATCGGCGCCGGGCTGCGGTCGGTGATGAGCTCCTTCGGCGGAAGCGTCCCGGACGGGCCGCTCGTCATCAGCCCGGGCACGGTCGCCTCCGCCCTCGTCGTCGGCATTGTGATCACGATGCTGGCCGCCTGGCTGCCGGGCCGCCGCGCCGCGAAGATCCCGCCGGTCGCCGCTATGAGCAGCATCCACGCCAAGGCGACCGCCAAGTCCCTCGTCGTACGGAACACGATCGGCTCCCTGTTCGCCGGTGCCGGCATCGCCACCGTCCTGTACGCCACCACGCTGGACAGCACGGACGGCCAGGCCCCGATGGGTCTCGGCGCGATGCTCCTGGTCATCGGCGTCTTCGTCCTCACCCCGCTGCTGTCGCGCCCGCTGATCGCCGCCGCCGCGCCCCTCCTGCGGGTCTTCGGGATCTCCGGGAAGCTCGCCCGGCAGAACTCGGTGCGCAACCCGCGCCGCACCGCGGCCACCGCCTCGGCCCTGATGATCGGTCTGACCCTGATCACCGGTCTGACGGTGATGGCGGGCAGCCTGCAGGCCGCGATCGACAAGATGGCGTCCTCCGCCATCCAGGCGGACTACGTGGTGTCCATGGCGAACGGCAATATGCTCTCCCCCGACGTGGAGAAGACGCTGCGGTCGACCGATGGCGTCACCGCGACCAGCGCGCTGCGCTCCGCGCCCTCCCGTATCGACGGCGAGACCGAGTACCTCACCGGTGTCAATGGGGCCACGATCGGCAGCCTGACCGACTTCACGGTCAAGGACGGCTCGTTCGCGATCGGCGGCACGCGGGTCGTCGTCGACGAGGACACCGCCAAGTCCCACCACTGGAGCGTGGGTTCGCGGTTCACGGCCTCCTTCGAGGAAGGCCGCAAGCAGCAACTGACGGTCGCCGGGATCTACGACAGCACCGAGATGATGCGCGGCATCATGCTGGACAACGCGACGCTCTCCGCACACCAGAGCGACCCGTCCGACATGCAGGTCATGGTCAAGACGTCCGGCGGCGCCACCTCCTCGGTCAAGAACACGCTGGAGAAGGCGCTCGGCGACAACCCGGCCATCCAGGTCCAGGACAAGAAGGACATCTCCAACAGCGTCGGGCAGGTCTTCACGATGATGCTGAACATGCTCTACGGTCTGCTGGCCATGGCGGTGATCGTCGCGGTCCTCGGCGTCATCAACACGCTCGCCATGTCGGTCTTCGAGCGCTCTCAGGAGATCGGGATGCTCCGCGCGATCGGCCTGGACCGCCGGGGCATCAAGCGGATGGTCCGCCTGGAGTCCCTGGTGATCTCGCTCTTCGGCGGCGTCCTCGGCATCGGTCTGGGCGTGTTCTTCGGCTGGGCGGCCGGTGAACTCCTCGGGACGAAGCTGGCGACGTACCAGCTGGTCCTGCCGTGGGGGCGGATGGCCCTCTTCCTGCTCATGGCGGCGGCGGTCGGCATACTGGCCGCCCTGTGGCCGGCCCGGCGCGCGGCCCGGATGAACATGCTGGCGGCGATCAAGTCGCAGTAGCAGCAGTCGCGTCGGGGCCCCGTCCGGTCACTTTCCACCGGACGGGGCCCTTTGCCGTACGCGGATCATCTCCACGAACGGGGTCAGTTCCAGATGCGGGACCGCGACGGCATCCCGGACGCGCCCGAGTCCGGCGTCCGTACCGCGAGGACCTGGTTGACGCCGATGCGGTTGCTTTCGAAGGCGAGGGCCGATGCGGCCATGTAGAGGCGCCAGACACGGGCCCGGCCGACGCCGGTGAGGTGCTGCGCCCGCGCCCAGCCGGCCTCCAGGTTGGCGACCCAGCGGCGCAGCGTGAGGGCGTAGTGCTCGCGCAGCGACTCGACGTCGCGGACCTCGAACCCGGCTCGCTCCAGCTGGGTCACCGTGGTGCCGAGGGGGGCGAGTTCCCCGCCGGGGAAGACGTAGGCGTCGATGAACGCGTCGACCGCGTAGGAGGACTCGTCCCGCTGGGGCCTGCGCGCGATCTGGTGGTTGAGCAGCCGCCCGCCGGGCCGCAGCAGGGAGTACAGGTCGCGGGCGTACTCCAGGTACCGCTCGGCGCCGACGTGCTCGGCCATGCCGATGGAGGAGATGGCGTCGTACGGCCCGTCAGCCACGTCGCGGTAGTCCTGCACCCGGATCTCGACGCGATCGGCGAGCCCCTCGTCGGCGACCCGCTTGCGGGCGCAGGTGGCCTGCTCCTCGGAGAGAGTGATGCCCACGACGCTCACGTCGTGCTCGCGGGCGGCGTGCAGGGCCATGGAGCCCCAGCCGCAGCCGACATCGAGCAGCCGCTGTCCGGGCTTCAGGCCGAGCTTGCGGCAGACGAGTTCGAGCTTGTCGCGCTGGGCGTCCTCCAGGGTGCCCTCCGGGGAGTCCCAGTAGGCGCACGAGTACACCATGGACGGGCCCAGGACGATCTCGTAGAAGTCGTTCCCGACGTCGTAGTGGTGGCTGACGGCGCGTTTGTCACTGTGCCGGGTGTGGAGGTGGCCGCGGAGCCCCTGTCGGACCTCCTCGCGCGGGGGCGGGGGCGGCGGGAAGGGGCCGGCCAGTTTGGCCAGGCCGCGGACGGCGGCGCGGACGTCCGGGTCGCGCAGGGCCTGGGCGAGAGTGCGGGCGTCGTCGCCACGCTCCCAGATGAGGCCGGCGAGGAGGTCGAGGACCGTGTAGAGATCTCCGTCGACGCCCAGGTCTCCGGCGACCCAGGCGCGGGCGAGGCCCAACTCGCCCGGTTTCCACAGCAGCCGGCGCAGCGCCCGGCGGTTGTGTACGACCAGGACGGGAGCACCGGGCGGGCCGGCCTCCGAGCCGTCCCAGGCGCGGACTCGCACCGGGAGCGGGGCTTGCAACAACTGCTCGACGAGGGTTTTCAGCCGCAGCGCGGCGTCAGCCATGGCGTACACCTCCGTGACAGGAATCCCGGAATGTCCAACACCACGTAAACACCTGCGGGGCCGTACCACAGTCCCCCGTTGGCGTTACGGCTGGGCAAAATGCTGGTGTGCGCCACGGGGGCTCCGCCCCACCACACCCGCTCGTCGACCGCGGGTAGGGGCCGGTTCCCGTCGTCGTGCCGAAGGGCCTCCCGCACCACGGATGGCGGGAGGCCCTTCGACCGGATCAGTGCCGGGAGGTCAGGAGGCCTTGGCCTTCTCCTCGGTCTTGCTCGCGGCGGGGACCGGTGCCGGCTTCGCGGCCTCGTAGAACTCCTCGCGCGGAGACTCGATGGCGCCGAGCGAGACGACCTCGCGCTTGAGGAACATGCTCAGCGTCCAGTCGGCGAAGATCCGGATCTTCCGGTTCCACGTCGGCATCGCCAGACCGTGGTAGCCGCGGTGCATGTACCAGGCCAGACGACCGCGCAGCTTGATCTTCGACTTGCCGACGACGATCATCGCGACGCCCTTGTGGAGGCCGAGGCCCGCCACCGCGCCCTTGTTGGCGTGGCTGTACTCCTTCTGCGGGAAGCCCCGCATGCCGGCCACCACGTTGTCACCGAGCACCTTGGCCTGACGCAGCGCGTGCTGCGCGTTCGGCGGGCACCAGGCGTTCTCGTTGCCCGCCTTGCGGCCGACGAGGTCGGGAACCTGGGCGTTGTCGCCCGCGGCCCAGATGTAGTCCGTGCCCTTCACCTGGAGGGTGGGCGCGGTGTCCACGTGACCGCGCGGGCCGAGCGGCAGGCCGAAGCGGGACAGCACCGGGTTCGGCTTGACGCCCGCGGTCCACACGATCGTGTTGGAGTCGACCTCGAGACCGTTCTTGAGCACCACGTGGCCGTCGACGCAGGACTCCATGGAGGTGGACAGGTAGACCTCGACGCCTCGGCCCTCGAGATGCGACTTGCCGTACTGGCCGAGCTTGGGACCGACCTCGGGGAGGATCTTGTCGGCGGCGTCGACGAGGACGAAGCGCATGTCCTCACGGGACACGTTCTTGTAGTACTTGGCCGCGTCCCGGGCCATGTCCTCGACCTCACCGATGGTCTCCGCACCGGCGAAGCCACCGCCGATGAAGACGAAGGTGAGCGCCTTGCGGCGGATCTCCTCGTCGGTCGTGGAGTCGGCCTTGTCGAGCTGCTCAAGGACATGGTTGCGCAGGCCGATGGCCTCCTCGATGCCCTTCATGCCGATGCCCTGCTCGGCGAGGCCGGGGATCGGGAAGGTACGGGAGACCGCGCCCATCGCGATGACGAGGTAGTCGAAAGGCAGCTCGTACGCCTCGCCGACCAGCGGGGCGATCGTGGCGACCTTGCGGTCCTGGTCGATGGTGGTGACCCGGCCGGTGAGGACCTCCGCCTTCGGGAGCACGCGTCGCAGCGGGACGACGACGTGCCGGGGGGAGATGCTGCCGGCGGCGGCTTCGGGCAGGAAGGGCTGGTAGGTCATGTACGAGCGCGGGTCGACGACCGTGACGGTCGCCTCTCCGTAGCGCATCTTCTTGAGAATGCGTCGAGCTGCGTACAGGCCTACGTACCCACCGCCTACTACGAGGATCCTGGGACGCTCCGTGGTGCTCATGCCATCGAGTATCCACCTGCCCCTAAGGGGTCGCTCGTGCGCCCCTTCACAAGCTTGCACAAGGGGTCTGCTACACTGCGCCACTCACGTGACGAAGGTCATGGTGCCGTTTCGGAACCGCCGTGCGACGCGGACCGCTGTCAAGGCCGCGTGAGCTGCACCTCCAGTCGCCCCGAAGATCCACACCGGGCCCGTTTTGCGACCCGCGGGACATCACAGGAACACTTGCGCGAGCACCCCCGAAGGCACCTCGAGCCCCCTGGGTGACCCCACAGGCCCCAAACGTCGCCCGACAGGGGCGATTTCCTTGTGAAGAATTTCACGAAGCTTTCCGGCGGTGCGCCTGTGAAGTGCTCCGGAAGACTCCGTGAGCTCGCTCATACGCTACCCGACCTGTCCTAATAGAAGCTACTGACGGGTAGCAAACGCCCGACGGGGGCTCACCTGAGCGCACGTCAGGCTCCCGCACAGTCCGACGGGGTGAGCCGGACGCCGGGTCCTGTCGCCGGACTCCCGCCTGTTCTGCGGACGGACGGCGGGAGTTCGATGACAGGACCTATGCGAGGGACCAGGCGATGCCGTCGAGGATGTCGTGCTCGCTCACCACGACCTCGGCCGCTCCGATCCGCTCCATGATGGCGAGCAGGACGAGGGCGCCCGCGCCGATGACGTCCACACGGCCCGGGTGCATGGCGGGGATCGCCGCTCGCTCGGCGTGCGTGGACCTCAGCAGCCGGTCGGTGATCTCCCGGACGCGGTCGTGGGAGATCCGGGAGTGATGGATCGCCGTCGAGTCGTACTCCGGGAGGTTCTGGGCGATCGCCGAGACCGTGGTGACCGAGCCCGCGAGCCCGACCAGCGTCCGCGCCTCGCGCAGCGGCACCTCCCGCTCCACCAGGTCCAGTGCGGCCTCGATGTCGGACCGTATGGCCGCGATCTGCTCCTCGGTGGGCGGATCGGTGACGACTCCGTCGCGCACGAGATGACGCTCGGTCATGCGGACGCAGCCGACGTCGACGGACCGTGCACCGCGCACGTGGCCGTCACCGACGACGAACTCCGTGGACCCGCCACCGATGTCCACGACCAGATAGGGCCTGGCGAGGTCGGTGCGGCCCGCCAGTTCCCTGGTCGCGCCCGTGAAGGAGAACTCCGCCTCCTGGTCGCCGGAGATGACCTCGGGTTCGACGCCGAGGATGTCCAGGACCCCGCGGACGAAGTCGTCGCGGTTCTCGGCGTCCCGGGACGCGGAGGTGGCGACGAAACGGACGCGCTCGGCGCCGTGCTGCTTGATGATCCCCGCGTACTCGCGGCAGGCGGCGAACGTACGCTCCAGCGCCTCCGGGGCGAGTCGACCGGTCCGGTCCACGCCCTGGCCGAGCCGGACGATGGTCATCCTCCGGTCCAGTTCGGTCAGTTCGCCCGTGGCCGGCTCGGTGTCCGCGACCAGAAGCCGGATGGAGTTCGTACCGCAGTCGACGGCGGCGACGCGCGTCACGCGCCTGCCTCCTCGGAGTCGATGGACCCGATCGCGAAGGAGCCGGGGTCCGGCGTCTGCGCCTCGTCACCGGACTGCGGCTCCGCGGCCGTCACGCACGATCCCTTGCGCCACCACTCCGGCAGCATCGCGATCGCCTCGTCGCCGAGCGGGTTGACGCCCGGGCCGGCGGCCAGCGAGTGCGCCACGAGCACGTGCAGGCACTTGACCCGGTCGGGCATGCCGCCCGCGCTCGGGAAACCCTCCAGGACCTCGATGGCGTCACGGCGGGCGATGTAGTCCTCGTGCGCGGCGCGGTAGGCGGCGGCCAGCTCGGGGTCGGTGCCGAGGCGCTCCGTCATCTCCTTCATGACGCCGTTGGCCTCCAGTGTGCCGATGGCGGAGGCGACGCGCGGGCACGTCAGGTAGTACGTCGTCGGGAACGGCGTACCGTCGGGGAGCCGTGGCGCCGTCTCCACGACGTCCGGCTGCCCGCAGGGGCACCGGTGCGCGATCGCGCACAGCCCGCGCGGCGTGCGGCCGAGCTGCTGCTTGATGGCCTCGGTGTCCGCGTCCGTGGGGTCGGTGCGAGGGGTGGGCGGCGGGGGCGTTTCCATGGCTGTCTTTCAGGCTGTCTTTCGTGTCGGTTCGGCGCGGCTCGCCGGTTCGGCGCCGCTCACCGGTTCAGTGGTCGGACCTGCCGGGCTTGTCGGCCTTGTCGATCCCGTCCCAGAAGCCGGTGTACCACGGGCGCGCGGCCGTCGTCAGGTCCGTGTGCGACCGCTTGGCCGCGTCCGGGTCGACCACGATGTAACCGGTCTCCCCCGGAATCACATAGTGCAGCCGCTGCCGGATCTGCTGCTTGGCGTACGCGTCGTCCTGCCAGCGCGCCTTGAGGTCACGCAGTTGCTCGACCCGCTGACGGGCCTGCTCCTGCTGCCGCTCCATGTCGGCGATCTGGGTGCGCTGGGAGAAGTACTGCCTTATCGGGTACGCGAGCGCCACGATCAGCGAGCACAGGACGAGCGCGAGGAGGGCGGCCCGGCCGGTGAGCCGGGAGCGGCGGGCCTGCCGTTTGGTCTGGGAGCGGTAGACCCGGGCCGCCGTCTGCTCGCCGAGCAGCCGCAGCCTGGTCGTTGTGGAGAACCGGTCGCGGTCCTTCACCGCCATGTCTCCCGCCTCCCCTTCCTACGTGCGTACGTCCCCGCACACGGTACGGGACCGGATACGGGGACGTACGGATGACTGGCTAAGGCATGACCCTGGATGGTCAGCCCTTGAACCGCGGGAAGGCGCTGCGGCCGGCGTACACCGCGGCGTCGTCGAGGATCTCCTCGATGCGCAGCAGCTGGTTGTACTTGGCGACGCGCTCGGAACGGGCCGGGGCGCCGGTCTTGATCTGGCCGCAGTTGGTGGCGACGGCCAGGTCGGCGATGGTGACGTCCTCGGTCTCGCCGGAGCGGTGGGACATCATGCACTTGTAGCCGTTGCGCTGGGCCAGCTCGACGGCGTCGAAGGTCTCGGTCAGCGAGCCGATCTGGTTCACCTTCACCAGCAGCGCGTTGGCGGCGCCCTCCTCGATGCCCTTGGCCAGGCGCTCCGGGTTGGTGACGAACAGGTCGTCGCCGACGAGCTGGACCTTGTCGCCGAGCTTGGCGGTGATGGTCTTCCAGCCCTCCCAGTCGTCCTCGAACAGCGGGTCCTCGATGGAGACCAGCGGGTACGCCTCGACGAGCTCGGCGTAGTAGTCGGTCATCTCGGTGGCCGTGCGCGCCTTGCCCTCGAAGACGTAGGAGCCGTCCTTGTAGAACTCGGACGCGGCAACGTCGAGCGCGAGGGCGATCTGCTCGCCGGGGGCGTAGCCGGCCTCCTTGATCGCCTCGAGGATGAGGTCGAGGGCCTCGCGGTTGGAGCCGAGGTTCGGGGCGAAGCCGCCCTCGTCGCCGAGGCCGGTGGACAGACCCTTGTTCTTCAGCACCTTCTTGAGGGTGTGGTAGACCTCGGCGCCCCAGCGCAGGGCCTCGGAGAAGGACTCCGCACCGATCGGGGCGATCATGAACTCCTGGATGTCCACGTTGGAGTCGGCGTGCGAGCCGCCGTTCAGGATGTTCATCATCGGCACCGGCAGCAGGTGCGCGTTCGGGCCGCCCAGGTAGCGGAAGAGCGGGAGGTCACTGGCCTCGGAGGCGGCGTGGGCGACGGCGAGGGAGACGCCGAGGATGGCGTTGGCGCCGAGGGAGCCCTTGTTGTCGGTGGCGTCCAGGTCGAACATCGCCTGGTCGATCAGGCGCTGCTCGGTGGCGTCGTACCCGACCAGCTCCGGGCCGATCTGCTCGATGACGGCGAGGACGGCCTTCTCGACACCCTTGCCCTGGTAGCGGCCCGGGTCACCGTCGCGGAGCTCGATGGCCTCGAAGGCACCGGTGGAGGCGCCGGACGGGACGGCGGCACGACCGGTGCTGCCGTCGTCGAGGCCGACCTCGACCTCGACCGTGGGGTTGCCTCGGGAGTCCAGGATTTCCCGGGCTACGACGACGTCGATGGACGGCACGAGCATCTCCTTCTGGGATGTGACGCTGAGAGTGCGGGGCACCTTGCGACTAGAGCCTAACCGTCTGCGGGACCCGGCAGGCCGACCGACCGCCCCGCGGACAGGGTGTCCGTATATATCGGTCCCGCGCGAAACAAAAGGGAGATGTCGCTCGGGGTGAAGACAGAAAGCCCCGCTCCGGTGCGTGCGGGGGAACACGACCGGAGCGGGGGGCCCATGGGGACGGGGCGGTCTCTGCGCGGCCTCTCTGCGGGAGACCGTGGGGGGAAGGCAGTTGCGGCCCGGCTACCGGACGCCTGTCACTTCAGGTGGAGCTGCTGGCCCGGGTAGATGAGGTCGGCGTTCTCGACGATGCCCTTGTTCAGCTTGAACAACTCGTGCCAGCCGCCCCGGACGTGGTGCTCCGCCGCGATGGAGCTGAGGGTGTCACCCTTGACGACCTTGTACTCGCCGTCGCCCTTCTTGACCTTCTCGCCGGTCGGGGTGGTGACGGTCTTCTGCGCTGCCGGGCGCTCCGCCGAACGGGAGGCCGCCTGCTGCTCGGCCGGGCGGGAGGCGGTGGTGCTGCTCTTCGCGGAGCCGCTGGAGGCGGTCGTGCTGCTCTTCGCGGAGCCGCTGGAGGCGCTGTTGCCGGCGGAGGGGGCCGCGCCGCCGTTGTAGGGGGTGCTGGACAGGCCCTTGCCGCAGACCGGCCAGGCGCCCTTGCCCTGGCCCGCGAGGACCTTCTCGGCGACGGCTATCTGCTGCGCCTTGGTGGCCAGGTCGGCGCGCGGGGCGTAGGCGGTACCGCCGTACGCGGCCCAAGTGGAGCTGGTGAACTGCAGGCCGCCGTAGAAGCCGTTTCCGGTGTTGATGGACCAGTTGCCGCCGGACTCGCACTGGGCGACGGCGTCCCACTCGGTGGCGGTGGCGGCGGAGGCGCTGCCGGCCGCCACCAGCGGGGCGGCGACGGCGGCGCCGGTGACACCGGCGAGCGTGATGGCGCGGACGGCCTTGGACGGACGACGGTGCTTGCCCTTGCCGGAAGACAGCATGGTTCGATCCCCTCACCGACGCCTGCGAGGTGAGCTGTCGGGTTCGGGCCGGTTGAGTTGCCCGGCCGCGCGCCCACCGGGCGCGCGGCTCCACCCCAAGCCGCCCCGGTCAACTCCCGGGCGCGGCACTTACCTTGGGTCCCCCGCTCCTGCCTACGGCGCTTGACGCGACGACTGTTCCCGGGCGGCCGCTGGCAGGATTCGGCGTTGCGACCGCTGGGGCCCGCTGTGGCGAGCGATCACGACCGTAAGCAGTCGCTCCGCCGGATTTCAAAGACGATCAAGGCTTATGAGACCTATATCTCACCTTTATTACAACGGACATTCAACTCGAAGTGGGGCGTGAACTATCGTCAGAAGAGGGGCAGTTCAGTGCTTCTTCCCTGCCCGACCGTCCTTCAGCGCAAGGCTCTGACCGGGGAGGATGAGGTCGGGGTCGTCGCCCACCGTCTTCTTGTTCGCGTCGTACAGCGCAGCCCATCCGCCGTTCACGTCAAGCGAGTCGGCGATGGCCGACAGACTGTCTCCGCTCCGGACGGTGTACGAGCCGTCGGCGACGCCGTGCGCGGCGTGGGAGTTACGCGAGGCATGCCGGCCGGCCGAGCCGCCCGTACGCCCCTCCGCGCCGCCCTCGTCGGCACTGCCGCCACGATGGCGACCGCCGCCGGAGGCCCGGCTCTCGTCCGCGCCCGAAGGGGCGGCACTTCGCCGCAACCTGTCCGAGTTGTCGCCCTTCTTCGCACCCTTGGACGACTTCCCGGACTCCCGCGCGTCCTGCGCATCGGCATCACCCTCGGTCGAGCCGACGGTCGGCTTCGAGGAAGGGGACGAGGGAGAGGAAGAGGGCGAAGGTGATGAAGAGGGTGATGACATGGCCGACTTGGATGATCCGGACGAGTCGGACAGGCCGGGGTCGACCTTCGAGTGAGAGCCGGAGGCGGACCGGGAGGAGTCGCGGGGGACGCCCGTGTCGACATGGATCGAGCCGGAGTTCTTGCGCAGGCCGGTGTGGTGAGTGCAGCCGGACCATGCGGAGACGCCCCGGTCGGCGAGGATCCTCTCGGCGACGGCGATCTGCTGCGAGCGGCTGGCCTGGTCGGCACGGGACGCGTAGTCGAGGCCGCCGTACCTGTCCCAGTCGGCCTGCGTCAACTGGAGGCCGCCGTAGCGGCCGTTGCCGGTGTCGGCACTCCAGGTGCCACCGCTCTCGCATTCCGCGACGTGGTCCCAGGCGTTGGAGCCCGCCGCGCTCGCGCCGGTGGCGCCGAGGAGGGGGATCGCGATCGCCGATCCGGTCACTCCTGCCGCGACGAGGAGTGCCGGGGCCTGACGGGGGCGACGGTGACGGCCGTTCCCGGGGAGCATGCGGTTACCTTTCACACGACAGCAGTGACCAACGGGGTGGCTGCAGCGCGCCACCGCGTTGGTGCGCGAACGTATCGGTAGTCGCCTGCCCGTCACAAGTCAATGCAGCACAGATCACGCGAAGATCACAGCACTGACGGGGTGTCATCTTCCGCTGTCCGTCGACGTGTTCGCCGCATGGCGGGGGTCTTCAGCAATCTTGTGCCGAAGTCGGTGTGAACTCCACGGGGAGCGTGCGCAGTCCCCGCATGATGAGCCCGCCACGCCAGCGCACATCGGCGGGATCTCCTGCGAGTCGCAGGTCCGGGAGGCGGGTGAGGAGCGTGGCGAGCGCGGTCTGCCCCTCCAGGCGGGCGAGCGGGGCGCCGAGGCAGTAATGGATGCCGTGCCCGTATCCGAGGTGCTGGTTGTCCCGGCGGGAGAGGTCGAGGGCGTCGGGGTCGGCGAACCGCTCCGGATCCCGGTCCGCGGCCGCGAGGACGACGAGGACCGGGTCGCCGGGTGCGATGTCCTGTCCGCCGATGGTGAGCGGCTGTGTGGCGAACCGCCAGGTGGCCAGCTCGACCGGGCCGTCGTAGCGCAGGAGTTCCTCGACGCCGGTCTCGAGGAGGCCGCGTTCACCGGCGCCGAGGGCCTGCTGCAGCCGGGCGCGCTGCTCGGGGTGGGTGAGGAGGGCGTACGTCCCGTTGCCGATGAGGTTGACGGTGGTCTCGAACCCGGCGAAGAGCAGGATGAAGGCCATGGCGGCGGCCTCGTTCTCGGTGAGGTGCTCGCCGTGGTCGGAGGCGCGGATGAGGCCGGAGATGAGGTCCTCGCCCGGGCCGGGCGTGTCGGACAGGGCGGCGCGCTTGCGGTGGATGAGTTCGGAGAGGTACCCCCGTATCTTCTTGACGGACCGCGCGACCCCGCCCCTCGGCCCCCCTCCGTGCCGGATCATCATTCCGGCCCAGTCCCGGAAGTCGTCCTGGTCCTCGCGGGGGACGCCGAGCAGGTCGCAGATGGCGTAGATGGGGAGCGGGAAGGCGAAGTCGTGGATGAGGTCGGCGGAGCCTTTGTCCGCGAACCGGTCGATGAGATGGTCGGCCAGCTCCTGCACGCGGGGCGCGAACTCGGCGACCCGGCGGGGTGTGAACGCCTTGCTGACCAGCCGACGCAGCCGGGTGTGGTCCGGCGGGTCGATGTTGAGCAGGTGCGTCATCAGCTCGGCCTTGCGCTCGCCGGGGATGCCGGTCTTGCCCCTGGCGTGCGCGGGCTCGTCGTGATGTGCCGGGTTCTTGCTCAGCCGCTGGTCGGCGAGGGCCTGCTTGGCGTCGGCGTAACGGGTGACCAGCCAGGCCTCCACACCGCTGGGGAGTCGCGTCCAGTGCACGGGGGCGTGCTCACGGAGCCAGGCGTAGGCGGGGTAGGGGTCGGCGGCGAACTCCCAGGTGAAGAGTTCGGGAGCGGGGGTGGGCGAGGCGGGCTGGTGCTGGTCGGTCACTCCTCGACGGTATCCGGCGGGGCGGGGTGGTCCGCGCCCCGCTCCGCCTGGGCCTTCAGCGCCACTGCCGCCGCTGCGAGCGCGCGTCCGGCCTCCTGGTCACCGGACACCAAGGGCACGGGCGCTCAGCCGCCGCTCTCCACCGGACACCAAGGGCACGGGCGCTCAGCCGCCGCTCTCCACCCCTCGGATCGCGTCCCGGTACGCCCGCGCCGCCACCCGCAGGGCCGCCTCCGGGTCCACTCCGTCCGCTTCCGCGCGTGCGGCCACCGCCAGTAGTTCGTAGCCGACGCCCTCGCCCTTCGGAAGCGGGACGTCGAGGCCGGCCGTGCGGACACGGGACGACAGCTTCGCCGCCAGGGCGAGGCCGGGCTGGCCCAGCGGGACGCCTTCCGTCACCGAGGTGCGCTGCTTCTCGACCGCCTTCGTGCGCAGCCAGTGCTCCTTGACCTCCTCCGGTGTCGTCGCGGTCTCGTCGCCGAAGACATGCGGGTGGCGGTGGATCAGTTTGGCGACGATGCCGCCGGCCACGTCGTCGATGGAGAAGGGTGCGTCCGGGTCCTCCTCGGCTATCCGGGCGTGGAAGACGACCTGGAGCAGGACGTCGCCCAGTTCCTCGCGCAGCTCCTCGCGGTCGCCTTCCTCGATCGCCTCGACCAGCTCGTACGCCTCCTCGATGCCGTACTTGGCCAGGCCCTTGTGGGTCTGCCGGGACGACCAGGGGCACTCGGCGCGGATGCGGTCCATGACTTGCACGAGGTCGAGGAGGCGGGCTCCGGGCAGGTCGTAGGAGGCGGGCAGCAGCTCCAGCTCCGGCATGCTCACCCGACCGGAGCCTGCGAGGCGGGCCAGACCGTCGGTGAGGTGCGGCTCGCCCTCGCCGGACGCCACCACGACCACCGTGCGCCCGCCCGCGCAGGCGTCGACCAGCTCCTTCGCCGTCGGCGCGGTCTCCTCGACCGCTATGCCCGCCTCGCGCAGATACGGCAGCTGCGGATGCGCCCCGTCCGCGCACAGCACCCGGTCGGCCTCGCGCAGCGCCTGCCAGGCGGGCCAGGACAGCAGTCCAGGGGCGACCCGGTGGCTGGTGGTGAGCAGGACGATCCGGCCGGGGGCGGCGGCCGCCTGAGGACCCTGGGCACCTTCGAAGCTGGTTGCGTTCACCCCTCGAACGTAACGCACGCCACCGACCGCCCTGTAGTTGTCCACAGGCCGGTGGGGCGGCCGGGCTTCGGCCGTCCACAGGCCGCCGCGATCGGGCCCGGCGCCCCGCCGCGAGCTAGGCGGGCCGCTGCGTCGTCGCCTCCGTGACCTCCTTGACCCAGGGCGTCTTCGCATCCACCCGGCTGCTGTTCCGCACGTCCCAGGTGCCGTAGCGCGGGTTCAGGTCGACGTGGAGTTCCTTCGACGCCTGGGCCATCGCCGCCCAGAAGGCGGCCTTGCCGTCGGTCGTGTTCATGTCGACGCCGAGCGCGACGGTCAGCTTCTGCGCCTCGATGTTCGTGCGGAGGTTGTCGTCGACGCGCCCGGGGGCCACCCCGTACTGCTCCAGCCAGGCGCCCTCCAGCGCCTTCGCGCCGCCCGCCTGCCCCTCCAGGTTCGTCCGCAGGTCCTGGACGTCCCTGCGGGTGACGCTCACGCCCGCGTTCTTGGCGGCGCGGTCCAGGACCCGGTCGAGGACGAGGCTGTGCAGGGTGTCACGGGTGAGGCTGCCGGTTCGTGCGACTGCCTGCTGGTACTGGGTGTCGTCCCTGGCCGCGGCGCGCTGGGCGGTGCGTACCTCGTTCACCCGGCCCTCCAGTTGCGAGACCGTGATCCGCTCTTTCCCGACGACGGCCGCGGCGCCTGGATGCGCCGTGCCGCCGCAGGCGGTGAGGAGAGGGGCCGCGACCAGAGCGGCACTTAGGGCGATCGCGGTGCGACGGCGGTGCAAGGTGGCCTCCCTGGGAGCTTGTGCGACGGTGCACAAAGTCTTGCGGTGATCGATGGTAGGCAGTGGCCAGGCTCTGGCCAACCCATTCGACCAACGATTCACGGGGACTTGGGGCACCGCCGGACTTCGGCAAGCCGTGTCAGCCGGTGATGGCGACGGGCGCGTCCCACGTGTCGCGGTCCACGGTGATCGTGTAACCGCCGCGCGTCTCCTTGCTGTTCACCATGTACTGATGGCCACGGCTGTGGCCGGTGAACTGGGTTGCGCCCCACGGCCAGTCCGTGGTCGTGGTGTCCTTCTGGTCCCACAGCGCGTACCAGAGGTTGCCCGGCAGGTCGGTCTTGTCGCTCGCGGTGGCGATGGCCTTGGCGCTGGAGCTGCTGAAGCCGTAGTAGCCGGCGCGGTACGTCTTGGCGCGCAGTTGCTTGTCGAAGGCGCGGACGTACGTCAGCACGGCGGTGTTGCACGACTTGTTGGTGATGTCGTACGGCTCCATGTCCAGGTAGATCGGGCTGCCGGCCTTCATGCCGAGCGCCGACGCCTTGGCCACCGCGTCCGTCGCGTCGCTCGTGCCGAGGGAGGCGGCGGTGGAGGCGGTGAGCTTCTCCGGGTTGGAGCTGGTCTGGCAGGGCGGCTGGGCGCCCACGTAGATCGGGATGAGCTTCCAGCCGATCGAGCTGACCGACTTCACCCAGGACGCGGTGAGGTTGGGCTGGTTGCAGCCGCGGTTCTTCCCGCCGACATAGACGGCGGCCGCCCCGTAGTAACCGGTGTTCCAGGCCTTCATCGCGGCGAGCGAGGGCGCGGTACAGGTGTCGAAGGCACGGCCGGTGAACGTCTTCTGGGCGGGCCAGGTGGTGGCCGCCATCGACGTCTGCGCCGCGATCCCGGCGCCCGCGACGACGGCGACACCGGTCACGCCCCAGACGATGTATCTGCGCTTCTTGGACAGCCGATGGCTCGACATGAACGGCCCACCCCTGATCGTGCGATCTCTGTTTTTGACACAAGCGCAGGCAACCTATGGGACGGCGTCTCTGGGGTCGGAAAACAGACCTCCTGGGATCGCACAAATTTTCCTCAAGTCACCGCAAACCCGGTTGCCCGTCCGCGCTGTCGGGCATGCGCCTGCCCTGGCCGTTGGCCTGCGCCTCAGGCATGTACCTGCCCCAGCCATTGCAGGGTCCGGCGGATGTCCGCGGTCAGCGGATGACCGGGTCCGCGCAGGCGTTCCACGTCGTGCAGGAGTCGCACCAGGGTGTCCTGGGCGGCCGCCAGGTCGCCCTGGGCGAGCAGCAGATGGCCGATGCGGCGGCGAACCTCCAGGGCGGTTTCCGGGTCCCCCGCCACGTACTGGTTCTCGTAGTACGGCAGCAGGGCCCGGTACTCCGCGAGTGCCGCCGCCGGTTCCCCGAGCTGTTCCAGACACTGGGCGGCGTCGTAGCGGAAACGCAGCGCCTGCGGGTCGGCCTGGCCCGACTCGGTGGCGCGTTCGTCGGCGAGTCGGCGCAGTTCGGGCAGCGCCCGGCGGTACTGCCCGTCGTCCATGAGGGTGGCCGCGTACTGCTTGCGCAGGGAGCGGACGACCGGCGAGTGCTCGCCGTGCTGGGCGGCGGCGGCCGGGACGATCGCGCCGAGGATGTCCACCGCCTGGGTGACACGGCCCTCTCCGAGCAACCGCTTGACCTCGTCGACGGCGCCGGCGACATCGGGTCTCTCGACCGCCGTGGCCGGCTGCGGCCGGGGCGCCGGGATGCGGGCCCGGTGCGGCCACGGGGCGTGCGGGCGAAGGAAGGGGCGCGTGGGGTCGAGGGGGGCGCCCGTGGGCATGCCGCGCTCCGGGAGGAGCGGGAGCAGCTGCTCGTACGTCTCCTGGGCCGAGGCCGGGCGGTGCTGCGGGTCCTTGGCGAGCAGGCGCAGAACGAGCGTCTCGAGCGCCTCGGGCACCTCGGGGCGCAGCCGGCGCACCGGGACAGGCGGGTCGTAGAGGTGGCGGTGCAGCACACCGAGGGCGGTGGTTGCGATGAACGGCACCTGCCCGCTGAGAAGTTCGTGCAGGAGCACACCGAGCGCATACAGGTCGGTGTAGGGGCCGACCGCGCCGCCCATCGCCTGCTCGGGCGCCATATAGGCGGGCGAGCCGATAGGGGAGCCGGTGTGGGTGAGGCGGGTCGTGTCCGTGTCCATCACCGAGGCCACGCCGAGGTCGAGGACGGTGACCGTGCCGTCCTGCTTGACCATCACGTTCCGGGGCTTGAGGTCCCGGTGCACGATCGGCACGGCGTGCACGGCGGACAGCACGGCGCACAGCTGCGCGGCGACGGCCACCGCCCACTGCCAGGGATAGGGATCGTGCTCGGCGAGGTGGTCGGCGAGGTCGGCCCCGTCGACGTACTGCATGACGAGGTACAGCTCCTCGCCCTGACTGCCCGCGTCGTGCACGGTGACAAGACCGGGGTGATCGACCCGCGCGGTCACCCGACACTCACGCACGAAACGGCGGCGCAGCTCGTCGGCCTCCTCGCCGGCCACCTTGTCCGGGCGCAGCAGCTTGACGGCCACCCGCCGGTCCAGGCGCTGGTCGTACCCCGTCCAGACCTGTCCCATGCCGCCCTGGCCGATGAGCGTGGACAGTTCGTAGCGGCCCGCGACGACGCGTCCGGTCGCCATGCTCACCTGCCGCCCTCGTGCTTGCGCAGATAGTCGCTGAGCTCGTCGAGTTCGGCCCGCACCTGGTCGATGCGCGCGGGAGCGGGACGCTGGGGCTGGGGCTGGGGCTGGGGCT
>NZ_MLYP01000066.1 GCF_001866645.1 Streptomyces colonosanans
CGCGCACTGTTCGAAGCGCCGTCGGTCATGAGTCTTTCTGAACAGCTGGGGGCCGCGCAGAAGACGCGTAGGCCAGCTCTACGACCGATGCCCAGGCCGAAGGAGATTACGGAGGGCGGTTCGTGAGTTGATGTCCGTGGGCAAGCAGGTGTCGCTGGCCTCCGGCCGGCGGCTGGGGGCCATGCTGGTCGCGGCGTACGGGGACCGGCTGGAGAGGCCGAGCTGGGGTCTGACCCATCTGTTCCCACGGGCCGAAGTGCTGGCGGGGTATGAGCTTGACTCTGTCGGGGATCTTGGTGTTTCCCGGTGCGGCAGCATGATCAGCGGGCATGCTCGGGGCTGTTTCGAAGGCCGATGCAGTTGTCGAGGTGTCCGTTGTCGCTCCGCCCGCGTTCCGGTGAGCAAGTCCCTTCTCTGACTGCGCAGATCGCGCGGGCGAGTAACCCGGACGGTACGGCGGCGATGTGGGTGAGAGACCGGCTGGACGGGCTGTGGTGCGACGAGGACTTCGCCGGCTGGTACCCGCGTGACGGGCGCCCCGGCCTCTCACCCGCCCAACTGGCCACCATCTCGGTTCTGCAGTTCCTGCTCGGACTGTCCGACCGGCAGGCCGCCGAGGCGGTGCGCTGCCGCATCGACTTCAAATACGCGCTGGCCATGGAGCTGGACGATCCCGGCTTCCACCACAGTGTGTTGGCCGACTTCCGCGAGCGACTCGCCCAGGACGACCGTGCCGACCGTCTTCTCGATCTGGCGCTCGCCCGCCTGAAGGAGGCCGGACTCGTACGCGATCGGACCGCGCAGCGCACCGACTCCACCCACGTTCTGGCCGCGGTGCGCGACCTGACCCGGCTGGAACTGGTCACCGAGGCGGTCCGCGCCGCGCTGGAAGAAGTCGCCCGCACAGCCGCACACATGCTGGTCGGTCTGGTCGACGAGGACTGGGGGCGCCGATACGGCCGTCCGGTCCGCCTGGGCAAGAACCCCACCCGGCCCAAGACCAGGGCCCTCGCCGCCGGCGACGACGCCTGTCGGCTACTGGAACGCCTCCACCGGCGCGAACCGGGCTACCGGCCCGGCCCGCAGGCCGAGGCCCTGCGGCAGATCGTCGTGCAGAACTACTACCGCGACGCAACAGGCCGGCTGCGCTGGCGCACCGCCGACGACGGTGGGCTACCGCCCTCCTCCTCGGCGGTCGTCTCCCCTTACGACACCACGGCGCGCTAGGTCCGCCATGGGCACATCATCCGATGGAAGGGGTTCGCTGCGCATGTCACCGAGACGTGTGCCTCCGACAGCGTCAACGTGATCACGGACGTGGCCACCACCTCGGCCGCCACGAACGACGGCCAGGCCCTGCCCGGCATCCATACCCGACTGGCGCGTCGCAGACTGCTGCCAGCCGAGCACCTCGTTGACGGCGGCTACACCTCCCTCGTCCACCTGGAACGAGCCCAGCGCGAACACCAGATCACCGTCAGCGGCCCCCTGCCGGGCAACCCCACCCACCAGCACCGCAAGAACGAGGGCTTCGACCGGGACGACTTCCACATCGACTTCGACCGCCGGCAGGTCACCTGCCCCCAGGGCCAGGTCAGCCAGGGCTGGCACGGCCCCTACCCGACGTCCTCGCCCACCGCCGCCCCGTTGATCGTGGCACGGTTCACCAAGAGCCAGTGCCGCCCCTGCCCGGTCCGCACCCGGTGCACCACCACCGCCGACAGCGCCCGGACCGTGGGCTTTCCCCCACGAGAACTCCGCGACCTGCAACTCCGCGTCCGCGCCGAGCAGCAGACACCCGACTGGAAGACCCGCTACGCGGTCCGCTCCGGAGTCGAGGGCACCATCAACGAGTTCGCCCACGGACACGGCATGCGCCACTGCCGCTACCGAGGGCAGCCGAAAACCCATCTGCAACACGTACTCACGGCCATCGCCGTGAACATCGAACGCCTCAGCAGCCTGCCACCGACTGAGGAAACCCCCTCACCACGGCCACCGACCGCCTTCCAGACCTTCCTGGACCAACACGGCATCCCCCGGGGGTCTATCAGGAATTAGGTGTGATTCGTCTGTTTGGCCTACGAGTTGTTCGGTGGGCTGTTCGGCCTATACCCGTCCGGCGGTAAGTCGGCCGTCGAAGAGGACGTCGAACTCGTTGAGGGCGGACTTCCAGCGGTTGTTCCAGCGCTGGCGGCCGCGTCCGGTGGGGTCGAGGGCGAGGGTGGCCAGGTAGAGGCGTTTGAGCGCGGCCTGCTCGTTGGGGAAATGTCCGCAGGCCTGGGCAGCGCGCCGGTAGCGGGCGTTGAGAGACTCGATCGCGTTGGTGGTGTAGACGACTTGGCGGACGGCGTCGGGCAGGCCGAGGAAGGGCACGAACTCACTCCAGGCCCGTTGCCAGGTTCCCGCGATCGAGGGGTAGCGTTTGCCCCAGGTGGCGTCGAAGTCAGCGAGTCGTTGCCGGGCCTCGTCCTCGTTGACGGCGGTGTAGACGGGCTTGAGGTCGCGGGCGACCTCGGCCCAGTCGCGGCGCGATGCGTAGCGCAGGCTGGCGCGGATGAGGTGGACCACGCAGGTCTGCACGACGGTCTGAGGCCAGACGGTGCTGACCGCGTCGGGCAACGCCGACAGTCCGTCGCAGACCAGCATGAGCACATCGCGGACGCCTCGGTTCTTGATCTCTGTCAGGACGGTCTGCCAGTACTTGGCGCCCTCGCCCCCATTTCCGGCCCACAGGCCGAGGATCTCGCGGTAGCCGTCGGCAGTGACCGCGACGGCCACGTAGATCGGCCGGTTGGCGACGTGACCATCTCTGATCTTGACGTGGACGGCGTCGATGAAGACGACAGGGTAGACCGGATCGAGCGGGCGGGTGCGCCATTCCGCCATCGACTCCAGGGCTTTGTCGGTGATCGTGGAGATGGTCTCCTTCGTGGTCGTCATCCCGTAGGTCTGGGCGAGGTGCGAGACGATCTCACCGGAGGTCAGGCCCTTCGCGGTCAGTGAGATCACCAGATCGTCCAGCGCACCCGTGCGGCGGGCATACGCGGGCAGCATCCTGGGCCGGAAGGTGCCCAGCCGGTCCCGGGGAACCTGCACCGTCACGGCGCCGACCTCCGTCATGACCTTCTTGGTCCGGTAGCCGTTGCGCATGTTGCCGCCCGAGCGGGACCCGCGCCCGCCGCTCCGGCCGGCCTCGGCGGCCAGATGCTCGTCCATCTCCGCTTCCAGGGCGGCCTGCATCAAGTGCTGGGCCAGCTCGGGCAGCAGCCCGCCCTCGCCCATCAGCCGCAGCCCTTCCCCGCGGACCTTCTCGGCCGCGAGCGCGGCCAGTTCCTCCAGCAACTCGCTGGACAGACCATTCGGCGACACCGGCATCGACTTCACGTCGGCACCCTGAACACTGCCGCCGGCCACGGCAAGCGACACGCTGCCGCAGGTCTCGATCCGGTGATCCATCGTCGTACTCATCAGGTGACTCCTTCGGGGAGGCTCACACCTGATTCATGACACTCCCTCCCCCGGTCGAAGTCCTGGCGAACGATGGGCAGTTGACGTCGACCGCTCCAAGATCCCCGACAGAGTCAAGGTGAGAAGCTGCCAAGACGTTCTTTGACCGCGACGCGTCGAGCTGGGGGAACACGTGGATGTTGCTAAGCACGAGCTGAACCATCCCTGGGAAGGCGTCCCTGTCACGCCCGCCCACGGCAGTGACGTCGGCGTTCTGGTCCTGGCCGGTTCCAGCGGACGCATCGAACACGAGAGAGCACGCATCCTCGCCCAGCAGGGCATCATTGCTCTGTCCATCCGTTGATTCGGCGGACCAGGACAGTCCCCGGGAATTTGTGAGATCCCCTTGGAGACCTTCACCGCCGCAGTCGACCTCCTCACCACGAGCGGGGCCCGGCGCATCGGCATCCTCGGCGTCTCCAAGGGAGCTGAAGCAGCTCTCCTCACGTCCGTGCACGACCCGCGCGTGGACGTTGTCATTGCGGTGTCACCCACCTCGCGAGTCTGGTGCAATGTGGGCCCGGGCCTCGATGGGGAACAGCGCCCGTATCGCTCTTCGTGGACTTGGCAGGGGCAGCCACTGCCTTTTGTTCCGATGGATGATTCCTGGACCCCCGTCAACCCGGGCAGCGGTCCGGTCGCCATCCGCGGGTGGTACGAACTCAGCGAGCAGAGCTTCGCTGACCTGCTCCCTCGGGCAGAGATCCCCGTCGACAGAGCCCGGGCCGATCTGGTGCTCGTCGCCGGCGGCGACGACGCGATGTGGCCCTTTCTCCGCTTCGCCGAACAACTGGCAGAACGCCGACGCTCAGCCGGGACCACCGCGCATCTGATCGCCCGCCATGATGCCGGCCACCGACCACGCTTTCCCGGCGAGAGCCCGGCGCCAGCCTCCCCGCACTTCCTGTACGGAGGCACGCCCGGAGCTGACGCGCTCCTGGGGGAGGCTGCGTGGTCGCACATCCTCGACAGGCTCCGCAGCACGGCTCTCCTCAGTTAACCTCCGCGTTTCAGTTGAGGGCGGCTGAGCTGGGTTGATGTCGCGGGCGTTGATCGTCGCGTGCTGTGCGAGGGGTGGGCATCGCGATGGCCCGGCGCGGTGGTCGGGTTCTCCGGGGTCCTTCGGGTCGTGGCGGGCAGGGGTTTGCCGGTCAGCTGGCGGGGCGGGGTAGTGCGGCGAGGCGGTGGAAGGCCGTGGCCAGTTCGTGTCTCCAGGGCCAGGTCGCTGATATTCGCAGGTGGAGGCGTCGGCCGCCGCGGGTGAGGCGTGCGGCTGCGTGCAGGAGTCGGTAGCGGAGCTTCTTGGGTTCGGCAACGGCCAGGTCGCCGTCCAGCAGCAGGACACGGGTCCAGGCGAGAAGGTCGATGGCTGCGAGGCTGAGTTCGAGCCAGGCGGCGTTGATGGTGAAGTGGCGGGAGGGGAAGCGGCCAAAGCCGGTGCTCTTCCCGCAGCGGATGTGGTCTTCAACGGTGGCGTGTCCGCGATGGCGTACCTCCAGGAACTGTGCGGAACCACCGCCGGAGTACGGGGTGTCGGTGAGGAACACCTGGTGTCGCAGGCCCTCGTCCTGGTCGAAGAGGGATAGTTGGGCGCCGGGGTGCGGACGCTCCCGGCGCACGATGATGCGGGTGCCGGCCGGGTAGCTTGCAAGGTCGACCATGCCGGTGAGCTCTGCGGTCTCGGCGCCGTCGCGTAGTGTCCCGTCCTGGTCCAGGGCGGGATGCCAGAGATGCTCGGGCAGCGAGCGGATCGCGCGGCGCACCGGCTCGGTGACCGCGTAGCCGACCGAGAACCGCAGGTTGAGGCCGTGCTCGCGCAGGGCCCGGATGTGGGCGAGGAACGCTTTCGCGGATCCGGCGCTGTCGGTGCGGACCAGGATCGCGGTGCCGTGCCGGTGAGCGTCGGGGATCTGCGCGAGGGCGTTGTCCAGCACCGCGATGTGATCGGCGGCGGTGTTGGCTCCGGAGTTGCCGGGCCGCAGCCGGCCGGACAGGGCCTCGCCGGTGTTCGCGAGGAAACACAGCAGCGGGTGGAAGCCGAAGCCGCCCTTGTAGGTAGGTGCGGCTTGTTCCTTTTCCGAGTGGCAGGTGATCAGCGTGGCGTCGAGGTCCAGGACCAGGCCGGAAAGTTCGCGTCCGCCGGCCCGGACAGCGGGTATGCCCTCGCCGGTCTCGGCGGCCTGCATCCAGGCGACTTCCCGGGCTGAGGCGCGGGCTGCTCGCAGTGAAGTGAGTGCGGCGGCGTCGGTGTCGGCGAGCAACCGCCAGGCAGTGGGTGTGGAGGCGACCGGGCCGAACACCTCGCCCTGGTCCCGTAGCACGGCCAGATCCGTAATGGCCTCGCCGCCGTCGGCAAGCATCACCGCGAGGTCCGTCATGATCCGGCCCGGGTCGTGGCCGGTCCCACGCGGCCTCAACGGGTGCAACGCGACGGAGTACGCACCGGTCAGCCCGGTTGCATCGGCGAGATCAGCCAGCAACCGCGATCCAGCATGTCCAATCACCCCCGCCCCGTCAGCGGACACCACGAGCCTGGGACGAGAACCGATACCCTTCACGCAGAAAACGCCTTCCCCCGGCGACGATCAAACCCCTAGACAAGGTTCATCGTCCCAGCTCAGGAAGGCACTTTTACGTCTCTACCCAACCCTCAGCCGCACCCCAACCGAAACGGCGAGACCTAGGAGGCGAGCCTGCCGGTCAGTTTCTTTTCCCAGAACACTTCATCGTGCCATGCGCCGTCGGCGTAGAAGTGGTCATGGGCGATGCCCCAGGGACTGAATCCGTGCTTGCGGAGGACCGCCTGAGACGCGAGGTTCTCCAACTGGGTGTGCGCCTCCAGTCGATGCAGGTTCAGCTCGTTTTCGGCGATCCGCAGCGCGAGGCCGACGGCACGGCTCGTGTGCCCGAGTCCCTGGTAGAGAGAAGAGACCCAGTAGCCGAGGAATCCCTTCTGGAACGGGCCGCGCAGGATCGAGCTGATGTTGACTTGCCCGATGACGGTCTCGTCGGAGACCACGACGCCGGGCCACGCGAGCCCCTTGCCATAGGAGTCCAGAAGGGATTCGATGACCGAGGCTTGCCCGTCGGGCGTATAGAACTCTGCGGGCCTCTCGGGCAGCCAGCGCGCATACGCCTGCTTGTCCCGGGAGAGCAGGGCGGCGAGTGCGGGGCCGTCGGAGGGCTCGATCAAGCGAATCAAGGTGGAGCTCACAGGTGTCCTGCTGTCTTGTCAGCTGCGGTAGTCGGTCGGTTGCGCGGGACTCTTACGGAGGTCTCGCTCGATGATCGGCTCAAAGATACGCCGCTGTCAGCCCGGTCGCTTCGGCGAGGTCCGCCAGCAAACGCGTTCCGCCGCGACCCGACCACCCCCGACCCGTCGGTGGACACCACAAGCCGGGGCCGCGAACCGATATCCTTCACGTAGAAAGTGTCTTCCTCTGGCGAGGATCGAACCCCTAGACAAGGTTCATCGTCCCAGCTCAGGAAGGCACTTTTGCGTTTCTACCCACCCTTAGCCGCACCCCAACCGAAACGGCGAGGCTAATGATGTTCGTCAGAAGGCTTCTCCGTCGAGTCTGCTGAGGAGTCCGTCGAAGATCCGCTCGCGTGCGACTTGTCCCTTCGCTGTCGCGTCGTCTCGCTGGCGTTCGAGGGTGGGCCGGAACTCGATCGTGGTGACGAAGAATGTGCAGGACTCGCAGATCGACTCGAAGTGGCAGTCCATCTCGACGGGGCGAGCGCAGTAGCCGTTGCCGAGCATCCGGCGGTGCATCTCCCGGCGGAGCTTGGCCATCTCCGTGCCCTCGGCGTCGGCCGGTAGCTGGCGCGGGGCGTCGTAGAGTGCCTCGACCTTCTCCGAGACGGCGAAGTACTCGTCGGCGACGGTGCGGTCGGCGATCCGCGCGTAAACACGTGTCATGGACAGCGACCGGTGTCCAAGAAGTGCGGCGATGGCTTCCAGGGACATGCCCCGGTTGATCGCCTGGGTGGCCAGAGTATGTCTGAGCTGGTGCGGAGTGACCCGGCCGAGTCCGGCCTGCTGGGCGGCCTTGCGGACCGCGGCCTCGATGCGGGAGGCGTTGACGGGGCGGCCGTGGTCGGTGAACAGCAGGTTCGAGCGCAGGCCCTCGGGCCGGTGCAGCAGCCAGTCGTCCAGCAGCGTCTTGAGCTGCGGATGCAGGGGGAGCCGGGCGAACGGATCGGGGTCCTGGCGGGCGGCTGCCAGCAGTTTGGCGGCCGCGGCGTCGTCCAGGAAACGGGGCAGTGGTTCGTCCACGATCGGGAAGTCGCTGTCGAAGATCAGCTGGCGGGTCGGCCAGTCGGCGGCGTCCCACTCATCCAGGCGGCGGAGGAAGCCGCGGAGTTTGCTGAGGCGGTCGCGGACGGTGTGCCGATGCAGCGGTCCTCCGCGGGCGGCCGGCCGCTCCAGCAGCCACTGCCGGTAGCGTTCGACGTGCCGCCGCTTGAGTGCGGCGACGCAGGTGACGTCCGTGTCTTCGGCGGCGACCAGGAGGGCGAACTCCCGCAGCGTCAGCTCGGCGTTCTTCACGGTGCCCGGCCGCATTGTTCCGGCGATCTGCTGCAGGTAGCGCTGCATCGTGTCCGCCAGCCCGGCCGGGACACGGGCGCCCACTCCCGGGCCGGCATGTCGGCCCGGTCCGGCGAGCGACAACGCGGGAGCTGGTCGGTCAACTCGCAGTGGAAGAACGTCGCTTCCAGGTTGAACAGGGCGGTCGACAGGGCCTTGACCCCGCGGTTGGGGATGATGCGGCGGGCGGCCTCCAGCAGCAGGCGGCGTCCCTCGTCCCAGTCGCTTTGCTACAGCTCGTGCGGTTGCTTGCCGAACAGGGCCAGGCCACGAAGTGGCCCAGCAGGTTGAACTGGGTCATGGCCAGCGCGTCGCGAAAACCGAGGGACCGGGCCGTCTCCATGAACCTCAGGTGCAGTTCCGGTTCCGTGCGAGCGAGTACGATGCCCAGTCGTGGGCGTCGGGCGACCAGGTAGTCCGCCCCGGGTTGCAGACGTCCGATGACCGAGAGCCAGCTGATGAATCGGTGGGTCTCGTGGTTGAAGGCGAGCTGGCGTTCCAGCGGCAGGCGGCAGAAGTCGCTGAGGTCGGGCACCGCGGCGAGCAGAGCGCGGGCTCCCCAGCGAACCTTGTGATCGGTGTTCATGCCCTGCGCCGCCCGGTGGGCGAGGTAGAACTCGACCAGGTCCGGGTGCACGATCGGCAGGGCGGCGGCTCGGGCCCGGCGCATCAGGACTCCGTCCGATCGGCGTCGATGGCGGCACTCGCCTGCAGGTACTGCTCGACGAGCCAGCTGTTCGCCAGGTGGATGTAGATCCGGGTCGATTCGATGGAGCGGTGTCCAGCCTGGGCCTGTACCGCCTCCAGCGCCATGCCCGCCTCCCGCAGCCGGGTTAGGCAGGTATGGCGTAGCTGATGACAGGTCAGCCTCGGTAGGCCGGTTCGCTTCCGGACACCGTCAAGGATCTCGTCCAGACCATCGGCGGAGAACGGTCGGCCGCGTGTGGGCCCGCGCAGCACCACGAACACTCGATCTTGGTCGACGGGTGGACGAGGCGGTGCCCCGCGGTTGCCGCTGCGGCGGCGGTTGGCCAGCCCCGTCGGCACCGGGTTGCGATCAATGGCCAGGTCGTCGCGGGTCATGAGGTAGCCGAACAGCCCGGAGATGCTGGCGAGGCGGCGCTTGATGGTCCGAGCCGAGAGTCCTGCTTCACCGTCTTCGAGCCGGACGACCCTCGGTCCTCGCCGCGGCTTCTTCTGCGCAGTGATGAAGGCGAAGATGTCCGCGGTGACCACGTCGGTCGGCTCCTTGGACACCACGGAGAAGAAGACCTTCAGGTCATAGGCGGTGGCCAGCAGGGTGTTCGGTCGGCAGCGCGCCGCCACGAACTCCAGGTAGTCGTCGACCAGGACGTGCCCCAGCGATGCCGCAGCATTGCCCGCGGCATCGACGCGTCGTACCAACTGCGGCTGCCAGGCCATTCGAGCTCTTCGACGGGAGCGACCATCCTGGCCGGAAGCACGAGATCGCGGAAGAGTTGTCACCCACATAACCGCCGAAGTGGGCGAAGGCCCGGCGGTGGCAGTCGAAGAAGGTCTGCAGGTCCTGGCTGGTGGTGAAGCAGCAGAACGGATCGCGCGAGTACGACAGGACCATGTGGAAGGAGTAGACCTTCGGGATGTCCATGTGGGCGAGGATCTTGCCCTCATCGCCCCAGTCCACCTGGGCCTGAGCGCCCGGGATGACCTCGAAGCGGCGATGCATCCCCGCCAGTTCCTTCGGCGTGATGCCGAGTTCCTCGGCGATCCTGGGGCGGGCTTCCTGAACGTAGAGCTTGGTCCGCTGGTAGTTGCCGGTGAACCCGTACTCGACGACCAGCCGTTCGTGGATCACGGCGGCCCTCATCAGGATCTCGGCCCGCAGCATCGAGTCGATCAGAGGCGCGAACTCATCGATCACCCTCACTCGGGACCGGCCGTTCGGTGACCGGCGGGGCGGTGACACGGGTCCGTCGGCGGACAGGTACTTGCTACCGTTCGCCAGTTCAGTCCGGTCTCCTTGGCGACCTCCGGCAGGCTCATGGCACCGGACTCGACAAGGCCGCGGAAGCGCCGCAGTCCCAGCCAGCGTTGCGAATCCAGGACCACGGGCCACCTCTCCCTGCGACCTCGAATAACAGGTCAGCAGAGTGCCGAACAGCAGCCCTCAACACCTTAAGAACTCTGCACGTTCATCCGTACGCGGCTATGCACGTTCACGGCTCTGGCAAGATTTTCGTGAAGCGGGGCTGTGTCACCGTGCGCCGGTGACGCTCCGTCACGGGTAGCGGCAGTGTCGATAAGTGTGACGACCTCGTACGAACTGTGGCTCCGCATCTCGATGTGGTGCGGGTGGAGCGGGTGTGGTCGGTGGACGGCGTGGTGCGTATCACTGCCCGTACCCGCGAGTTGATGGTGGTGTGTCCGGACTGCGGTCACGCGTCGTCGCGGGTGCACAGCCGGTATGTCCGCACGCTGTCCGATGTTGCTGTCGGTGGTCGCCCGGTGCTGATCGGGCTGACGGTGCGGCGGTTGTTCTGCGACAGTCCGAGCTGCGGCCGGCGGACGTTTGCCGAGCAGGTGGAGGGGCTGACGGTGCGCTACCAGCGCCGCCGCCCGGTACTGCAGCATCTGGTAGAGATGGCCGGGGTGTTGCTTGCCGGCCGCGGCGGCGCTCGGCTCCTGCACATCTTGAAGGCGCCGCTGTCACGGACGAGCGTGCTGTTGCACCTCATGCGCATGCGCCTGCCGCCGGTCACGACACCGAGGGTGCTGGGCGTGGACGACTTTGCGCTGTACGCGGACGTCTACGGCACTCTGCTGGTGGACGCCGACACCCGGCTGCCGATCACGTTGTGGGCCGGGCGCGACGCCGAACAGCTGGCCGCCTGGCTGCGCACGCACCCCGGCGTCAACGTGGTGTGCAGGGACGGCTCGCTGGTCTACCGGCAGGGCATTACCGACGGGGCACCGGACGCGGTGCAGGTCAGCGACCGTTTCCACCTCTGGCAGGGGCTGTCGAAGCGAGTCTCGGACATCGCCGCCGCCCACCGCGGTTGCCTGCCCGCCGCAGTGCCCGAGCCCGAACCGGCCGCACCACCACCGAAGCCGGAACCGTCCGCGGCGGCCGACACTCCTGCTCGCCGCCACGCCAAGCAGCTGTTCGAGGCGGTGCACGCGGTTTCCGGTACCGGCCGCTCGCTCAGCGCCATAGCCCGGGAGCTGGGCCTGAACCGCCGCACGGTGGCCAAGTACGCACGCGCTGCCTCCTGGCAGGAGTGCGTACGGCGCACTCCGCCCCGCCGATCCACGAGCCTCGATCCATATCTGGAGTATCTGCGGCAGCGGTGGGAGGAAGGTGAGCACACCGCGACAGTGCTGCACCAAGAGATCGTCGCCAAGGGCTACCTGGGCCGCTATCAGCGGGTCAAATTGTCCATCGCGCCGCTGCGTCGCGGTCTGCCGATCGACACACCGCGCGAGCGGCCCCCCTCGCCCCGCCAGGTCGCCCGGTGGATCACCACCACACCATCCCGGCGCGGCCTGCACGTTACCGAGGCGCTCCGGCGACTCCTCTCGCACTGCCCGGAGCTGGACCAAGCCCACGACCTGGTACGGCAGTTCGCTGCCATGCTCGACGCCCGCGACGCCACCCCGCTGCCGGACTGGCTCGACCAACTCACGGCCTCCCGCCTGCCGGCAATGGCCAGCCTTGCCAAAGCCATCCGCGAGGACCAGCACGCCGTCGTGCAGGGCATCACCACGGCGTTCAACTCCGGTGTCAACGAAGGGCGGATCACGGACCTGAAGCTCCAGAAAAGGATCACGGCCGGTCGCGCCGGGGTTCCGCTCCTCCGCCAGCGCGTCATCCTCATGGCCCACCTCCGACGCCGCTACCCGTGACGGAGCGTCACCGGCGCACGGTGGCACAGCCCCGCTTCACGAAAATCTTGCCAGGGCCACGTTCACGTGTACGCCGACAGCCGGCCCACCGTCGGCGCGGAAACCGGATGCCCCTGCCGGGTCAGCTCCTCGGCCAGGTGACGCAGTGACTTCGTCGTTCAGCGCAGCGGGGATTCCGGATCGCCGCGCTCGTCGGGCTCGACCAGGGCCATCAGCGCGTTCACCAGGCCCGGGTCGATTTCCTCGGCCGGTTTACGGCCTCCACCTTCGGTGCGGATGCGTCCGCCGGGCAGCGGCCCGGTGCCGGCTTCCAGCTCCGTGATCCCCCCGCCGTGGCCAAGCAGCCGCGCCTCGGCCGCTACCGCCAGACGCCGCTGCCGCTCATTCAGATGGGCAGCAACACCGCGAAGCGGCGGTCGAGTTGGGACAGCATCTCCTCCGTGATCGCCATACCAGGCCAACGAGCCGCTGCCCGCGAAGCAACAGGTTGATTCTTGACGGCTTCAGTGGACGCGGCATCTTTGGTAGCCGGCGCCGAGCATGACCTTGCGCACGGCCTTGACCAGGCCGCTGTGGTGGTCGGCGATGACCAGGCGGACCCCGTTCAGGCCGCGTTCGCGCAGGGAACGCAGGAACTCGCTCCAGAACGCCTCGGTCTCGATGTCCCCGACCATCAGGCCCAGCACTTCGCGTCCGCCGTCCTCGGTGATGCCGGTGGCGATGACCACGGCCTGCGAGACGATCTGGTGGTTCACGCGGGCTTTGCAGTACGTCGCGTCCAGGTAGATGTAGGGGAAGCGGGTGTGGTCCAGCGGCCGGGTGCGGAAGGCGGTGAGTTCGGCGTCCAGTCCGGCGCAGTGCCGGGAGACCTCGCTCTTGGAGATGCCGGTGTCCGCGCCCAGGGCCCTGACCAGGTCGTCGACGCTGCGGGTGGACACTGGGTGGACGTATGCCTCGACGATGACGGCGTAGGGGGCCCGGTCGATGCGGCGTCGGCGTTCCAGCAGGCTGGGGAAGAAGCTGCCGGTGCGGACCTTGGGGATCGCCAGGTCCAGGTCTCCGGCCTGCGTGGTCAGCACCTTGTCGCGGTGACCGTTGCGCCAAGTCGTGCGGGTCTCGGTGTGCTCACAGGGCTCGGCCCCGATGCGGGCCGTGGCCTCAGCCTCGATAAGTTCCTGCAGGATCCGCCGGGCCAGGACCCTGATCAACTCGATTCCGTCCGCCGTACGCAGTGACTCCATCAGCCGGAGTAAGTCATGCTGGGACAAGGCCATCGTGTCACCTCTCTCAACGAGCTTCTCTACTCGGAGAGTTGCGCGATGGCCGCCTCATGACCAGGGGCTATGCGGAGATCGCTGCTACACCACTCGGCGGGACACCATCGAAGGCCGCCTGTCCTGCCAGAGCACCGAAATCCTCCTGCCCCGGACCAGGACGGCCACCCGGCAGTAAGAACAGCGGCCAACCCCGCGACACGACGTGCACACGGTCCGAAAACAGACACTGCGAATCCCCGCAAGAAGAAATCAACGAACCCGCGCCCCCGCCGCACAGGTTAAAGATTAATTTAGGCCACCTGGGCCTTGGCTATGATGTTGGGTGTTGACTTGATGATCTAGCCCTCCTAGCATCACTGGCAGATACAGACCTTGCAGCACATCAGGGCGTCGAGTTGAGGGGGAAGTGTCAGTGTCGGCTACGTGTATGAGAGTTTTTGCGCTCATGCGAATCATCTAACCCTCGCGCCAGAATATCCGTTTTGGGGTGAAGGTGTGCAGATTTCTTTGCCTTGAACCCTGCATCCGGTCGCTGTGTTGACCTTCATGCATGTCTTTCGACCTTAGGGCGAGGTTACGCCCATAGCGGATCTGCAGGATCCTAATTTGTCGTTGTTATTGCGCGCGCATCCTGCTTTCCTTTCGGCGTCTTCATAAACTGGAATCGGCAATATCTCATCAGCGACGACGCGCCTGCCTCTGGTAACAGTTCGACCGGAGATGTGTGTTGGTTTCTTGGAGTGGGGCTCCAGAAGCGGGATGACTGAACGCCAGTTGGGTGTGGATAAGATGGGAAGCGTTTACGGTGACGCAGCATGTATTTGGCGTCGATTTTGCGTGCCTCGATCACGTCGAGTTCTATGCCGCGAGCGCTTCAGCTCGCGCCGTGGAGCTTGTAGATGGCTATGCGTTCAGGATCCAGCGAGTCGGAGCGAAGAATTTCGAGAATAGAAATATCAGGGTACTGTACGAAGTCACCGAACGCGGCCCGGGCACGTGGAGTGAAGCAGGTACCCAGTCATGACGACGTCTACCGCCCCCGCTGCATCTGCCGTTGGACCTGCACGCAGTGATGCCTGGTTGAACCTCGATGATGCCGGCCGGGCCGCTGCGGATGTTCTGCCTCAGGACGTCTGGGACTTCCTGAGCGGAGGCAGTGGTGCGGAGATGACAGTGGCCGCGAATCGCGTCGCGTTCGACGATGTCTTCATCGTCCCTCGCGTGTTGACAGACGTTTCTTCCTGTGGAACCAGCGCCACTCTGCTCGGCTCACGCGTTACCATGCCTGTTGGCGTCGCACCGATGGCCTATCAACAGTTGTTTCACCCTGATGGTGAACTCGCCACGGCACGTGCTGCCGAGGTTGCCGGCGTTCCCTACGAGGCCAGCATCTTGAGCAGCTATTCACTCGAGGAAATCACTGCTGTCTGTACTCAGACCTGGTTCCAGGTGTATTGGCTGCGGGACCGGATTCTGATGGGCGACCTCATCGATCGTGCGGAGAATCTAGGCTGCAAGGCGCTTGCACTAACGGTGGATGCACCACGCATGGGGCGACGGTTGCGGGACATCCGTAACGGTTTCGCACTGCCGTCTCATGTTGCGGCGGGAAATTTTCCACGTCCATGGACGGACACCGCGCGTCGGGGCACGGCGGGGAGCTCATCCAGCATGATGCACACCGGCGAAGCGTTCGATCCCGCGCTGACGTGGAAGGATGTCGCCTGGTTGCGCGGGCAGACCCATCTGCCCATAGTGCTCAAAGGAGTGCTGCACCCGGACGATGCCGTGCAGGCGATCGAAATCGGCGTCGACGCGATCACCGTCTCCAATCACGGCGGCCGTCAACTCGATGGGGCAATCGGCAGCCTGACAGCCTTGCCAGCAGTGGCCGCCGCGGTCGAAGGACGTGCCCAGGTACTCATGGACAGCGGCATCCGCTCCGGGGCGGATGTACTGAAAGCACTCGCGCTGGGCGCGTCGGGTGTGTTCATCGGGCGGCCAGTGTTGTGGGGGCTCGCAGCGGACGGGCAACGTGGCGTGGACCGTGTGCTCCAGGTCATGCAGACCGAACTGGAGGATGCCTTGGCGTTGTCCGGATGCGTCGACGTACGCCGAGCGCGCCACCTCGACGTACTGCCGAGGTCCTCGTCCGCTCCGGTCTCTCCGGTGCAAAGGGGCAGTAGGTGACAGTGCCCGAACAGGCGGAAAACAGCGGGACCAAGGAAACCGTGTCCGCGATGGTCCTGCACTTGGCTGAACTACACTCCTCGCCGGGCGACCCCTCGCTGGCCACAATGAACTGCTTCAGTGAGGTGGCAAAGCAATACCCCAGCGCTACCTCCTTCACGGCGCGGCAACCCGCACTTCTCGTAGGTGGCATCGTCGACGGTGCAGGCCTTGACGACTTGGCGGACGTGGCATGGCGGGCCCGCATGGAAGGATTGCGACACCGCGCTTTCTACGTGATCTCGGGCTTCACTAACCCGGCAGGGGAGAGTCGGTCTGCCGGGACAACCTTTACCGTCCAACGGAAGTGGCTGTCGACGTGACGCCCGGCCGCCGCAGGCCGGGCACTCCTCGAGATCATCGACTCCGACAAACCGGCCCTGCGGGTGCTCTTCGGCACACAGGGCAATCAGATACTCCAGCAGGTCTACACCGACCGCCTCACGACCTGGGCAGGCTGGCAGGACCTCGCAGTCGAGGCACACGGACACGCCCCTCAGCCCCGGTAGCCCGAACCAGCGATCGGCTTGAGGGAAAGGAGCTGGCCACGTGCGTTCGACGCAGCACCCAACTGGCCGGCTTGCATCGTGAGACATGTGCCTTTAGTGATCCACAGCTCCACTTGTTGATAACAGGCGGGATAATGGGAGAAATCTGGCATGATTTCTTGTGAAGCTGGCCATGAGGGAGACGCTAGCCACGATCGCATCGCGATAACGGTTTTAGGGGCGCTGTTAGTGACCGTCAATGGCCGCCCTGTGATGATTTCCGGCCCACGGCAACGCACCATCTTCGCGATGCTCGTTCTCGCCTGGGGCAGGGTTGTATCCGTGGATGCCCTGGTCGACGCGGTGTGGGGTGTCCGACCTCCTGCCACAGCCCGCACACAAGTGGCCATATGCATCGGAGCCCTGCGCAAGGCATTCAGGGCGGCCCACGTCGACGAACCAGTCATCCTGACTACTCATCCGGGATACCAGCTGCTGACCGATTCCTGTTCCTTCGATGCTCGCGACTTCGCCGCCATGGCCGCTAGCGCCGCCGACAGCGCCCGGCAGGGACGCCTCGAAGAAGCCGTCGGCTTGCACCGCAAGGCCCTCGACCTGTGGACCGGGCCGGCCCTCTCCGGAGTCGCCGGCCAGATAGTCGAAGACGAGGCCACGCGTCTGGAAGCCGAACGCCTTTCCACCTACGAGGCATTGTTTGACGCGGAACTCTCCCTCGGTCGCCATCATGAAGTGCTGCCCGAGCTGTCGGCTCTCGCTGACGACCACCCCCTCCACGAGAAACTGAGGCACAGCCTGATGCTGGCCCAGTACCGCTCAGGACGCAGGGCGGAGGCAGCCGAAGGATTCCGTAGCTGGCGCAGACGGTTCGTTGACGAGATCGGCATGGAACCCAGCGCTTCGATCCACCAGTTACACAACGCAATCCTTCAGGACGCGTCCGAAATCTACCTGAGCGACGGGGCGATGTCCCGCCCGGACCGCCGCACCATACCGGCTGAACTGCCCGCCGACGTCCCTGAGCTCATCGGACGCGGTGAGGAACTCGCAGCCCTAGACGCTTTGCTGGACGACATGGCCGGTCAGCCGCCGAAGCGAACAGGCGTCGTCGCTGGCACCGCTGGGGTGGGCAAGACAAGTCTCGTGGTGCACTGGGCAAGTCGCGCCTGGGAGTCTGGGGTCTTCCCTGACGGGTTGCTCTACGCCGACCTCTCTCAATATGAGTGGAGCCACGAACCCACCACAGCGCACGTCCTGCTGGACCGATTTCTGCGCGTCCTCGGAGTTGCCGCGGAGAGTGTGCCTCAACGGCTCGACGAATGCGTCTCATTCTACCGCAGCACGCTCGCCGAGCGTCGCGTCCTAGTAGTCCTCGACAACGCGCGGACGCTCGCGCATGTCCAGCCGTTCATGCCGGGCTCCGGCGACTCACGACTTCTTGTGACCACCGACGGGCGTCAGGATCCGCTAGCCGTGGGCCGGGGAGCGGTCCGGGTCGACCTCGACGCCCTGGCGCTCCCGCAAGCCGCAGAACTGGTGACGAGGCTGGTCGGCGAGCGCCGTGCCCTGGGCGACCCGACGGCAGTACGCGAGCTGTGCCGCCTGTGTGGTGGGCTGCCCCTCGCGCTGCGCGCCGCCGCAGGGCGCCTCATTGCCAAACCCCACTGGTCCGTAAGGAACATCGTTTACCGACTCACCGAAGAACACCGGCGGCTTGAAGAACTCAGTGCCGGAGGCGTGGAACTGCGGGCCGGGTTCGAGCGTGGCTACCGCGGGCTGTCCACCGCTGCGGCCCGTATGTGCCGCATGCTGAGCCTCCTCGACGCTCCGCACTTCACCGCCTACGCGGGCGCCGCGCTGCTTGCCGTCGACCCGGCCGAGGCCGAAGACGCCATGGAGCAACTCTTCGACATGCATCTCGTGCGGGTGGCTGGAGAAAGCCACGAAGGAACGCTGCGCTACGCCTTCCATGAGTTAGTTCGTCTGTGCGCACGCGAGAAGGTGCTGGTGGAGGAGACAGAAGAGGAGCGGTTGGCTGCTCTGGCCCGCTTTTCCAGCGCACAGCTGGCCTTCTCATAAGCGGGACTGGAGGAACGGTAAGGTGAGCCGACCGGCCCCATCGGTGGTCCCAGTAAGAACTCGTGGACGGTTTCCGATTGATATCCCACTGATAATCCGCCCGTTTACCGTTCGTTGTGTCAGGTGAAGGGCTCAGTGGGGGCACGAGTAGCTGGGCATGGGAAAGGTATTGGTGTGGAGACTGGGCTGCCTCGAGCGTTTTGGCAACGCGTGCTCACGGGCAGCGAGTACACGCCGCTCCCTCGGTGGCCGGGAAGCTCACCGCATCCCATCGGAGCCGTCGGTCGCTGTGTGCCGCCCGAGTTTCCGGGTGTGTCGGCCACGGTGCACGTTGCCATCCCGCCGGAGACAGGACACGCGCTGCGGCACCTGTGCCAGCGGTCCGCGGTGGCACTGGACACGGCTGTCCTCGCTGCATACGTCAAGGTGCTGGCGCAGGTCACTGCCGACCCGGTGGTGACTTGCGGCTACCATCCACCTGCCGGTGACGGTCCGGTGCCCTGCCCGGTGTCCGTCGCCGACGGCACCTGGGCTGACCTCCTCGGCGACGTGGCCCACGCCGAGTCGGATCTCGTCCGACACCTTCCACGCTACGCCGAAGCGCTGCAGACCCTCACGGCAGCGGAACCCGGTCTGCGGGGCCCCCTCTTCGACACAGTTTTCGTTCTGGGGCGCGCGCCCCGCGTCACCGACCTTCCAGCGGACACCGTCCTTGCTGCGGGGCTGTCCAGGGACGGCGACTCGTTGACGCTTGTGCTTTGCCACCGTTGGGAGGTGGTGGGTGGCGATCAGGCGGGACGCTTCGCCACATACCTGCTTGCCGCACTGCGCGCGCTCACCGAGGCACCGGAGGCGCTCCACCACGAGTGGAGCCCGGTCTCGGACGCCGAAGTCGCCTACCAGACACACCAGCTGGCAGGCCCACACCGCGAACTTCCCGACCAGCGCGTTCACGAACTCTTCGAGGAGCAGGTGCGGCTGCGTCCTGACGACGTCGCCGCCGTGCACAACGCCACGGTTTGGACGTACGCGGAGCTCAACCGGCGGGCCAACCGGCTCGCGCACACCCTGCTGGACGCCGGGCTGCGGGCCGAGGACGTGGTCGGCGTGGTGATGGAGCGCAATCTGGAGTGGCTTGCGTCCGTGCTCGCTGTCCTCAAGGCGGGCGGCGTCTACCTTCCGGTGGAGCCGCAGTTCCCCGCCAACCGCGTCGCGGACATGTTGCGACGTGCCGACTGCCGCCACGTTCTCACTCGCCGAGGCGTCTCCCGCAGCCTGGACACTGCCTTGGCCCAGCTACCCGGTCTCCACACCGATTACGTCGAGGAGCTACTTGCCGCCCCAGGCCGGGTGACCAACCCGAAAGTGCCCGTGGAGGCCGGCCAGAGTGCGTACCTCTACTTCACCTCCGGCTCGACTGGCACACCCAAGGGCGCGGTGTGCGAGCACGCAGGATTCCTCAACCATCTGCTCGCCAAAATCGAGGACCTCGATGTTACGGCCGGCGCAGTGGTGGCACAGACCGCGCCCCAGTGCTTTGACATCTCTCTCTGGCAGCTTGTCGCGGCGCTTGCCGTCGGCGGTCGTACCGTCATCGTGGACCAGGCGGCCGTCGAGGACGTGGCACTGCTCGTTATGACGCTCGACAAGGAGCGCGTCGAGGTTCTCCAGGTGGTGCCGTCCTACCTTGAGACGGTGTTGGCCGAACTGAACAGTGCGCAGCGACGGCTACCCCACCTGCGCTGTGTGTCGGTAACCGGAGAGGCCCTCAAGAAGGAGTTGGTCGAGCGCTGGTTCGCGACCTGCCCCGAGGTAGCGCTTGTGAATGCGTACGGCCTGACGGAGACGTCGGACGACACCAACCACGAGGTGATGCGGCGTGTACCGGACCAAGCCTCTGTGCCCCTGGGCAGGCCCATCGCCAATGTGCGAGTGTATGTCCTCGACGCAGCATTGCGGCCTGTCCCACTCGGCTCTCCGGGAGAGATCGCGTTCTCAGGAGTGTGCGTCGGCCGCTGCTACGTCAACGACGAGGAGCGGACCCGTGCCGCCTTCGTGTCCGATCCGCTTGTACCGGGGGAGCGGATGTACCGCTCTGGGGACTTTGGCCGCTGGCTGCCCGACGGGCGCCTGGAGTTTCTCGGGCGCCGGGATGCTCAGGTGAAGATCCGGGGTTTCCGGATCGAGATTGGTGAGATCGAGAACGCGCTGCTGAAGGCGCCCGGTGTACGCGACAGCGCCGTGGTCGTGGTCGGCGCCGGAGAGCGTCGGCAACTCGCCGCCTTTTGCACGGGCTCCGAATTGTCTTCGGGCCGGCTTGCGGCTGCCCTGGACGAGGTGCTGCCCGCGTATATGGTGCCGCACCACTTCTACCACCTGCCCGAGCTTCCGCTGACCGGCAACGGCAAGACCGACCGCAAGGCCCTAGCCCGGGTCGCCGACGAGCTGGCCGGCCACGACGGCCGGTCGGTGGTGCAGGAACCCGACGGTGAGGCCCCGCGCACCGAGACCGAGCGCAGGCTGGCCGGACTGTGGGCCGACGTGCTCAAGGTGCCAGCCACCGACATCCGCCGCGAGTCCCACTTCTTCGCCCTGGGCGGGACCTCGCTATCACTCGTCCGCCTGGCCATCGGGCTCGACCGCGTCGTGTCGCCCCGTGAGCTGAAGGAGGCCCCGCTGCTGGCGGACCTGGCGGCGCTCGTCGATGCCAGGGCCGGGGCCGTGGTCACCGACCCTACGAAGATGGCGGCTGACGCTGATGACTGACGTAACGACGCCCTCGATATCCGAGGTCCTTCCCGACGGCTCCCACCTTGTCCTGGAACCGGGCAGTACCCCAGTTTTGCAGCTCCCGCACCAGGAATTGCCCGCCCACGCCTTACGGCAGTTGCTTGTTCGACACGGCGCGATCCTTGTTCGCGGACTCGGCCTCGCGGCTCCGGCGGACCTGGCGGCCGTGGCACATGCCCTCAAGGCGACGCCGATGGTAGAGCGGGAGGGCTTTGCGGCCCGCGACGATTTCGGCCAGGGAGTGTACTCGGCGTCGCGGTGGCCTGCGGACGAGCCGATGTGCATGCACCATGAGCTGAGTTACGCCAACGAGGTGCCGGGCATCGCGCTATTCGGCTGTCTGCGGGCGCCGCAGCACGGCGGTGCCACGGCCCTGGCCGATGCGCGGCAGGTCCTCCAGGCCCTCCCTGCAGAACTCGTGGAGCCGTTCGAGCGGCATGGCTGGCTGCTCGAACGGCACTACGGTGAGGTGGGGCTGAGCTGGCCGGAGGCTTTCGGTACCTCGGACCCCGAGACGGTGTCCGCGTACTGCCGCGACCACGCCGTGGAGCACCGGTGGTTGCCGGACGGATCCCTGCGCACGGTCCAGCGCCGGGCGGCGGTCGTCCGTCACCCCGCCCTCGGTGAACGCCTTTGGTTCAATCAGGTTGCGTTCCTGAACGAGTTCACGATGGACGTGGCGGTCAGGGAGTACCTGATCTCCCTGTACGGCCCGGACGCGTTGCCCTTCACCACCCTTTACGGTGACGGGACGCCGGTGCCCGAGGCCGTAGTCCAGGCCATCAACAACGAGTACGCGGCTGCCACGGTCAGCGAGCCCTGGCAGGTGGGCGACGTGCTGGTCGTGGACAACCTGCGGATGGCCCACAGCCGCATGGCGTACCAGGGCGAGCGTGACATCGTCGCGCTCTTCGGCGACCCTGTGCGCATTCCCGGGCACGTGTGGCCCGCAGCGACCGACTGACCTTTCCGGGACCCTCAGGAGCCTTCATGCCCGAATCCAGCCCCGAGCAGTGCGTGACACCGTCGTTTGCCGTGATCCCTGGTGCACAGGTGCAGGGCGTCCTGGACCGCCGCTACCGCGAGGTGGTTGAGCTGATTGAGGCCGCCTACCGGCTGCACGGCGAGGAACAGACCGTCAATCCGCCTTCGTACTTCCTGCGCTTTCCGGACCGGCAGTCCTCCCGGATCATCGCGCTGCCTGCGTCCGTCGGCGGGCAAATCCGCACCGACGGCCTGAAATGGATCTCCAGCTTTCCGGAGAACGTTGGCCGTGGCATTCCCCGAGCCTCTGCCGTGCTCATCCTTAATGACCACGACACGGGTTATCCACTGGCCTGTCTGGAAAGTTCCATTATCAGCGCCGCCCGCACCGCTGCCTCAGCGGCGCTCGCCGCGGACCGAATCGCGGCTGCGCGGGGCGTCCGCCCGGTCAGGGTTGGCTTCTTTGGCGTAGGCCTAATTGCCCGGTACGTCCATAGCTACCTGGCTGGCAGTGGCTGGACATTCGACGAGATCAGCGTGTACGACCGCGTGACGGAGCACGTCAGCGGATTCGAGGAGTACCTACATTGGTCCGGTGAGCGCGGGCAGGTCACCCTACACAAGGACGCCGAGGCCCTGATCCGTTCCTCGGACCTGGTGGTCTTCGCGACGGTTGCCGGGACTCCGCATGTCACGGACCCCACATGGTTTGACCACAACCCGCTCGTGCTCCACCTGTCGCTGCGGGACTTGGCCCCCGAGGTGGTACTCGAGGCCACCAACGTCGTCGACGACGTCGACCATTGCCTCAAGGCCGGCACCTCGTTGCACCTGGCTGAACAGCAAACCGGGCACAGGGGGTTCGTCGCCGGCACCCTCTATGACGTTTTGATGGGGACCCTGCGCCCCGGGGTCGAACGGCCCGTGGTCTTCTCGCCGTTCGGCCTGGGCGTGCTGGATTTGGCGCTCGGCAGGCATGTCTACGACGAGGTCGTAGCGTCGGGGGAGCTGCGGGTTGTGGACGGCTTTTTCCACGACATGCGACGCTACGGCTGAGGCAGGGAGGGGCACGTGCCGGTCATTTCGGCACCCCAGGAGTTCAATCAGGACGATCTATACGTCGACCTCGGCGTCACTCTCGGAATTCCGCTTTTCCTCAAATGTGAGGGCTTCAACTTCACCGGCTCAATCAAGCAAAAGGCCGCCATGGAGATGGTGGAGGCAGCGGAACGAGACGGTGTACTCGCGCCGGACTCAATCCTGGTGGAGTCTTCGTCGGGCAACCTGGGCATCGCGCTCAGCGTCATCGCAGCCAACAAGGGGTATCGCTTCGTCTGTATCACCGATCCCCGATGCACGCTCGCCGCCCAGCGGATCATGTCCGTGCTCGGCACCACGGTGCACACGGTCACCGAACCCGACCGGGATGGCGGCTTCCTCGCCGCGCGCATCAACCACGTACGTGCCTTGTGTGCGACCGATCATCGGTACGTTTGGCTCAACCAGTATGCGAACGCGGCGAATTGGCGCGCGCATTACCGGCACACAGCACCCGCCGTCGACCGAGGCTTTCCCCAGCTGGACGTCCTGTTCGTGGGGGCTGGCACCACGGGCACGCTGATGGGCTGCGCGCGTTGGTTTCGGGAACATCGCCCGCACGTCCGCATCGTCGCCGTGGACAGTGTGGGCTCCGTGACCTTCGGCCATCCGTCGGGGCTGCGCATGATTCCGGGGCTCGGCTCCGGAGTGCGGCCGCCATTGCTGGATGAGGAGTTCATCGACGATGTGGTTATCGTGCCGGAGGCCGAGACCGTGCGGACGTGTCACCAGCTTGCTGCGGCTGGCTTCGTCTTCGGGGGGTCCACCGGAACCGTCGTCAGTGGCGCTCGGCAGTGGCTCGAAGGGGCGGCTCGACGTACTCGGCTGACCTGCGTGGCGATATCGCCCGATCTAGGTGAACGGTATCTCGACACTATCTACCAAACGAAGTGGGTGGAGGGCCTCTACGGAGAGGACGTGCTGGACACCCACTTCGCCCGGGGCCTGCGGAGTACTAGAACGACCGTAGCGTCAGATCAGCCAAATTCGGCCGGGATGCCCGACAGCAGCCGGATAACAGTACCCGGCGCGCGAGGTGGACAATAGTGGCGCTCCGCGGACACGCGCCAGGTGCGACGCGTGGCAGGCTGCCAGAACTTCGGGGCCCTCAATGCGCTGGTCCGCGCATCGGGCGTAGAGCTTGCCCGCGGACACCGCGTCATCTGGGGAGAGTTCGAGGATTTCAACACCGTCGCGGTCGAAGAGGCTATGCACGGCGGAGCCGGTGCCGAATTGATGTTCCTTCGTGCAGTGCTCGTCCCAGCAGGTACGCATCGCACAGGACACCGCGAAAGTGACGGTGGGTATGACGAGGTGCAAGTCTTTGGCGAGGACGGCGGATTTTACGGAAGAAGCGGCCGAGGTGTGGCCGGTCGCAATCTGGTACAGAGCGAAGGAATCCGCAACTGCGTACCCTTCTGACGATTCTAGGAGGTCGTGCAGCTTCACTGATGCTCCCTTCGGTCGCAGGTCAGTTACGTGAGGGTAGGCGAAAGGATAGCGCCTTGCAGGGCCAGTGAGGTGGTCAACTCGTCAGTTTCTAGTTGGAGATGACGCTGCGATATCGAACTGATGCAAGCCCATGATGGACTGGATGCATTGGCTTCTGAACGCCGCTGGGTCGCGTACGCGGCGTTCTTCTCGCGATGCCAAGGGCCCCCATTACTGAAATCGAGGTTGTGGTGTGACGAACCCCTTTGAGAACGCAGAGGGACAGTTCCTCGTCCTGCTCAACGAGGAGGAACAGTACTCGTTGTGGCCCAGTTCCATCGAGGTACCCGAGGGGTGGCGGGTCGTCCTTGAGGAGACGGACCGGCAGGCGTGCGTCGACTTCATCGAGGAGAACTGGACCGACATGCGTCCCAAGTCGCTACGCGACGCAATGGACGCACACGACTGAGGGATTCTTCGAGCCAGGGCGGGCCGCCGCAGGCGACGCCCGCCCTGGCTCGCTTTCCTCACCACCGTTCCGGATCCGAGATTCATGGGGTAGGTAGCAGTGTCTGGCACTCGAGCCGCTCGTCGACCGTTGTCCGCCGCGCAGTCGGGTGTCTGGTTCGCCCACCAGATGGGCGTGACGGACCTGGACTTCAACCTCGCCCAGTGCGTGGAGATCCGCGGCATTATTGACGTGGAGCTCCTGACGACGGCCACCCGGGCGGCCCTCGATGAGGCGGAGGCATTGCGTGTACGCCTCATCCAGGACGCGGACGGCGTATGGCAGACGCCTATGCCAGTCCCCGCCGGCTTCCTGTCGTTTCACGACGTGTCGGCAGACCCTCACCCCGCCGAGACCGCCCTGCACTGGATGCGGGAGGACCGTGCCCGCCCCGTCGACCTCCTCGCGGAGCGTCTGTACAAGCTAGCCTTGTTCCGCCTGGCACCCGACCACTTCCTTTGGTACACACGCGCTCACCACGCGGTCATCGACGGCTATGGTGCTGACCTGTTCACCCGCCGTGCCGCCGAGATCTACACGGCCCTCACGAAGGGACTGCCGCACGGCGATTCGCCCTTCGGCTCCCTCGCTACCCTGGTCGCCGAGGAGCAGGAATACCGGGCGTCGACGGACTTCATCGTAGACCGCGCCTACTGGGAAACCCGACTCGCCGACCGCCCCGCCAGGTTCAGTCTGTCGCGGCGCAGGGCTGCCTCCCGCAGCTCGTCGCTTCGCGCCACTACTCGCCTCGCGGTGCCACTCAACGACGCTCTCATCGCTGCCGCCCGCGCCGCTCGCACCCACTGGTCGGTGGTCCTCACGGCCGCCGTCGCCCTGTACGCGCACCGCATGACTGGCTCCGACGACGTCACGCTCGGCTTCCCCGTTACCGCCCGCGTAAGCCTCGCGGCCCGTCGCACCCCCGGCATGACCGCGAACGTCGTACCCCTCAGGCTGACCGTCTCCGACGACGACGACTTCGCCGACCTCGTCGAGCGGACCGGCCAGGTCGTGAAGGAGGCGCTGCGGCATCAACGCTACCGCCAGGAAGACCTCCAGCGTCACTTCGCGGCCTCTCCCGACGGCTCCGGCTCCTTCGGCCCGATGGTCAATATCATGACCGCGGACGACGGCCTGGCCTTCGGTGAGTATCCCGCGGAACTCCTCAATCTCGGCAACGGACCCCTCGATGACCTGGCCTTCGACGTCTATGGAACCGCTCGCGGCGAAAGCCTCGTCGTCCACCTTGACGGCAACGACACCCTTTACACTGCCGATGAGCTCACCGGGCATCTGGAGCGCTTCGAGTACACCCTGGCCGCAGCCCTGGCGGACCCCAGCCACACCGTGGCTGAGCTGGATCTACTGCCGCCACGCGAACGGCGGCTGATCCTCGACGAGTGGAGCACTCCGACCGACAAAGTGCCGCCTGCGACGACGGTACCCGAGTTGGTCGAGTCGCAGGTGCGGCGAGCCCCGGACGCCCCCGCCGTGACCACCACGGTGAGCGAGGTCTCTTACACGGACCTGAACGCTCGCGCCAACCGCTTCGCCCGGCTGCTGATAGAGCGCGGCGCGGGACCGGGGCGTACGGTCGTTCTCGCCCTTCACCGGTCCCTGGAATGGGCCGTGGCAGCGCTCGCCGTGGCGAAGGCGGGCGCGGCCTGCTTGCTCCAAGACCCCGACGCACCAGCCGGTGCCATCGACCTCCTCCGACCTGTGTGTGTGGTGACCTCTGCCCACACCAACACCTCGCTCCCACGTACCCTGCCCCGCATCGCCCTGGACGCGCCGGACACGGCCGAGGTCCTCGCCCGGTTCTCGGACACGGACGTCACCGACGAGGACCGCACGGCAGCCCTGCTGCCTTCGCACACGGCGCAGGTGAGCTACCCGGCTGGCCTGGCGACCTCGCACGCCACGCTCACCAGCCGGCTCGTCTGGCTACAGACTGCCCGTCCGCAGCGCCCCGGCGACCGAGCCCTGCATGGCACCGCATCCTTGTGGGCGTACTTCTGGGCGCTCAGTAGCGGAGTGACCCTCGTGATCCCGAGTTCGGGTGAGCCCCTTCCGGGCCCGGGAGGGGCTCACTGCGACGCGACGCGCACGGCGGCCGCACTTGCCTCGGGCGTCAGGGCCCACGAAGTCACGAACCTGCACACCACCCCCACGGTGCTCGCTCCCCTACTCAGCAAGCACGCGGCCGCGTGTACCTCCCTGCGCACCGTCGTCTGTACTGGCGAACCCCTTCCGGCCTGGCTGATGACCCGCTTCCGCGACACCCTGAGCCAGGCAGCCCTATGCGTCACTTACACGCCCGCTGACGCTGGCGTTCCTGCCCTCGTCTGGGAGGGTGACGGAGACCCGGGCACCGGCAGCGTCCCCCTGGGCCGCGTCATTGCAAACACCCGCGCCTACGTACTCGACGAACGGCTGCGTCCGGTTCCGGCCGGTGTGACTGGCGAACTGTACCTGGGGGAAGAGACTGGCACCCTCGGCTTCCCCGATCAGCCGGTCGGCACCGCCGAGTTCCTTGTTGCCGACCCGCACGGCGAGCCCGGCGGACGGATGCGGCGCACCGGCGACCTGGCACGGTGGCGCGCCGGCGGCATGCTCGATCGTGTCGGCGCCGTGGAACGGGCCGCAGCCCTGAGCCAGGGCAGCGACCTTGCCGCCATAGAGGCCGCCGTGAACACACACCCCCATGTTGCCCAGGTGGCCGTCCTAGACCGCGAGGGCACTGCAGGCACCCAGGTCCGCGTGGCGTACGTGGTGCAACACCCCGGCACCACTGTCGACCCGGACGCGATCCAGCGTCACGCCGCCGAGCGGCTGCCGGAGTCGCACGCTCCGGCGGCGCTGGTCATTCTCGACGCGCTCCCGCTCACGACGCACCACCTCCTGGACGTGGCAGCCCTGCCCCTTCCGGCCGGCGCCGCTGCTCCGGCTCGACGCATGGCCCGCAATCCGAGGGAGGCGGCGTTGTGTCGCGTCTTTGCGGAGGTTCTGGGCGTTGATACCCCCGGAATCGACGACAGCTTCTTCGTTCTCGGCGGTCAGTCCCTCACTTCCGTCCGGCTTCTGAGCCGGGTTCGCACGGAGTTCGGTGTCGAACTCCCCGTGCGTGCGCTGTTCGAGGCGCCCACGGTGGCGCAGTTCGCACAGCGGCTCAATGAGGCGGAGCGCGCCACCGGCCACGCCCTGGCCCCCGCCGAGCGCCCCGACGTGATCCCCCTGTCGTTTGCGCAGCGGCGCCTGTGGTTCCTTAACCGTCTCGAAGAGGCCTCGCCGGCCTACAACATGTCGTTCGCCGTACGACTGGAAGGCAGCCTGGACCAGGGGGCTCTGGCTGCGGCGCTGCGGGATGTTGTGGAGCGGCACGAGAGCCTGCGCACCGTCTTCCCCGAAGGCCCCGACGGCACGCCGTACCAGAAGATCCTCACCGCCGAACAGATTCCCGCGGTGCTGCTCGATGTAGTACCCACGAGCGCCGACGAGCTGCCGCTCCTGCTCACCCAGGCGGCCGGGTGCGGCTTCGACCTCACGGATGCTCTTCCATTGCGCAGCGTCCTGTTCACCGTCGACGAAACCTCGCTCGTGCTGCTTGTCGTACTGCACCATATCGCGGGCGACGGCTGGTCGATGGTCCCTCTGGCGCGCGACGTCGTCACTGCTTACGAGGCTTACAGTGCGGGCACCGCCCCGGACTGGCAGCCGCTGCCCGTGCAGTACGCGGACTACACCCTTTGGCAGCGTCGCGCTCTCGGCGACGAGAACGACCACGGCAGTCCGCTTGCACGCCAACTCATGTATTGGTCTGAGACGCTGGACGGGCTGCCGGAGCAGCTGGAGCTGCCTGTGGACCGGCCGCGTCCGGCTGTGGCGTCGCATCGGGGCGAAAGCGTGCCGGTAACGATTGACTCAGTCATGCACCAGTCGCTGGCCGCGTTGGCGCTGAAGGCCGATGCCAGCCTTTTCATGGTGATGCAGGCGGCGTTTGCGGCGCTGTTGTCGCGTCTGGGTGCTGGTACGGATATTCCGATCGGTTCGCCGGTGGCGGGCCGTATGGACGAGGCTCTGGATGACTTGGTCGGCTTCTTCGTGAACACGCTGGTGTTGCGGACGGATGTGTCGGGTGACCCGACGTTTCGCGAACTGGTGGAGCGGGTGCGTGAGACGGACCTGGCTGCGTATGCGCACCAGGATGTGCCGTTCGAGCACTTGGTGGAGGTCCTCAACCCGGTCCGCTCCATGGCCGCGCACCCCCTGTTCCAGGTGATGCTCGCTTTCCAGAATAACGAGGCGCCTCGCTTCGAGATCCCCGGTCTCACCACCGCGATTCAGCAACTCAGCACCGAGACATCCAAGTTCGACCTTCTTCTGAACCTCACCGAACAGCACGACGCCGACGGCAAGCCCGCCGGCCTGACGGGATTCCTGGAGTTTGCCGTCGACCTCTTCGATCG
>NZ_MLYP01000067.1 GCF_001866645.1 Streptomyces colonosanans
AGCCCAAGTACGTCCAGTACGAGGGCTTCCGGCCGGCACTCCCCCAAGCTCTTCGAGCAGGGGGGACCCCCAGAGCACGCTCCCCCACTCTCGGCTTCTCCCCCACTCTCGACTCCGCTCGAGCGGGGGGACCCCCAGAGCGGGAGGTGCCCCCACGACGCCGCTCCTTAACGGGCAAACGTTGCCTGCCGCGGCACTAGGCCGGGAGGCCTGGGCGGCCTTCCTGCCCTACGCCGCAGACCGCCCCGTTCGCTGAGCCTCGGGCGTCAAGCCGGCCGCTCCAGGCGGGCCGTCAGAACACGGGCCCGGGCCTGCTGGACGGCTCCCGCCTGGGAGGCGGCGAAGCGGAGCAGGCCCGGGGGCGTCCGCAGGTGCAGCGTGTCGGTGACGACGCTCCCGGCCTCGTCGCGGTCGATGGCGAAGCGGTAGCTCATGCGGACCCGGCCGGGGCTGCGGACCTCGCCGGAGATCTCGGCGGACTGCGGGAGGCCGTCCGGGGCGGCGACAAGCGTGACGTCGATGATGTTGTCGTGCCGCAGGACGCCGAGGAACCGGAAGCGCTCCACGGCCGTGTAGTGCACGGTCCCGCCGCTGCGGCGCACGTCGCGGACGGCCACGAGGAGCGGTGACAGGCCGACGTAATGCGACGGTTCGGCCAGGTGTGCGAAGACTTCCTCGGGCGGCGCGGTGATCTGGAACGTGTGCTTCAGTTCGGTGGACGGCACCTCGGACCCCTCCTCGGCACGGCGCGGTGGCACGGTGATCCTCCCATCGCCGGCGCGGGCGAAACCGATCCGACCCTGCACGCTGCGCAGGACGCGGCTCGCGCCCCGGACGCTGTGCGTGGGACGCCTTCGAGCCGCCGGTAGTCGGGCCCGGAGATCACATGAACAGGCGCGAGCATCCTTCGACTTGATCGCGTTGTCAGTCCCCCCTGTCATCATCCCGCCATGCTGTACGACGCCTTGGTGGCCGAATCCCGCAGGAACGACTCGCTCGACGACGTGCGGTCCGCCGCGCTCGACCGCGTCCGCTGGCTCGTCGACCTCCTGGAACGTCAACGGATCGAGTTCCGGCGGTCCATGGGGCACGAGCACCGGCGAGACAGGGCTGTGGGTGCGGCGACCCAGGCCGAGATCGACGGGCGGCTCGCGGCCTGCGCGGACGAGGAGGGCAGGGCCGCGGTCCTGTGCCTCATGCAGGCGGCCTGCTTCGACGACACGACCTTCTGGCAGTACGACACCGAGATCGGGGCTCTGATCTCGCGGGTGCGCGGCTGGACGCCCGACGAGGTCGCGGTGATGCTGCTCCGCGCCACCGAGTACAGCATGGGCTGCTGGTTCGCCCATGCGCTGGGGTTGGTGCTGAACGCCGCCGACCAGCTCGACACCGATGGCCGCCGTGCGGTCATGCCCTGGCTGCGGCACGCACACACGGATCTCATGGACACCACTGTCGAGGCGCACCTGCGCGCGTCGCTGGCCCAGCGCCTCCGCGCGCTGCTCGCCAGCGTGGACGAGGCGCACATACCCGAGGGGCTGATCCCCGCCCACGCTCCCTGGGCCTCCCCGCTGAGTGACCGTGCGAAGACCTCGACGCCGGAACTTGCCCGCTTCGTAAGGCACTTGGCGAGCCTGTCCGGGCCGCGTCCCGCACAGAGATGGCGGCGGACGTGCCGTGAGCTCGCGAATGCGGCGTCGGCGCGGGATCTCGTGGCCGACACCCTGCGGGCGCTGGCCGAGGGCGAGGCGCTGTGCAGCAGGGAAAGCGGTGCGTACGACTGGCTCCACAGCGACGATTACCACTACCACTACGTCGTCCACCAGAAGGACGGAGACCTGGCACGCGGTGTCGTCTGGGCGGCCGCGCTGACCGGCGGCCCGGCCGCGGTGCAGCACCTCGGCGCGCTCGCTCTGCGGACCGGCGGCCTCAGAACCGACGTGATCGAGGACGTCAAGCTCGCGGGCGCGGCGATCAACGCGCTGGCCGACACCGGCGATCCGGCCTCTTTGGAGGCCCTGTGGCGGCTGCAGTCACGTATCAAGCACCGGGCTCTGCGCAAGCAGCTCGACACCGCGCTGGTGACGGCAGCAGGGAAGCAGGGCATCACGGCGGAGCAGCTCATAGAGCGCAGCGTGCCGGACCACGGCTTGGCGTCGGACGGTTCGCTGGAAAGGGAGTTGGGTGGACACCGGGTACGGGTGGCGATCGAGGACGCGGCGGCCGTGCGGCTCACCTTCACACGCCCTGACGGGGGAACGTCCCGCACGGCTCCGGTGGCAGTGAAGGACGGCTTCCCGGATGAGCTCCAGGAGTTGAAGGCCCTGGCCAAGGAGGTGCGGGGGACACTGTCGGGGGAGCGGGCCCGCGTCGAGGCGCTGATGTCGGCCGGGCGCGAGTGGCCGTACGACGAGTGGTGCCGCTACTACAGCGACCATCCGGTCACCGGGACTCTCGTCCGCGGCCTGATCTGGGAGTTCCAGGGCGCGGACGGCGAGTGGCGTGCGGTGGCGCCGATGGCCGAGCCGCCGGGCGAGCCCGAGCGCGTCCGGTTGTGGCATCCGATCCGGGCGTCGACGGACGACATCAGGGCGTGGCGGGAGCGGCTCGTCGTCGAGCGGCTGCGGCAGCCGTTCAAACAGGCTTTCCGGGAGATCTATCTACTCACCCCGGCGGAGGAGGAGACCGGCGTCTACTCCAACCGGTTCGCCGCCCACATCGTCCACTACCGGCAGCTCTACGCGCTGTTCAAGGAGCGTGGCTGGCAGGCCAACTTCCTCGGCCGGTACGACGGCGGCCACTACGGGCAGGCGCGGGCCGAGTTCGGCGACGGCGAGTGGCGGGCCTGCTTCCACCACGAGCCCGCCGCGGACGACGACGGCGGCTACGTGCCCGAGCACGCCGCGACGGACCAGGTCCGCTTCGAGCGGCGGGACGGCCGGCGCCGGCGGGAGGTTCCGCTGGCGGAGGTGCCCCCGCTGGTGTTCAGCGAGGCGATGCGGGACGTCGATCTGTTCGTGGGCGTGACCTCGATCGCCGCCGATCCCGAATGGACCGACCGGGGCGAGGACCGCTACGCCGGGTACTGGCGGACGGCCACGTTCGGTGCGCTGACGGCGAGCGCCGAGGTTCGCCGCGAGGCGCTGGAAGGGATCCTGCCGCGCCTGAAGATCGCCGACCGGTGCTCGCTCGACGGCCGCTTCCTGATCGTCCGAGGCGATCTGCGCACCTACAAGATCCATCTGGGCTCGGCCAACATCCTGATGGCACCGGACGACGCCTACCTGTGCATCGTTGCGGCACGCGGCAAGGGCGGCGGCAAGGTGTTCCTGCCGTTCGAGGACGAACGGCTCTCCCTGATCCTCAGCAAGGTGTTCCTGCTCGCCGCCGACACGAAGATCACCGACAAGACGATTCTCCGACAGATCAAGAGGGGGGCCTGATGGGCCTTGTAGCCCGGCTGATGCGCGCGCTGACCGACCCGGACTTCACACCTGAGGACGAGGACAGGCACCCCGATCTGTCGCAGGTCTCCGACGAGGAACTCGGCAGCCTGCTCGCGACGGCCTACCGGGTGGACGGCTCGGCCACGCACGCGACGAGGTTGGTCCGCTACGCGCTCGAAAAAGCGGCTGCAGATCGACAGCCGCGTTATACGCCCGACGCGTGCCGCCGGATGTTCGAGGCGCTCGCCGAAAGGTGCGAGAAGCACGGCTGGGCGGACCTCACCCGGGGCCTGGACGCGCTGGAGCGCTGTACGGGGCCGCTGCCCGACGTGTCCGAACCGGCTTGTGTCCTGGTCGGGTTGTGGCTGGAGAAGGAGCCCGTGCGTCAGCCGTACGCGCTTCTTGCGGTCGCGGGGCTCGCCGGCGACGAGACGCTGCGCGCGGCCGTGGAGCACCTCGCCCGTGATGTGGGCCCCATCGTCGCGGAGGAGATGGCGGTCATCGCCGGTCTCACTCCTGCCGAACGGGCGCTGCTGTCCGAGATCAACCGGGACCACGGGTTCGTCGACGCGCCGCTCGCGCACGTGTGGCGCAGGGCCGCCGACAGCCCCGCCTACGTGGCGTTCGCCCGCCGCGCGCTGGAAGCGGCGGCCGATCGCACCGACGCGATCCGGACCGGCGAGATCCCCTACCGGGCGGACAAGGCGTTCACGGACCGGGAGATCACTTCGCTCGGACAGGCCCTGCGGGTGGCTCTGCTGCGTGACGAGCCCTGGCTGCCGGAGCTGCTCGAGCGGCTGCTGCCCGGCGTCGCCCTCGCCCCGACAGCGGCGAAGACGCTTCCGTCGCAGGCCCTGCTGTACGAAGTGGTGCGCGCCGCACAGGACTTCCCGACGCCCGAGCTGGTGACCGCGATCCGTACCGTGCGCCGGACCGTCCGGCACGCCGGGGTGCCCAAGCAACTCGACAAGATGATCAAGAAGGTCGACGCGGCCCTGGCCGAGCGCACCGACGTGGCACTGCGACTGCCGAGGCTGGGGTTCGACACCGCGTCCATCAGCGGCTCCGTCGCGGGCGGCGTCCTGCGCCGGACGGTCGGCGACTACCAGGCCGTCGTCCTGGTCGCCGAGACCGCCACGCTGACCTGGGAGAAGGACGGTCGCCCGCTGCGCAGCGTCCCGGCGCCGGTCCGCCGCGACCACGCCGCCCTGGTCAAGGAGCTGCGCGACCTGGTGAAGCGGGTGAATGCCCAACTTGTCACCCTCGTACGCGCGTTGGAAGGCGGATTCACCGTCGATGCCGTCCACCCCTACGGCTGGTGGCGCACCGAGCTGGCCGGGCACCCCCTCGCCCGGACCCTCGTACGCCGGCTGATCTGGGAGGTCGAGGTCGCACCCGACGAATGGCGGTCCGTACTGCCCGAGACGGACGAGCACCTTCCCGACGCACCCCACGACGCCTCCGTACGGCTCTGGCACCCGCTCCGCTCCGAGCCTCACGCCGTGCGGGCCTGGCGGGATCTGCTCACCGAGCGGTGCATACGGCAGCCCTTCAAGCAGGCTTTTCGCGAGATCTACCTCCTCACCCCGGCCGAGGAGCAGACCCGCGTCTACTCCAACCGCTTCGCCGCGCACCTCGTCCACTACCTCAAGATGTTCGCCCTGTTCCGGGCCCGGGGGTGGGGGAGCGACCGGCTCGGCCCCTGGGACTGCGGGGACGACGGCCGGGCCGAGCGCACCCTCGCGGCGGGCGAGTGGCGGGTCCGCTTCTTCCACAGCTGGGCCGACTGGGCGGGCGACGACGAACTGGCCTCGACCGATCAGGTGCGCTTCGACCGCCGGGTGGGGAGCGCCTGGCGCGAGGCACCGCTCGCCGACGTTCCCCCGCTGGTGTTCAGCGAGGCGATGCGCGACGTGGACCTCTTCGTGGGCGTGAGCTCGATCGCCGCCGATCCCGACTGGACCGACGGCGGCCCCCGGCGCACCTACTGGGAGCGGGCCTCCTTCGCCGAGCTGACGGCGAGCGCCGAGGTTCGCCGCGAGGCGCTGGAAGGGATCCTGCCGCGCCTGAAGATCGCCGACCGGTGCTCGCTCGACGGCCGCTTCCTGATCGTCCGAGGGGACCTGGGCACGTACAAGATCCATCTGGGCTCGGCCAACATCCTGATGGCACCGGACGACGCCTACCTGTGCATCGTTCCGGCACGGCGCGCGGGGGACGGCAAGGTGTTCCTGCCCTTCGAGGACGAACGGCTCTCCCTGATCCTCAGCAAGGCGTTCCTGCTCGCCGCCGACACGAAGATCACCGACGAATCCATCCTCATGCAGATCAAGCGAGGTGCCTGATGGCCACCGTGACGTTCCGGGACGAGACCGCGACGGGCAAGGCGGTCGCTGAGTGGGAAGTCGCCGGGCTGCCGGAACGGATGACCGTACGGGAGCTGCTCAGGCTCCGGGTCCGCGAGGAGGTCGCTCGGCACAACGCCCGCCCGAGCAACCACTTCAACGGCCTCGTCCGCCCCGACGACGCCGAGACGGAGCTGAACGGCTACCGTCTCCGCGAGCCCCGCCGCATCGACTGGGAGCGCCAGGCCGAGATCGCCGAGCGCGCCTTCCTGGCCAACGGGTTCTTCATACTGGCCGGTGATCGTCAGGTCGAGGACCTCGACGACGTCGTGGATATCACCATCGATCCCGACGTGGTCTTCATCAAGCTCGTCGCGCTCGTCGGCGGCTGAGAGACCGGCCCCTGCCATGGCTGACGAGCCGTCGGCCGTCCGCAGCAGATCACATGATCCGCTGCGGACGGCGACCGACTGTCGAGTCCTGCCGAGGGCCTCACCTGCCCGCCAGCGTTGCCGCCCGGTCCAGCGCCTGCAGGAACCGATTCACCGTCGCCCGGTCGCGTACCGCCAGCCGCAGCCACTCCTCGTCCAGGCCCGGGAACGTGTCTCCGCGGCGTACCGCGAAGCCGAGGTCCCTCAGGTGGCGGCGGACCGTCGCGGCCCGCGGCAGGCGGACGAGGACGAACGGGCCCTCCGCGGGCTCGGCCACATACAGCCCGTCCGCCTCGAACTCCCGCAGCCCGGCGACCAGATACGCCCGGTCCACCGCCCCCCGGCGTGCCACGTGTGCGGCCTCTGCCAGTGCCCGGGGCGACACGCACGCCTCCGCTGCCGCGAGCGCGGGCGTGGACACCGGCCACAGGGGCTGCGCCCGCACCAGAAGAGAGATCGTTTCCGGGGCGGCCAGGACATAGCCGATCCGCAGGCCCGCCAGCCCCCATGTCTTCGTCAGGCTGCGCAGGACCACCAGGCCAGGCACGTCCGTCCGGTCCGCCAGTGTCTCCCGTTCTCCCGGCACCGCGTCCATGAACGCCTCGTCGACCACCAACGTTCGCCCTGGACGGGCCAGTTCGGCGATCGTGGACGCCGGGTGCAGTACCGATGTCGGGTTCGTCGGGTTCCCGATCACCACCAGGTCCGCGTCGTCCGGGACCAGCGCCGGATCCAGGCGGAAGCCGTCCGACGGCCGCAGCAGCACCCGGTCGACCATGTGCCCCGCATCCCGCAGCGCCGCCTCCGGCTCCGTGAACTGCGGGTGCACCACGACCGGTCGCCGTACCTTCAGCGCGCGGGCGAGCAGAACGAACGCTTCCGCCGCGCCCGCCGTCAGCAGCACCCGCTCGGGTGGCAACCCGTGCCGCGCCGCCACCGCCGCCCGAGCCGCACGCCCGTCGGGGTATGCCGCGAGCCCGCCGAGCGACCCGGCGATCACCTCGCGCAGCCACACCGGGGGCGTGTCCGTACGCACGTTCACCGCGAGGTCCGTCAGCGCCGCGCCGTCGTCACGGACCTCGGCGTCCCCGTGGTGCCGCAGGTCGTGACCGCCGCCCTCCGCCTCAGTGCGCATGGGAGTGTGCGTGCCCCCCGTGGTGGTGTCCGTGACCGTGGTGGTGGCCGTCGTCGTCCGGGTGGAAGTGCGGCTGCTGCGGCAGGCCCACCTTCTCCTCGAAGCCGGGCAGCGCGATCCGGTACACGCACGTGTCGCAGTTCATCCGCAGATCGCCCTGCACGGCCTCCTCGTACCGTTCCCTCACCAGGTCGAGCAGCTCCGGTTCCGGCCCGATGACGTCCGCCGAGCGCACCCCGATGTCCGGGTGCGCCGCCGCCCAGTCCTCGGTCTGCCGCCGCACCCGGTCCGGCAGGACGCCCGTGAACAGGAAGTACGGCAGGACGACGATCCGTTTCGCGCCCAGCTTCGCGCACCGGTCCAGGCCGCTCGGCACGTCCGGCGCCGCCAGCGAGACGAACGCCGTCTCCACTCCCGCGTACCCGCGCCCCTCCCACAGCAGTCGTGCCGCCTTGTGCACCTCCGCGTTCGCGTCGGGGTCGGTGGAGCCACGGCCCACCAGCAGCACGGTCACATCGGAGCGGTCCCAGGAGGGATCCATCGCGTCGTCCAGCCGCCGCTCCAGGACCGACAGCAGCGCCGGATGCGGGCCCAGCGGGCGCCCGTACGTGTACGAGATCCCGGGGTGCCGCTCCTTCTCCCGGGCCAGCGCCGCCGGGATGTCTCCCTTGGCGTGCCCGGCGGACACCAGCATCAGCGGTACGGCGGCGAACCGGCGCACTCCGCGCTCCACCAGTTCGGCCACCGCGTCGCCCAGCGGCGGCGGCGACAGCTCGATGAAGCCGCCCGCGACGGGCAGTTCGGGATGGCGGCGCCCCAGTTCCCGTACGAAGGCGCGGAACGCCTCGGCTCCGGCCTCGTCCCGGGTGCCATGACCGGCGATGAGCAGGGCGGGTGGCGGGGTGGTCACGGGTTCTCCTTCGAAGTGGGGTGATACAGCAGGGCGTTGAGTGCGGCGGCAGCGACCGCCGAACCGCCCTTCTCGGACACGTTGCTGACGGCGGGCAGCCCGCTGTCGCGCAGCGCGGCCTTGGACTCCGCCGCGCCGACGAAACCGACGGGCAGACCGATCACGAGCGCGGGCGAGGCGTCCAGCTTCAGCAGCTCCTCCAGGGCGGTCGGCGCGCAGCCGATCACCCAGAGTGCTCCGGGGCCGACGTCCTCGTAGGCCAGTCGGATCGCGTGCGCCGAACGCGTCAGCCCAGGGCCGGATGCGGCGTCCCTGAGACGGCACACGGTCTTGCGCCGGGTGATCCCGGCCGCGACCATCTCCACGTCCACCACGACGGGCGCCCCCGCGTGCAACGCGGCGTGTGCCGAGGCGAGTTGACCCTCGTTCATCACGAGGTCGGTCGCGTAGTCGAGGTCGGCGGCGGAGTGGACGACCCGCTCCACCACCGCCCGGGTCAGCGGCGGGAAGTGCGAGGTGTCCAGACGGGCGCGCAGTCGCCGGAAGGACTCCTGTTCGATGGGATGGACCACGCGGTTCACCGGACCGCCTCCTGCCAGCGGTAGCCGCGCGGTGTCACCATGCGCCCCGCGACCTCGCGGGTCGCGGTGTTGCCCACGGTCACGACCGTCATCATGTCGACCGTCGCCGGGTCGAGCGCCGCCAAGGTCGTCAGACGGCTGGACTCGTCCGGCCGTGACGCGTTGCGTACGACACCGACCGGCGTAGTCGGTGCCCGGTGTCCGGCGAGCATCGCGAGCGCCTTCGGCAACTGCCAGTCACGGCCCCGGCTGCGCGGGTTGTAGAAGGTGACCACGAGGTCCGCCTCCGCCGCGGCCCGCACCCGTCGCTCGATGACCTCCCAGGGGGTGTGCAGATCGGAGAGGCTGATCGACACATGGTCGTGGCCCAGGGGAGCGCCGAGGATCGCGCCCGCCGCCAGCGCGGCGGTGACGCCGGGCACCCCGACCACGTCGATGTCGTCGGCCGCCTCGGCGAGCGCGGGCGACGCCATCGCGTACACGCCCGCGTCACCGCTGCCGATCAGCGCGACCGCGTTCCCCTTGCGGGCCTCGGCGACCGCGGTTCGCGCCCGCTCTTCCTCGGCGCCGAGCCCCGACTCCAGGACCCGGGTGCCGGGCGGCAGCAGATCGCGGATCTGGTCGACGTACTGGTCGAGCCCGACGAGCACGGAGGCGCGCCGCAGTTCGGCCTTCGCGCGCGGGGTCAGCAGGTCCCGCGCGCCCGGCCCGAGCCCGACGATCGCGAGCCGCCCGCGGCCAGGGCGGCGTACGACGGCACAGGTGGCCATGGCCGACTTCCGCTTGGGGACGAGGAGTTCACCGCCGCGGGCGAGCGCGGCCGCCTCCGCGACGGACGGCGTACCGACGGCGGCCAGTGGCGCGGCGGACGGGTTCGGCACGTCTACCGTCGCCAACTCCCCGGCGGGGTAGGTCACCAGGGGCACGCCGAGCCGCTCGGCCGCTTCGACGATGCCGGGCTCGCCGGCCTTGGCCTCCACGGTGGCGAGTTCGGCGAGCGAGCGGACGCAGAGCCCGGCCTCCCGCAGCGAACCCTCGACGAGCCCGAGGACTTCGTCGACCGGGGCGCCCCTGGACGCGCCGACGCCCACGACCAAGGTCGGGGGCCGCAGGACGGCCTCCCGCTCGGCGGGCCGGACGGCACGGTCGGTGACCCGGATCGTGTACGGGCCCTCGGCGGTCACGGGCAGCGCAGGCAGCGGCCAGCGCACATCCGCCCGAAGGGCGACCGGTTCCCCGTCCAGCAGCGCCCGCGAGACCCCGGCGACATCGCCCTCCACGGGGAACCCGAGCGTGTCCAGGCCGGGCAGCCCCATGGAGTCCGTCGCGGTCGTCACCACCGGTCGCGCCCCGAGCACCTCGCCCACGGCACGGGCGAGTTCATTGGCGCCGCCCGCGTGCCCGCCCACGAGGGACACCGCGAACCGCCCGCCCTCGTCGACGCACACCACGCCCGGGTCGGACGTCTTGTCCCCGAGCAGTGGGGCGAGCAGCCGTACGGTCGCCCCGGTCGCCAGGAAGCACACGAGCTGCTCGCACTCCGCGAACGCGGCCCGTACGGCGTCCCCGACGGGTCCGTCGTACACCCGGGTGCGGTCCGGCCACGCCGTGGCCAGCCGGTCCCGTGCGGCCGCCCCCGCCGCGGTGGCGGACATCAGGCCGATCACTGCACAACTCCTTCGTGACGTGCCGGAGGCCGTGTGCCCCACAGCAGGAAAACAGGGTTGGTCGCCGCGAGCCGGGTCACATCCCCCGGCAGCGGCGCGAGCCGCGACGAGTGCAGCAGCACGCCGTCGCAGGAGAACCCGGCCGCGACGAGCGCCTCACGGACCGGCGGTACCCGGTCCAGGGCGGCCAATGCGACCACCACCGCCCGCCGGGCGCGCCGCGCGCACACCGTCACGATGTCCGGCAGCTCGCGTCCGCCGCCACCGACGAACACCGCGTCGGGGTCGGCGAGAGGGGTCAGCGCGTCCGGCGCGGCCCCGTGCACGACGTGGACGTCCACGCCGTGCGCCGCCGCGTTGGCACGGATCCGCTCCACCCCGTCGCCCGTCCTCTCGACCGCGACGGCGGCGGCGCCCAGGCGGGCGCACTCTACGGCGACCGACCCGGAGCCGGCGCCGACGTCCCAGACGAGCTCGCCGAGCCGCGGTCCCAGCCGGGCCAGCGCCAGGGCGCGTACCTCGAACTTGGTGATCATCGAGTCGCGGTGGGCGAAGGCGCTCTCCTCCAGGGCCCACCCGGACGGACCCGGCGGCGGCCCGGCGACCGTGCGCACGGGCCCGAGCGTTCGCGACGGGTCGAGGCACAGCACCACGCTCACCGCCGCACCCCAGTCCCGGGCCGCCGCCTCGGCGGGCGTCACCCGCTCCACCCGCTCGTGCTCCGGGTCGCCGAGGGCGCTCGCCACGACCAGGACCCGTTCGGCGCAGCCGTCGGCGAGCGCGGCCCCCAGCTCGGCGGGACCGGCGCCGGGCCCGGTCAGCACCGCGACCTTCGGTCGCGCGCGGCACACGTTCACCGCTGTCCGCGCAGCACGCCCGTGCGCGCTGACCACCACCGCGTCGTCCCACGGCAGCCCGAGCCGCGCGAAGGCGGCGACCACCGAGGAGACACCCGGGCGCACATCGAGCCGTTCCGGCCCGAACCGCTCGGCCAGCATCCGGACGATCCCGAAGAACCCGGGGTCGCCGGAGGCGAGCACGACGACCCGCCGTCCCTGGTCGAGGCACCGCTCGATCGCGTCGAGGGCGGGCGCCGGCGGCCCGAGGACGATCCGCCGAGCCCCCTCGGGCAGCCGTACGGCGTCCAGATGCCGCCGCCCGCCCACCACGAGGTCCGCGGTGGCCAGGGCGTCGGCGGGAAGCGGCATCCCCGTGCCCGTACCGACGACGGTGATCATGTGCGCGCACCCCGTGCGCGCAGGGCCTTGCGGGCCTCGGGATCCGCCTTGCGATAGCCGTGGAAATGGCCGGGGTGGTAGAGGTGCGAGCGGGTGCCGTGCGCGTCGAGCGCCGGGCCGACCAGGAAGAGGGTGTGCTTCCAAAGACGGTGCTCCTTGACGGTCTCCTCCAGCGTGCCGATCGTGCAGCGCACGACCAGTTCCCCGGGCCAGGTCACCTGGTGGGCGACGATGACCGGGGTGGATGTCGGATAGCCGCCCTCCAGCAGTTCCCGCACCAGCTGGCCGCTGCGGGCCGCCGAGAGGAAGATCGCCATGGTGGTGCCGTGCCGGGCGAACTCGCGCACCTCCTCCCCGGGCGGCATGGGCGTCTTGCCGCCGCCGAGCCGGGTGAGGACCACGGACTGCGCGACCTCGGGGATCGTCAGTTCACGCCCGGCGAGCGCGGCGACGGCGGAGAAGGACGAGACACCCGGCACGACCTCCGTCCCGATGCCGATCTCGGCACACCGGTCGAGCTGCTCCTGCGTGCCGCCCCACAGGGCCGGGTCGCCGGAATGGATACGGGCGACGCGCAGGCCCTCTTCCCGGGCACGCCGGTAGACGGCGACGACGTCCTCCAGGGACAGGGCCGCCGAGTCGAGGATCTCGGCGCCCTCGCGCGCGTGCTCGAGGACCTCCGTCTGCACCAGGCTGGCGGCCCAGATCACGACATCGGCCTCGGCGATGGCGCGTGCGGCACGAAAGGTCAGCAGGTCGGCGGCGCCGGGGCCGGCACCGACGAAGGTCACCTTGCCGGTGGGGGTGTCGGCCATGGGAAGGGGTCCTCTCCTACGAAAGCTCGGGTGGTACGAAACGCGGAACGCCGGTGCCTGCACGGCCGCCGGTCCCGCGCACACGGGGGTTGGCTCACCGCCCAGGTCCCCGGACGGTCACAGCCTGCCGCCACGGGTGCCGTCGCGACGGGCGGGCGCGATGAGGGTGGACAGGTAGGGGAGCGGACCCCCGTCGAGGTCGGCGGCCGGCCGGATCGACTCCTCGGGCAGTCCGAGCGCCGAACCCCACACCGCGTCCTCGATCCGCCCGGTCTCCCGTAGCGCCTCGGCGACCTCCTGCGCCTGCCGCCCGAACTTGTACGCGACCACGGTGCCGGGCCCGCCGAGCGCGTCCTTGAGCACGGTTGCCCCGGCCGTGACGGGCACCAGCGTGAGCGGCTCGGTGCCCTCGGTCAGGACCGCCCCCGACCGTGCGGCGAGGTCCTGCATGGCGGTGATGCCGGGCACGGTCTCGACGACGATCCCCGGCACGAGGTCCCGGAGGGTCTGCGCGAGATAGGTGAACGTCGAGTACACATGGGGATCGCCGAGGGTGGCGAAGGCGACGGTGGCGTGCCGTCGCAGCAACTCGGCCACGCGCTCCCCGGCCGCGTCCCAGGCGGCCTCGCGCCGCGCACGGTCGCTGCGCTCGTTGAGCGCGAACACGACGCGCACCACCTTCTCTTCGGGCACGTAGTGCAGCACGGTCGCCTCCGCGCGCCCGGGCTCCCCGCCGTCCCGCCCGTCGGACGCGGCCATGACGGGTACGACGACGGCGTCGGCGGCACGCAGGGCCTTGACGCCCTTGACGGTCACCAGCTCGGGGTCGCCGGGCCCCACCCCGACTCCGATCAGCCTGCTGCTCATGACGTCCGGCACCTCTCCACGAACCGATGGGCGGCACCGGGCACGGCGGCCCAGTGCGTGTGCAAGTAGCTGGCGTGCACGCCCTGTTGTACGAACCCTTCGACGCGCCGGTCGGGGGCGCGCACCCCCCAGGCGGGAGCCGCCCCCGCACCGGGTTCGACGACGGTCCGGTGGAACTCGTGTCCCCGCATCCGGGTCCCGGCCGGGGCGAGGACGTTGTCACCGACGGCCACCGCGTCCCGGTAGCCGAGGGTGAGCCGTTCACTCATGCGGGCACGCGCGTCGAGCACCCCGCACATCGGTTGTCCGTCCAGCTCACGGCAGAGATAGAGCAGCCCGGCACACTCGGCGGCGACCGGAGCACCGCCCAGCGCGAGGTCGGCGACGGCCTTGCGCAGGGGCTCGTTGGCGGACAGCTCCGCGGCGTACACCTCGGGGAAGCCACCGCCGATGACCAACCCGCGCGTACCTTCGGGAAGTTGCTCATCACGCAGGGGGTCGAAGGGGACGACGTCGGCGCCGGCGGCGGTGAGCAGCTCGGTGTGCTCGGCGTAGGAGAACGTGAATGCCGCGCCCCCGGCTACGGCGACCACCTCCCGCGCTCCCGTCGCGGCGGCGGGCGGCTCCCAGGGCTCATCCGGCAGCGTTCCCGCGCTCTTCGCCAGCCCCAGCAACGCCTCCAGGTCGCAGCCCTCGCGCACCTGCGCGGCCATCGCGGCGACGGCCTCCACCGCCTCCGCCCGCCGCTCGGCGGCCGGCACCAGGCCGAGATGGCGCGACGGCGTGCCGATGCGCGAGGCCCTCCGCAGCGCGCCGAGCACCGGCACCCCGGCCGCCTCCAGGGCCTCGCGGAGCAGCGCTTCGTGCCGGTCCGACGCCACCTTGTTCAGGATCACGCCCCCGATCCGCACCCCCGGATCCCAGGACGCGAAGCCATGCACCAGCGCCGCCACCGACCGCGACTGCGACGACGCGTCGACGACGAGCACCACCGGGGCCCGCAGCAGCTTCGCCACCTGCGCGGTGGACGCCAGTTCGCCCTCTCCCGCGGCCCCGTCGAACATTCCCATCACACCCTCGACGACGGCGAGGTCACAGCCGCGCGCCCCGTGCAGGAACAGCGGCGCGATCAGCTCCGGCCCGCACAGGTAGGCGTCGAGGTTCCGCCCTGCGCGCCCGGTCGCGAGCGCGTGGTACCCGGGGTCGATGTAGTCCGGTCCGACCTTGTGCGGGGAGACGGCCATCCCCCGCTCGGCGAACGCGGCCATCAACCCCGTGGCGACGGTGGTCTTGCCGCTGCCCGATGACGGTGCGGCGATGACCATCCGTGGCACAGACGTCACCACTCGATGCCCCTCTGGCCCTTCTGGCCGACGTCCATCGGGTGCTTGACCTTGGACATGTCGGTGACGAGGTCGGCGAAGCCGACGAGCCTCTCCGGCGCGTTCCGTCCGGTGATCACGACATGCTGGGTGCCGGGCCGGTGGCGCAGTACGTCGACGACCTCATCGGTGTCGACCCACCCCCAGTGCATCGGATACGCGAACTCGTCGAGCACGTAGAGCTTGTAGGTCTCGGCGGCCAGGTCCCGCTTGACCTGCTCCCAGCCCTCGCGGGCCTTCTCCTCGTTGTCCAGTTGCGCATCGCGCTGCACCCACGACCAGCCCTCGCCCATCTTGTGCCAGTCGACGCTCCCGCCCTGCCCGGACGCCCCCAGCACCCGCAGCGCGTTCTCCTCGCCGACCTTCCACTTCGCCGACTTGACGAACTGGAACACCCCGATCGGCCACCCCTGGTTCCAGGCACGCAGCGCGAGCCCGAAGGCCGCGGTCGACTTACCCTTCCCGACACCGGTGTGCACGACGACGAGCGGACGATTGCGGCGCTGACGGGTCGTCAGCCCGTCGTCCGGTACGACACTCGGCTGTCCCTGCGGCATCACGCGGCCCTCCCGATCCCCTGTACGTTCCTCACCAAGCCCGCGATGCTGTCCGCGCGCAGCTCGTCGAGCGTCACCGCCGTAGCCGCCAGCTCCGCGGCCAGCCGCCCGGCGAGCCCCAGCCGCACGGGTCCCGACTCGCAGTCCACGACGACGGACGCGACACCCTCGGCGGCGAACAGCCGCGCCGCACGCCCCGCCAGCGTGACCGGCTCCGGACCGCCCGTGGCCCGCCCGTCCGTCACCACCACGACCAGCGGACGCCGCGCGGGATCCCGTAGCCGCTCCACCCGCAGCACGTCATGGGCCTTGAGCAGCCCGGCGGCCAACGGCGTCCGCCCGCCCGTCGGCAGCGACTCCAGCCGGGCCGCCGCGGCGTCCACCGACGAGGTCGGCGGCAGCGCGACCTCGGCCGCCGACCCCCGGAAGGTCACCAGCCCCACCTTGTCCCTGCGCTGGTAGGCGTCCAGCAGCAGCGACAGCACGGCACCCTTCACGGCACTCATCCGCTGCCGGGCCGCCATCGACCCGGAGGCGTCGACCACGAACAGCACGAGGTTTCCCTCCCGCCCCTCCCGCGTCGCCTGCCGCAGATCGTCCCGGCGCACCACGAGCCCGGGCCCCGACCGCCCGCGCGCCCGCTGATGCGGGGCCGCCGCCCGCACGGTCGCCGCCAGATGCAGCCTGGTCAGCGCCCCCCGGGGGCGCCGCGCCCCGGTGGTCCGCCCGTGCTCGGTCCGGGCACGCGAACGCCGCCCGGCGGCACCCTCACCGATCCCCGGAACGCTGAGCACCTTCGTACGGAACGGCTCGGATGCCCGCACGGGCTGCTGCTCCCCGGAGCCGGAGGCCTGCGGCTGCCCGCTCTCCCCGGCCTCGGGCCGCGCCGCGGTGTCACCGCCCTGCGGACCGTCGTCGGGCGACGGCCGCCCACCGCCGCCACCCGGCCCGTCGGGGCCCGGGTCGTCCTCGTCCGAGCCGCCGAACTGCTCCAGGGCCTCGTCGAGCGTGTCCTCGTCGAGCCCCGGCGCGTCGAACGGATTGCGCCGCCGCCGGTGCGGCAGCGCGAGCAGCGCGGCCTGCCGTACGTCCTCGGCGAGCACATCGGTCCGCCCGGCCCAGGCGGCCAGCGCGGTCGCCGTACGCGCCATCACGATGTCGGCGCGCATGCCGTCCACCTCGAACGCCGCGCAGGTCGCCGCGATCTGCCGCAGCGCCCCGTTCCCGAGCCGCACGGACGGCAGCAGGTCACGTGCGGCCACGATCCGCGCCCGAAGGGCAGCCTCCTCGTCGGCCCAGCGCGCCGCGAAACCGGCGGGGTCGTCGTCGTAGGCGAGCCGCCGCCGGACCACCTCCACCCGCCGGTCGGGTTCGCGTGAGGCGGCCACCTCCACCGTGAGCCCGAACCGGTCGAGCAACTGCGGCCGCAGCTCGCCCTCTTCGGGGTTCATGGTGCCGACGAGCAGGAAGCGCGCCGCATGCCGTACGGAGACACCCTCGCGCTCCACGTACGAGGCGCCCATCGCAGCCGCGTCGAGCAGCAGGTCGACCAGGTGGTCGTGCAGGAGGTTGACCTCGTCGACGTAGAGGATCCCGCGATGCGCCTGCGCCAAGAGGCCCGGCTCGAAGGCTTTCACTCCCTCGGCCAGCGCCCGCTCGATGTCGAGGGCGCCCACGAGCCGGTCCTCGGAGGCACCGACGGGCAGTTCGACCATGCGGGCAGGCCGCAGCGTCCCGGCGCCCGCCCCGTGCGACCCGTCCGGACACCCAGGGTCGGGGGCGGCCGGGTCGCAGGAGAAACGGCACCCGGGGACCACGTCCACCTCGGGCAGCAGGGCGGAGAGGGCGCGTACGGCGGTGCTCTTCGCGGTGCCCTTCTCGCCGCGCACCAGGACACCGCCCACGGCCGGGCTCACCGCGTTCAGCAGCAGCGCCAGCCGCAGATCGTCCTGCCCGACGACCGCTGTGAACGGAAACGGAGTACTCACTTGTCGTCGCCCTCCAGGTCGCCCTCGAGTTCCAGGTAGCCGGCACGCAGCCGCTCCAGCGTGTCCGCGTCGGGCTCGGCCCACAGGCCGCGCTCGGCGGCCTCCAGCAGTCGCTCGGTGATGCCGCGCAGCGCCCACGGATTGGACTTCCGCATGAAGTCCCGGTTCTCGGCGTCGAAGACGTACTCCGCGCTGAGCTTCTCGTACATCCAGTCGTCCACGACCCCGGCCGTGGCGTCGTACCCGAAGAGGTAGTCGACGGTGGCCGCCATCTCGAAGGCGCCCTTGTAGCCGTGGCGTCGCATGGCCGCCATCCAGCGAGGATTGACCACCCGCGCGCGGAAGACCCGGTGGGTCTCCTCGCCGAGGGTGCGGGTCCTCACCTGGTCGGGTACGGCGGAGTCGCCGATGTACGCCTCAGGGTCGGACCCCGTCAGATGGCGGACCATGGCGACCATGCCGCCGTGGTACTGGAAGTAGTCGTCCGCGTCGTGAATGTCGTGCTCTCTGGTGTCGACGTTCTTCGCGGCCACGGCGATGCGCCGGAACGCCGTCTCCATGTCCCCGCGCGCCGCCCGCCCGTCCAGCCCGCGCCCGTAGGCGTAGCCGCCCCAGACCGCGTACACCTCGGCGAGATCCGCGTCCGACCGCCAGTTGCGCGCGTCGATCAGCGGCAGCAGCCCGGCACCGTACGCACCCGGCTTCGACCCGAAGACCCGGGCCGTCGCCCGCCGCCGGTCGCCATGCCGGGCGGTGTCCTCCTCCACATGCGCCCGTACGTAGTTGGACTCGGCGGGCTCGTCCAGCTCGGCCACCGCCCGTACCGCGTCGTCGATCAGGCCGACGACGTGCGGGAACGCGTCCCGGAAGAAGCCCGAGATGCGGACGGTGACATCGATACGGGGCCGGCCCAGCTCCCTTGGCCCGATCACCTCGAAGCCGGTCACCCGGCGTGAGGCGTCGTCCCAGACCGGGCGGCAGCCCAGCAGCGCCAGGATCTCGGCGATGTCGTCGCCCTGGGTGCGCATGGCGGACGTGCCCCAGACGGTGAGACCGACGGACCTCGGGTACGCCCCGGTGTCGCTCAGATACCTCTGGACGAGCGAGTCGGCGAGCGACTGACCGACCTCCCAACTCAGTTTCGACGGGATGGCCTTGGGGTCGACGGAGTAGAAGTTGCGTCCGGTCGGCAGGACGTTGACGAGACCGCGGGTGGGAGAGCCGGAGGGGCCCGCGGGGACGTAACCGCCGTCGAGCGCCTTGAGGATGTGGCTGATCTCGTCGGTGGTCCGGGCGAGCCGAGGCACGACCTCGGTGCACGCGAACTCCAACACGTCGATGACATCGGGGAGTTCGAAGCCCAGGACCTCCCGGACGAGGGTCGGGACGGCCGTGGCGTCCCAGCCGCGCTCCTCCATGCCCTCCGCGAGCCGCCGGCACACCTGCTCCAGCAGGTCGATCGCGTCCGACGCCGTACGAGCCGGACCCTCCACCAGATCCGTCAGCTCCACCGGCATTTTCACCGGCGCACCTGGCTCGGCCAGCAACTCCTTCTCCACCAGCCCGACATGAGCGGCCAGCGACGCCCTCAGGCCCGGCAGTGCGTTTGCCCGCCCACCCCACACCTGCGAGGCGCGCAGCACGGCGAGCACGAGGTTCACGCGTGGCTCGCCGACCGGGCCGTCGCCCAGGATGTGCAGACCGTCCCGGATCTGCACATCCTTGATCTCGCACAGGTAGCCGTCGATGTGCATGACGAACTCGTCGAACGCGTCGTCGTCCGGCTGCTCGTCCACGTGCAGGTCGTGGTGCAGTTCGGCGGCCTTGACGAGCGTCCAGATCTGGGCCCGTACGGCGGGAGCCTTCGCCGGGTCCAGGTCGGACACGAGCGCGTACTCGTCGAGGAGTTGCTCCAGCTTGGCCAGGTCGCCGTAGGTGTCGGCGCGTGCCATCGGCGGGACGAGGTGGTCGACGACGGTGGCGTGGCCGCGCCGCTTGGCCTGGGTTCCCTCGCCGGGGTCGTTGACGATGAACGGGTAGATCAGGGGGAGGTCACCGAGGACGGCGTCCGGCGCACAACCCCGGCCGAGCCCGAGCCCCTTGCCCGGCAGCCACTCCATCGTGCCGTGCTTGCCCATGTGCACGACGGCATCGGCCCGGAACGTGTTCTCCAGCCACCGGTAGGCGGCCAGATAGTGGTGCGACGGCGGCATGTCGGGGTCGTGGTAGATCGCGATCGGGTTCTCGCCGAAGCCGCGCGGCGGCTGGATCATCACGACGACGTTCCCGAACTGCAGTGACGCCAGCACGATCTCGTCGCCGTCGACATACAGCGAGCCCGGCGGCTCGCCCCACGCCTCGACCATCGCATCCCGCAGCCGCGGGTCCAGCCGGTCGAACCACGCCCGGTAGTCGGCGAGCGGCACGCGCGCGGGTGCGGTGGCCAGCTGTTCCTCCGTCAGCCACTCGACGTCGTGCCCACCGGCCTCGATGAGGCGGTGGATCAACTCGTCGCCGTGCGAGGGGTACTCGGTCGGCGAGTACCCCGCGTCCCGCAGCGCGTCCAGCACCCGTACCGCCGAGGCCGGCGTGTCCAGGCCGACCGCGTTGCCGACGCGTGAGTGCTTCGTCGGGTAGGCGGTGAAGACGAGCGCGATCCGTTTCTCCGCGTTCGCCGTGTGCTTCAACCGGGCGTGCCGTACGGCGATTCCGGCGACCCGTGCCGCCCGCTCGGGGTCGGCGACGTACACCGGCACATCGTCGGGGCCCTGCTCCTTGAACGAGAACGGCACGGTGATCAGCCGCCCGTCGAACTCGGGGATCGCGACCTGCATCGCCGCGTCCATGGGGGAGAGAGCGGCGTCGGACTCCTCCCACGCGGCGCGCGACGAGGTGAGGCAAAGACCCTGGAGAACGGGGATGTCGAGTTCAGCCAGAGCTCCCACGTCCCAGGACTCCTCGGTTCCGCCCGCCGACGACTGCGCGGCGTGCGTGCCGCCGGCGGCGAGCACGGTGGCGACGAGGGCGTCGGCCCGGCCGAGGAGTTCGTACAGTCCGGGCTCGGCGCCGCGCAGCGAACCGCAGTACACCGGAAGGGCGTTGGCACCCTTCGCCTCGATCGCATCGCACAGCGTGTCCACGAAGGCGGTGTTGCCGCCCAGTTCGTGGGCCCGGTAGAAGAGCACGCCCACGGTGGGACGGCCCTCGACCTGCGCACGCTCGCCGTGGACGCCGTACTCGGGCATCTTCCGCGGCGGGTCGAACCCTTCGCCGGTCAGCAGCACGGTGTCGGACAGGAACCGGGCCAGCTCCGCGAGGTTGGCCGGGCCGCCCTCGACGAGGTAGCGCAGCGCCTCGGCCACCACACCCGCGGGCACGGACGACTCGGCCATCAGCTCGGCGTCGGGGACGGATTCGCCGCCGAGCAGCACGGTCGGGATGCCGGACGCCCGGAGCCGGGCGAGCCCGTCCTCCCAGGCGCGCTTCCCGCCCAGCAGCCGTACGACGGCGATGTCCGCGCCCTCGACGAGATCCGCAAGCTCTTCACCGACATCCACCCGCATCGGGTTCCCGATCCGGTAGGGCGCGCCGGAGGCACGGGCCGCCAGCAGATCGGTGTCGGCGGTCGACAGCAACAACACGGTGCTCATGCGGGTACTCCCGGAGGAAGGAAAGGCAGTCCACGGGGCGCGCCCGACTCGATGAGCCGCCACAGCGCGTCCGTGTCCGCGTGCTGTTCGATCAGGTCGCCGAGCCGGTCGAGCTGTTCCTCGCGCAGCGCGGCGAACGACGTGCCGGCGGCCGGTACGAAGCGACGGCCCGCGGCGGCCGCCACCTCGCGCAGGAACGCCCGGCGGAAACCGTCCGACTCCAGCGAGCCGTGCCAGTGCGTGCCCCAGACCGAGCCGACCCGGCAGCCGTCCAAGAAGGGTTCACCGCCTACGACGTCGGCGACCCCGTGGTGGATCTCGTATCCCTCGACGGGTTCGCCGAGCGCCTCGCCGACGGGCCGGGCGAGGGTCTTCTCGTGCGCGAACCGCACCCGCACGGGCAGGATCCCGAGCCCGTCCACGACCCCGTGGCGGCTCTCGACCTCGTCCTCGATGCGCTCGCCGAGGATCTGGAAGCCACCGCAGATGCCGAGGACCGGCCGGCCGTCGACGGCCCTGCGGACGACGGCCTTCGCGAGCCCGCGCTCGCGCAGCCACTCCAGGGCCCTGACGGTCCCCCGGGTCCCCGGAATGATCACGAGGTCGGCGTCGGCCAGTTCCTCGGGCCGGTCCACGAACCGCACGACGACGCCCGGTTCGGCGGCAAGGGCGTCCACATCGGTGAAGTTGGACATGAGGGGGATCGCGCAGACGGCGACGCGCAGCACGTCCTCGCCGGCGGGCGCGGTCACCTCCGACTCCCGGACGGCCTCCTGCAGGGACGCTCTCGACTCCTCCCCCACTCTCGACTTCGCTCGAGCGGGGGTACCCCCACGAGCAGGGGGGACCCCCATCCCGTCCTCCTCGTCGATCCCGAGCCCGTGCCGGAAGGGAAGCACGCCGTAGGTACGCCGCCCGGTGAGGCCGTGCAGCATGTCGAGGCCGGGCTCCAGCAGGGTGACGTCCCCGCGGAACTTGTTGACCAGGAACCCGGCGACCAGTTCCTGGTCCTCGCGCGACAGCAGGGCGACGGTGCCGAAGAAGGAGGCGAAGACACCGCCGCGGTCGATGTCGCCGACGACGAGGACGGGAAGCCGGGCGTTGCGGGCGATCCCCATGTTCACGATGTCGGTCCGCCGCAGATTGATCTCGGCGGGACTGCCGGCCCCCTCGCAGATCACCGCGTCATACGAGCTGCGCAACGAGGCGAGGCACTCCAGCACGGTGCCCAGGAGTGCCTCCTGCCGCCCGCCGTGGTAGCCGCGCGCGCTCAACTCGCCCACCGGCTTGCCCATGAGCACGACCTGACTGCTGCGGTCGCTGCCGGGCTTGAGCAGCACGGGGTTCATGAGCGCGGTCGGCTCGATACGGCACGCCTGAGCCTGCATGGCCTGCGCCCGCCCGATCTCCGCGCCCTCGCGCGTGACGAAGGAGTTGAGGGACATGTTCTGCGCCTTGAACGGCGCGACCTTGACCCCCTGCCGCACCAGCCAGCGGCAGATCCCGGCGGTGACGACGCTCTTGCCCGCGTCGGAGGTGGTACCGGCGACCAGCAGCCCGCCGCTCATGAGGACCGTCCCTTGGTGAGAACCCTTCGGGCGAGGAACCGCCCGGCGACCGTGACCCCGAGCGCGAGCCCGCTCACCCGCCGGGACAGACGTACGGCGCGTTCGACGTCGTGCACGCCGACGGCCCGGCCCCGGCCGTTCAGTACCGGCCGATGTTCCACCCGCCCCCCGTACGAGAGCGTTCCGCCCAGCCGCACCCCGAGGGCCCCCGCGAAGGAGGCCTCCACGGGCCCGGCGTTGGGGCTCGGATGCGCCGCGGCATCGGCACGCCAGGCGCGTACGGCCCCGCGCGGATCCGGGCCTGCCGCCGCCGCCAGGACGGCGGTCAGGCGCGCCCCCGGCCACCCGGCGACGTCGTCGAGCCGAGCCGAGGCCCACCCGAAGCGCCGGTACCGGGGCGACCTGTGCCCGACCATGGCGTCGAGGGTGTTCACGGCCCGGAAGCCGAGCAGCCCGGGGACGCCGGCGACCGCCCCCCACACCAAGGCGCCCACCACGGCGTCGGAGGTGTTCTCGGCGACGGACTCGACAGCCGCCCGCGCGATCCCGTCGGCGTCGAGCGCCTGCGGATCCCGCCCGCACAGATGCGGCAGCCGCGCGCGGGCGGCCTCGAGGTCCCCCGCCTCGAGGGCGCGCCCGATGGCCCGGGCCTCCCGTGCGAGCGACGTACCCCCGACGACGGCCCAGGTGGCGGCGGCGGTCAGGGCGAGGGACGCGGCGGGGGAGGGACGTACGCAGCGAGCGGCGACGGCCCCCAGGGCAACGGCGCCACCGGCGCACACAGCGGTGTGCAGCGCGCCCCACCCCCGGTGGTCGCGCCACAACGCCCGCTCCACGGCGCTCGTGGCCAGCCCGAACATGGCGACCGGATGCCCGCGGCGTGGATCGCCGAGCAGGAGGTCACCGAGAAGGCCGGCGGCGGCGCCGTACGCGAAGACGCGATCGGCACCCATCGGGTCAGCCGGCCGAGGGGTCCGGCAGGAGTCGGGTACTCAACCTTGAACGGCAGCCGCGCATGGCGATGTGTCCTCACTCAGGGTGTCCACGCCCTGGTTCGACGAGACCGGCGGTGAGAGTTCCTGGCTCCCGGGATGTTCTTCCCCGGTGACAGTGGCGGGACCGCGCCGGATTCGCACCGGCTTCCTCTCCTACCGCCGTAATGGCTCCGGCAGTCCACCACGTGCCCCGAACAGCCGTCAACTGGCTCTTGAGCTGCGACGGTGCGGTGTGCTGAGCCCCACACCGCGGAAAACCCGGTCAGTACCCCGAATCGACGGTTTCTGTGCTCTTTCCCGGAGCAGAAGCTGGGAAGACTTGAGGGAACGGCAGTACGAACGGGGCGGGCGCCGACGAGCGGTTTGGGGCGATGCGTGGCGGGGAGACGAACCCGATGCGGCCGGTCCCTGTTGCCTGTGGCAGCGGTGGGACACGGCTCTCGGGAGCGTCGCGGGCAGGACGCCGTGTCGGTGCGCTGACTCTTGGGCAGAAGGAGGTCGGTGTGATCGGCAGGGAGCCGTCGGAACGGGTGTGGGTCAAGAGCAGCTACTCGCCGAACGACAACGATGCCTGCGTCGAAGTCGTCGACGAGGGGGCGCGTGTGCGGGTGCGTGACTCGAAACGGCGCGAAGGCCCAGTGCTCGTCTTTCGCCGTACCGCGTGGTGTGGTTTGCTGGCTGCACTTGAGAACCCGGCTGCGGACCGTTTCTGAAGATCCGTCCAGAGGACGGGAGGGACCCATATGGGGGACAGGGCCAGAGAAGTCCCGGCACGTGCGGGAGGTCCACACACGGCGCGTGTTTCGCTGTCGGCGGCGGCTCCGCTCGCACTTTTCTCCCTGACGACGGGAGTGCTCGCGGTCGGTATGGGCGCGCTCGCGGCGCTGCTCGTTCCCGGATCCTCGGCGCGGGCTCTGGTCTGGCTGGTGGTGACGCTGGTGGCCGCCGCCTGCGCAGGCCTGTGGTGGGGCCTCACCCCGGTCACGGAACGCCTCCGCGTTCTGGACCGGGCTGCGGCGGCGGCTCGTCCACGGGACCCGCACAGCCACTGACCTCGGGGGTGCGCGGTGCTCCCGAGCGGCCGCGCACCGCTCTGCCGAGACCGGCCGCGAGGGCGGTGACGACGGCCGCGCCGAGCGCTCCCAGCACCGTGGTGGTCAGGGGGGTCAGGGCGCCCACCTGGAGGCTGGGCGCCACCCGGGCGGACACGGCGATGCTGAACAGCAGGACGCTGCCGCATGCCGTGCCCAGCAGCAGGCGGACCGACAGCAGCCGGATCTCGCCGCTGACCCGGGCGTTCTCGACGTCGATGAGGGCCTCGGCCCACTCCCGCCGCTGCATCGCGCAGGCCTTGAGCGTGACGTCGTCGAGGCAGGCGGGGCCGTCGTCGTCGGCCGCGCCGGCCTGTGGGGGGACGGCGGGAGGGTCCCCCGCCGTGACGGAGCGCACTGCGTGCAGCCGCCTGCACCACTCAAGGAACCCGAAGACCGCCATGGGCCCTCCCCGTTGTTCGCCCGGTGCCTCCCGGGTCAGGTGTTGTCCAGACTCTCCTTGACCGCGTCGATCAGCTCGATGAGCCGGTCGCCGTCGTATGCCTTGGTGCTGATGTCCTCGAAGCACTCCTGGTAGCGCGCCGTCAGAGCGAGGTCGTCACGGTTCGACACGCTGCCGGTGGGACCTTCGAGGTAGAGCAGGTCGTCGTCGTCCTTGAAGCCGAGCAGGACGAACGAATTGGCCACGCTGTAGTGGGCGCCCGCCGTGAACGGCAGCAGCCGCATGGTGACTCTGGGGTGCCGGGACAGCGTCTTGAGGCGCTCCAGTTGATGGCGCATCACACCGGGGCCGCCCATGACCCGGCGGATCGCCGCCTCGTCGAGCACCAGGTGCACCTCCGGCCCCTGCTCGCCGTCGTAGACCCGTTCCTGCCGGGTGGTGCGCAGCTCCGCCGACCTGCGGGTCTGCTGAGGAGCCGAGTGCGGCGCCAGCAGGGCCATCGTGTAGTCCTCCGTCTGGAACAGCGCGGGGACCAGGGTCGGGTGGTAGGTGCGGATCGAGGTCGCGGCGCTCTCGTAGCCGAGGTACTGAGCGAACTGCGGACGCACCATGTCGCTGTACGGCGCCCACCAGGACAGCCCCTTGGAGCCGCGGGCGGCCTCCTCCAGCTCGGCCACCATGCCGGGTTCCGTGACGCGGTACAGCTGGAGCAGTGCGCGCAGGTCCGTGACGCTGAGGCTGACCGTCCCGGCCTCCAGTCGGATGAGTTTGGACAGGGACCATTCCAGCGCGTCGGCGGCCTCCCGTTGTGTGAGACCGGCTTCCTCGCGCGCCTTGCGCAACTCGATGCGGAGCCTGCGTCGGTTGAGGCTCGGATCGATGTCCCTGGCCATGTCGCTCCCTGCCACTCGTCGTCGTCGGACTGGTCGGGCGGCCGACGTCGACTAGAACTCACCCACTAGAGTAGGTGAGTTGGGCGAGAGCGGCCAGACCTCTGCTGTCTGACACATGTCTCTTCGACGTGGTCGCGTGCGATGTAGACCGTAGAAAAACTGTGCCGTAAAAGGCAAATCCATAAATGAGCCTATGTGGGCGTATTTGCACGAAATAAGCCATACATAAACGAGCCCCCGTGGTGAATTTTCACCACGGGGGCTCGTGTGAGTGTCCGGGGCGGCTGCCGAGCCGCCCGCGCAGTCTCAGGCGACGATCAGATAGATCCCGTACGCCACCGCGGCCGCGCACGCGGCGAAGCAGGCGTAGGCGCCGGTGACCGCCAGAGCGGCCGTGCCGCCCTCGGCCGATTCCTTCTTGGTGAGGCCCACGACGCCCAGGGTGAACAGGCCCACCAGGGCCACGGTGACCACGAGGCTGACGCCGAAGACGGAGCCGAGTGCTGCCCAGTCGATTTTCATGGTGGTGATTCCTTAAACCGTCGCGGCGCGGTTCGGTTCCGCGGAGGTTCCGGCGTCGGGGGACGGGATCGTGGTCTTCAGATCGGCGGTGGCGTCCACCGGGGCGTCGGCCGTCGCGACCGGGCCCGCCGGCGGCGGGGTCACCGCGGCGACCGCCGCCGTGACGACGCCCGCGGACTCCGGCTCGATCTCGTGGATGTTGTCGCTCGTGACCGGCTTGCGGCGGGACAGGGCCCAGATGACGGTGGAGCCGGCGATCAGCAGGACACCGGTGACGACCGTGCCCCAGGTGCCCTGCCGGGTGAGGAGTTCGGCGCCCGCGCCGACCAGGCCGGCGGCCGGAAGCGTCAGACCCCAGGCGGCGAACATCCGGGTCGCGGTGGACCAGCGGACCACGCCGCCCTTGCGGCCCATGCCCGCGCCCAGGACGGCACCGGAGCAGACCTGGGTGGTGGAGAGCGAGAAGCCGATGTGCGAGGAGGCGAGGATCGCGGTCGCGGCGCTGGTCTGGGCGGCGAAGCCCTGCTGCGGCGCCAGGTCCGTCAGGCCCTTGCCCAGGGTGTGGATGATGCGCCAGCCACCCAGGTAGGTGCCGAGTGCGATGGCCATGCCGGCCGAGACGATGACCCAGGTGGGAGGGTTCGAACCGGGGGCGAGGACGCCGCCGGTGACCAGTGCCAGCGTGATGATGCCCATCGTCTTCTGGGCGTCGTTCGTGCCGTGCGCCAGGGAGACCAGGCCTGCGGAGGCGATCTGCCCGGCGCGGTAGCCCTTCGAGGCCGCCTTCTCGTCGGTGTGGCTGGAGACGGCGTACGACAGGCGCGTCGCCAGCATCGAGGCGAGCCCCGCCACGATCGGCGCGGCGACCGCGGGGATCAGGACCTTGGTGACGACGGTCGAACCGTTCACCGCGGACCAGCCGGCCGAGGCGACCGCGGCGCCGATCAGGCCGCCGAAGAGGGCGTGGGAGGAACTGGAGGGAAGCCCGAGGAGCCAGGTCAGCAGGTTCCACAGGATGGCGCCGACGAGGGCCGCGAAGATCACTTCGACGCGGATGCCCTGCTCGTTGATGATGCCGCCGGAGATCGTCTTGGCGACCTCCACGGAGAGGAAGGCGCCCACGAGGTTCAGCGTGGCGGACATCGCCACCGCCGTCTTGGGCCTCAGGGCGCCGGTCGAGATGGTCGTCGCCATCGCGTTGGCTGTGTCGTGGAAACCGTTCGTGAAATCGAACACGAGAGCGGTGACGATCACGATTCCGAGGAGGAGCGTGATGTGTTCCATTTACCCAGGCTTCTGTGGGAGGTCAGTGGCTTGTGGACCCTAGGCAACCTGGGTGAACGGAAGGTGAACTGAGGCATGCCTCGAGGTGTATCCAAAGGAGTGCCGCCGTTCCGCTTGTGATGGGACAGCGATGCCCGCCGTCTCGGACGAAGGCGGAATTTCGGCCTCCGGAGGTCTTCGAGAACCTTCCCGGGCAGTCCGGCCCGTGCCTCGCACACCCCCTTCAGCCACGCCTGAAGAGACATTGGTCACCCTGCACTCAGCCGCGGTCCGCCCTGATCACCGCCGGTACCGGAACACCGCCTGGCAGGATCACGGCATGACCGAGCAGCGACGCGGGGCGCGGGACGTGCGGGAGGACGCCCAGGGCGGACGAGGGCGGGGCGGACCGGTACCGGCGGACGCGCCGGCCTCGGCGTGGGACGAGCTGGTCGCGACGGCCCGCCGCACCGTGTCCGACGGGCTGGTCGTCGGCACGTCCGGCAACGTCTCCGTACGCGTCGGCGACACCGTACTGGTCACGCCCACGGGTGTGCCCTACGAGCGGCTGACACCGGATGACGCCGTCGGAGTCGGTCTCGACGGCCGGCAGGTGCTCGGCTCCCTGCGCCCGACGAGCGAACTGCCGATGCACCTCGCGGTCTACCGCACGACCGGAGCCCGCGCCGTCGTCCACACGCATGCCGTGCACGCGACGGCGGTCTCCACACTCGTACGGGAGCTACCGCTGATCCACTACATGGCCGGTGCGCTCGGCGGAGCGGTCCGGGTCGCCCCGTACGCGACCTACGGCACACCGGAGCTGGCCGAGAACATGCTCCGTGCGCTGACCGGCCGCACCGCCTGCCTCCTCCAGAACCACGGCACGATCGCCTACGGGGCCTCGCTCGCCGAGGCCTACGACCGCACGGCCCAGCTGGAGTGGATGTGCCGCGTATGGCTGACGGCGTCGTCGGTGCCGGGGCTGTCGCCCGCGCTGCTCTCACCCGAGCAGGTGGCGGAGGCGGGCGAGCGGCTGCGGGGCTACGGGCAGCGGTAGGTTCCGGTGGCCGGGCGCGCGGTCCGCCGGGAGACTGAAGGGGTGGGTACTGTCAAAGCGGTGGCCGCAGCCGTCACCGCAGCCATCGCCGTCGGCGCGGCCGGTGTCGTCGCGGGCCGCTACGCCAGCGACGCCGCGCTCAAGACGCCACCGGGCCGCCCGCTGCCCAGCGAACCCCGCCTCACCGTGCACTCGCTGGCCGCCGGCCAGGTCACGCTCACCCGCGATCTGGCCTCCCTGCGCCCCGGGACCTACGGCCTGTCCGGCGACGGCTCCCACGCGGTCGTCGGCCCGGTGCTGAGCACCGCACCCCACTCCGCAGACACCGTCGTACGCCGCCTGGAACGCGTCACCCACGGCACCCTCGAACCCGGCGACAAGGCCTGGCTCACCCCCAACCTGTACGTCGGTGATCCGGGCACCGCTCTCGGCCTCGACCACTCCGACATCGAGGTGCCCGGCGAACTCGGTTCCCTGCCCGCCTGGCTCGTGCCCGGCGCCCGCGAGACCTGGGTGATCACCGTGCACGGGCTCGGCACCACCCGGGAACATCCCATGAACGTCATGGAGTTCCTCAGCCGCTACCACTTCCCGGTCCTCGACCTCGCCTACCGCGGCGACCTGGGCGCGCCCCGTCCCCCGGACGGCCTGAACCGCCTCGGCGAGACCGAGTGGCGTGATGTGGACGCCGCCGTCCGCCACGCCGTGCGCCAGGGCGCCGAGCGCGTCGTCCTGCACGGCTGGTCCACCGGCGCCACCATGGCGCTGCACACCGCCGCGCACTCCGCGCTGCGCGAGCAGATCGCCGGGCTCATCCTGGACTCGCCCGTGCTCAGCTGGGAGGCCACGCTGCGCGCCCTCGCCTCGGCCCGGCACACCCCCGGCGCGCTGCTGCCGCTGGCGGTCCGCGCCGCCCAGGGCCGCACAGGTCTGTACCGCGACCGCATCCAGACGGTCGCGGACCCGGACCGCCTCCAGATACCGGTCCTGATCTTCCACGGGCCCGACGACACCATCGCCCCCTGGGGTCCCTCGCGTCGCCTCGCGCAGCGCCGCGCCGACCTGGTCACCCTGAACACGGTGCCGAACGCTCCGCACGGCGCCATGTGGAACCCGGACCCCGAGGCCTACGAAGAGGCCATGCGCCGCTTCCTGACCCCGCTGATGTGACCGCCGCCTTTGGCGGAGGGCCCGGATGAGCTCAGGGGCTGTCCCAACCGTCCCACGCTCCCGGAAACCCGGCCGAGTGCCCCAGCGCGCCCTCTTCCGCTTAGCCCCTTTCCCGCGTCGCACCCCTCTCCGGCGCCGTGCGTTGGCCGCCTCCTTCGCCCGACGTGACCTTCCGTTTGGGTTTTCGGACCGTCAACCGGAAGACTGCACCCGTGACGTCCCGTACCCCGCGCGACTCCAGGCTCCGACTCGTCAGCCCGCGGCCCCTGGCCGCCGCCCCCCGAGCGGTGACCGAACGCCGCTCACGCCGCCCTGCCCCCCGGCCGCCCGAGGGCACTCCCGCTCGCGCGGAACTCGCCAGGATGGCCCGGGTCCGCCTGGCCGACGCGGCCCGTGTCGCCTACTGGGCCGATGCCGCGCTCCGTCCGGGGCGCGAGGGCGCCGCTCCGGACGGCAAGGGCACCCTCTCCGACACCACCGCTGAACGGGCCGCCGCCGACCTCGGCCTGAGCGTCGCCCAGGTCCGCGCCGACTGGGACACCGCGCGCCTGGCCGGCCTCGTCGAGGTGCACGGCGACAGCGCCCGCCCCGGCTGGCGGCTGCGCGCCTGGAACCGCGACGACTCCGCCGTGCTGCGCGGCTGGGTCGCTCTCTTCGACGCCTGGTCGCTCGCCTACCCCGAGCCCGAGGCGTGCGAGCACTCCGCCGTCGCCGATGTCATCTCGGCCATGCCCCAGGTGCTCTCCTTCCTGCAACTGTCCGCGGGGCCCGTCCCCGTCGAGCAGCTTCTCGACCTCCTCGAACAGCGGGTGACCGAACTGCGCACCGAGCGGTGCGAGATCCCCTACGTCCCCCGCGTCGCCCACCACCCCGAGGAAGACGAGGCGCCTCGCGTCGAATCCGTCGACGCCTCGGACCAGGGGCGCGCCAAGGACATCCGGCCGACCCCCCTCCTCGACTGGGCCCTGGACGCGCTCGCCTACGTCGGCGCCCTCACCTGTGCCGACAGGCAGGCCACCCTCACCCCGCTCGGCAGCTGGGCGGTCTGGGTCAAGCTGGAGCAGATCTGCGTCGCCGCGCAGAGCCCCGCGGGGAACATCGAGCAGAACGCCGAGGCCATGCTGCGCGGCTGCGCTCAGCTCCGTCCGAACGCGGCCCGTGCGGAGTACCGCGCCTGGCTCGCCGCGCGGCCCGTCGGCAGTGCCGTCACCGAACTTCTGGAGGCCGCCCGCGGTGAGGACGCCCTCCTGCGCGGCCTGGCCTTCGAGGCGCTCCGCGTGGTCGGCGCCCCCGCCGAGCCCGATGTGCGCGCCGTCGCCGACGAGACGCCGCTGCGCCCCTACGCCCTGCTCTGGCTCGCCGAGCACGACGGCACCGACCCGGAGGACGCCCACGAGGTGCTCACCCGGCAGGAGGTCACCTGGCTGTGGGTCGACACCGCCGCGGCCGTCGCCGACCACGGTGAGGCCCCGCTCCTCGTGCGGCACCTGGAGTCCGCGGTGCAGCCCACCGTGCCCGCCCTCCTCGACGAGGTGCGCGCGGTCGGGCATCCGCGCACCGTGCAGGTGCTGGTCGCGCTCGCGGCCGCCCACCCGGATCCGGCGCTGGCCAAGGCCGTGCGCCGCGCCGCGTTCCAGGTCCACACCGGAGAAGGCTGAGGCATCGTCAGAGAGTCGGCGTCTCTGGGGAGTAGGTGCCGAAACTCCAGATGTTGCCCTCTACGTCCCGGGCCATGTAGTCCCGAGATCCGTACTCCTGGTCCGTCGGCGGCATCAGGATCTCCGCGCCGTGCTCCACGGCCCGCCGGTGGTGTGCGTCGGCGTCGTCCACGACGACGTACACCCCGCACGGGCCCGCATTCCTCATCGCCTCGTCGAAGGGGCCGCCCCGGCCCTTCGAGCCGAGCATCACCGCTCCGCTGCCCTGCGCCAGCTCGGCGTGGAGCACCGAGCCGTCCTCGTCCTCGTACACCGACAGCTCCGTGAAGCCGAAGGCCTCCGTGAGCTGCTTGATCGCCGCGCTCGCGTCGGAATACAGCAGCGTCGGGTAGATGCTCGGACGCCTGCTGCCCATGCCCGCCATGCCGATCAGTCCCTCCGGTGTCCAGCCCGGTAGTACGGCCTGCGGCTCAGTCTCGCACCGGGCACCGACAACGGGCGGTCCCGCGATCGCCCCCGCCATGGACGGCGGGGCGAGCATCACAGCGCCGGACGCCCGCACGGAGGAAATGCGCTTGCACGGCCCCGTTAGACTGGCCCCATGGCCATTCTCCTCGCGCATTAGACGGCGGGAACGTCCTCAGCCGCCCATCCCGCCACCTTCCCCCAGGCTCGCGATGCCGCTCGAGCAGGGGGCCCAGTCCCTGGAGTCTGTCCGTGATCTCCGCCTCCGGTATCGAGCTGCGCGCCGGTGCCCGCATCCTCATCGAGAACGCCACCTTCCGCATCGCCAAGGGCGACCGCATCGGCCTGGTCGGCCGTAACGGCGCGGGCAAGACCACGCTCACCAAGGTCCTCGCCGGCGAGGGCATCCCCGCCGCGGGTACCGTCGCCCGCTCCGGCGAGGTCGGCTACCTCCCGCAGGACCCGCGCACCGGCGACCTGGACGTGCTCGCCCGCGACCGCGTCCTCTCCGCGCGCGGCCTCGACGTCCTGATCCGCAGGATGCGCGAGAACGAACAGCGCATCGCCACCGGCAAGGGCACCACCCGCGAGAAGGCCCTCAAGCAGTACGAGCGCCAGGAGACCGAGTTCCTCACCAAGGGCGGGTACGCGGCCGAGGCCGAGGCCGCCACCATCGCCGCCGCCCTCAACCTGCCCGACCGTGTGCTCGGCCAGCCGCTCCACACGCTCTCCGGCGGTCAGCGCCGGCGTATCGAGCTGGCCCGGATCCTGTTCTCCGACGCGGACACCCTGCTGCTCGACGAGCCGACCAACCACCTCGACGCCGACTCGATCATCTGGCTGCGCGACTACCTGAAGACCTACCGCGGCGGCTTCATCGTCATCTCGCACGATGTCGACCTGGTCGAGACGGTCGTCAACAAGGTGTTCTACCTGGACGCCAACCGGTCCATGATCGACGTCTACAACATGGGCTGGAAGCTCTACCAGCAGCAGCGCGAGGCCGACGAGAAGCGGCGCAAGCGTGAGCGCGCCAACGCCGAGAAGAAGGCCGCCGCGCTCAACGCCCAGGCCGACAAGATGCGCGCCAAGGCCACCAAGACGGTCGCCGCGCAGAACATGGCCCGCCGCGCCGAGAAGCTGCTCTCCGGCCTGGAGGCGGTCCGTCAGTCGGACAAGGTCGCAAAGCTCCGCTTCCCCGAGCCCGCACCCTGCGGCAGGACCCCGCTGATGGCCGAGGGCCTGTCGAAGTCGTACGGCTCCCTGGAGATCTTCACCGATGTCGACCTGGCCATCGACAAGGGGTCCAGGGTCGTCATCCTCGGCCTCAACGGTGCCGGAAAGACCACCCTGCTGCGGCTGCTCGGGGGCGTCGAGCAGCCGGACACGGGCGCAGTCGTCCCGGGCCACGGCCTGAAGCTCGGCTACTACGCGCAGGAGCACGAAACCCTCGACCCGGACCGCACGGTCCTGGAGAACATGCGCTCCGCCGCCCCGGACATGGACCTGGTCGAGGTCCGCAAGGTGCTCGGCTCGTTCCTGTTCTCCGGCGACGACGTCGACAAGCCGGCCGGTGTGCTCTCCGGCGGCGAGAAGACCCGCCTCGCCCTCGCCACCCTCGTGGTCTCGTCCGCGAACGTGCTGCTCCTGGACGAGCCGACCAACAACCTCGACCCGGCCAGCCGTGAGGAGATCCTCGGCGCGCTGCGCACCTACAAGGGCGCGGTCGTCCTCGTCACGCACGACGAGGGCGCGGTGGAGGCGCTCCAGCCGGAGCGGATCATCCTGCTGCCCGACGGCGTCGAGGACCTGTGGGGCGCCGACTACGCGGACCTGGTGGCCCTCGCCTGAGCCCCCGGACCGGGTCGGTCGGTGCGACTCGACCGCATGATTGATCCACTGCGCATGGATCATTCGGCCGATCCGTGATCCGTCATATGTGTGAGATCTCCTCGTACCGGGTGTGTCGTACACGGAAACACCGGCCGATGCCCTCCGTTCCGAGGCTCGGCCGGTGCGCGCCGCTGACCTGGTCCTTCCCGGATAAACCCGTTCGGGTGTACGGATGACATCGGGTGGAATCCCAGATTCCATTCGTGGGGACGCGCTCCTGTCGTCACATCCGTGTCGCACGGACCTTGCCGAATGGGTGGCCATCAGGCCCCCGAGGGGTGATCATGAGGGGACCAAAGCGCACTTCCCATGAGGAGGCACGGGTGGCCGAGACTCTGAAGAAGGGCAGCCGGGTGACCGGCGCCGCGCGCGACAAGCTCGCGGCAGACCTGAAGAAGAAGTACGACTCCGGTGCGAGCATCCGGGCGCTGGCCGAAGAGACCGGCCGCTCGTATGGCTTCGTCCACCGGATGCTCAGCGAGTCGGGTGTCACGCTCCGAGGGCGTGGCGGGGCGACGCGGGGCAAGAAGGCCACGCAGGCCTGACGCCGGGCGGGCCATCGGCTTCGGTGGTGGCCACCCGGTCGGTCGGGTGACCGGCTGGGTGGTTACTGTGCAGTCACTTGTGGATGTCGTCGTCCGGCATCCTCTCCTGACCGCACCCATCGGAGGCGCCATGGCTTCGCTCGACCCGGTACTCGACAAGGACGGCGTACGGCTCACCGTCGACGAGGCGATCGCCACGGTGACGCTGACCAATCCGGCCAAGCGCAACATCCAGAGCCCGGCTCTCTGGCGGGCGCTGGCTCAGGCCGGGGGTGCGCTGCCCGGCTCCGTGCGTGTGGTCGTGATGCGCGCCGAGGGCAAGTCCTTCTCGGCCGGACTCGACCGGCAGATGTTCACGCCGGACGGCATCGAAGGCGAACCGACCTTCATCGATATCGCACGCAGCAGCGACGCCGAACTGGACGCGACCATCGCCGAGTACCAGGAGGCGTTCACCTGGTGGCGGCGCAATGACATCGTGTCCATTGCCGCCGTGCAGGGGCATGCGATCGGTGCGGGGTTCCAGCTCGCCCTCGCCTGTGATCTGCGCGTCGTCGCAGACGATGTGCAGTTCGCCATGCGCGAGACCAGCCTCGGTCTCGTACCGGACCTCACCGGCACGCATCCGCTGGTGAGCCTCGTCGGATACGCCCGCGCGCTGGAGATCTGCGCGACGGGCCGTTCCGTCCTGTCCGAGGAGGCCGTGAGCACGGGGCTCGCGAACATCGCCGTACCGCGCGAGCAGCTCGACGACACCGTGCGGGACTTGGCGGCCGCACTGCTCACGGCGCCCCGGGACGCCGTGATCGAGACCAAGGCCCTGCTGCGCGGAGCACAGGAGCGGTCGTACGAGGAACAGCGCGCCGCGGAGCGGGCCGCGCAGGCCCGTCGGCTGCGGGACCTGGCCGGGGTCGGCGACTGAGACACCGGCGGCGGTCACTGGGCCCCGGCAGGCTGCCTGCCGGGGGCACTAGTACCGGACGTCGCTCCTTGACTAGAAGCCGTGCCGGGCGCCGCCGTCCACCGGCAGCATGATGCCCGTCAGATACGACGCCGCGGGCGAGAGCAGGAACGCGGCGGTGCGGCCGAACTCCTCCGGGGCGCCGTAGCGGCGCAGCGGGACGGCGGCCTCGAAGGCCGCGCGCCTCGCCTCGGGGTCGGGGGAGCCCCCGTCCAGCTCGCGCACCCGGTCCGTGTCGATGCGGCCCGGGAGCAGACCCACCACGCGGATGCCGCGCGGGCCCAGCTCGTCCGCGATGGACTTGGCGAAGCCCGCGAGTCCGGGGCGCAGACCGTTGGAGATGGTCAGGCCCGGGATCGGCTCATACACCGAGCTGGACAGGACGAAGCCGATGACGCCGCCCTCGGTCAACTCCTCGGCGGCCGCGCGGGCCAGTCGGACCGCGCCCAGGAACACCGACTCGAACGCGGTCGTCCACTGCTCGTCCGTGTTGTCGGCGACCTGGCCGGCCGGCGGACCACCGACGCTGATCAGAATGCCGTCGAAGCCGCCGAAGCTCTCGCGGGCGGCGGCGATCAGCCGGGCGGGCGCCCCGGGATCGGCGTTGTCGACCGCCACGCCCACCGCGTTCGTGCCCAGCCCGGCCGCCGCCTCCGCGGCCCGCTTCTCGTCGCGGCCGGTGACGACCACCTTCGCCCCGTCGGCCACGAGTTCTCGCGCGGCGGCGTTGCCCAGCCCGCGAGTGGCGCCGGTGACGACGTAGACACGGTCCTTCAGCCCAAGATCCATGGCCCCTATCCTGCCCCCTCGCCTCCGAACAGGGCGAGGGCGGTCCCCACCAGGCCGAGATGGCTGAAGGCCTGCGGGAAGTTGCCGAGCAGACGGCCGGTGGCCGGGTCGTACTCCTCGGCGAGCAGACCGACGTCGTTGCAGATCCCCACCAGGCGTTCGAACAGCTCGCGGGCCTCGTTGCTGCGGCCGATGAAGTGCAGGGCGTCCGCGAGCCAGAACGAGCAGACCACGAAGGTGCCCTCCCGCCCGGGCAGCGGATCCACGTTGGTGTTCTCCGTGCTGTAGCGGCGCATGAAACCGTCAGGGGCGAGCTCCGCGCGCACCGCTTCGACGGTACCGATGACGCGCGGATCGTCCGGCGGCAGGAAGCCGACGCGGGGGATCAGCAGCAGCGAGGCGTCGAGCGCGCGCGAGCCGTAGTACTGCGTGAACGTGTTCCGCTCGGGGTCGTAGCCGCGCTCGCACACCTCCCGGTGCACCTCGTCGCGCATCACCCGCCAGCCCTCGAGATCGCCTTCGAGTCCGGGGTAGCCCTCCAGGGCGCGGGCGGCGCGGTCGGCGGCCACCCAAGCCATCACCTTCGAGTACACGAAGTGGCGCCGCCCGCCGCGCACCTCCCACATTCCCTCGTCCGGCTGCTTCCAGACCGACCGCAGGAACTCCATCAGCGCGACCTGGACCCGCCACATGTGCGGTCTGATCGGCATGCCCGCACTCCGCGCCAGCGTCAGCGAGTCGATGACCTCGCCGTACACGTCCAGCTGCAGCTGGTTCACCGCCGCGTTGCCGATCCGGACCGGTGCCGAGCCCTGGAAGCCGGGCAGCCAGGGCAGTTCGTACTCGGGCAGCCGCCGTTCGCCCGACAGGCCGTACATGATCTGCAGGTCCGCCGGATCACCCGCGACCGCGCGCAGCAGCCAGTCGCGCCATGCCTCGGCCTCCTCGTGGTAGCCGACGGACAGCAGTGCCTGCAGGGTGAGGGTGGAGTCGCGCAGCCAGCTGTAGCGGTAGTCCCAGTTGCGGACCCCGCCCGGCGTCTCCGGCAGCGAGGTCGTGGGGGCGGCGACGATGCCGCCGGTCGGTGCGTAGGTGAGGGCCTTGAGGGTGATCAGGGAGCGGACCACCGCTTCCCGGTGCGGCCCGTGGTAACGGCACTGCGCCGCCCAGGCACGCCAGTCCGCGACGCTGGACTCCAGTGCGTCGAAAGGGTCGATGAGGCGAGGACGCGGCTTGTGCGAGGGGTGCCAGGTGAGGACGAGGGCGACCTTCTCCCCTGCCTCGACCGTGAACTCGGAGTAGGTGGCGAAGTCCTTGCCCCAGGTGTGCACCGGGGGCTGGCTGCGCAGCCACACCGAGTCCGGGCCCGCGATGGCCACGCGATGGCCGTTGGTCCGGCGCATCCACGGCACGATCGAGCCGTAGTCGAAGCGCAACCGGAGTGTGCTGCGCATGGTGACCTTGCCGTCCAGGCCTTCGATGATGCGTACGACGTCGGGCGCGCGGTCGCGCTGGGGCATGAAGTCGGTCAGGCGGACCGAGCCGCCCGGGGTGTCCCACTCGGAGTCGAGGACGAGGGTGTCGGGGCGGTAGGCGCGGCGGGTGCAGGTGCCGCCGTGCCGGGGGGCGACGTGCCAGTGGCCGTGGTTCTCGTCGCCGAGCAGGGCGGCGAAGCAGGCCGCGGAGTCGAAGCGGGGGAGGCAGAGCCAGTCGACCGAGCCGGTTCGGCTGACCAGGGCGGCGGTCTGCTGGTCGCCGATGAGGGCGTAGTCCTCGATGGTCCGGGTGGAACGCTGCACGGTTTCCGGGTTCCCGGCGGGGCGAGGGGGCAATCTGGAGTGGGGCCGGGCGGGTGACGTGTGTCCGGTGGGCGGGTTCGCGCAGCTACGCCGGCGCCGGTTCCGTCTCCGGGGCGTTCTCCCGGGCCGCGGCCAGCGCGCGGTCCCGTGCCTCGCGGCGGGCCAGGATGAACCAGCCGACCGGGACGGCGGCGGAGAACAGCCACCACTGGATCGCGTACGCCATGTGGGGGCCGATGTCATTGTGCTCCGGGGCAGCGATCAGCTCCGGGGAGTCACCCTTGGGGGCGGGGGAGACGAGTTCGATATAGCCGGCGAGGACCTGCTTGCCCAGACCCTTGGCCTGCTGTCCGCTGCTGATCAGCATGATCTGGCGGTCCGGCAGCCCCTGGACGTCCTTGATGCCGCTCTCGGCGGTCGTCTCGTCGGGCATGAGCCGCCCGGTGACCGTGATCTCACCGCTCTCGGGCGCCGGGACCTTCGGGTACACGGTCTGCGCGAGGTCCGCCGGGATCCAGCCCCGGTTGACCAGGAGCACCTTGCCGTCGTCGAGCACGAACGGGGTCAGGACGTGGTAGCCGATGTCGCCATTGGTGTTCGTACGGCGGCGCACCACGACCTCGTGAGCCGTGTCGAAGTGGCCCTTCGCGGTCACCCGCCGGTACAGGTCGACATGCCTGACGGTGGCACCGGGTGAGGTGAGCGTCTCGGCGGGCACCGGCTTCGCGGCCAGTGAGTCGCCGATCACCTTGTTGAGCGCGACCTTGTGCTCGTGACGGTGCAGCTGCCAGAAACCCAGCTCGATCATCGTCGGGATGAGCGCCAGCATCACGAGGGTGAGGATCACCCACTGCCGGGACAACAGGAAGCGGTACACCCACTGACCGTACCTCGCATGCGTCAGCCCTCTGCGGGAGGGGCCCCGTAGAGGGCTGACGACCGGCCGAGGCGGGGTTCACCGCTGGTCGCGCCCCCAGACGGCATGCGCCGCCGCGGCCCGGGACACGACGACGACCCGGTCACGGGCCATCGGCTCACACCTTGTCGACGATCCCCGCCTTCCCCTCGGCGCGCGCACAGTGGGCGCCGCAGTACCAGTGGCCCTCCACCTCGACGCCCTGGCCGATGATCTGGACGCGACAGTGCTCGCAGATGGGTGCCATCCGGTGGATCGCGCAGGAGAAGCAGTCGAAGACATGCACCGCGCCCTGCGCGTGCACCTCGAACGTCATGCCGTAGTCGTTTCCGCAGACCTCGCAACGTGCCATGCGCCACAGGGTGAGCCGTCGCCGCGATGCGGGCGAGCGGGCGCCGGGCGAGTCGTGCGCAATCACCCGTCCGCGGGGTCACTCTCCCGAGGCCGGCTCCACGTCCCTGAGCAACTGCCCGAACGCCGCCTCGTCGATCACCGGTGTGCCGTACTGCCGTGCCTTGACCGTCTTCGACGTGCCCGAGCCGGGGTCGTTGGTGACGAGCAGGCTGGTGAGCCGGGACAGGCTCGTCGCGATGTGCAGCCCCGCCTCGACGGCGCGGTCCTCCAGCAGTTCGCGTTCGATCGAGGTGTCCCCGGAGAACGCCACCCTCATGCCCTGTTTGAGGCGTTTGCCCTCTTCGTACCGTCCAGGGTTGGGGTAGGGGCAGGCGGGACGCTTGCGGGAGGGGCGCCAACTGGTCGGACGGTAGCCACCGGGGGACTGCTGTCCGATCGTCGGGGAGGCGGACCACTCGGTCAGCGGGCGGCACTCCAGCAGGGGCAGCCGCACACCGTCCCGGGCGGCGGCATGCAGACTCGGCTGGAACGCCTCGGCCAGCACGCGCGCGTCGTCCAGCGCGTGGTGCGCCCGCTGCTGGACCACGCCGAAGTGCGCGGCCAGCGTCTCCAGCTTGTGATTGGCCAGCGGCAGGCCCAACTCCTTGGAGAGCGCGATGGTGCACAACCGCTGACGGACCGGCGCCACGCACTGCGCGCGCGCGTACTCCCGGGCGATCATCGACCAGTCGAAGACCGCGTTGTGCGCGACGAGCACCCGGCCGTCGAGCCGGGCGGCGAACTCCTCGGCGACGTCCCGGAAGAGCGGCGCGTCCTGGAGCATCGTGCTCGTCAGGCCGTGGATCCATACCGGGCCCGGGTCGCGCTGCGGGTTGACCAGCGTGTACCAGTGGTCCTCGACCTCGCCGCGTGCGTCCAGCCGGTAGACGGCGGCCGAAATGATCCGGTCGTCCCGCGCCAGGCCGGTGGTCTCCACGTCGACGACCGCGTACCCCTCGGGATACGCGGTCGGCCAGGCGGCCGGGGACGCTGCGGTCGTACGGTCTTCGAGCATGGTCACTGAGGATACGGGCCGCCACCGACAGCGCCGTCCGCGGTGTGCGTTCAGGGCCCGAGGTGACGACCAGTCGGGACGGCCCCTCGACGTGCCGGTGCCGCCCGATGCGACCGGCCGGTGAGGGCCGGCGGGCCGAGTCGGTGCGGCGGCGGGAGTTCCCGGGGTGTCATCCTCCCTGTGTGACGCAACGCATGCACGACGAAGCGCACGGCGGTGCGCTCGGCTCGCGGCTGAACTGGCTGCGGGCGGCGGTCCTCGGCGCGAACGACGGCATCGTCTCCACCGCGGGCCTCGTGGTCGGTGTTGCGGGCGCGACGAGTGACCGCACGGCGCTGCTGACGGCCGGTCTGGCCGGGCTGCTGGCCGGGTCCATGTCGATGGCGGTGGGCGAATACGTGTCGGTGTCGACCCAGCGGGACTCGGAGAGGGCGGCGCTGGCCCTGGAGAAGCGGGAACTGAGGGAACAGCCGCAGGAGGAACTGGAGGAGCTGACGGCACTGCTGGAGAGGCGGGGCCTGTCACAGGAGGTGGCCCGGGAGGCGGCGCTGCAGTTGACGGAACGGGACGCGCTGCGCGCTCACGCCAGCGTGGAACTCGGCATCAACCCCGACGAGTTGGCGAACCCGTGGCACGCGGCCTGGGCGAGCTTCCTGGCGTTCACGGTGGGAGCACTGCTGCCGCTGCTGGCGATCGTGCTGCCACCCGAGGGCGCGCGGCTTCCTGTGACGGTCGGATCCGTCCTGGCCGCGCTCGTCGTCACCGGATGGGCCAGCGCGCGACTGGGCGCGGCCAGGCCGGGACGGGCCCTGGTGCGGAACGTGGTGGGCGGGGCGCTGGCCATGGGCATCACCTATGCGGCCGGGTCGCTGCTGGGCGCGGTCGGGGCCTGAGGCCGCGGCGCGGCGGAGCTGTCCTTCGGCCGGCCCGCCGTTTGGAGGAGATCACCAATAAACAAGCGCATACCGCCGGTAATACTTGTGAGTAACAGCCTCTGGCCCCGGCCGCCCGGTCGCTCTACGGTTCCCCCATGCCGAACCTTCCCGACGTCGTGGTCTGGTCGATACCAGCCTTCTTGTTGCTCACGGTCCTCGAGATCGTCAGCGTCCGGCTCCATCCGGACGAGGACGACGCCGGGTACGAGGCGAAGGACGCGGCGACGAGCGTCGGCATGGGGCTGGGCAGCCTCTTCTTCGACTTCCTGTGGAAGTTCCCGATCGTCGCGATCTACACAGCCGTCTACGAGCTCACGCCGCTGCGCGTGCCTGTGCTGTGGTGGACCGTCCTGCTCATGCTGCTCGCGCAGGACTTCTTCTACTACTGGTCCCACCGCGGTCACCACGTCATCCGGATCCTGTGGGCCTGCCACGTCGTGCACCACTCCAGCCGGAAGTTCAACCTCACCACCGCGCTGCGCCAGCCCTGGACGTCGCTCACCGTCTGGCCCTTCTACCTCCCCCTGGTCGCCGTCGGCGTGCACCCGGCCGCGCTGGCGTTCTGCTCCTCGGTGAACCTCGTCTACCAGTTCTGGATCCACACCGAGCGCATCGACCGGATGCCCCGGTGGTTCGAGTTCGTCTTCAACACCCCGTCGCACCACCGGGTGCACCATGCGTCCCAGGGCGGCTACCTGGACCGCAACTTCGGCGGGATCCTCATCGTCTGGGACCGGCTGTTCGGGTCCTTCGTCCCCGAGACCGACCGGCCCGTGTACGGGCTGACCAAGAACATCGACACACACAACCCGCTGAAGGTCGCCACGCACGAGTACGTCGCCATCGCCCGGGACGTGAAGGCGGCGGCCGGCTGGAGCGAGCGCGCCGGACGTGTCTTCCGCGGCCCCGGCTGGCACCCCGCGGACCGGGCCGTGTCCCCGGCCGCCGCCGTCGACGGGCCCGTCGCATGAGGCTCCGCGGAGAGCGGCCCGCGGAAGGGCATGAGCTGCCGCGGGCCGAACGCCTCGCCCGCATGCTCCTCTCTCTGTTCTGGTTCGCCGTCGCCGTCGACCTCTCCTGCCTCGCCGCCGGATACGCCCTCGGCCACATCGTCGCCAAGCCCCTTCTGATACCGCTGCTCGCGCTCTACGCGTGCGTGCGCGGCGGGCCGCGCCTCCTGGTCGCGGCACTGCTCCTCGGGTGGGGCGGCGACGTCCTGCTGCTGTTCCACGCCGACGCCGCCTTCCTCGCCGGGATGGGCTCCTTCGCGGCGGGGCACGTCTGCTATCTCGTCTACTTCGCGCGGTACGGCACTGCACACGCGCGTGGAGCATGGGTCGCCGGCGTCTACGGCGCCGCCCTCGTCGTCCTCGTCGCCTTGCTGTGGCCCGGCCTCCCGGCCGACCTGCGCATCCCCGTCACGGGCTACAGCCTGCTGCTCACCGCGATGGCGTGCGGCTCCACCCGGCTCGGGCCCGTCGTGGGCGTCGGTGGCGCGCTGTTCCTGCTCTCCGACACGCTCATCGCGACCGGCATCGCCGAGTGGCCGCAGCTTCCGCGGCCCGACCTGTGGGTCATGCTCACCTACGCCGTCGCGCAGGCCCTGCTGGCCCGGGGCGCCCTCGACGCACGACGGGAGCCGGCGCCGGCGTACCGTGAAGCGCCCTCGGTCACTGCCTGAGCGCCGGCCCGGCGCCAGGGTCGCACGAACTCACCGGCGGCCAGGGAGCGCACGCGATGACCGAAGCGGTCCGCACCGAGCAGTGGGTGCGGACCGCCCGCCCCGCGCGGATGCTCCTCACCGGCGGCTGATCAAGACCAGCGGATCGGCAGCGGCAGCGCCGTCAGCAGCCCCGACACCGCGACGACCAGGCCCAGCGCCACCACCTCCGCACGCGCGGGAGTACAGGCGCCGAGCGGGTCCGCGGCGCGCCGCAGACGCAGGCGCGCGACCAGGGCCAGCACGGCGACGACGGCCACGAGCAGTAGTTTGGCGAGCAGGGTGCGGCCGTACGCGGTCTGCGTCAGCTGGTCGAGGATCGTCTCGCGCGGCATACGGCGCAGCGAACTCCAGGTGCCTGTCGCGGTGAGCGCGGCGAGCAGAACGGCCGCCACGCGCGCGTAGAGGCCCAGCAACGCGGCGCCCGCCCGGGGGGCGGTACGCCAGTGCCGCAGTGTGCGCAGGACGTACAGCAGCCCGCCCAGCCACAGCGTTCCGCAGATGAGGTGAACGAGCGTCAGGCCGGAGCCCACCAGAGGGCTGTGCTCCGTCGTGGGGTGGGCCCGCAGCGCCTCGGCGACGATCACCGCTGCCGGCGGCCACACCTGGAGGGACGCCCGGCGCGACAGGGCGCACAGCCCGGCCACGAGGAAGGCGTTGACCTCCAGGAGCGCCAGCGCGCCGTCCCGCGTCCGGTACAGCCCGCCGACATCGATCTGGCCGAGAGAGTGCGGAACCAGATTGCCGGTGGCCACGACCGACGCGAGCCCCAGCGCGGCGACGAAACCCGCACAGGCCGCGTAGGGCGCCCAACTTCGCGGCACGGCCGCCGGGGGCGCGCCCGGCACCCGAGAGGCCAGCCGGGCGACGAGGAGTTCGCCCGCGGGGATGCACAACGACACGAGCAGCACGGTGCGCAGCAGACCTATGCCGCCGACTCCGGGCGCTGCCGCCTCACCCGTGCCGTGCAGCGTGGCCGAGGGGCCGACAAGCGGTATCAGGGTGGCGGTCGTGACGAAAGCGAGCACCAGAACGGCTCGACGTGCGGAGGGCCGGGGCGCGGGGCCCGCGACGGACCCGGAAGACGCTTGCGCGTCACGGTCGTTGGAATCCGCTGTCGATCGTATGGGACTCATCTCTGGATACTCGCGAGTCGCCACGGAAGCGGGCAACCTCAGTAAATCAACCAGGAGAGCGGCGTTCCGGCTCTCCGTATGCTTCCGGCCGAATACCGTCCGGATCCCGACGCCGGCTGTCCGTGCTCACTCCCAGCGCGCCCGATCCGCGCCCCATGCTCCCGGCGGTCGTGCCCAGTCGGTCGGGCCGCCGGCGAAGCGGACCGGCGGCAGGGCGTACCTGAGCCGTCCCAGCACGCTGTCGGTCTCGGCCAGCCAGGGGTCCGGGCCGCGGTACACCGCCCGCGCCTGTCCGGCAGCCCGGGCGGCCCCGTTCGTCAGCCAGGCTGCTGTCCGCGCCAGCGCCAGGCGTACGACCCGGCTTCCGCCCTCCTCGGTCTGTTCGGTGAGGGACCGCAGGACCGCGGCGGCCAGCAGATACCCCGTACCGTGGTCGAGGGCCTGCGCGGGCAGTGCGCCCGGCCGCTCTGCCGACCCCTCGGTCACGGCTATGCCGGTGGCGACCTGCACCAGGCTGTCGAAGCCGCGCCGCTCGCCCCAGGGCCCGTACCCGCCCCACGCCGACAACTGCGCCACCACCAGCCCGGGCCGCCGCTCCGCCAGCTGCTCGGGGGTGAGCCCGAACCGGTCGAGCGCGGCGGGCCGGTAGCCGGTGACGACCACGTCGGCCTCCGCCAGCAGCTCCTCGAAGGTGCGGCGGTCTGCGGGCGCCGCCAGAGCGAGGACGGTGGACCGCTTACCGGTGTCCATGTCGGCGTGCTGGTCGGGGAGTTCGGGAAGGTGAGGGCTGTCGACGCGCAGGACGTCCGCACCGAGCAGGGCCAGCGTGCGGGTGGCCACGGGGCCCGCGATGACCCGGGTGAGGTCCAGGACGCGCAGGCCCGCCGCGGGCAGCAGCGGCGTTGCGGTCGACGGCCGAAGCGGTCGTTCGGGTGCCGTGTCGAGCCGTTCCCGGCCCACCAGCGGGTGAGCGGCGACGGTGCGTCCCTGCTCGTGCGCCGCCCACTGCTCGGGGGTGCGCAGCGCGACCGCGAGCCCTCCGGCCGCGTACACGCTCTCCTCGGCCTCGACGGCCGGCCGCTCGGCGAGGGCGGCGGCCACGTCCGCCACGGACGCCTGAGCCGGCAGCCCCAGGGCGGCCAGCAGCCGCGTCCGGTGATGCGGATAGTTCGCGTGGGTGCGCACCCAGCCGTCCGCCGTGGGCCAGAAACGGGACAGCGGCGCGAAGTTGACCGGTTCACGGCCGTCGACCAGCAGATGCCGCTCGCTGTGGAAGGCGGTGGCCACGGCCCCGTCGTCGACCAGGACGTGAGGCACGACCGGCAACCCGGCCCGCCGGGCGCCCCATTCGGCGGCGGCCAGCGCACACGTCCCGACACAGGCCCGCGCCATCTCCCGCACGGGCAGACGTGCCGGCAGCGCCCCGTCCCGTATGACGGTCGATATCCGCGACAACAGTGCGGGGTCCCCGCCCAGTGCCGCCCATGCGGTGTTCGTATACCTCATGAGATCACTCTGCCGTGTGTACTGGATCAACATGACGGAAGGGGCCGGGCGACGGCCCGGCCCCTTGCGTACGGACGACCCTTACTTCGTCACGGCGTTCAGCGCGTTCACGATCCCCGCCCCGTAGAACCCGTTGTGGTTCTTGGACCCGAGGCACACGGCGTCGATCTTGCCGTCGGAGTTGATGTCGTACGGGTCCGTGCACGGCGTGGCGTCGGCCTGGGAGTACAGCAGGGCCTTCACCTGGCCGGCGGTGGCGTTCGGGTGCGTCGACTTGATGAGGGCGGCCACCCCCGCGACGTGCGGGGACGCCATCGACGTGCCCGCCTTGTAGCCCCACTTGCCGCCGGGCAGCGTGCCGAGGATCAGACCGCTGGTGGCCGGCGCGGCCGGGGGCTGGTACGCGGTGGAGTCGCCTCCCGGCGCGGCGACGTCGATGACGTTCAGACCGTAGTTGGAGAACGACGACTTGATGCCCTTCGCACCGGTCGCGGCCACGGTCACCACACCGGGCAGCTGGGTCGGGATGTCGAAGCACTTGTGCGGGTCGATCACCCGGTCACCCGACGCGCCGTCGTTCGGGGAGACGGGGTCGGTGATGGAGTCCGCGTCCAGGTCGTAGTTCTCGTTGCCCGCGGCCGCGACGTTGACCGTGCCCTTGTGCTCCGCGTACTGCGAGGCCCGGGTGATGGCGTCGACGAGCGCCTTCTGGTCGGCGTCGTCGAGGCAGTTGAAGTTCCAGGGGTCGGTGTAATAGCTGTTGTTGGTGACGTCCACGTGGTGCTCGGCCGCCCAGACGAAGCCGCAGACCACGGCCTCGGTGTAGAAGTAGCCGTCCGGGTTGGACACCTTGATGCCGGCGACCTGCACGCCGGGTGCGACGCCCGTCATGCCGATGCCGTTCTTGGCGGCCGCGATCTCACCCGCGACATGCGTGCCGTGGTTGCTCTCCGTGGCGCTCGGCCGCCAGGCGCCGTCGGCGGTGTTCGGCTTGCCCGACACGCAGTTGACGGACGCGTCGCGGTTGAAGTTCGGCGCGAGGTCGGGGTGGGTGTCGTCGACGCCGGTGTCGATGACGGCGACGGTGACGTCGTGGCTGCCGAGCGTCTTCTCGTGCGCCTTGTCCGCCTTGATGGCGGGCAGGTCCCACTGCAACGACTCCAGCGGGTCCTGGCCGTCGGCGGCCTGGGCGTTCGCGACCTCCTCGGCGGTGAGCTCCTTCGTCACGCCGATGTCGGTGGTCGACTGCGTGGCAAGCGGCGCGGTGCGGGTGGCACCGGCCGACTGCACGCCCGGAACCTTGCGGATGGTCCGTGCGAAGTCGGGGTTCGAGGAGTGGACGACGATCACGCCGATCTGGTCGTACGCGATCGTGATCGTGCCGCCCGCGTCGGCGATGGCCTTCTTCACCGTCGCGGACGGCCCTTGTCCGGTGGGTATGTTGACGACGTAGCTGAGGGTGGCCGCGTCGGCCGCCGAGGCCTTCGGGGCCGCCTCCGCCGCCGACGCGGTGATGCTCGGCAGGAAGGCGAAGGCGGTTGCCATGGCCATTCCCAGCGGAAGGGCGACGAGACGACGGGAACGCTTGCGCGGCGCTGTCATTGGGGCTCCAGTTCGTTTTGCGGTACTAGCGGTTCCATGCGTGCGGAAGATCGACACGTGGATGGATGCGGCTACTTGACGGCCCGAAGGGCGTTGACGATGCCGAAGCCGTAGAACCCGTTCACGCGCTTGCCGCCCTCGCAGGTCGCGTCCACGACCCCGTCGCCGTTGTAGTCGTAGGGGTCCTTCGGGCAGCCCGGGTTGTCCGCCTGGGCCTTCAGGAGCGCCTGGAGCTGCGCCGGAGTCGCGTGCGGGTGCTTGGACTTGAGCAGCGCGGCCACGCCCGCGACGTGCGGCGCCGCCATCGAGGTGCCCTGCAGGAAGGCGTACTCGCCGTTCGGCATCGTGGAGAGGATGCGGCCGTTCTTGGACGGCGTGTCCGCGCTCACGTACTTGTCGCCGCCCGGCCCCGCGACGTCGACGACGTGGTTTCCGTAACTGGAGTAGTAGGACTTGACGTTGGTGGGCCCGGTCGCGCTGACCGTGACGACCCCCTCCAACTGGGTCGGGATGTCAAGGCACTTGTGCGGGTCGACCGTGCGGTCCGCCGGGGTCGTGTCGTTGGGGCTGGAGGGGTCGAGGATGGCGTGCGAGGCGAGGTCGTCGTTGGAGTTGCCCGCCGAGGCGACGCTGAGGGTGCCCTTGCGCTGGGCGTACAGCTGGGCGCGGTTGACCGCGTCGACGACGGCCCGCTGGTCCGGGTCGTCCATGCAGTTGTAGCGCCACGGGTCCACGTAGTAGCTGTTGTTGGTGATCTCGACGCCGTGGTCGGCGGCGAACACGAACGCGCAGACGACACTCTCGGGGTAGAAGAGCTCACTGACCGGGTCGGCCACCCTGATGCCGGAGACCTTGACGTTCGGGGCGACACCGGCGACGCCGGTGCCGTTGCGAGCCGCGGCGATCTCACCGGCGACATGCGTGCCGTGGTAGTGGCCGGGGTCCGCGGGCCGCCAGGCGCCGTAGGAGGTGTCGGCCTTGCCGCCCACGCAACTCGCGGACTGGGAGGCGGAGAAGTTCGGGGCGAGGTTGGGGTGGGTGTCGTCGACGCCGGTGTCGATGACGGCGACCGTGACGTCGCGGCTCCCCGGGTTGATCTTGGCGGCCTTGTCGGCGCCTATCGCGCGCAGGTCCCACTGCTCGGCCTCCAGGGGCTCCTGGCCCGGTGCCGTGCTCTGAGCGGCGAGCTTCGCCGCCTCCGCCTTCGTCAGGTACTGCGCGGAGCCCTCGTCCGTCGTGCCCGCGGCGGTCACCGGCGCGGTCCGGGTCGCGCCCGCGGACTGCACCCCGCGGACGGTACGCAGGGACTTGGCGAAGTCCGGGTTCGCGGAGTGGGCGACGATCACGCCGATCTTGTCGTACGTCTCCACGATGGTGCCGCCGGCCTTGGATATCGCCGCTTGCACCGCCGAGATCGTGTGACGGTCCGTCTGAGTGTTGACCACATAGGCAAGTTCGACGCCGGAGGCGGTCTGTGCGGTGGTGGTGCGTGGGGCGGCCGACGCCGCACCGGGCAGGAAGCCCAGGGAGGCGGTGAGCGACAACACGACCGGCACAGCCAGGGCGAGACGGCGTCGGGAAGGCAGGTGAGCCATGGGGTCTCCACATCATCCGGGTACGTGAACGAACCGGGACGCGCTGACGCCCGGCAGGTACATGACGGTGGTGCAGAGCGAAGCTATCCGGCATCCAGGCTGGTCAGCAATGGGTTTTGGCAAGTATGTGCGAAAGAAGTAAAGGGAGTTGAACCGGTCCACGTGTGGCGCCGTGACCTTGGGCAGGGGGAGCCGGGGCGATCGATGCCCCTTCCCGTATTACATAGAGAAGCGATATCGTCACATTCCGTCACGTGATTCAGATCACTTTGAGGACCGTATGCCCGTACCCGACCCGTCCCCGACGGCGAACCCGCACTCGCCGCCGACGGCCGCCGTCACCGCACCCGTTACGCGAGGAGACACCGTGGCTACCGATGCACCTCCCCCCTCGAAGACCGAGCACCGCCTGCCGTCCACCGAAGAGTTCGTCGCGGTCCAGGAGGGCGCGGAATTCGGTGAACTGCGCAGCTCCCACCGCTCGTTCGCCTTTCCGCTGACCGTGGCGTTCATCGCCTGGTACCTCGTCTATGTCCTGCTGTCGAACTACGCCGGCGGCTTCATGGGCACCAAGCTCTTCGGCAACGTCAACGTCGCCCTGGTGCTCGGCCTCGCCCAGTTCCTCAGCACGTTCCTGATCGCCTGGTGGTACGCACGGCACGCCGCCGCCAAGCTCGACCCCAAGGCCGAGGCCATCAAGTCCCGTATGGAGGGCGGCGCATGAACCACGCAGTGATCCTGGCAGCCGGTGAGGCGAGCAAGCACCGGCCGCTGATCATCACCTTGTTCGCGGTGTTCGTGGTGGCGACCCTCGTCATCACCATCTGGGCGGGCCGCCAGACCAAGGACGCCGCCGACTTCTACGCGGGCGGCCGCCAGTTCACCGCCTTCCAGAACGGCCTCGCCGTCTCCGGCGACTACATGTCCGCCGCGTCCTTCCTCGGCATCGCGGGCGCGATCGCCCTCTTCGGGTACGACGGCTTCCTGTACTCCATCGGCTTCCTGGTCGCCTGGCTGGTCGCCCTGCTCCTGGTCGCCGAGCCGCTGCGCAACTCCGGCCGCTACACCATGGGCGACGTGCTGGCGTACCGCATGCGCCAGCGCCCGGTCCGCACGGCGGCCGGCACCTCCACCATCGTCGTGTCGATCTTCTACCTGCTCGCTCAGATGGCGGGCGCGGGCGTCCTGGTCTCCCTGCTGCTCGGCATCACCAGCGACGGCGGCAAGATCGGCATCGTCGCCCTGGTCGGCGTCCTGATGATCGTCTACGTCACCATCGGCGGTATGAAGGGCACCACCTGGGTGCAGATGGTCAAGGCGGTCCTGCTGATCGCGGGTGCCCTGCTGCTGACCTTCCTGGTCCTGCTGAAGTTCAACTTCAACATCTCCGACCTGCTCGGCAAGGCCGCCGACAACAGCGGAAAGGGCTCGGCCTTCCTGGAGCCCGGCCTGAAGTACGGTGCCACCGGCACCACCAAGCTGGACTTCATCTCGCTCGGCATCGCCCTCGTTCTGGGCACCGCGGGCCTGCCGCACATTCTGATCCGCTTCTACACGGTGCCCACCGCCAAGGCCGCCCGGAAGTCGGTGAACTGGGCGATCGGCCTGATCGGCGCCTTCTACCTGATGACTCTCTCCCTCGGTTTCGGTGCCGCCGCCCTCATCAAACCGGACGAGATCATCGCCTCCAACAAGGCGGGCAACACGGCGGCGCCCCTGCTCGCCCTGCACCTGGGAGGCACGGACTCCAGTTGGGGGGCGATCCTGCTGGCCTCCATCTCGGCGGTCGCCTTCGCCACCATCCTCGCGGTCGTCGCCGGGCTCACCCTGGCCTCGTCCTCCTCGTTCGCGCACGACATCTACGCGAACGTCATCAAGAAGGGCCAGGCCGGCGAGAAGCAGGAGATGCGCGCGGCCCGCTGGGCGACGGTCGGCATCGGCGCCGTGTCCATCGTGCTGGGCGCCCTCGCGCGCGACCTGAACGTCGCCGGTCTGGTCGCCCTCGCCTTCGCCGTCGCCGCCTCCGCCAACCTGCCGACGATCCTCTACAGCCTCTTCTGGAAGCGGTTCACGACCGCGGGCGCGTTGTGGTCGATCTACGGCGGCCTGGTCACCGCGGTCGGTCTGGTGCTGTTCTCCCCGGTGGTCTCCGGCAAGCCGACGTCGATGTTCCCGGACGTCGACTTCCACTGGTTCCCGCTGGAGAACCCCGGCATCATCTCCATCCCGGTCGGCTTCCTGCTGGGCTGGCTGGGCACACTGCTGTCCAAGGAGCAGCCGGACCCCGGCAAGTACGCGGAGCTGGAGGTCCGGTCCCTGACCGGCACCGGCGCGCACTGACCGGCGCGCACTGACCGGTTCGCACCGACGGCCGCGGCGTAGGGATCCCCACGCCGCGGCCGCGGCGTATTCGCGCGCTTGACGCGCTGTGCGCCGAGGCGATGTCGATGTCAGCGGTGTCACGTACGCTCGCACCTAACGGAAGACGAGTGATCCGCGACGAGGGAGGGGGCCCACGTGCTCATCGACACCTACGGCCGGGTGGCCACCGACCTGCGGGTATCGCTGACCGACCGGTGCAATCTGCGATGCACGTACTGCATGCCCGAGGAGGGCCTGCAGTGGCTGGCCAAGCCCGATCTGCTCACGGACGACGAGATCGTCCGCCTGATCGGCGTCGCGGTCACCTCCCTCGGCATCGAGGAGGTCCGCTTCACGGGAGGCGAGCCCCTGCTCCGCCCCGGCCTGGTCGGCATCGTCGAGCGGGTCGCCGCGCTGCGGCCGCGCCCCCGGATGTCCCTCACCACGAACGGCATCGGCCTGGGCCGCACGGCCGCGGCCCTGAAAGCCGCAGGCCTCGACCGGGTGAACGTCTCGCTGGACACCCTCCGCCCGGACGTCTTCAAGGCCCTCACCCGCCGGGACCGCCACAAGGACGTCATCGAGGGCCTGAGGGCCGCCCGCGAGGCGGGCCTGACCCCCGTCAAGGTCAACTCCGTCCTGATGCCGGGCCTGAACGACGACGAGGCCCCGGACCTGCTCGCCTGGGCGGTCGAGCATGACTACGAGCTGCGCTTCATCGAGCAGATGCCCCTGGACGCCCAGCACGGCTGGAAGCGCGAGGGCATGGTCACCGCGGGGGACATCCTGGCCGCACTGCGCGCGCGTTTCGAGCTGACCCCCGAGGGCGCCGACGCGCGCGGCTCCGCCCCGGCCGAACGCTGGATCGTCGACGGCGGCCCGCACCGCGTCGGGGTGATCGCCTCGGTCACCCGCCCGTTCTGTGCGGCCTGCGACCGCACCCGGCTGACGGCCGACGGACAGATCCGCACCTGCCTGTTCGCCACCGAGGAGACCGACCTGCGCGCGGCACTCCGCTCCGGTGCGCCCGACGAGGAGATCGCCCGGGTCTGGCGGCTCGCGATGTGGGGAAAGAAGGCGGGCTCGGGCCTGGACGATCCGTCATTCCTGCAGCCTCAGCGGCCGATGTCCGCGATCGGCGGGTGACTCAGCCCGCCGGCGAGCCGCTTTCGGGAGACTTCCAGTCCTCCAGCCTGACGACGTCCTTCAGGAACCCCCGCACGCCCAGGAACTTCGACAGGTGCTCCCGGTGCTCCTCGCAGGCGAGCCACGTCTTGCGGCGCTCCGGAGTGTGGATCTTCGGGTTGTTCCACGCGAGCACCCACACGGCGGCGGCGCGGCAGCCCCTGGCGGAGCAGATCGGCGCATCATGATCAGGGACGGTCACGTCCCGACCCTACCCCGTCCCGGACCGGCAAAAGGCGACGCCGAGCAGCCACGGGGGGAGCTGCCCGGCGTCGGTCTGTCGCTCCGACGGGGGATGCGGAGCGCGTACGAAGTATGTCATGGGTCACCCGCTGCCCGGCACCGGAACAACATGATTGATCTCAGCTTTTCCTGGGCCTGACACGGGATGCAATTCCGCGTCCGGGCGATGTCCGGCGATCCGCCGCGGTCAGGTCCGCTCGCCCGGTTCGCTCCGGAATCCGGCCGCAGGCTCGGCCGGGGCGGATTCCGCGGCGTCTTCCGGGGCGGATTCCGCGGCGCCTGCTCCATCCCCGGTTCCGTGCGAAACGGAGGGGCCCTCATCGTCCGACGGCGCGATCATGGGACGCATCGGGGTGGTGACGAATGTGGACGGGAGACCCGGCGCGTTCTCACGTCCCGCGTTGGCGATGACGACCGCGATATAGGGAAGGACGGCCCCCAGGACCAGCGCAACGATGGCGACGGGACGCTCGACGTTCCACAGGGTGGCCGCGAGGATCACCGCCAACGTGCGCACGCTCATCGAGATGACATAACGGCGCTGCCGGCCGCGCACATCCGCCGCGAGACCCTGCCGGGCACCGGTGATCCGGAACACCGGGGCGCCACCACCGTGGTTCAGCTTCCGCATCACACTCCACCACCCGCCTGCCTCGGACTCTCCCCGGCCCGCGTATGCCGTCTGCGACCCGGCCGCAACCGGGCTCACACACCGACAACGTTACGCCGCGCCTCCGCCGCCTTCGAGACCGGGGCGCCCTCTGTCTGCGCGACCACACTGCGCACCGTCACGTAGCGGCCTGCCCGACATGCGCCGTATGGCCTACACGCCGAGACTGGGCGTACTGCTCGCGTCGAGCCGTACCAGGAGGCAGTCATGGGCTGGTTGTGGGCGATCATCGTCGGATTCGTGCTGGGCACCATCGCCAAACTGATACTTCCGGGAAAGCAGCACAGCCCGATCTGGCTGACCACACTCATGGGCATGATCGGCGGCATCGTCGGTAATGCGGTCGCCCGCGCCATCGGTATCGCCGGCACCCCCGGCATCGACTGGGGCCGCCACGGCCTCCAGATCGCCGCCGCGGTCCTGTTCGTCTTCCTCGGTGAGACGGTGTACCTGGCGAGGAAGGGCGGCAGACAGCGGCAGAGAGCGTGACACCGCAGGAAAGGGGGCGGCCCCGGTGGGCCGCCCCCTTTCAGGACGTACAGGAACGCCTCAGGCGCCCGTGACCTCGACCGCGGCCAGGTTCTTCTTGCCGCGGCGCAGCACCAGCCAGCGCCCGTGCAGCAGGTCCTCCGTGGCGGGGACGGCGTCCTCGGCGGTCACCTTGACGTTGTTCACGTACGCGCCGCCCTCCTTCACCGTGCGCCGCGCGGCCGACTTGCTGGCCACCAGACCCACCTCGGCGAACAGGTCGACCACCGGGGCGAGCTCGGCGACCTGGATGTGCGGCACCTCGGAAAGGGCCGCCGCCAGCGTCTTGGCGTCGAGACCGCCCAGGTCGCCCTGGCCGAAGAGGGCCTTGGACGCGGCGATCACGGCGGCCGTCTGGTCGGCGCCGTGCACCAGCGTGGTCAGCTCCTCGGCCAGCGCGCGCTGCGCGGCACGGGCCTGCGGGCGCTCCTCGGTCTGCTCCTCCAGCTCCTCCAGCTCCTCGCGGGACTTGAAGGACAGGATCCGCATGTAAGGCGAGATGTCCCGGTCGTCCACGTTCAGCCAGAACTGGTAGAACGCGTACGGCGTCGTCATCTCGGGGTCGAGCCAGACGGCCCCGCCCTCGGTCTTGCCGAACTTGGTGCCGTCCGCCTTCGTCATCAGCGGCGTCGCCAGGGCGTGCACCGTCGCGCTGGGCTCCAGCTTGTGGATCAGGTCCAGGCCCGCCGTGAGGTTGCCCCACTGGTCGCTGCCGCCCTGCTGGAGCGTGCAGCCGTGCCTCCGGTAGAGCTGGAGGAAGTCCATGCCCTGCAGGAGCTGGTAGCTGAACTCGGTGTAGCTGATGCCTTCGGAGGACTCCAGGCGCCGGGAGACGGAGTCCTTGGTCAGCATCTTGTTGACACGGAAGTGCTTGCCGATGTCCCGGAGGAACTCGATCGCGGACAGGCCTTCGGTCCAGTCGAGGTTGTTGACCAGCACCGCCGCGTTGTCCCCCTCGAAGGAGAGGAACGGCTCGATCTGGCGGCGCAGCTTCTCGACCCAGCCGGCGACGGTCTCCGGGTCGTTCAGCGTGCGCTCCGCGGTCGGACGCGGGTCACCGATCTGGCCCGTGGCACCGCCCACCAGCGCCAGCGGCCGGTGGCCGGCCCGCTGGAGCCGGCGCATGGTGAGCACCTGCACCAGGTGCCCCACGTGCAGGGACGGCGCGGTCGGGTCGTAGCCGCAATAGAACGTGACGGGACCGTCCGCGAGCGCCTTGCGCAAAGCGTCCTCATCAGTGGACAGGGCGAACAGCCCGCGCCACTTCAGCTCGTCGACGATGTCCGTCACGGTTCTCGTGTCTCCTCAGGTGATCTTGTGGGCGGTCGGGTGACAGCCGCCTACGAGGTTATACGCCCTGGCTGACAGAGCTCATGTTGAAGTCGGGCACCCGCAGGGGAGGCATCGCGGTTCGAGTGAACCAATCGCTCCACTCGCGCGGCAATGTCTTTTCCGAACGCCCCGCCTCGCTCGCGCGGCCCAGCAGGTCGACCGGGGATTCGTTGAAGCGGAAGTTGTTGACCTCGCCGGTGACCTCGCCGTTCTCGACGAGGTAGACCCCGTCCCGGGTCAGGCCGGTGAGCAGCAGGGTCGCCGGATCGACCTCGCGGATGTACCAGAGGCAGGTCAGCAGCAGACCGCGCTCGGTGCCCGCGACCATGTCCTCCAGGGAGCGGTCGGAGCCCCCGTCCAGGATCAGGTTGCCGATCGAGGGTGTGACCGGAAGGCCGGTCAGGGCCGCGCTGTGCCGCGTGCTCGTCAGATGCTTCAGCTCGCCGTCGCCGATCCAGTCGGTGGCCTGCAGCGGCAGCCCGTTGTCGAACACCGACGCGTCGTCGCCGGAAGCGTGCGCGATGACGAAGGGGGATGTCTCAAGGCCCGGCTCGTGGGGATCGCTGCGCAGGGTCAGCGGCAGCCGGGAGAGCTTCTCGCCGATGCGCGTGCCGCCGCCGGGCCTGCTGAAGACCGTACGGCCCTCGGCCGCGTCCCGGGCCGCCGACGACCACAGCTGGTAGATCAGCAGGTCCGCGACCGCGGTCGGCGGCAGCAGCGTCTCGTACCGGCCCGCGGGCAGCTCGATCCTGCGCTCCGCCCATCCCAGCCGCCGCGCCAGCTCCGTGTCCAGCGCCGCCGGGTCGACGTCCTTGAAGTCCCGGGTCGACCGTCCCGCCCACGCCGAGCGGGTGCGGTCCGGAGACTTGGCGTTGACCTCCAGGGTGCCGTTCGGCTGGTCGTGGCGCAGACGCAGCCCCGCCGACGTACCGACATAGGTCGACACGAGTTCGTGGTGGGCGAAGCCGTACAGTTCCCGGCCGCCCGCACGCGCGCGTGCGAACGCCTCCCCGAGCGCCGGCGCGAAGTCCGCGAAGACGGCGGACGACGTCTCGGCGGGTGCGTCGGTGAAGTCGGGCGCCTGAGGCACCCCTGTCACCAGCGGCTGCGCGTCCTCGGCGGGCCCCGCGCCGCGTGCGGCGGCCTCCGCGGCCCGTACCAGCGACTCCAGGTCGTCGGCGGTGACGGCCGAGCGGGAGACGACCCCGGACGCCGTGCCCTCCTTGCCGTCGACGGTCGCGATGACGGTGAGGGTGCGCCCGCGTGTGACACCGTTCGTGGTCAGCGCGTTGCCCGCCCACCGCAGATTGGCGCTGGAGTGCTCGTCGGCGATGACGACGCACCCGTCGGCGCGGGACAGTTCGAGGGCACGCTCCACGATCTCGTGCGGCTTGTTCGTGTGAGCGCTCATCGGCCGGCCTCCTGCGTGGTGTTGAGACTGTGCTTTCCCGGGGGACAACCCCCGGACCCCCGGCCGATTCCCCAGCTGACGCTCATCGGCCGGCCTCCTGCGTGGTGTTGAGACTGTGTCTTCCCGGGGGACAACCCCCGGACCCCCGGCCGATTCCACGGCTGACGCTCATCGGCCGGCCTCCTGCGTGGTGTTGAGGACGTTGACGCCCTTGAAGAGGGCCGACGGGCAGCCGTGGGAGACGGCCGCGACCTGACCCGGCTGGGCCTTGCCGCAGTTGAAGGCACCACCGAGGACATATGTCTGCGGACCGCCGACGGCGGCCATGGAGCCCCAGAAGTCGGTGGTCGTCGCCTGGTAGGCGACATCACGCAGCTGACCGGTGATCCGCCCGTTCTCGATCCTGAAGAACCGCTGCGCCGTGAACTGGAAGTTGTACCGCTGCATGTCGATCGACCAGGACCGGTCGCCGACGACGTAGATCCCGCGGTCCACGCCCCCGATCAGATCCTCGGTGGACAGCCCGGCCGGAGCCGGCTGCAGGGACACGTTGGCCATGCGCTGCACCGGCACGTGCGAGGGCGAGTCGGCGTACGCGCAGCCGTTGGACCGCTCGAACCCGGTCAGCTTCGCGATGCGCCGGTCAAGCTGGTAGCCGACGAGCGTTCCGTCCTTGACGAGGTCCCAGGACTGGCCCGCTACGCCCTCGTCGTCGTACCCGATGGTCGCCAGGCCGTGCTCGGCGGTGCGGTCGCCGGTGACGTTCATCAGCTCGGAGCCGTACTTCAGCTTGCCCAGCTTGTCGAAGGTGGCGAAGGACGTACCCGCGTACGCGGCCTCATAGCCGAGCGCCCGGTCCAGCTCGGTGGCGTGTCCGATGGACTCGTGAATGGTCAGCCACAGGTTGGACGGGGCGACCACCAGGTCGTACACGCCCGCCTCGACGCTCGGCGCGCGCATCTTCTCGGCGAGCAGGTCCGGGATCTGCTCCAGCTCCGAGTCCCAGTCCCAGCCGGTGCCGGTCAGATACTCCCAGCCGCGGCCGACCGGCGGCGCGAGGGTACGCATCGAGTCGAACTCGCCCGTCGACCCGTCGACCGAGACCGCGGTGAGCTGCGGGTGCAGCCGCACCCGCTGCTGGGTGGTCACCGTCCCCGCGGTGTCGGCGTAGAACTTGTTCTCGTGGACGGTCAGCAGTGAGGCGTCCACATGGCTGACGCCGTCGGCCGTGAGCAGCCGGGCGCTCCAGTCCGCCAGCAGCCCCGTCTTCTCCTCGTCGGGCACGGTGAAGGGGTCGATGTCGTACGACGAGACCCAGGTCTTCTCGGCGTGCACCGGCTCGCCCGCCAGCGCCACCCGCTCGTCGGACCCCGCCGCCTTGATCACCTGCGCCGACAGCCTGGCCATCGCCACGGCCTGCGAGGCGACCTTGGCGGCGGCGTCCTGGGTGAGATCGACACCCGAGGCGAAGCCCCAGGTCCCGCCGTGCACGACCCGCACCGCGTATCCGAGGTCGGTGGTGTCCGACGACCCGGAGGGCTTGCCGTCGCGCAGCCGCCACGCGGCGCTGCGCACCCGCTCGAACCGGAAGTCCGCGTGCTCGGCCCCGAGCGACCGCGCGCGGGCGAGCGCGGCGTCGGCGAGGGGGCGTAGGGGGAGGGCCAGGAATGACTGATCGACTTCATGGGGCACGGGTGGGATCCCTTCGACGTTCTCTCCTGTGATGGCCGTAGCAGGAAGTCAAGCACGTCTCACTGGCCGGGTTCCCGAAACGCGGGCGGGCACGGGACCAACTCCCGTGCCCGCCCGCGACATCGCGTATGACGTTGGTTCAGCCGTCCAGGGACGTGCCTGCCGCGAGTGCTGTGAACGCCGCCCAAGCGGTTGGCGTGACGGCTAGGGGACGGATGCCCTTGTCCTTGGAGTCGCGGATGTGGATTGCTTCGGGGTGTACGGCGACCTCGACGCAGTTGTCGCCCTCGCTGCCGCTGTAGCTGCTCTTGAACCAGCTCACGGCTACTTCGACGCAGTTGCCCCCTTCTCCGCCGCTGTAACTGCTCTTGAACCAGGCCAGTTCGGTGCTCATAGCGCTCCTCGCATCTGTTCCAGCAGCTTCACGGTAGCCCGGCAATCCAGGGCCTGTGAACGCAGCTTGCCATAGCGCTGGAGGAGCACGCTTACGTCTTTGGGAGCGGGGATCAGCGTGCTCGACCGCTGCCCTTCGGTGTAGCCGATCCACTGGTGGGTCGGTGTTTCGGCGAGGTACATATGGCCTTCCACGCCGCAGTGTTCTTCCTGTCGGAGTGGCATGAGTTGGATCTCGACGTTGTGTCGCTGCCCCACCTGGAGAAGGTGGTCGATGACTTCCCGGGTGACGGTGCTTCCCCCAACGCACCGCTCAAGAACCCCCTGTTCGATGATGAAGCTGAAGGCGGTGTTCGGTCGCGTTGTCAGCACCTCTTGCCGCTCCAGCCGCGCGAATACCTGTCGTTCGATCTGCTCGTCCGTGAGCGGCGGCAGGTTGCGCTCAAACACCGCCTTCGCGTACTCCTCGGGCTGCAACAGTCCCGGAACCGCCTGGCACTCATACGCGTACAAGGAGATGGCCTCCTCTTCGATCCCCGCCCACTGCCGGAACCAGGACGCCAGCCCCGCCCTCCTCGTCAGGCTCCTTGCCGCCGCGCCGAGAACCTTGGCCCCGGCCGCTCCCAGTACCTCCTCCGCGCACGCGGGCAGATCCGTCGGCGGGAACCGCTTCCCCTGCTCGATCTTGGCCACGTACGCGGCCGAGTACTGGACACGTACCGCGAACTCCTCCTGCGTCAGGCCGGATTCCTCCCGCAGTGCCTTGAGTACCGCGCCGAACGTCTTGAGACTGTCGGAGAGTTCGGGTTCGTGGTTCGCACCGCCGCCTCCGTCATGGTCTGCCGTCATCGCCGTGCCCTCCCGTGCTCACGTTGTCACCGGTCTTCGCTCAACCCGCCCAACCAGGGAAGCGTCACGGTGAGTTACCCACCCAGTCCAGAGTGTGCACTGATACAAGCGCGTCTGTATGGGTTTCGTTCCTGTTGGCGGGGTGGGCGTATCCGGAACGTTGGCCGCATGCCAGCACCACACGCCCAAGAGGCCGTTACCGTAAGTGTGTTCGTCCAGCGGTTCTCCGCCACCCGGCGCGGAGCGCGACTCGCGCGTCGGCTGGCCGTGCACCAGCTCGACCTGTGGGGCGTGCCGTACGGCAGTCCGTCCTCCGAAGTCGTCGCCCTCGTCGTCGCCGAACTCGCCGCCAACGCCGTCCTGCACGGCCGCGTCCCCGGACGGGACTTCGAACTGCGGCTGCGCTGCGACCGTGACGCCGACTTCGTACGCGTCGAGGTGTCCGACACCCACCCGGGGCGCCCGAAGCCACCGGACTCGATCCCGGACCCCGCGGACGGCGACGGGGGCAGGGGCCTCCTCCTCGTGGAAACTCTCGCCGAACGGTGGGGCGTCCGTGAACGCACCGGACCGGGCAAGACCGTGTGGGCGGAGTGCGCGTTGACTCGTGTTGTCAATTGACAACGGTGCCGGACTCGGTGAGGCTAGCTCCAGGGGGCGTTCCCTGGAGCGAAAGGCGCTGGACTACAGGAACCAGGAGCGACAGGCACACGCATGGGGGGCTGGGGCGTCATGGAGTACGAGTTCCACTTCGTCGTGGACGGGATCAGCGTGGACGACGACGAGGCTGTCGGGATCGTCCACGAGACCTTCGACGGGTTGCTGACCCGCCATCGTGGTCGGCATTTTCTGGATGTCGCCGAAAGCGGGGCCAACGCGATCGACGCCGCCCACCGCATCGTCGTTCGGCTACGCGCGTGCCTGCCCGGTCTGCGCCTGCTGCGCACCGACCCCGACCTCGTCGGCGTCTCGGACATCGCGGAGCGTGCGGAGCGTTCGCGGCAGAACGTCCAGCAGTGGGTGAACGGCGAGCGGCGGCAGGGCATGCTGCCCTTCCCGGACCCAGAAGGGATCGCGGGACGCTCACCGGTATGGCGTTGGGGAGATGTCAATGCATGGCTCGCCCAGTTCGGTGAGGGCGACGGTGTGCACACACCCACCCGTGACGAGGCCTTGACCATCGACTTCATGCTGCCCAAGTGGCAGCGCACCCTGGACGACGGCCTCCCCCTGGTCCACTTCGCCGCGGCCGGCGCCGGGGACGGTCGGGACCAGGAGCGAGAGACCGTCCAGCGACTGTTGGAGGGCACTCTGGCCTTTCCTGGTGTGCTGGAGCGGATCGCGGCGATCCCGCGGATGGAGCAACAGAGACTCACGGTCGTGTGCGCGGTCCTCCCCGACCGGCTGAGCAGGGTCGTGTCCCGGATCGGACACGACGAGGTGTGGGCGGTGCTGGCCTTCCAGGGGGCTGCGGGCGAACTACGCCTCCAGCCCGTCGGTACGGCCAAGGCTCCAGGAGCGGTCCCGGTCTCCAGCCTCGGCCTGGGTCGCGACGCGACAGTCGGAGACCTCCTGCTCATCCAGACCAACGGCCTGGACGACACCCCCGTCACGCCGATCACACCGGTCGGTCTGGACTGAGCCCGGCCGCTCCGCGCGCGCCTCTTCCGGCTGACGGTCACCGCCCCTGTACTGCATGCACACGTAGCGGTGATCCCACTGGATTACCCGGCGGCAGGGATTTCGGCCGCCCTACGGTAGGGGCATGGCCAGCAAACGGCGCACAGGCCGCAGGAACGGCAAGAACGTGAACCGAGCGCGTACGAACCGGCCCCCCGCGTCCCGCCCGACCGCCCCCGTACCCACCCCCGCCC
>NZ_MLYP01000068.1 GCF_001866645.1 Streptomyces colonosanans
CTTTCCTCCAATTCGACACAGAAATAAGGCGCGTTGTCTGCACGACGAACGCCATCGAGTCGGTCAACGCGCGCATCCGCAAGGCCGTCCGCTCCCGCGGACATTTCCCGAACGAGCAGGCAGCGATCAAGTGCGTCTACATGGCCGTCATGAGCCTGGACCCGACGGGGCAGGGCCGCAAACGCTGGTCACAGCGATGGAAGGCCGCACTCAACGCCTTCGAGATCACCTTCGACGGTCGGCCTCCGCCGCCCGCCGCTGACCCACTAACAACTCCAGAACCACCGTTAACTTTACAGACCCCGTCGCCGGCCTAGGGTCTGTGCCGAGTTGAGATCTTCATGTGAGGCTGCGGAGCCAGATGACCGCGCCACGCAGGTGGAGTCCAGCGAGGTAGCTGGCCGGGGTCTTGTCGTAGCGGGTGGCGAGCCCACGCCACTCCTTGATCTTGTTGATACAGCGTTCCACCGTGTTGCGGTCGCGGTAGAGCCTGGTGTCATGGGCCGGGGGGCGCCCGCCCCGGCGCCCCTTCTTCTTCCGGTTGGCCACCTGGTCGGTCTTCTCGGGGATCACCGCCCGGATCCTGCGTCTGTGCAGGTAGGCGCGGTTGGCGCGGGAGGAGTACGCCTTGTCGGCAGCCACGGCGGCAGGGCGGGTGCGGGGCCGGCCGGCCGGGCCCCGGACTTTGATGCGTTCCAAAACGGCAGTGAAGCGAGGGCTGTCGGCGGCCTGACCGGGAGTGAGGACGAAGGACAGTGGGCGGCAGCGGCGGTCCGCCGCCAGGTGCACCTTGCTGGTCAGCCCGCCGCGTGAGCGCCCCAGTTCGGTAGCGCGGAGCCGGGCCTTGCGGCGTCGGCGCAGGCGCCGTCGCTCCTCGCGGGCAGCATCCGCCTGCTCGTCCAGTTCGGCTACTTGGGCGTTCTGTCCCTTTGGTGAAGCCCCTTTTCCTTGGCGACGGCCTTCTCCAGGGCATCAAGCAGCTCCGCGTCGACGGCCATCCCAGCAGCGTGATGGTGGGCCCTGGCCACGGTGGAGTCCACGCTCACCAGGTCGAGGTCTGCCTGACCGCGCGCGGCAGCCTCGGCGATCACCGCTTCCATCAGTGTCTGGAAGACTCCGGACCTGGCCCACAGGTGGAACCGTCCGTAGACGGTGGACCAAGGCCCGTACCGCTCGGGCATGTCCCTCCACGGACCGCCCGTACGGAAACGCCACATCACGCCGTTGACGAGCCTGCGCAGGTTCGGAATGGGACCGCGTTCACCCAGCGGCAGCAGCGGTTCGAACACGGTCCACTCATCGTCCGTGAGATCACCCCGAGTCATCCCGCCCGTCTACCGCCCCAGCCCGGCCGGGACAGCGAAACAGCGAAACCCGTGATCTCAACTCGGCACAGGCTCTAGTCCCAGAGCCTGAGTTCCCGGGTGGCCAGGTGTAGATGACGGGTCTCCGGCGGGTGGCTGGTCGGGGCCTGGAGTCCGAGAGCCCAGACGGTGACGGCGTACTCGTACCTACCCGTGCCGGTGGCGGTGGTAGTCGCCCGCGGCGCCCTTGGTGGACTGCCTGGGTGACCCCGAGCGGCTCCGGGCCTGGCAGAGCCGCATGGTGGACAGCTTCGCCGGGGGCGCCTACTACCAGACCGAGAACCGTGGGATCTGGTTCGGCCGGGGATTCGTCACCTGGCAGGAGGTCATCGAGATCTTCCAGGCCAGTGTCAGCTCCGAGCGCCTGCAGGCCCTCGCCGACGCCCACCGCGCCATCCGGCTCCACGAGCACGATAAGCCGAACCCCCGAGAGTGGTTCCGGACCGCCGGGGGACGTCACATGGGAGGTTCGGCGCCGTGGGGCGCGGGGCGGGCGAAGACGCCCGCGCGGGCGGCGGCAGTCACGACGGCCGCGGACTGGTCGGCGGCCGCGGTGTCGAGGGGCTCGGCGGTGACCAGCAGGCGCATGTACAGGGGAGCGCCGATGGCGCGTGCCACGTCGGCGGCCTCGGTGCCGGCGGGGAGCTCGCCACGGTCGGCGGCCCGGTCGACGACGCGGGCGACCATCGTGTTGTGCCGGGTCCAGAAGGCGCGGATGACCTGGGCGACCTGGGCGTCGTGGCCGGCCGACACCACCGCGCGGATGAGTGCCTGCCCGGCGCGGTCGGTGAGGACCGCGAGGGCGGAGCGTGCGATGTCCCGCAGGTCGCCGTCGAGGGTGCCGGTGTCGGGCATGGCCACGGACCGGTCGGCGAAGAGCGTCAGCGCGTCGAGCAGAAGGCCGTCGGCGGTGCCCCAGCGCCGGTAGAGCGTCGCCTTGTGGACGCCGGCGCGACGCGCGACGGCATCGACGCTGAGCCCCGCGTATCCGGCTTCGGTCAGCTGGTCGATGGTCGCTTCGAGCACGGCCGCGCGGGTGCGTGCGGTACGGCCTCCGGGCCGCGGTTGGGACATGGGTTCCTCGAATCTAACGCGACGACTCGCTGCATTAAGTGCTCTCGACATGCCATGCTACCCACTAACGCGACACGAGGTCGCATACTGGAGTTGATCATGAATTCTTCGGTGTCCGCCGCTGTTCCGTCCCGATGGCGGGCCATCGGCCGCGTCCTCACCTGGCTGGCGGCCGTGTCGGCGCTGGCCGCCGCCGTCTCTGCCGTCTCCGACGTCACCGGGGCCGATGACCCGGTGCTGGTCGTCCAGACCTGGCGGATGTACGGGCTGTTCTTGTGCACCGGGTTGTTCGTCCTGCTGGCGCTGCGCCCGAGGGCTCACGGCGCGGTGTGGGCGCTGCTGATCGCCGACAAGGCGGCGCTGGCCCTGACCGCCGGCGTCTACCTGGCCCGCGGGGGTGCCGCGGAGGCCGCGTCGACCATCGGCTGAGACGGCGGCCTGGCCGTCATCTTGACCGCCGCGTACCTGATGACCCGCGCGTGAGTGACCACTGGCGGACGCCGCCCTCGACCCGGCCAACGCCGCTGACTAGCAACTATCTCGGCCTGCGGCCCGTTTCTGCCGTATTCCGGTGGCACCCCTCGGTCGACGTCACCCGGGTGCTGGTTTCGGGGTCGTCGTAGTTCACGTTCCTGAGCCGCGGGTCGGCGAGGAGCTTGGTGCGGGCCTGGTGCCAGCGGGTCAGTTCCTCGGCCCGTTGGCGGAAGGCGCCGGCGGTATCGTCGGTGTCGACGAGCAGGGTCTCCAGCTCGAAGTAGGCGGGGAGGGGGACCTGGTCGTCGTACTCCTCGATGGCGTCGATCTCGGGATGGGTGAAGGCCCGTACGTTGTACCGGCACAGGGTCATGGTGTTCTGCATCGACTCGCGGAAGTAGCGCATCAGCGGCTCCCGTCAGCCACGGTCAGCGCCTGGACGGCGGGCGTCTCGGGGGCTCGGTCACTTGCTGGCCTCCAACTGGCGAGGGACGGCGCGCAGTTCGCGCAGGTCGGGGATGTGGTTGTAGAGGGTGCCCGGGGAGACCCCAAGGAGCTTGGCGATCGAGGCGATGGAGCGGCCGGGGTCGGGCAGCAGGTCGCGGGCGGCCTTGATGACTTCCTCGGTGGCGACGGTGGGGCGTCCGCCGACCCGGCCGCGGGCGCGAGCGGCGGCCAGGCCCTCGCGGGTGCCCTGGACGATGAGTTCGCGGATGAACTCGGCGAGCGCGGCGAAGACGTGGAAGACGAGCCTTCCGCCGGGGGTGGTGGTGTCGAGGTTCTCGTGCAGCGACGTGAAGCCGATTCCGCGCTCGCGCAATTCGGCGACCATGTTGATGAGGTCTTGGAGGCTACGGCCGTAGCGGTCCAGGCTCGGGACGACGAGGGTGTCGCCGGCGTCGAGAAAGGCGTGGCACGCCTTCAGCTCCGGGCGCAGGTCGGTCTTGCCGGACTTCTTGTCCGCGAAGATCTTCCGGCACCCTGCGGCGGTGAGGGCATCGATCTGCCGTTCGAGCTTCTGCCCGCCGGTCGAGACCCGCGCGTACCCGATCTTGATCTCGGTGCGCACCAGCGGCTCGGCGACGAGGAGTTCGGGATGGCCGGACGGTTCGGGGAGGTCACTCATGACCCCGGATCATGTCAGAAAACGGTGGTTCGGTGTTCTTGAATGACCCAAGTTTTTGAAGGGGTTTTTGAAGGCCCTGCGGGGGTGCAGGGGCCCCCATCCGGTGATCTTCAGAAAACGATCGGTTTTTGAACGCATGGCGAGTCGGACGAGTCGCCGTTCGGCGGCTGTCCCGTCTCGCGAGACCTTGCCTCCGTCTCACCTGACCGGGTCCGGTTCGCACGCCTGCTCCACGGCCAGCACGACCGCGTGACCGCTGAAGACGTCGTAATGCGGACTGCGCCACCACATCGACTCCCGCAGCTCCTCGAGCTTCGCCTGCAGCGTCGGCAGCCCGCCCTGGTCGAACTGTGTGCACATTGCCAGGGCCAGACCCTCGTTCGCCACACGGCAGCCGTCCGGATCGGGCTCGGGCTCGGACTCCTCGACCAGATACCGGTACTGCTCATCGTTCGTGAGGTTCCGCGGTACGAAGTAGCAGCGGTCACAGCAGGTCTTGACCCACTCCTCAGTCCAAGACGACGTTCTTGTTTGACACCGGCCGATCAAGGTTGGCGTCCTGCGAGGTGACGCTGGAGGTCGAGGTGGCGGAACTGGTACACGGCTCCCACCTGTCGCAGTACGCCTCGCCGCTCGTGGGCGTCGGCTAGGAAACTCATGAAACGCCAGGGCACACGCCCCAGTACCGCCAAAACGATCCGCGCTACCAGGAACTCCATCCACACCGACCGAACGAGTCCGACCAGGAGCCCGACCAGGAGCCCGGACGCGAGCCCGAAAGGAAGCCCGAACGTGAACACGATCGCGAGCGTGAGCGCGTTCGCGAGCCCGAGCCCGAGCCCGGGCCCGGGCACGAGCCCGTTCCAGAGTTCGAGCACGAGCCCGAGCGCGAGTGCGCCCGCGAGCCCGCCCGTGAGCGTCATGACTGAGAAGGTGCGACGGTCCCGAGCCAGGACCGCGCCTGGTCCCACTGCCTTGTCCAGGTCGGGGTGTTCCGACCTGACCCCGCCCATGACCCCGCCCGCGAGCCCGACCGCGATCCCGTTCACGCGCCCGGCCCCAAGCACGAACAGGAGCCCGACCAGGAGCCCGAACAGGAGCGTGCGCGCGTCCCTGGTCCAAGCATCGGCGTCAGCCGAGCCGTCCGAACGCCCCCGCCCTCCGGCGGAGGTGGTCCCACCTGAGGGAGGACGTTCCGGCCGGGTCCGCTCCCTAGCGTTGGGGGCATGGGTCCTACGAACCTTCGCCGCCGCCAATTCGTCGGCCTCCTCGGCCTTGCGCTGCTCACACCGATGGCCGGCGCGAGCAGCGCCGAGGCGGCACCCGGTGGCCATGCCCATCCCCGCTCCGTCACCATGACGTTGCCGTCACCCACGGGCCCTTACCCCGTCGGCACAGTGTCGCTGCACCTGGTGGACGACGCGCGCACCGATCCCTGGCTTCCCACCCGCGCTGCCGCCGCACGGGAGCTGATGGCCACCTTCTGGTACCCCGCCCGGCCCGCGCCTGGGCAAGCACCAGCCCTCCAGCTGCCCCCCGGGGTGGCGGCCGAGTGGCAGCGGCTCGTTGAGCAGAAGGAGGAGTTCTCGGTCGAGCCCGGGGCCGTGGACTGGGCGCCCACCCGGACCCACGCCGTCCACCACGCCCCGGTCCGGCACCGGCCCGGCGGACTGCCGGTGATCCTTTACTCGCCGGGCAGGAACGTCCCACGCGGCTTCGGGACCATCCTCGCCGAGGACCTGGCCAGCCGGGGCTACCTGGTGGTGGCCATCGACCACACCCACGAGACGATCGCCGTGCAGTTCCCCGACGGCCGCGTCGCCACCGTGCTCGACGCCACGGAAGAGGCGACTCTGCGCGCCCTGACCGACGTTCGAGTTGCCGATGTCAGGTTCGTCCTCGACCAGTTGGAGAAGCGCGACATCGCCGACGTGTCCACGGTCGGCATGTTCGGGCACTCGATCGGCGGCGCCGCGGCCGCCCAGGCCATGCATGATGACCCGCGCATCCTCGCGGCCGCCGACCTCGATGGCGCGGTGGGCTCAGGGTCGGAGGCCATCGGCTCGGTCGTCGAGGACGGCCTCGATCAGCCATTCCTGCTGATGAACAGCATGCTCGGCAACCACCACGACGATGTGCTCTCATCCCTCTGGCAGCACCTGCGCGGCTGGCACCGCAACCTCCAGATGTCCTCCGCTGGCCACTATGCCTACACCGATCTCCAGGCCTAGTTGGCGTCCATCGCTGCCGCCGGGAAGATGCCGACCGACAAGCTCGCCGGGCTCGTCGGCGATGTCGAGCCAACTCGCTCCCTACGGGCACAACGCGCCTACCTCAGCGCCTTCTTCGACGTGCAGCTTCGGCACTGCCCTGACCACGGCCTCCTCAACGGTCCCTCGGCCGCCTACCGCGAGGTTTCGTTCATCGATTAAGGGCTGTCTGGAGAGTTACGGACGGAGTCAGAGGCGCATGACGACGGCTACCGTGCCGTGAAAGACGTACGCCCGCTGTCAAAGCGACAGGCTGCAGCACGGAAGCCCTTGAGGGCGTGGATCGTCCGCTCCGCCTCGTTGCGGCGCACATGGGCCGCGTCTGCTCGGCTCTGCCGGGGCGATGGCGGACGGGATGGGAGCTCCCCACGCACACCACAACGGACTTGCAGTCGGGTATGGCGTTCGCGAATTGCGGCAAAGTAGCCGCGTGATCACGTGCTCACCGCCGTGGCGGCCTGGTCGTCGTGTTCGCGGAGCATCCGCATGACGGTGGCGGGTGAGGGGTGCTGGCCCTTCTTCGCGCCGGTGGTGATTGACGACCCTCTTGGCGATGTCGCGCAGGCTCATCTCCTGGTCGCGTAGGTGGAGGGCCATGGACAGCTTGTCTTCGTCGGTGACGCCCGCGCCGCCGAGGGGTCGTGCGAACCCTTCAGTTCTCCGGTGAGGAACTCCAGGCCGACGTCGCTCGCCTTCAGCTCCTTGGCGAGCATGGCGAGTTCGATGCCGCGGCCGAGCCGTTTGTGCTCGTGGACGACGAGCTTCACGGCGGCCTCCAGCCCGCGCCGCTTCGTGGCGCGGGTGGAGATCTTCTCGGAGAAGACCCGTGTCACCCCGGCCTCGACGAGGGAGTCGAGCTGTGCTGCTGCGGTCGGACGGCGGGGGCCGCTCGGCGTGTGGGGGCCGAACACCGTTCACGAGCCAGGGTGTGTGGTCAGCAGTCGCGCGTTTGCGGTCGTTCGTTCCCTCTGACGCCAGGTTCCGGGTGGTTCTCCGTGGTGTCGGCGGAAGGCTGCGGCGAACGCGAAGGGCGAGCCGTAGCCGACGGTGTCGGCGATCTGGGCCAGGCTGAGATCGTCGGCGCGCAGGTGGTCGCGGGCAGGGGTCATTCGCCATTCGGTCGGGTACTGCATGGGGGCCTGGTCGAGTGCGTCCCGGAACGCCCGTGCGAAGGCGGCTCGGGACAGGCCGCTGATCGCGGCGAGTTCGGGGACCGTCCACGAGTGCGCCGCGTTCTCGTGTATGGCCTCCAGCGCGGCGGCCAGCCGCGGGTCCGCGGGTGCCCGGTACGAGCGCGGTGCGGTCGCGCTGTGGCGGAAGTCGCTGCGGATGGCCAGGACGAGAAGCAGATCCAGGAGGCGGTCCAGAACGATCTGCTGGGCGAGTTCGTTGCGGACCAGTTCGCCGGAGAGCAAAGTCGTCCGCGCCGCCGCCCAGCCCGCCACGCGCGAGGCGTGACGGGCTGCGTTATGGATGGGGCGGGCGACCCGGGCGCCGGCCGCCCGCCCCGGCCTGGGCTACTTCGCGAACTTGTCGTTGAACGCGAAGTAATTGATAGACGCGGCCATGGCCGCGTACTGCCCGGCGAGGAACGCGCGGGCCGCGTCGGCGGCGGCGGTGTAGGCGACCTGGGCGATCGCCGTGCCGGCGGAGTACCGGGACACGCCGGCGTCACGCAACTGCTCGGGGGCGGGGGCGTCGGGCAGCCACATGGCGTTGACCTTCAGGCCGGTGTCGCGCGCGACCGTGCCCAGCGCGTCGAGGTCGAGCAGGCCGGGGACGAACAGGCCGCAGGCGCCGGCTTCCCGGTAGGCGTTCCCGCGGGCGATGACGTCGGCCAGCCGGCCGTCCTCGTCGCCCACGCCGAGGAGGAATACGTCGGTGCGGGCGTTGATGAACAGGTCGACGGCGGCGTCGTCGGCCGCCGCGCGGGCGGCCGCGATGCGCTCGGCGGCGGCCGCGCTGTCATACAGCGGCCCGTCGGAGGCGCCGGAGTCCTCCAGGTTGATGCCGGCGATGCCGGTGGCCAGGAACTGCGCGATCGTCGCGCGCAGATCGTCGGCGCTGTCGGCGTAGGCGTTCTCGATGTCGGCGCTGACGGGCAGGTCGGTGGCCGCCACGATGCGCTCCAGGTTCGCCAGCACGTCCGCCTTGGCCAGCGAGCGGCCGTCGGCGACGCCCTGCGACCAGGACTGCGCGCCCGAGGAGGTCGCGATGGCCGTGGCGCCGGCCTCGGTGATCAGACGGGCGCTACCGGCGTCCCAGGCGTTGGGCAGCACGAGGAAGTCGTCGTGCAGGCTCCGGAACAGCTGGGCACGCTCCTGCTGGCTTCGGATGTCGGACATTCGTCGTTCTCCTTCCGGACCGAATCTCGGCCACATCGGGGAGACGCGCCCCGGCCTGCGAACGTGAGATGCCGGGGACGGAAAATCTCCAGGACCTCTTCTAGGCCGCGGCCCACAGCCGGGACGCGGCGTAGCTGCGCCACGGCCGCCAATCCTCGGCCGCCACGACGGGATCGGCGGCGCCGCGGGCGGCCAGGACGCGCCGCAGGACCGCGTCGCCGACGGGGAAGGCGTCGGCGTCGGTGCCGGCGCGGGCAGCCATATAGTCCATCGTCCACGGCCCCACCCCGTAGGCCGCGCCGAGCATGGCGCGGCCGGGCAGGTTCTCGGTGTCGCCGAGGTCGGCGAACAGTTCGGCGACCGCCAGCACGGTGCGGGCGCGGGCACCGGTCAGGCCGATGCGTGCGCGCAGTTCCTCGGCAGGCTGGCGGGCGATCACCCGTGGGGTCGGGAGCATGCGCAGACCGCCGCCGAATGCGGGGTCGGGGGCGTCGGCGCCGTAGGCGGCGATCAGCCGTGAACCGATCAGCCGGGCGTCGGCCAGGGACACCTGCTGCCCGATGACGGTGAACAGCGCGGCTTCGTACGCGCTGTGGAACCGGGTGATCCGCCCCCCGGGCGCTCCGCCACCAGCGGGCCCAAGACGGGGTCTGCGGCGAACACGGTGTCGATCGCGGCGATGTCGCCATCCAGGTCGAACCATCCGCGCACTCGCTCGCGGACGACCTGGTCCAGGGCGCGGGAGCCGCCGGGGGTCCCCACGGTGACCCCTGCGGCGTGGACGCGCAGCGTGGCGGCGACGGGGGGCCGTCGACGTCGATCCAGCGTTGCAGCACGGCGCGTTCGGGGTCGATCGCGTGCAGTCCTTCGATGCGGTGGGCAGTGAGGGTGGCCAGGGCGACGTCGTGGTCGAACGGCCCGACCGGGCCGATGCGCAGGACGGTCGGGGTCATGCCGGCCAGATTCCGGAGGAGCCGCGGCGGTGGGAGTCCAGCAGGTGGGTGTCGATGATGCCGATGGCTTCCATGAGGGCATGGTGGTCGGGCCGACGAACGCGAACCCTTCCGCGCGCAACGCTTTGGACAGGGCCCGTGATTCGGGGGAGATGGTGGGGATCTCGGCGAACGTGCGCGGCCTGGGGGTGTCCAGCGGCTTGAACCGCCACACGAACTCGGCCAGGCCGCCGCGGTCGCGCAGCCGGATGGTCGCCTGGGCGTTGGCCACGGCCGCCAGGATCTTCGCGCGGTTGCGGACGATCCCGGCGTCGGCCATGAGGCGTTCGACGTCGGCGTCGCCGTAGCCGACGACTCGGTCGGGGTCGAAGTCGTCGAACGCGGCACGGAACGCCGGACGCTTGCGCAGGATCGTCGCCCACGACAGCCCGGCCTGGAAGGCTTCCAGGCTGATCCGTTCGTACAGGCCGCGCTCGTCGCAGATGGGCATGCCCCACTCGGTGTCGTAGTACTGGCGAAGCATCGGATCGGTGCTGGCCCACGCGGGTCGGGCGAGCCCGTCGTCACCGACCACCACTCCGGGGTCGACGGGATGTTCCAGGGCAGGGGCGGTGTCGCTGGCCATCGGGGAACGTTCCTCGCTGTTCTTCAGGGGACGGGTGAGTCTCAGCCGCCCAGGCTCAAGGCGCATACCGTGGCGCCGGTGCCGGGCCTCGGCGGCTGTGCGGCGCAAGGCGCCAGCGGCCCGCGTCTCGGCGCGGACCGCACACAAGGGGGGTCTGGTATTCACGGCCTGATAGGCGTGCCGTCCGGCCGGAGCATGAGGTCACGGCTAGAACAGCCGTCCGGCCCGTGCCTCGGCCGGCTCCTCGAGGTCCAGCAGGATCTGCTTGCGTTCGAGCCCGCCGCCGAATCCGGTGAGTTTGCCGCCCGCGCCCACCACCCGGTGGCAGGGGATGACGATACTCACCGGGTTGCGCCCCACGGCCTGGCCCACGGTCTGCGCGAACCCCTTGCTCCCCAGTTCGACCGCGATGTCGCCGTAGGTGATCCGCTCGCCGTACGGGATCTCCCGCAGCTGTGCCCAGACCTGCTCCTGGAACTCGTCGCCGTTCGTCACCGCCGGAACGTCGAACACCTGCCGCTCCCCGGCGAAGTACTCGCCGAGTTCGCTTTGCGCCCGTGCCAGGACCGGATCGGCCGATGTGTCGGCGCGGCGGCCCCACGCCGAGGGCGGGGGCGTGTACCGGTAGCCCGGAAAGTACAGCCCCACCAGCGCGTCATCGCCGGCGACGACCAGAAGCCGCCCCACCGGACTGTCCACATAGGCGTGCCGGACGTCCATTCTGATCTCCTGTCTGCAACTGCTGCCTCTCCGTGAAGAAGACGCGCGGGCGCCCTGAAACGTGAGACGCATTCTGGCCGCGACCGGCCGGGCAGGACGGCGAGGCCGCCGAAGGCTGCGGCCAGGCCGGATTCTCGAAGGACGCGGATACGCGGGATCACAAGGCGTGCCGGGACTCCCTGGGGGGTGCGGTGTTTCGGGCGGTCGTGCTCATCGGGGCGCGGGTTTCTCAGGGGAGTCGGTCAGGCCGGTCATGCGCAACGTGATGCTGACGCGGCCGACGGTCAGACCGCAGCCGGCCGGGGCAGTGTCGAGGTGGATGCGGGGCACCCCGTGGTACGCCAGGCGGGATTCGCCGCCGAACACGAACAGGTCGCCGGAACGTAGGAGCAGGTCGGTGTAGGGCTTGGTGCGGGTGGCGGTATTGCCGAAGCGGAAGGTGCAGGCGTCGCCGATCGACAGCGACATCACCGGCGCCCGGCAGACTTCGTCGTGGTCCTGGTGCATGCCCAGGTGGGCGCCGATGTCGTAGAAGTTCACCAGCGCCGCGTCGGGGGTGTACCGGGCGACGTGCTCCGCCGGGTGGCCGGTTTCGTGCAGGGCTCGGCGCCCCAGGCGGACCAGCCAGTCCGGCAGCGGCAGGACGGCGGCTCCGTTGACGTCGTCGGCATGCCGGCTGTACCGGTAGGGCTGCCAGTGCCAGCCCAGGCACACACTCTGCACGCTCATCCGGTGCCCGTGCACGCTGGCGGCACGGATCGGGACCGGGCCGGCGGCCCAGATGCGGAACTGGCCGACGAGCCACGTCTGCTGGGCCGGGGTGAGCCAGCCAGGCAGCAGGTGCGCCCCGGGGCGGGACTGACCGGATCGCGCGACGCCTCCGGCAGGTCGAACAGCGCCGTCATTGTGGTGCTCCGGGATCGGTGACCGCGATGGCGCCGTCGTCGGTGACGGTCCAGGGTGGCGCCGTTCGCGCCGGCTCCGGTCAGGCCGCGCAGCTGCTGGGCGCCGACCAGGGCCAGCGCGGCGGGGCGGCCGATGGCGGCGGTGGCCAGGGTACGGTCGGGCCGCCAGGACGTGGACCACAGCAGCCACCGGGCCACCTGGGCCCAGCCGACCTCCGGGCCGGTCATCACCCACACGTCGGCCGGCGCGTCGGCGAACCGGCGGGCCTGGCACAGCCAGGAGGCCGCGGTCTCCGGCCAGGTGGTCGTGGCGGCCACGACGCCGCCGGCGGCCTGCCAGGCTTGGGTGATCGCGTCGGCGGCGGCCAGCGCGGCCGGGGTCCGGCCGGAGCCGACGGCGATGCTCCGGGCGCCGCGCGCCGTGGCAAGCCCAACCAGCGCGGCGACTTCGGTGTCGGTGACTGCCAGGTCCCGGCCCAGCGGTGGGGGCTGGGCCAACAGGGGGCTGGTCGGGGTATCCATGGGACGCCTTCCTCGTAAACGGTCTTCCACTGTTGGTAGGGGCCTGGGCGGCACACCGCGTACGGCCGGTATTCGGCCGCCGCGGCGTCGGCCTCGTCGGCGAAGAACATCGTCAGGCCGCGTAGCCGCCGGCGGCGATGGCCCGCAGTGCCGAAGGGCGGTCCGACCGGCCGCAGGTCTTCCAGCGGCGGCAGCCACTGCGGCCGGCTCCGGTAGCCGAGCGACAGGGGCGGCCATCCGGGCCGATGAACGCGTACAGGTCGGCGGCGTCCGTCAGGGGCTTTAGGCAGCGTCGTGGAAGACCAGGGCCAGCGTGTGCCGGTGCCCTGAGCGGATCGCCGAGACGCCGTGCCGGACCGGGGCGGCCGACCAGCCGCGCGCGGAACGCACGGGGCGGTCGCGGGTGGTGAACACGTAGCCGTGGCCCTGTCGGAGCAGGGTGGCGGTGCCGCGGGACTGGGCGCGGGGGCGCTGCTCGACCAGTAGGAACTCCCCGCCGGTGTGGAGAACCGACCGATCCCGGTCAGCGGGATCCAGCAGATACTCAACGACGCGCTCTCCCGCACCGGACTGACCGACACTACCAACCGGCCGCTGACGTTCAGCCCCACGACTTCCGACGGCTGTTCATCACGGACGCGATCATGAACGGCATGCCGCCCCACATCGCCCAGCTCGCGGCCGGCCACCGCGACATCAACACCACCATGGGCTACAAGGCGGCCTATCCCGAGGAGGTCATCAACGGCCACCGCGCGTTCATCGCCCGCCGCGGCGCCGCGAGGAGTACCGAACCCCTACCGACGAGGAGTGGGAGGAGTTCCTCGGCCACTTCGAACGCCGCCGGGTCGCCCTGGGCGACTGCGGCCGCGCCTACGGAACCAGCTGCATCCACGGGCACAGATGCCTGCGATGCAGCCTCTTGCGGCCCGGAGTACCGGTAGTTCTTGGACTGCTCGGCAATCGTGTGGTCGCGGGTAGGGACCAGGGTGCCGTCCACGATGAGCACGGTGTCCTTGCGGAACCGCTGACGCGGTTGGTGGGCGAGTAGCGGCCCGACCTGGGCGATAACGCGGTCCGCGGCGGACTTCGAGACGCCGAACAGCAGGGCCAGCTGGCGCAGAGTCAAGTTCGTGCGCCAGTACGCCGCGACCAGCAGCACCCGGTCCTCCAGCGGCAGGCCCCACGGCCGTCCGCGCCGTACCTCGTCAGCGCGCTCGCTGCGCAGTGCGGTCACCAACTTGCCGAAGTAGCGCGGGCTCAGCCCGGTGAACGGGGCTATCCAGGACGGCTCGGACGCCGTGATCACACCAGCCACAGCAAGATCATCTCACCGTGACCCAGTAGTTGAGGAACGATCCTTAGTTGATGATTCCGGCGCGGTCATCCATGCGGATTGCAGCCAGCCGGTCTCGCCACACCTGGAGAGCTTCGGGTGTCTGTCGCGTCCAGTCGGTGACCTCGCCAACGATCCGGAGCGGTTCCCTGCTGCGATAGGAGCGGGTGGGGTTGCCAGGGAACTTCTTGTCGGTGACGTTTGGATCGTTCTCGAACTCCCCGGTCGGTTCGACGACGTACACTCGCGGGGCTCCGTCGCCTGCGGCGAGTTCAGCGGCGAGTCCCGCGCCGTCGCGCAACGCGGTGAAGTAGATGTGGTTCATCACGATTTCGGGCCGGTAGTTGGAACGGAAACCGGCGGTGAGGTGATCTCCGACCCGCAGTTCGGCCTTTGTGCCGTGAAAGAACGGCCCCTCGTCCATCGCCACAGGTTATCAATCCAGGCTCAAGTGACGGAAGGCCCAACGGAATCGCGTGTCAGCCGCCGTCGGCAGGATCGTCTCGCTGCTGCTCGGCCAGGATTGCCCTGACTGACGCAACGCCTGCACCTGCGACCACAGCCACCGCAGAAGCACGCTCCGCGGTCACCGCGCCCAACAACACCAGGGTACAGAGCACCCCGACACAGACCACAACGGCAGCAACAAGCGGCTTACGGTAGCGCCGCGTTCGGCGGGTTAAGCGGACCTCGGGTGGGCTTGCATCGCTATGCGTGGACGACGGCCTGACAGGCGCGGTGGATGGAGGGCTGCACCGAAAAGTCCCGCTGGCCGCCGGCACCTCTGGCGCAACCTCCAGGTGCCGAACGGCCCGGGAAGGCGGCCAGGCAGTGCAAGCCCGTGGATGTGCTGGAACGGCAACTGCTTCCTCGCTCGAGATGACGAGGAAGCAGTCGGCATGCTGTCTGTGACCGGCGTTCAGGCCGAGGTGGTCGGGCCCTCTCTACAGAGCTGCGCCTATGGCCTTCTTCGTCGCGTTCTTGCTCTGGTAGGGGCAGGCGAGCTGGTGCAGGATCTCCTGCGCCAGCAGATCCTCGGGCCCCTTCAGCGCGTCCGCCAGCTTCCGGTCAGCGGGGAACACCATCTCCGCCGCGACGTTGTCCTGCACGATCCGGGCCAAGTTGTCGAGGGCGACGAAGATCGGGTCGGTGGGCAGTTGGGCCGTCGGCAGGTCGATCAGGTGCGAGTCCGCCTTCGCGGGGTCCATGAACTGCTTGACGATAATCGAATTCTGGTTCAGGGCGGACGTCGTCCAGATCGACAGAACGACGATGTACAGGCCGGGCCAGTCCTCCTTGCCGACCTTGCCCCGCCACCGCTTCATGAGGTCGTCCACGCCGTCGATCTGTGCCTGGGCCGCGTACCTCAAGTTGGTACTGATAGCGTCGTTCAAGCCGCCCGTGAAGTTTTCGAACGACTTCATGTCGAAGGAGCCGCGCTGCACGGACTCGTTGATGAACTTGAGTGCGATGTCGAGGATCTGCGTGCTCGACGCTTCCAGCTCCTGCGGCAAGTGCGCGTTGTCGAGCTGCTGTCGGGCGGTGGTCAGGGTGGTGCCGAATGCCTGAAGTGGGCTGACCCAGTCGTTCGTTCCGGGCCCCTTGAACGCCACCATGTCCACGTCGTGCTGTTCGAGACGGGCGGAGCTGGGGAGGTTCGGGATCTGGCGGCTCAGGTACGGCGCAATGATCGAGTAGATTCCCAGCGGAGCGTGGGCGATCGACTTGGCCAGCTCGAAGATCTCGGAGACAGGGTGCAACGACTCCTGCTCTCCGTTGTGGACGAGGGTGTACAGGCCACCCCGGTCGTCATTCTGAACGACGATGACCGGGCTGAGGTGCTTGATCAACTCGGCCCGGAGCGCGTCGTAATGCTTCTGCGTGCCGGTATCGACCGCGAAGATCGCGTTGCGGGCCTGGAGTTCCAGGGCCGCCGAGTCCGGTCCCGGCTTACTCTCGTCTGCGGATGTGGCCTCAGTGGTGCCGAGAAACGCCATGGCACCGACTGCGGTGGCGGCGCCGAGGAATCTTCCACGCGTGCTCACTTTTCGTCTTCTTTCTACGTCAAAGACCCGGACGGCGCACCGCTGCTCGTCACGCAGACAGCCAACGTCTGGCAGCGGTAAGCCGGCCAGCGCGACCGCCGTTGCGGTCCGGGGCGGGCAGTGGTGTCCGCCCCAGACCTCTCCGCGTGTCGGCTCTGTTCTACCGGGGATCCGGGCCGGAAACCGAACCGCCCACTGCGGGACCGGGCGAGCAACAGGCTCGCCCGGATACCGTGCCCAACGACCCGTCAGCAGGTTGGACACGACCCTCTCAGCCGCCCGGCACGCCTGACGCGGGGTCCTGCCCCGCAACGGCGCGGGACGGTGCTCGGTGTTCCACCAGAGCGTCCAGGACAGCAGCCGGGCGGTGAAGTCCTCCAAGCCGAGCAGCACCTCGTCCATCGGGCGGGAAGACCGCTTGCCGGGGCGCGACTGGTGGACATAGCCGGGGCAGGGCCACCAGCCGCATCCGTTCCACCGCACGGTTTAGCCCCCCGACCGTGCCCTTGAGGTGAGGGGTGTGGCAGGCAGGTCCTCCACCGTCAGGCCCGCCCGGCGCCCAGGCGGATGCGCTGCACGGAAGGGATGATGCTGACCTGGCCGCTGGCGGGGAGCACGGTGTCAAACTCGACCGCGCCAGCCGACGTCGGCAGCACCAGCGCAGGCGGCGCCGTCCCGGCGGGGACGGACACGGCCTCGGCCCGCTGAGCCGGCACGACTTTGACCGGTTCGGGCCGCGGGTTGGGGCGGAACAGGCTGTCCGGCGTCGCCATCTCGAGGGCCTGGTGCGGGCGAAGGTGGTTGTAGGTTTGAATCCTCCCCTCCCTTGAAGGGAGGGGATTCCTGGCTCAGGCAGCCACCTGGGGCGGCGCCCCGGGTGGTCTTATGCCCTCAGCACCAGCCGGGTCGAGACCAGCCCGAACGAGCATCACGCGTGCGGAGTTCTTGTCCCGGGGGCTCACGGTCCCGCATGCGGTGCAGGTGTAGGTGCGCTCTCCCAGCGGCAGTGCGTGCTTGGCTCTCGCTCCGCACTGCGCGCAGTCCATCGTGGTGTGCGCGGGGTGTACCAGGTGCACGGCCCTGCCGTGCTTGCGGCCCATCTCGATCAGGGCCTGCTTGGTGGCGCCGATGGCGGCGTCGGCGGCCTTGCGCGCCATCGAGGTCCTGGCGAGGAACTTCGGCTTGAAGTCCTCCACGGCCAGGGCGTCATGGTCGGCCACGACGGACTTGGCCCACTTGCGGCCGGTGTCCTGGCGTCGGCGTGCGACCTTCTTGTGCAGTTTGGCGCGCAGTCGTTTCGCTTCGCGGTAGCCCTTCGAGGCAGCCTGCCCCTTCTTCGGCTTGCGGCGGGCCATCATCCGGTCGTACCGGGTCAGCTTCTGCCTGGCCTTCCCGCCGTGCCCGGCGTGCGGAAGGTCGTGGGTGTCGGATGTCGTGGTGGCAGTGTCCTTCACGCCCCAGTCGATACCGATCACCGCGCCGGTCTGTGGCAGCGGCTGAATCTCGGCGGGAACGACGAAGCTGGCGTACCAGTGGCCGACAGCGTCCCTGTACACGCGTACCGACGACGGGTCCGCAGGCAGCTTTCGCGACCACACCACGGTCAGGGCGATCCCGCCCGCCAGGTGCAGACGGCCGTCCTTCAGACTAAAGCCGCGCCGGGTGTAGTTGAGGGTGGGCCTCGCCTCGCGCTTCTTCTTGTGGCGAGGCATCCCGGCCCGGCGCGCCATGGGCAGCCGGTCCTCGATGTCCTTGTGCGCCTTGGCGCGGGACTTGCCGAAGTCGCGGATGATCTGCTGCTGCGGAACCGAGCTGCCCTCGCGCAGCCATGGGATCGCCTTGCGCGCCTGGGTCAGCATCCTGTCGAGCTGTGCCGGCCCGCACGTCCGCCTGCCCCCGGTGGCCTTGTTGTGCAGGTGCACGGCCCTGGACTTGGACACGCACTCGTTCCACACCCAGCGGCACCGGTCCCACTCCGCCATCAGGACCCCGCGGGCAGCGGACGACACACGCAGCCGGAACGTGTACCGGACATGCCCCACCCCGTCGGGCCCCGTCGCTGCCGCCACACCATCACCCCCGCCCGCGTTCCGGTCACCCACCCCTGACCGGACGACCGTACGTGCGAGATCCACACGCCCGCGCCCCCTCCCACCGCGATCACCCCCATCGGCGAACCCAGGCACACGCGTTCGCCTTCACCCGGCTCCGCCGGCCAGGCCACAGCGGCGCTCCGCGCCCGGAAAGCAGGACACGGCGACGCTCCGCGTCGCTGTCACAAGATGCGATGCCCCCCGGCGTGAACGCCGGGGCCTCCTCGCAAGAAACAGGTGAACCCACTCACTGATGGCGGCCTGGGCTGCCTCGAGAGACGCGAACGGCCCACAGTCGTCGAGCAGTTCTCTGCGCAGGGTCCGGTGCCAGCGTTCGATTTCGCCGGTGGTGGTCGGTGAGTACGGCTTGGTCAGCTTGGCGCCGATCCCGTTCTCCCGACAGACCCGCTCGAACAGCACCTCCGCGGGCCTGGGTCGGGTGTAGCGGCCGGTGAACTGCTTGCCGTTGTCCGCGAGTACCTCGGCCGGCACACCGTGGATCCGCATGGCCCGCACGAACGCGTCGGCGACCGCCCTCCCGGAGGGCACCGCGAGCACCTCGGCGACCACGATGAGGCGTGAGTGGTCGTCGATCCCGGTGAGCATCTTGCACTCGCGCCCGTCGGCAAGGTAGATCCCGCCGACCAGGTCGAGCTGCCACAGATGCATCGGCGTCTCGCGCTGCCATCGCTTGTACCTGCGCCGATGCTGCTGTTCCTGCGGGCGCACGAGGCCATTGCGACTCAGAATCCGGTGGACGGTGGCCCGCGACGGAGCCCTCTCGGTTCCGGCCCGCTCGATCTCGTAGGCGATCCGTCGGGCTCCCCAGCGCGAATGGGACCGTCGCATCTCGCAGACCAGGGCCACCACCTCGGCCGGCAGCCTGGTCGGACTCGTCCGCGGCCGACGCGATACCTCCCGCAAGCCTTCGAAACCACCCGCGCCGTACTTCGCCTTCCACGTGTAGACCGACTGCCGGGAGACCCCGTACCGCTGGGCGACCTCCGTGATCGGCGAACCGTCGAGCACTTCCGGCACCGCCCGGTACTTCTGCTCAACCAACCAGTCCCCCTGCTGCCGGCTCTCCGCCTCCTCAGTCACACACGGAGCATCTGAAAACCCATCAGGAGCGGTGAAGGGTGTCCCGAGAACATCACGTCAGCTATGTCCTGAACCCCCACACAACAGTGACAGCGGCCACGTCGAATTCCCCACGTACGGCCAGCTACGACGTCACCCTGTGTATGCACCGGACGCTCCGACTTGTGGCTTGTCTGCGCCTCGTGGTCCGGCAGTACCAGCAGCGGACGAATGACCCCGTGGCCTGCGCGCGTCTGATCGCGCAGAGGACGAGGGGCAGTCTGCTATTTGCCCTTGACCTCCAGCGCCCCTCGCGCCAGGCCAATGAACGTGACGTACGCTTCCCGGAAATCCCGGTAGGCAGCGTCGTACGCGTCCCGGCGCTCAGGACTGTCGTCACCGAGCAGCGCGTTGAGCCGCTGCTGTACGAGCCGGGCCATGTTCCGCACATGATCCGCCGCGTCGGACACAGCGGCCGGACCATCGAGCCGGACCTCGTGCATCGCCCTGTTCATGTCCCCGATGGCCGGGCCGACGCGCTCGTACATCTGAGTCAGGAGCCGGCCCTTGCTGTCACGGTCACGCGCCGCATCGACGTCATCAATCTGCCACGTGACCACGTTGAACGCGTGCACGCAGCTCATCATCTCCCGATATGCGGATCGGCGCCGCTCACGCTCCTCGCGCAGGGCCTCTGCCCTTGTGGTTGTTTCGGCTTGGGCCCGCGCTGCGCGAAAGGTCGCCCGCGCGGTGATGTAGCTGGCTCCGAGTGCAGTCAGCGCAGTGAGGATGCCGACCCACAGTCCGCTGTTCGCCATGGCCGGAAAGTTTGTCAGCCGAGGGTGGCAGTGAGACAGCCCGCAAGGTCGATGAGCAATGCTCAATACCTGTGGATCACTCCTGACGGAAGGAGGCGTACCTTCCCGATGGATCGATCGATAGGTCATCGAGCAAGGCCAACGTTGCCGCGTCGGTCGGGAAGGCACGCCCGTGCTTACGGTAGTCAACGAGAACGGCACCACGCCAAGCGGCAGCTCGCTGCGGGATGAGATTATTCGGGAGCCCGCACGGCGGATGCTGGCCGCCGCGCTGGAGGCCAAAGTAACGCCTACATAGCCGAGTTGGCCGATGAGCGTGACGAGAAGGGGCGCCGCCTGGTAGTCCGCAACGGCTGTCACCAGCCCCGGCAGGTCACCACCGCGGCCGGCACGGTCGAGGTGAAGGCGCCGCGGATGAACGACAAGCGCATCGACGCCGAGACCGGCGAGCGCAAGCGGTTCTCCTCCGCGATCCTGCCGCCGTGGTGCCGCAAGTCCCCGAAGGTCAGCGAGGTACTGCCCCTGCTCTACCTGCACGGCCCGTCCTCCGGCGACTTCGTGCCCGCGCTCGAACAATTCCTCGGCAGCTCGGCCGGGCTGTCGCCGGCCACGGTCACCCGCCTGACCCAGCAGTGGCAGGCCGACCACGCCGCCTTCATGAACCGCGACCTGACGGAGGTCGACTACGTGTACGTATGGGCCGACGACATCCACCTCAATGTCCGCCTGGAGGAGGCCAAGGCGTGCGTGCTGACCGCGATGCCGGTGGACCGTGCCCGGAGCGAGCGCCTGCAACTGAACGGTGTCGGGCGGCGGTCCCCGGCGGGGACCGCCGCCCGACCGCAGGATGGGCTCAGTCGCAGGCGAACCGGTTGTAGGGGACCTGGTAGGTGGCGTCGAGCTCATGGTCGTTCGTGCCGTTGGGGCCCTTGACCTTCGCGCGCGCGGTCACCGTCGCGCTGCCGGTCTCGGTGGTCGGCTCGCCGGTGCGGAAGACCGCCGAGACCTTGCCGTCCGCGGGGACGTTCTTGAAGGTCTGCACGCCGTAGGACGTCTTCACCGTGAGGTCGGCCTGGTATGCCGACCGGTTCCGGGCGGACACCTCGACCTGCGTCTGATCCTTGACGCAGAGGGTCCCCGCGCTCGATGTGACGGGCACGGAGCCCGGCGGTGTCGGGTCCTTGGGGAGCACCGTGACGGTGAACTTCTTGGACGGTGCCACGTTGCCGGCGGCGTCCACGGAGCGGTACTCGATCTGGTGGGTGCCGTATCCGGGCAGTCGCTCGGCGAACGGTGAGGCGGACAGGCCTCCGGTGCCGAGGTTGCCGTAGATCAGACCGTCCACGTTCGTTCCGGTGGGAGTGAACAGGAACGGCTTGGAACTGTCCGTAGGCCAGCCGAAGTAGTGGAACCACCCGTCGCCGTCGACCCGGAATTCCGAGGTCAGTGCCCCTGGTTGGTCGTCGTGTGCCGTGAGGGCGAGGCTGAAGGAATCCTTGACGGTGTAGTGCGGCGTGCCGTCGCTGTTCTTCGAGACGCTGACCGGGTCCGACACAAGGTGGCTGGTGGTTGCCGCCGTGTTGTCGACCGTCCACCGTTCGGTTGCCGCAGGCGAGGTGGGCTTGCGTGAATCGCTTACGCTGACGTCGACATGATGGGTGCCCTTGCCGAGTCGGAGGCCGCCGAGATCGAGGCTCGTCGAGTGCCCCACGACATGGTCGTCCAGCCGCCACACCACGTTCAGAGCGTGGTCGCGCGGGTGACTCGGGTCGACCCACAGGACGTCAGTCGCCCCGACGGGCCGCTCGGCGGGCGTCGCCAGGGAGATCTTCGGATCGTCGTCGTGGGCGAACGGTGCGGAGGATGTCCCGACCGTCCACTCGCGCGTGGCCGTCATCTTGCTGCTGTTCCGAAGGGCGGGATCGCGGACGAAGTCCGTGTCGTCGACGACGCTCACACCGATCGTGTCGCCCGCGCGTGCGTGGAGGTCCCGCACATTGACGCTGCGGGCGTTGGCGACGGTGCGGACCACCTTGCCGTTGACGCTCCAGGTGGCGTCGAGCTCGTGATAGACCGGGTGAACGGTGTCGATCCACAACTCGTCGGTGAGGCCAACGGGTTCATCGGTGGACGTGGAGTCCTCGATCAGGTTGACGGCCCCCGACAGGCCCGCCGTCATCTGTTCACGACTCACCTGGTCCATGTAGTAGCCGAGCGACTTCATCATCGAATGCCGGCTCGGCCGCCAGACGCCCTCGGTGTAGTACATGCCGCCTTCGTACCGGCCGATGGTGCCGCCGGATTCGCTTTTCTCCCCCAGCCAGCGCCACCACTTGACCTTCTGGTCGCGCATCTGCTGCTCGGTCAGCAGGGTGTGATGGACCGACTTGGGTTCACCGCCGCTGTAGGTTCCGCTGGTCACTCCCCGGGAGTAGTAGTCGTACTCGTCCTGGAGACCGCCGAAGGAGTGGCCGAGCTCGTGCGGGGCGATCAGTGCCGACATGGCGTTGCCGCCGGTCGCTGTGGCGTACGAGCCACCCGCACCACCGTAGGTGTCGCTGTTGGCCAGCGCGAGGATCTGATCCGCCTTCGGGGCCAGGGCCGCGTACTTCTTGGCCGCGTTGTTGTCCATCACGAGCAGCCGCTGGATGCCGTTCGTGGAGCAGCCGCTCCAGAGCTTCATCCCCAAAGGAGTGTTGCGCATCGGGGAATCCAGCTGAGGGTCGCAGCTGATCCCCGACTCCTGGGAGGGAGTCTCGACGGCATAGACGTTGATGTAGTTCCGGTAGCTCTTGTAGGGCTCAAGGCCCCAGAGCACGTTGAGCTGTTGGTCGACCTGATCGAGGAATTTGGGCATCTCGGACGCGGTGTAGCCGTCACCGAGCACCACCAGGTTCCAACGATTCGACGGGTCGCCGGTCACCTGGATCGGAACGACCGTCGCGTCGTCGGCCGCGGCGCTCACCGGAGCGCCGGCCGACTGCCTTTCGGCACCCATCGCGGCGGGCGCGGCGGCCATAGCGCCGAACGCTACAGCCACCGCAACAAGTGGAACCAATATACGTTTCACAAGGAAGCTCCTTGACCTGTTGGTTTCCGAACGGCACAGGGTGTGGAGGCCGCCCGCAAGGCGACCTCCACACCCTGGTAGTCCAGGAGTCAGTGCCGGACCGTCCAGGACTGCTCGTCCTGGAGGGTCGCGGCGATCGCCGGGTCGCGCACGGCGTCCGTGCGGTCGGTGACGACGACGGTGAGGCGGTGGCTGCGGACGTCCCGCGAGTCCAGGTGGAGCGCGGCGACGGGCAGGGCGGTCCGGCCCGCCTGAGCGGTCAGCGACTTGCCGTCGAGGTACCACTGGATGTCGAGCTGCTGCTTGCCCGCCAACCGCGGCACCTCGACGCGCGCGGTGTCACGCTGGCGCAGCGTGCGGTCGGTGGAGGTGAGGGGGGTCGCGATGGAGGCGTGACGGTAGAAGCCGGCGATCATGGCCTCGCGGCCGGGGAGGTTGAAGGGCTTGCCGAGCACCCGCATGATCGAGCCATCGGTGGGCCGGTTGAGGCCCGCCAGGTAGTAGCCGCCGCCCTGGTACGAGCCGATCGTCCCGCCGTCCGGGGAGGTCTCGCCGAGCCAGCGGTACCACTTGGTCTGCCGGGCGGCCATGGCGTCGGCGCTCAGGGTGGAAATATTGGACTCCTCGGGCTCCGCGCCGGTGTACCGCTCGTAGCCCGGGTAGCCGGGGTAGAAGTACTCGTCGGCGAGCTTGCCGAGGGAGTGGCCGGTCTCGTGGATGGCGACCTGGCCGGACTGGGCGTTGTGGGCGGAGGCGGTGGAGATGCCCTCGTAACCGAGCGTCTTGCTGGGTGTGTTGTAGCCGGCGCCGCCGTACTTGGTGCTGTTGGCAACCACGATGACGAGGTCCGCCTCGGGGGCCTTGGCTACGTACGAGTCGACCTTCTGCTCGTCGATGCAGAGCAGCCGCTCGATGCCGTCGCACCAGAAGTACGAGCCGAGCGCGGTGTCCTTGACTACGTCCTGGCCCGGATCGCCGGAGACACCGGAGTCGTTCGAGACGGCGTCGACGGTCCAGACGTTGAAGAGGTTCTGGTACGAGGTGTACGGCTCGACGGCTGTCACCTCGGCCCACTTCTCCTTGGCGTCGATGTGGAACTGGTCCAGTTCGGCGGCGGAGTAGCCGTCGCCGACGATGACCACGTCGAGGCGGTCGGCGGTGGGGCCGTTGTCGATGACCTTGGTGACATCGCCGTCGGCCCGGGTCTCGGCGGCGGAGAGCGGAGCGGCGGTACGGGCCCCAGGGCCGCCCTTGGCGGACGGCACCCAGGTGTAGCCGGAGCCGGCCTCATGGTGGCCGTGCTGATCGATTTTGGCATGCTCGTCGCCAGGTATCTCGACCTTGACCTGCCTGGTCGCCTCCGGGCCTGCGCCCGCGGAAGCGGGGCTGGGGACGCCGACGAGAGCGGTCATGGCGACGACCACTACGGCCGCCGCCATTGATCTGCGTATGGACGGGCGCAACAGTCTCTCCTCAGAACAAGTATCTTAAGTGCGTACTTCAACTCGCTTAATAAGGCACTTAACTTAGGGTCCTCTACCAGTGCCGCACAATGCCCTTGCGGATGTGAAACCGTGGAAAGAGGAACGCACCATGGACGAACCGGCTGTCATCGGACAGCGTGTACAGCGCCTGCGTGTCGAACGAGGTCTGACACAGCGGCAATTGGCCGAGCCCGCATACACGGACGCGTACATCTCCACACTGGAGTCCGGCAAGGTCCGCCCCTCTGAGACCGCCCTTCGCTTCCTGGCCAAGCAGCTCGGCACCACTTACGAAGAACTGACCACCGGCCGTTCCGCCCGCCTCACCACCGAGTTGCGCCTCGCCCTCACCGGCGCTCGCCGCCTGCTCGCCGCTGGCGCCCTCGGCGAGGCGGCCTCCCGCTACCGGGAACTGCTCGCCGAGGCCGAGGACCTCGCCCTGGAATCCGAGCGGGCCGACGTGCTCACCGGGCTCGGCGAATGCGCCCTGGAGAGCGGCGAATTGGACGCCGCCCGCGAGTACTTCGAGGCGGCGGAGCGGACCCTCATGTCGGCCGGCGAGCCACTCCCCCGCCGGGTCCGCGCCCTGCGCGGCCGGGCCGTCGCGCACCTTCTCGCCGGTGAACTGAGGTACGCCTGCTACGTCCTGGAGACCGCCCTCGACGAACTGAACGCCCACGGCCTGCACGATCCAGATGCCCTTGTGCTGCTGTACGCCTCCTCCATCGGCCCGTACATGGACATGGGAGCACACGCCCGCGCCGCCCAGGCCGCCGAGCTCGCCCTGGCACTGGCCCCGCGGGTCTCCGACCCTGCCCTCGTCGCCGGCATGCACCGCAGCGTGGCACGCACCCTGCTCGCCGAAGGGCGGATCGCCGAAGCCGACGCCTCACTCGCCAAGGCTCAGGACCTCTACCAGCAACTGCAGAACCGTACCGAGCTGGCCCACTGCCACTGGATGCGCGGCTATGTGCATGCCCAGAACAACGACCTGGAAGCCGCCGAGCACGAGTTGCGCACCGCCCGAGAGATGCTCGCCGCCCGCAGCGCCACTCTCTATACCGCACAGGTCGAGGTCGAACTGGCCGATGTGCTGCGCCGCCAGGGAAAGTGCGAGGAGGCGGTGGCCCTGCTGTCCCGGCTGCTGGAGCTCGGGGCGGACCTCGGCGAAGGACGCGGTGCCGTCCACGCCGCGGGCGCCCACCGGCTACTGGGACTGATCGCCGAAAAGGAGAGCGCGGACGAGCAGGCCGAGAAGCACTACGTCACGGCACTCGCCCTGCTGGAACGCAGCAAGGCGGCGGGCGATCTGGCCGACCTGTGCCGACTACTGGGCGATCTGCTGCGACGTACGGGCCGCACAGAGGCCGCGATCGACGCGTACCGCACCGGCCTCGGCCACCGAGCGGCGCCGGGCACCACCACACTGGGCCCGGCACCCACGGCACCGCCTTTCCGCAGCGACTGGTGAACACTGCGCCTGGCGAGAATGTCACCCATGCAGCTCGGGGGCTTGTTCGGTGCTGCGGCAGGATAAGTACTCGTGTTGCTTCGTCTCGCCTACCTGACCATCACCAACGCGTTCGCCGCGCTGGGACGGCTACCTAGGAGCGACCCAGCGAGGACGCGGCCACGGAGCGGTTCCTGGAGTTCCAGGAGTCCTGGGGCCGGAAGTAAACAGCGATCGTGAAGCTGTGGTAGGACGCATGGGCCGAGTTCGTGCCCTGCCTCTCCTTCGACGTCGAGATACGCAAGGTCAACTGCAGCACGAACGCGATCGAGAGCGTCAACGCCCGCATCCGCAAGGCCGTCCTTGGAATCCAGTGATGGTCGCAACACCCCAGGGGAACGAGGCGTTCCACCGCCTGCGCGCGATCCGCGACGCCTATGCCCGTGGAGTGGCTGTCGGCTCCGCCGACGACGCGCCCCTGATAGAGCGGCGACGCAAGGCTATGGCGCAGATGCGTCGCCTCATGCGTGAGGACCTGGGCATCGGACCCCTCGGTATCGAGTGATGTGTCACCAGCCCTGAGCTCGTCCCTCGCGAGGTCCCCGCCACCGTGCAGGTCACAGCCATTGGCGACCATCCCGCCTAGCCGGCGCTGCATGGCAGTACGTGGTCAGCAGGTCGACGGGGCGGGGTGCCCCTGCAGTCTGTCGGTCATCCACCCGATCATGTCCTTGTACGCAGCGCTCAGTACGCTGTCGTGGGTGGCTCCGGGGTAGATGCGATAGTCCACGGTGTCGCCGAGGTTGCAGAGTTCCCCGTTGAGCTTGGTCGTTGTCGCGACCGGGATCGTCTGGTCCTGGTCCCCTTGCAGAAGCAGGATCGGCCCGGTGGAGCGACCCTTGGCCGGTTCGAGGATGTCGACGAACCGCCGCAGCGCCGGGTTGTCGGCCCAGTCGGGGTTGCCGATGCGATCCAGCTGCACGTTGTCCAGGTAGATGGTCAGTTCGTCATCGCAGAGCTTCTTCACCAGGGGGATCTGTACAGCGAGTTCCGGTGCCAGCACATCCGTGTATCGGATACTGGGTGAGTACAGGTGCGCCCCCACCGCCAGGTAGGCGGCCAATGCAGCCAGTCCCGCGTCGATCGGGGGCCGGGCGGCGGCGAACATGTCCATGACGTCTTTGAAGTGGCTGGGCGGCGCGAGCGACACGGTGCCCAGGAAGCGCAGCCCCGATGCCTCTCGTGCCACGTGCTCGCCGACCCGCAGGACTGCCGCCGCGCCTTCCGAGTGGCCAATGGCGAACCACTGCCGTCCCAGCTGCGACGACACCTGCCGCGCCGCCACGACACTGTCGATCACGGACCGGCTGTTGAGGTCCGTCTGGGGGAAGTTATGCAGCTTGTCGGGAAAGCCCAGTCCCGGGTAGTCCGTGCCGACGACTGCGTGGCCATCCCGTAGAAGGCGCGCGGCGAGATCCTCGTATTCGGGATAGTCACTTTGGGGGTAGAGGTTCGCGTGACGCGAGGGGGCACAGCTCGGCCCCACGCCCGCTGTGCCGTGGCTCCACGCGACCACCGGCCACCCCCCGCTGGGAGCACCACCGAGCGGGACGAAGACGAAGCCCGTGACCGCGATGGGCTCCCGGTGCAGTCCGACCGAGCGGTACATGATCCGCACCGTGCGTGAGCTGACGCCCTGCAGACGGGCGGTCACCGCCATCGGCTCCGACGCCAACAACGTCCCCGGTGACGTCCTCTCCAGCGTCTTCCGGCTCGGATACTGATAGAAGTCCCCGTGTCCGTGCGGGGAATGGGTGGGTGTGGCAGCGGATCCCGCCGCGTTCGCCGCTCCCATAAGAAAGGCCAGTACGGTCAGCAGGAAGAGCAGGCCACGAGTTGACCTGCGTTTCAGCGTCGGCAGCACAATCCGGCACCTCTCGATCGATCTTGGTTGACGGGTCGGCCCTACAGGTTCCATCGCGGACCAGCCACCACCCTGATCACCGCTCTTCCCACTCGCATGGACCAGCCCGCAGGGTCCATGCGCGGGCCACTGTCGTCTGCCACAACCGACCCAAGGGCGAGCACCCCGTTGAGGAGGCCGGCGGCTTGCACCTGCCACGGCCGGTAGCGGCCCCGGAGGGGCGCCCTGGCGGTCCGGGCAAGGCGTTGAACTTGGAGGAGGTTCTCGTTCCGCCTCATGACGGCAACCGGGTCGCGTGCGCCTGCCTGCTCAGTCCTGACGAGGAGGATTCGGGCCGGCCACGGCCATCTCCTTCCTCGCCCGAGCTCGGTCGAAGCACCACGCACCCAGACCCACCAGTACGGCCGCCCCGAACCCGTATGCCGGCAGCCACAGGGTCGTAGTAATTGACAGGCAGTCGGCAACAGCATCATGGATCTTGATTTCCTGCGCGTGAGCCAAGGCGGCTCTGTCGCGACCAACCAGGTCGGCCAGCGCGGCCTCCGCCTGGAGGCCCTCGTACTTACCCATCTCAGGGCACCCGCGTCGAGTGCCTGGCATCGGAAACAACCACGTTGAGCGCTGTAGCGCGGGAGCCAGTGTGATCGCTACGCACAGGCCGACGACCAATGAAAATGCGGCCAGATTCCGCATGTACGCAGATCCGAGGCCGGGCATCCATGTCGGCAGTCGGTAGAAGGAGAAGATCACCGCAAGAAGCGTCACCCCGAGGTAACTGGAGAACCATTGCCAGGAACCCTGCGCGAGTGCGGCCGTCAGCACGGCGGCGAGCGCAATGCCGATGACCCCTGGCTGACCTGGAGTGTCATGGACCGCACCAATGGATGCCGATTGCCGGGCTTCTTGAATTCTGGGGTGGTCGTCCATGGTCTCTCCTGCGTGGTTCGGAGACCATCAGCATCCGGGCATAGTGCGTTTCGCCATAGCGCCATGCCGGACCGGAGCCGAGGCCCCGCCCGATTGGCTGGGATTCCAGGCCCGGCGCTGCCGCCGAGGGGCCGAAGCCGTAACAGCTAGTGCTGCTCCGAGTTCGTTCGTGGAGGTGTCATGCGGCTTTGAGTGG
>NZ_MLYP01000069.1 GCF_001866645.1 Streptomyces colonosanans
CCTGTGGGAGAGTAGGACGCCGCCGAACAATTTTTCAGAGCTGGTCCCCGAACTTCGGTACGGGGACCAGCTCTTTTGCATTCCCTGTCACTGTGCGTTCACTTTGCCCCGCCAGCATCCCAGCCATGGGAACTGCTCGAATGCTCAGCGCCGCGGGTGTGGGTGCCGGTGACGAGGTCATCGTGCCGGCCTTCGGGAACATCGAGATCGCCGAAGCCGTGGCCCTGACCGGCGCGACACCCGTCTTCGCCGACATAGACCCGGCGACCTACTGCCTCGACCCCTCCGCCGTCGAGGCCGTGGTGATCGAGCAGACCGTCGCCGCCGTCGTCGTCCACCGCTTCGGGCGGCCGGCCGACGTCGCTCGACTGCACGAGATCGGACAACGGCACGGACTTCTCGTGCTGGAACAAGGAGAGTCCGAAACACCGCACGCCGAGGTGGCGCAGCGCCGCGAGCAAGCCGCCTACCTCGGCCGGCGACTGCGGGGCGTGCGAACCCCCGAGAACAGCGCCGGTCACACCTACCAGCAGTACGTCGTGCGGGTCGAGGGCAATGGACGGCCGGACCGGGACGCCTTCGCACGGGCCTTGAAAGCCAAGGGAGTCGACTGCCGAGTGCCGGTGAAGACGCCCGCGCACCGCGCGCCTGGATTCCGTCGCGCGGTGAGCCTGCCCGAGACCGAACGGGCCGCCGACGAGACCCTTGCGCTGCCGATGGACGCGTCGCTGACGAAGCGTGAGATGCACAGGATCGTCTCCGCATGCAACGCGCTGGGCGGATTGCTGCAGCCCGCCTTCTGAACGGTGTCCGCGGTTGGGAGCACACGCCAGTTCGGGGTATGATCTATTCCGTTGCCGCGAGGGAAACCTCAAAAAAGCAGCAGGCCCCTATAGCTCAGTCGGCAGAGCGTCTCCATGGTA
>NZ_MLYP01000007.1 GCF_001866645.1 Streptomyces colonosanans
CCCCCACCCTCCTCCAGACGGCCACGGACGTCCTCGCCGGCCTGCATCGCGAAGACCCCCGCCTGCTGCTCAGCGCCTGCGACACGGCCCACCTCGCCCCCGGAGTGGCCGCCTGGCTGCAACGCGACGTACCGCCATCAGCCGTACGCCACGCCCTGACGACCGACCTGCCTCCCGAGGGCGTACGCCGCCCGGCGGCCCTCCTGGCCCACCGCCTCACGGCCCAGCTGCCACCCCCGCCCCCGTTCCGCGCCCCGTCCGCCCCACCGCCCGTACGACATCCCCTCCAGAACTGCGAAACCTGCGACCGCGCCTTCCGCGCACCCGAGCCCGGCTGCTGCCGCGAGTGCCGTTCGCTGACCTCCGACCGCACAGGCACTTCGCTCAGCGCCAGCGCCTCGTACGCCCACTGACCAGGAACGCCGCGGGGACCTCGTGGTCGCGGAACCGCCCCAGCTCGTCGACGATCGCCATGGCCCGGTCGCTGAACCGGCAGACCGCTCGGATGCTCGCGAGCAGGCGTTCCACGTCGTCCTGCCTGGCGGCCAGAAATCCTTCGCACCGCTGATTGAGCGCCGTCCTGGACGAGGCCACGCAGGCAGTACGCGCTTGAGCAGGCCCGGGGAGTGCGCCTGCGCAGCGAAGGAAGGGATCCGCGAGCCCCTGGTCAAGGCCCAGGGGCCGTGCCCCAGGGACTACGGAACGCGGGCCCCGCGGGTCGGGTCGAGGTCAGTCACCGGATCCGCCGTCGGCCGACATGAAGACCTCGGCCGTCGACGCCGCCGTGATGGCCCGCGTGAACCAGGTACTCAACGTGTCGAGGTCGGCGCAGCCGACGATCCGTTCCCGGTCTTCCTCGGAGACCTCGATCCCCCGGCGGTCCAGCAGAAGCAGTATGTCCTCGGCACGCCCCTCAGCACGCCCCTCGGCACGCCCCTCGGCACGAAGACTCTGTGCGGTCTGGGACTGGAAGAAGGAGAGATCGGCGGCCATGAGGTGCCTCCAGAGATCTGCGGCCGGCGTCTTGCCGAGGCCTTGTTCGGTGAGCTCGATGAGGATGCCTGCAGCGCTCTCGTCGTCGGCCAGCAGGCCTTTCAGTGCCGTGGCCAGCGCCTTCAGTATGGCAGCGGCGTCACGGTCGCGGCGGTGCAACGCTGCGGAGAGGACGGTCAGCGGAATGTCGCGGGCTGCTTCCTCCGCGCTGTCGATCACGGGCAGGTCGTCCGGGCCGAGAACCAGGGGGCGGAGAGTGAGCGAGGGCCACTGCGGCGGGCCGATGTCGACCTGGCGCGCCGCCCAGGCCGCAGTGCTCCTGTCCGGACAGACGACGAGGAGGACCGGAGGTATCCGGTACTTGGTGTACAGGTGGGAGAGGTAGTAGGCCCAGCTCGCGGGCTTGTCCGGGTCGCGTCTGCTTTGGGACTCGACCGCGAGAACGAAGCTGAGGCCGTCCGCCGCGTCCATCCGCAGCAAGGTGTCCACCCGCCGCTCCACCGGGCGGTTCTCTGTGAGGTCGGTGGGGAGCGGGGATGCCGAGACGGGGGTGTCGAAGAGGACGCCGAGGCCTTTGACAGCGCGGGCAAAGAGGCCCGGGTCTTCTTGGAAGATCCGGTGAAGGGCCTCATGGGATGAACTGACCATGTGGCGAAGGTAGGCCGGGGCAGTCGACGGCGAGGGGCATATGCCGGTGGTTACTGCTATCGGGTGTCTCCGCGCGGCGGTGGACTTGACGCAGGCGCCAAGGTGTGGATGTTGACACAGCCCACAGCCCCATGCGAAGAGGCCCGCACGACCGAAGTCGTACGGGCCTCTCCTGGGTCAGGTCAGTAACCCTCAAGCAAGCGGAACTTACTTGACGATCTTGGTGACCTGGCCGGCGCCCACGGTGCGGCCACCCTCACGGATGGCGAACTTCAGGCCCTCTTCCATGGCGACGGGCTGGATGAGCTCCACCTTCATCTCGGTGTTGTCACCCGGCATGACCATCTCGGTGCCCTCGGGGAGGGTCACAACGCCGGTCACGTCCGTCGTACGGAAGTAGAACTGCGGACGGTAGTTGTTGAAGAACGGCGTGTGGCGGCCACCCTCGTCCTTGGACAGGATGTAGGCCTGCGCCTCGAACTCGGTGTGCGGGGTGACCGAGCCCGGCTTGATGATGACCTGGCCGCGCTCGACGTCCTCGCGCTTGATGCCGCGGAGCAGCAGACCGACGTTCTCACCGGCCTGGCCCTCGTCGAGCAGCTTGCGGAACATCTCGATGCCGGTGACCGTGGTGGTGGTCTTCTCGGTCTTGATGCCGATGATGTCGACGGTCTCGTTGACCTTGAGGATACCGCGCTCGATACGGCCGGTGACGACCGTACCGCGACCGGTGATCGTGAAGACGTCCTCGATCGGCATCAGGAACGGCTTGTCGACGTCGCGCTCCGGCTCCGGAATCGCGGTGTCGACGGCGCTCATGAGCTCCAGGACCGACTTGGTCCACTTCTCGTCGCCCTCGAGCGCCTTGAGCGCCGAGACCTTGACGACCGGGACGTCGTCGCCCGGGAACTCGTACTCGGTGAGGAGCTCACGGACCTCGAGCTCGACGAGCTCCAGGATCTCCTCGTCGTCCACCATGTCGGCCTTGTTCAGGGCGACAACGATGTACGGAACGCCGACCTGGCGGGCCAGAAGCACGTGCTCCTTGGTCTGCGGCATCGGGCCGTCGGTGGCGGCGACCACCAGGATCGCGCCGTCCATCTGCGCGGCACCGGTGATCATGTTCTTGATGTAGTCCGCGTGACCGGGGCAGTCGACGTGGGCGTAGTGACGCGCCTCGGTCTGGTACTCGACGTGCGCGATGGAGATGGTGATACCGCGCTGGCGCTCCTCAGGAGCCTTGTCGATGTTGTCGAACGCGGTGGCCTCGTTCAGGTCCGGGTACGCGTCGTGCAGCACCTTGGTAATGGCGGCCGTAAGGGTCGTCTTACCGTGGTCAATGTGACCGATGGTGCCGATGTTGACGTGCGGCTTAGTCCGCTCGAACTTCGCCTTCGCCACTGGGTTCCTCCTGTGGAGTGGTTCTGTACGCCTTACTCATCGGCGCCAGGTGATCTTTGCTGGGGTGCCGCCCGCCGGGGATCCTTCGCGGGGAAGTGTCCCCGGCGGTCGGTGTCAAGCCTAAAGCGTGTAAACGGGGTGCGTTACTCGCCCTTGGCCTTCGCGATGATCTCCTCGGCGACGTTCCGCGGAACCTCGGCGTAGGAGTCGAACTGCATCGAGTAGCTTGCGCGACCCGACGTCTTGCTGCGGAGGTCTCCGACGTAGCCGAACATCTCCGAGAGGGGCACGAGGCCCTTCACGACGCGGGCACCAGCCCGCTCCTCCATGGCCTGGATCTGGCCACGGCGGGAGTTGATGTCGCCGATGACCTCACCCATGTAGTCCTCGGGCGTGGTGACCTCGACGGCCATCATCGGCTCGAGCAGCACGGGCGAAGCCTTGCGCGCGGCCTCCTTGAAGGCCTGCGAACCGGCGATCTTGAAGGCGAGCTCGGAGGAGTCGACCTCGTGGTAGCCACCGTCGATGAGGATGACGCGGACGCCCGTCATCTCGTAGCCGGCGAGGATGCCGAACTGCATGGCCTCCTGCGCACCGGCGTCGACCGAAGGGATGTACTCCTTCGGGATGCGGCCACCGGTCACCTTGTTCACGAACTCGTACGAGGCGTCGCCGCCCTCGATGGGCTCGATCGCGATCTGCACCTTGGCGAACTGACCGGTACCACCGGTCTGCTTCTTGTGGGTGTAGTCCACGCGCTCGACGGCCTTGCGGATCGTCTCGCGGTAGGCGACCTGCGGCTTGCCGACGTTGGCCTCGACCTTGAACTCACGGCGCATACGGTCGACCAGCACCTCGAGGTGCAGCTCGCCCATACCACCGATGATGGTCTGGCCGGTCTCCTCGTCCGAGTGGACCTGGAAGGACGGGTCCTCCTCGGCCAGGCGCTGGATCGCGACGCCCAGCTTCTCCTGGTCGCCCTTCGACTTGGGCTCGATGGCGACCTGGATGACCGGCGCCGGGAAGTCCATGGACTCCAGGATGACCGGGCTCTTGTCGTCGGACAGCGTCTCACCGGTGGTGGTCTGCTTCAGGCCCATGACGGCGACGATGTCACCGGCGCCCACCGACTCGATCTCCTCACGCTTGTTGGCGTGCATGCGGTAGATCTTGCCGATGCGCTCCTTCTTGCCCTTGACGGAGTTCAGCACCGACGTGCCGGACACCAGGCGGCCCGAGTAGACCCGGACGAAGGTGAGCTTGCCGAGGTGCGGGTCGCTCATGATCTTGAACGCAAGAGCGGCCAGCGGCTCGTCCTCGGACGGCTTGCGCTTGATCACGACCTCGGGGTCCTTGACGTCGTGGCCCTCGATGGCCTCGATGTCAAGCGGGGTCGGGAGGTAGCGCACGACCGCGTCGAGCAGGGGCTGAACGCCCTTGTTCTTGAACGCGGTGCCACAGAACACCGGGGTGACCGTGGTCTCGGTGGCCTTGCCGGAGCGGATGGTGATGCGACGGATCGCGGCGTACAGCTGCTCCTGGGTGGGCTCCTCGCCCTCCAGGTACAGCTCCATGACCTCTTCGTCGTTCTCCGCGACGGCCTCGAGCAGCTTGCCGCGCCACTCCTCGGCAGCCTCGGTGTGCGTGGCCGGGATGTCGATGGTCTCGTACATCTCGCCCTTGGCCGCCTCGGCCGGGTAGACGTACGCCTTCATCGTCACCAGGTCGACGACGCCCCGGAAGTCCGCCTCAGCGCCGATCGGCAGCTGCATGACCAGCGGCTGAGCGCCCAGGCGGTCGGAGATCATGTCGACACAGCGGTGGAACTCCGCACCGGTGCGGTCGAGCTTGTTGACGAAGCAGATACGCGGCACGCCGTAGCGGTCCGCCTGACGCCACACCGTCTCGGACTGGGGCTCGACACCGGCGACACCGTCGAACACCGTCACGGCACCGTCGAGCACGCGCAGGGAGCGCTCCACCTCGACGGTGAAGTCGACGTGCCCCGGGGTGTCGATGATGTTGATGGTGTGGTCGACGCCGTTCAGCGGCCAGTGACAGGTGGTGGCAGCAGAGGTGATCGTGATGCCACGCTCCTGCTCCTGCTCCATCCAGTCCATGGTGGCAGCGCCGTCGTGGACCTCACCGATCTTGTAGGAACGACCGGTGTAGAACAGGATCCGCTCGGTGGTGGTCGTCTTGCCCGCGTCGATGTGGGCCATGATGCCGATGTTGCGCACCTTGGCCAGGTCAAGTGAAGTGGTAGCCATAAGGCTTCAGTCTTCTCTCGGTTCTCGATGGGGTAGCGACTACCAGCGGTAGTGCGCGAAGGCCTTGTTGGACTCGGCCATCTTGTGGGTGTCCTCGCGCTTCTTCACAGCGGCGCCGAGGCCGTTGGAGGCGTCGAGGAGCTCGTTCAGCAGACGCTCGGTCATGGTCTTCTCGCGACGGGCGCGGGAGTAACCGACGAGCCAGCGCAGCGCGAGGGTGTTGGCGCGACCGGGCTTGACCTCGATCGGAACCTGGTAGGTCGCACCACCGACACGGCGGGACTTGACCTCGAGGGTCGGCTTGATGTTCTCCAGCGCGCGCTTCAGCGTGATGATCGGGTCGTTGCCCGTCTTCTCACGCAGACCCTCCATGGCGCCGTAGACGATGCGCTCGGCGGTGGAGCGCTTGCCGTTCAGCAGCACCTTGTTGATCAGCGAGGTCACCAGAGGAGAGCCGTAGACCGGGTCGATGATGACCGGGCGCTTCGGGGCGGGGCCCTTACGAGGCATTCTTACTTCTCCTTCTTGGCGCCGTAACGGCTGCGAGCCTGCTTGCGGTTCTTGACACCCTGGGTGTCGAGCGAGCCGCGGATGATCTTGTAGCGAACACCCGGCAGGTCCTTCACACGGCCGCCGCGCACGAGCACGATGGAGTGCTCCTGCAGGTTGTGTCCCTCACCCGGAATGTAAGCGGTGACCTCGATCCCGCTGGTCAGACGCACACGCGCGACCTTACGCAGGGCCGAGTTCGGCTTCTTCGGGGTGGTCGTGAACACACGCGTGCAGACGCCACGACGCTGAGGGGAACCCTCAAGTGCGGGCGTCTTGTTCTTCTCGACCTTGTCCTGCCGGCCCTTACGGACCAGCTGCTGGATCGTAGGCACTACTTCTCCGGTTTCTGTGTGCCGATAGGTACAGCTAACCTGGAACGCCTCCGACCCACGCGGTCGGGTGTGTCGAACCCCGCGGACTCCCACTGCGAAGCAGAAGGAGGCGCAGATTACGGTGGCCGGTGACGGCTCGCCCTGCGGTTGAAGGCACGCAGGCAAGCCAGGGCACACCCCAGGCACAAGGTATGAGCGTACCTACCTCACGGACTTCGGTCAAAACAAATGGAGCGGGCCCCGACACGCCGGACTTGTCCTGGTTCCTTGCTCCGAGTTCCAGTCGCTTCCACGTGAGCCGACCGTTCCGTCTCCGCGCGGCCCGTCACTTGCGTACGTTGAGCGGTCCTTGGGGCAAACGACTTCCCTGCGGTGGCCCCTGACCAGCAAGAACGGGCCGCTGCGCGCCTGGCGCCCCGGTCCGGCTCCTGTCCGCCCACCCGGACCGCCGCACCCTGCTGAGCGCCCTGGAGCCCCACCTGGGCCCGCACCGCTGTGACGTTTCGGACATGCCGAAGGGCGGCCACCCCCAGTCGGAGTGGCCGCCCTTCATGCTGCTCGCTTACTGGTTGTACGGACCGTAGTCGTAGTCCTCCAGCGGCACGGCCTGGCCGGAGCCGGCACCGAACGGCGAGTAGTCGATGTCGTCGTAGCCGACGGCCGAGTACATCGCGGCCTTGGCCTCCTCGGTCGGCTCGACCCGGATGTTGCGGTAACGGGACAGGCCCGTACCGGCCGGGATGAGCTTACCGATGATGACGTTCTCCTTGAGGCCGATCAGGGAGTCGGACTTGGCGTTGATCGCCGCGTCCGTGAGGACCCTGGTCGTCTCCTGGAAGGACGCCGCGGACAGCCACGACTCGGTCGCCAGCGACGCCTTGGTGATACCCATCAGCTGCGGACGGCCGGAGGCGGGGTGGCCGCCCTCCTGGACCACACGACGGTTCTCGGTCTCGAACTTCGAGCGCTCGACCAGCTCGCCGGGCAGCAGCTCGGCGTCGCCGGACTCGATGATCGTCACGCGGCGGAGCATCTGCCGGATGATGATCTCGATGTGCTTGTCGTGGATCGACACACCCTGCGAGTTGTACACCTTCTGGACCTCGCCGACCAGGTGGACCTGGACGGCACGCTGGCCCAGAATGCGCAGCACGTCGTGCGGGTTGGTGGCACCCACGGTGAGCTTCTGGCCCACCTCGACGTGCTCGCCCTCGCTGACCAGGAGACGGGCGCGCTTCGAGATCGGGTACGCGCTCTCGTCGCTGCCGTCGTCCGGCGTGACGACGATCTTCTTGGTCTTCTCGGTCTCCTCGATGCGGACGCGTCCGGCCGCCTCGGAGATCGGGGCGACACCCTTCGGCGTACGGGCCTCGAAGAGCTCGACGACACGCGGCAGACCCTGGGTGATGTCGTCACCGGCCACACCACCGGTGTGGAAGGTACGCATCGTCAGCTGGGTACCGGGCTCACCGATGGACTGGGCGGCGATGATGCCGACCGCCTCACCGATGTCGACCAGCTTGCCGGTGGCGAGCGAACGGCCGTAGCACATCGCGCAGGTACCGACGGCGGACTCGCAGGTCAGGACCGAGCGGGTCTTGACCTCCTCGATGCCACGGCCGACAAGCTCCTCGATGAGGACGTCGCCCAGGTCGGTGCCGGCAGGGGCCAGCACCTGGCCGTCGACCACGATGTCCTCGGCGAGGCAGCGCGCGTACACGGACGTCTCGACGTCGTCCGCCTTGCGCAGCACGCCGTCCGCGCCCCGCTCCGCGATCCTGAGCTTGAGGCCGCGCTCGGTGCCGCAGTCCTCCTCGCGGATGATGACGTCCTGGGAGACGTCGACCAGACGACGGGTGAGGTAACCCGAGTCGGCGGTACGCAGAGCGGTGTCCGCCAGACCCTTACGGGCACCGTGCGTGGAGATGAAGTACTCCAGCACGGACAGGCCCTCACGGAAGGACGCCTTGATCGGACGCGGGATGGTCTCGTTCTTCGCGTTCGACACCAGACCACGCATACCGGCGATCTGCCGCATCTGCATCATGTTTCCTCGGGCACCCGAGTCAACCATCATGAAGATGGGGTTGGTCTTGGGGAAGTTCTCGTTCATCGCCTCGGCAACCTCGTTGGTCGCCTTGGTCCAGATCGCGATGAGCTCCTGAGTGCGCTCTTCCTTGGTGATCAGACCGCGCTCGTACTGCTTCTGGACCTTCTCGTCCTGCGCCTCGTAGCCCTTGACGATCTCCTTCTTCGCCTCGGGAACGACGACGTCGGAGATGGCCACGGTGACGCCGGAACGGGTCGCCCAGAAGAAGCCGGCCGCCTTCAGGTTGTCGAGCGTCGCCGCCACGATGACCTTCGGGTAGCGCTCGGCCAGGTCGTTGACGATCTCGGAGAGCTGCTTCTTGCCCACCGAGTAGTCGACGAACGGGTAGTCCTCGGGCAGCAGCTCGTTGAAGAGCGCACGGCCCAGCGTGGTGCGCAGCCGGAAGCTGTCACCCTGCTGCCACTCCGGCTCGCCCTCCTCCTGCGCCGGCGGGGTCCAGCCGCGCGGCGGGATGGTGCCCACCGGGAAGCGGATGTCGACCGACGACTGCAGCGCGAGCTCGCCGGCGTCGAACGCCATGATCGCCTCGGCCGTGGAGCCGAACGCACGGCCCTCGCCCTTGACGTCACGCAGCTCGCCGTCCGTGGTCAGGAAGAACAGACCGAGGACCATGTCCTGGGTCGGCATCGTGACCGGACGGCCGTCGGCCGGCTTGAGGATGTTGTTCGAGGACAGCATCAGGATGCGGGCCTCGGCCTGCGCCTCCGCGGACAGCGGCAGGTGCACGGCCATCTGGTCACCGTCGAAGTCCGCGTTGAACGCGGTGCAGACGAGCGGGTGGATCTGGATGGCCTTGCCCTCGACCAGCTGCGGCTCGAAGGCCTGGATGCCGAGGCGGTGCAGGGTGGGCGCACGGTTCAGCAGAACCGGGTGCTCCGCGATGACCTCTTCCAGCACGTCGTACACGACCGTGCGGCCGCGCTCGACCATGCGCTTGGCGCTCTTGATGTTCTGCGCGTGGTTCAGGTCGACCAGGCGCTTCATCACGAACGGCTTGAAGAGCTCCAGCGCCATCGCCTTCGGCAGACCGCACTGGTGCAGCTTCAGCTGCGGGCCGACGACGATCACGGAACGCGCCGAGTAGTCGACACGCTTACCGAGCAGGTTCTGACGGAAGCGACCCTGCTTACCCTTCAGCATGTCGCTGAGGGACTTCAGCGGGCGGTTGCCGGGGCCCGTGACCGGGCGACCGCGACGACCGTTGTCGAAGAGGGCGTCAACAGCCTCCTGAAGCATGCGCTTCTCGTTGTTGACGATGATCTCCGGGGCACCGAGGTCCAGGAGCCGCTTCAGACGGTTGTTGCGGTTGATGACACGGCGGTACAGGTCGTTCAGGTCGGAGGTCGCGAAGCGGCCACCGTCCAGCTGCACCATCGGACGCAGGTCCGGCGGGATGACCGGGACGCAGTCCAGGACCATGCCCTTGGGGCTGTTGGACGTCTGCAGGAACGCGGAGACGACCTTCAGGCGCTTGAGGGCACGGGTCTTCTTCTGGCCCTTGCCGGTACGGATGATCTCGCGGAGCCTCTCGGCCTCCTCCTCGAGGTCGAAGGACTCCAGGCGCTTCTGCAGCGCCGCGGCACCCATCGAGCCGTCGAAGTACGTGCCGAAGCGGTCACGCAGCTCGCGGTAGAGCAGCTCGTCACCCTCGAGGTCCTGGACCTTGAGGTTCTTGAACCGGGTCCATACCTCGTCGAGGCGGTCGATCTCGCGCTGCGCGCGGTCGCGCAGCTGCTTCATCTCACGCTCGGCACCCTCGCGCACCTTGCGGCGCACGTCGGCCTTGGCACCCTCGGCCTCCAGCTCGGCCAGGTCGCCCTCGAGCTTCTTGGCGCGGGCCTCCAGGTCGGAGTCGCGACGGTTCTCGATGTGCTGCCGCTCGACGGAGACGTGCGCCTCCAGGGAGGGCAGGTCGCGGGTGCGGCGCTCCTCGTCGACGTACGTGATCATGTACGCCGCGAAGTAGATGACCTTCTCCAGGTCCTTCGGGGCGAGGTCGAGCAGGTAGCCGAGGCGCGACGGAACGCCCTTGAAGTACCAGATGTGCGTGACGGGCGCGGCGAGCTCGATGTGGCCCATCCGCTCACGGCGCACCTTGGCGCGCGTGACCTCAACGCCACAGCGCTCGCAGATGATGCCCTTGAAGCGGACGCGCTTGTACTTGCCGCAGTAGCACTCCCAGTCCCGGGTGGGGCCGAAGATCTTCTCGCAGAAGAGGCCGTCCTTTTCGGGCTTGAGGGTGCGGTAGTTGATGGTCTCGGGCTTCTTGACCTCGCCGTGGCTCCACTGGCGAATGTCGTCAGCGGTGGCCAGGCCGATCCGGAGCTCGTCGAAGAAGTTGACGTCGAGCACTATGCGTCAATCCCTCTCAGGGTCGTAAGTCTTTGGGTCTGATACGGGGGTCCTGGGGCCGGCGGGCCTTGATCGCTCAAGGCCCGCCGGACTCCCGTCAGACCTCTTCGACGCTGCTCGGCTCGCGCCGGGACAGGTCGATGCCGAGCTCCTCCGCAGCGCGGAAGACGTCCTCGTCGGTGTCACGCATCTCGATGGACATACCGTCGCTGGACAGCACCTCCACGTTCAGGCACAGGGACTGCATCTCCTTGATGAGCACCTTGAAGGACTCGGGGATGCCGGGCTCAGGGATGTTCTCGCCCTTGACGATGGCCTCGTAGACCTTCACGCGGCCGGTGACGTCGTCGGACTTGATGGTCAGCAGCTCCTGGAGGGCGTACGCGGCGCCGTAGGCCTCGAGGGCCCACACCTCCATCTCACCGAAGCGCTGGCCACCGAACTGGGCCTTACCACCCAGCGGCTGCTGGGTGATCATCGAGTACGGACCGGTCGAGCGGGCGTGCAGCTTGTCGTCGACCAGGTGGTGCAGCTTCAGGATGTACATGTACCCGACCGAGATCGGGTCCGGGAACGGCTCACCGGAGCGGCCGTCGAACAGCCGGGCCTTGCCGGACGGGAGCACCATGCGCTCGCCGTCGCGGTTCGGGATGGTGTGCTGCAGCAGGCCGGCGAGCTCGTCCTCGCGTGCACCGTCGAACACCGGGGTGGCGACGTTGGTGCGCGGGGCGACCTGGTCGGCACCGATGTTCTGCAGGCGCTTCGCCCACTCGTCGGCGAGACCGGAGACGTCCCAGCCGCGGCTGGCGAGCCAGCCGAGGTGGATCTCCAGGACCTGTCCCGGGTTCATTCGGGACGGCACACCGAGCGGGTTGAGGATGATGTCGACCGGGGTGCCGTCCTCCAGGAACGGCATGTCCTCGATCGGCAGGATCTTGGAGATGACACCCTTGTTGCCGTGGCGGCCGGCGAGCTTGTCACCGTCGGTGATCTTGCGCTTCTGCGCGACGTAGACGCGGACCAGCTGGTTCACGCCCGGCGGCAGCTCGTCGCCCTCCTCGCGGTCGAAGACGCGCACGCCGATGACCTTGCCGGTCTCACCGTGCGGCACCTTCAGCGAGGTGTCACGGACCTCACGGGCCTTCTCACCGAAGATCGCGCGCAGCAGGCGCTCCTCGGGCGTCAGCTCGGTCTCACCCTTCGGGGTGACCTTGCCGACGAGGATGTCACCGGCGATGACCTCGGCACCGATGCGGATGATGCCGCGCTCGTCGAGGTCGGCGAGGACCTCCTCGGAGACGTTCGGGATGTCCCGGGTGATCTCCTCGGGGCCGAGCTTGGTGTCACGGGCGTCGACCTCGTGCTCCTCGATGTGGATCGAGGAGAGGACGTCGTCCTGCACGAGGCGCTGCGACAGGATGATCGCGTCCTCGTAGTTGTGACCCTCCCACGGCATGAACGCCACGAGCAGGTTCTTGCCGAGCGCCATCTCGCCGTTCTGGGTGGCCGGACCGTCGGCGAGGACCTGGCCCTCGATGACGTGGTCGCCCTCGTTGACGATGACCTTCTGGTTGACCGAGGTGCCCTGGTTGGAGCGGGCGAACTTGGCCAGGCGGTACGTGATGTACGTGCCGTCGTCGTTGGCGGTGGTGATGTAGTCCGCGGAGACCTCCTGGACCACACCGGCCTTCTCGGCCTTGACGACGTCGCCGGCGTCGACGGCGGAGCGGTACTCCATGCCGGTGCCGACGAGCGGGGCCTCGGACTTGATCAGCGGCACGGCCTGGCGCATCATGTTCGCGCCCATGAGGGCACGGTTGGCGTCGTCGTGCTCCAGGAACGGGATCATGGCGGTCGCGACCGACACCATCTGGCGCGGCGAGACGTCCATGTAGTCGACGTCCTCGGGGCTGACGTAGTCGACCTCACCGCCACGGCGGCGGACCAGGACGCGGGCCTCGGCGAAGCGGAGGTCGTCCGTCAGCGTGGCGTTGGCCTGCGCGATGACGAAGCGGTCCTCTTCGTCGGCGGTCAGGTAGTCGACCTCGTCGGTGACCTGGCCGTCGTTGACCTTGCGGTACGGGGTCTCGACGAAACCGAACGCGTTGACCCGGCCGTAAGAGGCGAGCGAGCCGATCAGACCGATGTTCGGGCCTTCCGGCGTCTCGATCGGGCACATGCGGCCGTAGTGCGAGGGGTGCACGTCACGGACCTCGAAGCCGGCCCGCTCACGGGACAGACCACCGGGGCCGAGCGCCGAGAGACGACGCTTGTGCGTGAGACCAGACAGCGGGTTGTTCTGGTCCATGAACTGGGACAGCTGGCTGGTGCCGAAGAACTCCTTGATGGAGGCGACGACCGGCCGGATGTTGATCAGGGTCTGCGGCGTGATCGCCTCGACGTCCTGCGTGGTCATGCGCTCGCGCACGACACGCTCCATACGAGCCAGACCCGTGCGGACCTGGTTCTGGATCAGCTCGCCGACGCTGCGCAGGCGGCGGTTGCCGAAGTGGTCGATGTCGTCGGTCTCGACGACGACCTTCTGGCCGTTGTCACCGACCGTCTCGATCTCGCCGGCGTGCAGCTGCACCAGGTACTTGATCGTCGAGATGATGTCCTCGACGGTCAGGATCCCGGCGTCCAGCGGGGCGTCCGCGCCCAGCTTCTTGTTGACCTTGTAGCGGCCGACCTTCGCGAGGTCGTAGCGCTTGGGGTTGAAGTAGAGGTTCTCCAGCAGCGTCTGCGCGGCCTCACGCGTGGGGGGCTCGCCCGGACGCAGCTTGCGGTAGATGTCGAGCAGCGCGTCGTCCTGGCCCTGGGTGTGGTCCTTCTCCAGGGTGGCGCGCATGGACTCGTAGTCGCCGAACTCCTCGAGGATCTGCTCGGTGGTCCAGCCGAGCGCCTTCAGGAGGACGGTCACGGACTGCTTGCGCTTGCGGTCGATGCGGACACCGACCATGTCGCGCTTGTCGATCTCCATCTCCAGCCAGGCACCCCGGGACGGGATGATCTTGGCGGAGAAGATGTCCTTGTCGGACGTCTTGTCGATGGAGGAGTCGAAGTAGACGCCGGGGGAACGGACCAGCTGAGACACCACGACACGCTCGGTGCCGTTGATGACGAAGGTGCCCTTGTTCGTCATGAGCGGGAAGTCGCCCATGAAGACGGTCTGGGACTTGATCTCGCCGGTCTCGTTGTTGGTGAACTCGGCCGTGACGAAGAGGGGAGCCGCGTACGTGAAGTCGCGCTCCTTGCACTCGTCGATGGAGTTCTTCGGCGGCTCGAAGCGGTGGTCGCGGAAGGTCAGCGACATCGACCCGGAGAAGTCCTCGATCGGGGAGATCTCCTCGAAGATCTCCTCGAGGCCGGACTTGGTGGGAACGTCCTGACCGGACTCCAGAGCCGCCTCGACGCGAGCCTTCCACGCGTCGTTACCGAGCAGCCAGTCGAAGCTCTCGGTTTGCAGCGCGAGAAGGTTCGGAACCTCGAGGGGCTCCTTGATCTTTGCAAAGGAGATGCGCAGCGGGGCGGTGCTGGCGCCGTTGTTCGTATTCGCGGTCGAGGCGGTGCGCGAGGCGGCCAAGAGGGGTCCTTCCGAGGGCTCGGACTCACTACGCGCGTGCCACCCCCACCAGGCACGGAGGTGGAAAGTCCCAGGTCAGAGACTCTTCAACGTCGATGCTCAAGCGAGGGGCATGCTCCTGGTGACGGGCAGGAAGCAGCTAACAGGCAGCGCAAAGGGTCAGTGTAGCCACTTGGCACACTGATGTCCAGTGCGGGTTTACAGGCTCTCGACGGAGACCCTCGTTGTTCCTCAACACCTGCGGCAAGCCACGCCCTCGATGCACATCGATACTGCCCTCTTCGTCGTCGATCCATGCCTCGGATCCGGATCGTTGTGACGACGCGTCCTGAGAATTGCGCGCTGCGTGCGGTTCGTCAAGGCCTCCCCTGCCCAAACCGGGTGCTGCGCTCGTCACTTGCAGCCTGTCGCCGGGGGCCTCGGAGGCACGGCGAAGATCACCATACCCTCCGCGGCGACGGGCGCAAGGCAGCCGCCGCCGGACCCACTGGAACGACGAAGAGCGACCACCCGGATGGATGATCGCTCTTCTGCGCGTTCGCGTTACAGCCCTACGAGTGAGCCGTGACGGGCCCCGTGAGGGGGCCACGGCCCGTGTTCGAACCGGCTGTGGACGCCGTGCGCCGGGCCGTACGGAGCGGAGCCCCGTACGGCCCATGAGTCCACTGCGGACCCGAAAAGGTCTTACTTGACCTCGACGGAGGCGCCGGCGCCCTCGAGGGCCTCCTTGGCCTTGTCCGCGGCGTCCTTGGCGACCTTCTCGAGGACGGGCTTCGGGGCGCCGTCCACCAGGTCCTTGGCCTCCTTCAGGCCGAGGGAGGTCAGCTCGCGCACGACCTTGATGACCTGGATCTTCTTGTCGCCGGCACCGGTGAGGACGACGTCGAACTCGTCCTTCTCCTCGACGGCCTCGGCGGCACCGACACCGGCGGCACCGGTGACCATGACCGGCGCGGCAGCGGCGGCGGTGACGTCGAACTTGTCCTCGAAGGCCTTCACGAACTCGGAGAGCTCGATGAGGGTCATCTCCTCGAACTGGGCAAGCAGCTCGTCCTGGGTGAGCTTCGCCATGATGGCGGTCCTTCCACTAAATCGGCAGGTGCCGGATGTACTGGGTAAGGCGGGCGTACGTCGGGCCCGCATCGACCCTCACCTCACGCGGCGAGGATCGGAAAGCGAGCCGAATTACTCGGCACCGCCCTGCTCGTCCTGCTTGGCACGAAGCGCGTCCACGGTGCGGACGAGCTTCGACGGGAGCGCCTGGAAGACAGAGGCAGCCTGGGACTGCTTGCCCTTGAACGCACCGGCCAGCTTGGAGAGCAGAACCTCGCGGGACTCGAGGTCCGCAAGCTTCTTGATCTCGTCGGCGGACAGCGCCTTGCCTTCAAGGACACCGCCCTTGATGACGAGATTCGGGTTGTCCTTGGCGAAGTCACGGAGACCCTTCGCCGACTCCACCGGGTCACCGGTGACGAAGGCGACAGCCGTCGGACCGTTGAACAGGTCGTCCAGCGTCGTGATCCCGGCCTCGTTGGCCGCAATCTTGGTCAGCGTGTTCTTCACCACGGCGTACTGGGCGTTCTCACCGAGCGACCGGCGCAGCGTCTTGAGCTGCGCCACGGTGAGACCGCGGTACTCGGTCAGCACGGCGGCGTTGGAGCTGCGGAACTTGTCCGTCAGCTCGGCAACCGCGGCAGCCTTGTCGGGCCTCGCCATAGAGCCTCGGCCTCCTTCCGGGTGATTCGGACCGCGCGGACCCGAAGGAGGTCTGGGGAAAACGAAACGCCCCGGCGCAGGCGCACGGGGCGTACTCAACTGGTCTTACGCACGGCAGAGGCGCGTACTCCAGGAGTTCTTCCACTGTCACCTGCGCGGGTCGTCCGCAATTCAGCGGATCCTTCGGCCACCGCGCCCTCGTTCGAGTGCACGGCAACGACCAGCGGTCTTTGGCTTCAGTGGGAGATTACGTCATGTCCCACGAGGCAAGCAAATCCATGCCGGGGACGGGAGCTCGGTCAGGAACTCGCACCGGCTCCGCCGGCATTCTGGCCGAGCTCCTTCATCAGGTCCATGAAGTCGACGGTCTCACCGGCGGGCGGCGTCTTGACCTGGATGGCGGCGCCGTAGTCGGAGTACTTGGACATCACCTTCATGTCGCCCTTGGGGGTCTTCATGGTGACGTCCATACGGGCCGGGAAGTTGTCCTGGTTGACCCAGACCTCGGTGTCGTACCCCTTGATGCCCGTCTTCTCGATGTTGTCGAGCAACTGCTTGCGGTCCTTCGGCTCGAGGACGTCCAGCGCGCTGTTCGACTTCATCATCTCGTCGACGGTGAGATGGCCTTTGTAGTGCTCGGTCTTCACCCCGTCGACCGTGGCGGCGCCGAGGTGCTTCAGGTTCGGCGACTCGAGCAGCAGGGCGAGCTGCTGCGCCGGGTTCTGGTTCATGTCGTCGAGGCCGGAGGTCATCGCCTTCATAGCCTGCGCGTCACCGGACTGCTCGGCCATGGCGCCCAGGTCCATCTTCATCCAGCGCTTGCCGTCGGGCAGCTCCTTGGCGGCCTCGGCACCCATGTCCATGTACATGATGTTGTCGCGCCAGATCATGCGGACCTTGCTCGGGCCGTCCGACCCGGCCTTCGCCAGCATCGAGCCGTCCATCGTGAAGTCCATCACGGTGGGGTCCCAGCCCTGCATACCGGTGACCTTGATCGCGCCCCCGCCGTCCGCCGACTCAGGCATCGACATGGACATCTCAACCCTGGCCGACTTCGCAGCAGCGGTCTTCTTGTACGCGGCCGTGATGACGTTCGCGGCCGACTGCCCCGACTGCGCCGACTCGGCCTTGGTGTTCTTCCTGGTTTCCTTGGCGGCTCCGTCGGAACCGCTGCAGCCGACAGCTCCCCCGAGCAGCGCGACGACGACCAGCGCTCCCACCGCGTTCCTGCGCCCGGCTCGCATCGCATTCTTCATGGACAGTCCACCCCTTGGAGTTCCGGGAACAAATGATCGATCTCCTGCCGTGGACCCTACCCGATCGTCACCTGTTGGACCGTTTTCCATCGGTTGCCTGACGTCTGGTGCGGCCCGCGTGAAACGGGCACGGGCCCCGCACCAGGGAAGGTGCGGGGCCCGTGGAGCGCGTGCGCGACGCGGCTGCCGGTGACCGTATGGGTCAGACGGCGGCCGGGTCCTCCTCGGTGAGGAGGTTGCGGGTGCGGTTCGAGTCGACCGGAATGCCGGGGCCCATCGTGGTGGTGATGGCGGCCTTCTTGATGTAGCGACCCTTGGCGGCGGACGGCTTCAGACGGAGGATCTCCTCCAGGGCCGCGCCGTAGTTCTCCACCAGCTTGGTGTCGTCGAAGGACACCTTGCCGATGATGAAGTGCAGGTTCGAGTGCTTGTCCACGCGGAACTCGATCTTGCCACCCTTGATCTCGGTGACAGCCTTCGCCACGTCCGGGGTCACGGTGCCGGTCTTGGGGTTCGGCATCAGACCACGGGGACCGAGCACGCGGCCGAGGCGGCCGACCTTGCCCATGAGGTCCGGGGTGGCGACGACGGCGTCGAAGTCCAGACGGCCCTTCGACACCTCGTCGATCAGCTCGTCGGCGCCGACGATGTCGGCGCCCGCGGCACGAGCGGCCTCGGCACGGTCACCGGTCGCGAAGACCAGGACCCGGGCGGTCTTACCGGTGCCGTGCGGGAGGTTCACGGTGCCACGGACCATCTGGTCGGCCTTGCGCGGGTCGACACCCAGGCGGAAGGCGACCTCGACAGTGCTGTCGAACTTGGTCGTGGAGGTCTCCTTGGCGAGACGGACGGCCTCGAGCGGGGCGTACAGCTTCTCCCGGTCGATCTTGGCGTCCGCAGCGCGGAGAGCCTTGCTGCGCTTGCTCACAATTGCTCCTGTGTGTTCTGAAAGGAGTCGTGGTGCGGGCCGAGCGGGCCCTGCCACGTGCGGCCTCAGCCGCATGGTTCTACGAAGGTGGGGTTCAGCCCTCGACCGTGACGCCCATGGAACGCGCGGTGCCGGCGATGATCTTCGCGGCAGCGTCCAGGTCGTTGGCGTTGAGGTCGGGCATCTTCGTTTCGGCGATCTCGCGGACCTGCGCCTCGGTGATCTTGGCGACCTTGGTCTTGTGCGGCTCGCCGGAGCCCTTCTCAATACCCGCGGCCTTGAGGATCATCTTGGCGGCCGGCGGCGTCTTGGTGACGAAGGTGAAGGAACGGTCCTCGTAGACCGTGATCTCCACCGGGATGACCCAACCGCGCTGCGACTCGGTCGCGGCGTTGTAGGCCTTGCAGAACTCCATGATGTTGACGCCGTGCTGACCCAGCGCCGGGCCGACCGGCGGGGCCGGGTTGGCGGCACCGGCCTTGATCTGGAGCTTGATGAGCCCCGTGACCTTCTTCTTCTTGGGAGGCATAGCTCTCCGGGTCCTTTCGATTCGGGTCCTGCCCGCTCCCGGGGACCACCCGGATGCAGGCATACCGCACAACGATAACGGGTATGGATGCGCGGCCAAAAACCGACCAGGTCAGACGGACTGTGGGCAGCCCGTCTGACCTGGTCGGAAGCGGTCGGTCCAGAAAGAACTAGTTCTTCTGGATCTGGTCGAAGGAGAGCTCGACCGGAGTCTCGCGACCGAAGATCTCCACGAGGCCCTTGACCTTCTTGGAGTCGGCGTTGATCTCGTTGATGGTCGCCTGCAGCGTCGCGAACGGGCCGTCGGTGACGGTGACCGAGTCGCCGACCTCGAAGTCCAGCACCTGGACCTCGACCTTGCGCTGCGGCGCCGGCCTGCCCTCGGCCTCGGCGGCCTCACGGGCGGCCTTCTCCTCGGCCTCCGGGGCGAGCATCTTGACGATCTCGTCCAGGGTCAGCGGGTACGGGTCGTAGGCGTTGCCCACGAAGCCGGTGACGCCAGGGGTGTTGCGTACGACGCCCCAGGACTCGTTCGTCAGGTCCATGCGCACCAGGACATAGCCGGGGAGCTTGTTCTGGCGGATGGTCTTACGGTCGCCGTTCTTGATCTGGACGACCTCTTCCTGCGGCACCTCGGCCTGGAAGATGTAGTCCTCGACGTTCAGCGAGACGGCGCGCTGCTCGAGGTTGGTCTTCACGCGGTTCTCGTAGCCGGCGTACGTGTGAATCACGTACCACTCGCCGGGCAGGGAGCGCAGCTCCTCGCGGAGCTGCTCGACCGGGTCGAGCGCGGGCTCCTGCTCGCCCTCGACGACCTCGTCCTCGTCCACGACGTGCATGGCGGCCTCTTCGGCCGGCTCGCCCGTGACGGCTTCGGCAGCCTCGGTCTCGTCGACCTCGTCCGCGCCCTCGACGATGTCCAGCTCGTTGTCCACGGACTCGACGGCCTCCCCGCGAGGCTCCATGGCGTCGTTCAGGTTCGGGTCAGACACGGTGGCTGCTTCTTCCTGGATACATAGGGGTGGAACATGCGAAACGGACGCCGGGCACCGCGGCGTCCTTCGCTCTCGGCTCAGCCGAAGACGTACTTTGTGGCGTGGTTGAGCCCATAGTCAATCAGAGTCACCAGCGCGATCATGATCGCGACGAAGAAGATCACCACGGTGGTGTAGGACGTCAGCTGGTTGCGCGACGGCCAGACGACCTTGCGCAGCTCCGCGATGATCTGACGATAGAAGAGGGCAAGGCGCTTGAGCGGGCCCTTCTTGGCTCGCTTGCCACCCTTGCGGGTCTTCTTCGATTCCTGCACCTCGTCCTGGGCGTCAGGCATGTCGATGGAGCCCACGGCGTCCGTCACGCGTCCTCACCTGATTCCCGGGTCGTGGCCGTGCCGCGCCCGGTGGAGCCGCACGGCGAGTGCAATACGTACGTACTGTGCGCACACTTCCTGATCGGGGAGTGTGTAGCAGGGCCGGAGGGACTTGAACCCCCAACCGCTGGTTTTGGAGACCAGTGCTCTACCAATTGAGCTACGACCCTTTGCTGTGTACCCCAACGTACCGCATCCGGGCGGGTGCTCGGTGTGCACCTGCTCGATCGCGGCCGCCGAAGGCCAACGAGGTGAGAGTGTACGTGTTCAACGGCCGGTCGTCGAACAGAAAGTGCCCGTAGGGGCATTGTCGGCTGAAGATCGGCGGCGGATCGCCGGAAGATCGACCACGTCGGCGCCCGGCTCAGGACGTTTGTTCCCCTCCTGTCCTGTTCAGTCTGCCGCCTGCCCGGCGCCTCGTCGCGCCCCTCCGGCCACCGCCGACTGCGGGCGTCGCTCCCGTAAGCCGCCCGAGCGGGTGCGGGAGCGACGGCCCCGGCGGCATCGTCCTGGCCGGCGTCGATCGAAACCACGTCCACGGTTAAGCCGGTTCACGCCGTCGCAGGGCTTTGGACCAGTGACTTCGGTCGGCAAGCCAAACCTGCGTACCGCGGGCGATTCCGGTCTGGAACGATGGGTTCCATGAGCGCTGCAACCCCACCCACCGAGCGCCGGGTCTCTGCCCGGATCGGCGCGATCTCCGAGTCCGCCACCCTTGCCGTGGACGCCAAGGCCAAGGCCCTCAAGGCCGCCGGACGCCCAGTGATCGGCTTTGGTGCCGGTGAGCCCGACTTCCCGACGCCGGACTACATCGTCGATGCGGCCATCGAGGCCTGCAAGAACCCGAAGTACCACCGCTACACGCCGGCCGGCGGTCTGCCGGAGCTGAAGAGCGCGATCGCCGCGAAGACGCTGCGCGACTCCGGCTACGAGGTGGACGCCTCCCAGGTCCTGGTCACCAACGGCGGCAAGCAGGCCATCTACGAGGCCTTCGCCGCGATCCTGGACCCGGGCGACGAGGTGATCGTCCCGGCGCCGTACTGGACCACGTACCCGGAGTCGATCCGGCTGGCCGGCGGCGTCCCGGTGGAGGTCGTCGCGGACGAAACGACCGGCTACCGCGTCTCCGTCGAGCAGCTGGAGGCCGCCCGCACGGAGAAGACGAAGGTCGTCCTCTTCGTCTCCCCCTCGAACCCGACCGGCGCTGTCTACAGCGAGGCCGAGGCCGAGGCGATCGGCCGCTGGGCGGTCGAGCACGGCCTGTGGGTGCTGACGGACGAGATCTACGAGCACCTGGTCTACGGCGACGCGAAGTTCACCTCGCTGCCCGCGCTCCTGCCCGAGCTGCGCGACAAGTGCATCGTGGTCAACGGTGTCGCCAAGACGTACGCGATGACGGGCTGGCGCGTGGGCTGGGTCATCGGCCCGAAGGACGTGGTCAAGGCCGCGACGAACCTGCAGTCGCACGCCACGTCCAATGTGTCGAACGTGGCGCAGGTGGCGGCGCTGGCGGCCGTGTCGGGCGACCTGGACGCGGTCGCAAGGATGCGCGAGGCCTTCGACCGGCGCCGCAGGACGATCGTGCGGATGCTGAACGAGATCGACGGTGTGGTCTGTCCCGAGCCCGAGGGCGCCTTCTACGCGTACCCCTCGGTCAAGGCCCTGATCGGCAAGGAGATCCGCGGCAAGCGCCCGCAGAACTCGGTGGAGCTGGCCGCGCTGATCCTGGAGGAGGCCGAGGTCGCGGTCGTCCCGGGCGAGGCATTCGGCACCCCCGGCTATCTGCGGCTGTCCTACGCCCTCGGAGACGAGGACCTGGTCGAGGGCGTGAGCAGGATCCGGAAGCTGCTCGCGGAGGCGCGGGACTGACGTCCTGCTCCGGTTTCTCCGGGGACCTTCCACCTCCCTCCGTGGGTAAGTGGGAGGTCCCCGTTTGTTTGTGCGAGCAAGACCACGGAAGGGGAAAGCGCTACCGGCGGGGCGGGGGCGTACGGCACGATCCTCAGATGGAGCGTGTACGTGATGTCTCTGAGCTGCCGAAGGCCCATCTGCACCTGCACTTCACCGGGTCGATGCGACCCACGACCCTGCTGGAACTGGCCGACAAGTACGGCGTACGGCTGCCCGACGCGCTGACCAGCGGGGAGCCGCCGAAGCTGCGGGCGACGGACGAGCGGGGCTGGTTCCGCTTCCAGCGGCTGTACGACGCGGCACGTTCGTGTCTGAGGGAGCCGGAGGACATCCAGCGGCTGGTACGGGAAGCCGCGGAGGAGGACCTCAAGGACGGCTCGGGCTGGCTGGAGATCCAGGTGGACCCGACGTCGTACGCGCCGCGCCTGGGCGGTCTGCTCCCGGCGCTGGAGATCATCCTGGACGCGGTGGAGACGGCGATACGGGAGACGGGCCTCGGGATGCGTGTCCTGGTTGCCGCGAACCGTATGAAGCACCCCCTGGAGGCGCGCACGCTGGCGCGTCTGGCGGTGCGGTACCAGGACCGCGGGGTGGTGGGCTTCGGACTGTCGAACGACGAACGCCGGGGCATGGCACGGGACTTCGACCGCGCATTCGCCATCGCCCGTGATGGCGGCCTGCTGTCGGCGCCGCACGGTGGCGAGCTGACCGGGCCGTCGTCGGTCCGCGACTGCCTGGACGACCTGCACGCGACGCGGATCGGCCACGGAGTGCGGGCCGCGGAGGACCCACGGCTGCTCAGGCGCCTGGCAGACCGGGGGGTGACGTGCGAGGTGTGCCCCGCGTCGAACGTGGCGCTCGGCGTCTACGAGAAGCCGGAGGACGTCCCGCTGCGGACGCTGTTCGAGGCGGGCGTCCCGATGGCACTGGGCGCCGACGACCCCCTGCTGTTCGGCTCCCGACTGGCGGCCCAGTACGAGATCGCCCGCCACCACCACGGCTTCACGGACGAGGAGCTGGCGGAGCTGGCACGGCAGTCGGTACGCGGGTCGGCGGCACCCCAGGACGTGCAAGCGGCATTGCTGTCGGGGGTGGACGACTGGCTCAGCGGCCCGGCCGCTTGAAGAGGGCGCGTGGCGGATACGGCGTGACCTGGGGGTCGGCCGCGTACGGGGGCCTCATGCCCCGGGCGTCGCGTCACGAGGGGTCTCGGCCGCGGACAGTCCGCCCAGCAGCGTCCGGGCGAGGCGCCGCGCGAAGTCGTCCACGGGCGGGGGGCCGCCCTCCTCCGTCGCGTCGTACGCGAACGCCCGCTGGGCGCAGGCGCCGAGCAGGAGCGAAGCCGCGGCGAAGGTGTCCGCGTCGGCGCGGACCCGTCCGGCCGCCTGCTCGGCGCGCAGGTACGCGTCGAGCAGGTGGATCGGCATGTGCGGCCCCGATCCCATCTGCCGCATCGCCTCCTCGTGCCGCCGCTTGAGCTGCGGCTCGGCGTACAGCGACGCGGCGATCGGGAAGCTCTGCTCATAGAAGAGTGCCGCTCTGCGGGCGATCTCGGTGAGGTTCTCCTCCAGTGGGTGCCGGCCCGGCTCGGCCGCCAGATCGCTCAGCAACGGGCTCAGCCGGGGCAGTCGCTCCGCGAGGACCCGGATGAACAGTTGCTCCTTGCTCGCGAAGTACTTGTAGAGCGCGGCCTCGGAGCAGCCCGCCGCCTTGGCGATCTCCTTGGTCGTGGCGCGGGTGAGCCCCACCGTGAGCATCATCTGGTGTGCGGCATCGAGGATGCGGACCCGCGCCGGTCTCAATGCTCACCCACCGCTGATTCCATCGCGCTCGAACGGAAACTCGAACGGAAATACGGGAGATACGCCATGCAGCTCACCGTTTTCGGTGCCACCGGCGGCATCGGCCGGGAGATCGTCACGCAGGCCCTGGCAGCGGGCCATCGGGTCACCGCCGTCGTACGGGATCCAGCCCGGCTCGCCGTGACCGGCGCGGGCCTGGAGGTGGTGCGGGCGGACCTGACGGACGTCGACGCGCTGCGTCCGGCGGTCGCCGGCCGCGACGCGGTCCTGTCAGGGCTGGGCCCCCGCAGCCGCAAGGACGCCGGGGTGGCGACGCGGCTGACGCGCACGATGCTGGGCGCTCTGGAGGCGGAGGGGGTGCGCCGGCTGCTGGTGGTGAGCGCCGCTCCTCTCGGCCCCGTGCCCGAGGGCACGGGCACCCTCGACCACATGGTCCGCGGCCTCGTCTCGGCGATCCTCAAGCACGTCTACGCCGACCTGAGGGAGATGGAGGCGGAACTGGCCCGCAGCGCCACGGACTGGACGGTCGTACGCCCGCCGCGCCTGCAGGACAAGCCGCTCACGGGCTCGTACCGCACGGTCGTCGGCGGCAACCCGCTCAAGGGCCGCTTCATCGGCCGTGCCGACGTCGCCCACGCGATGCTGGCGATGACCGGCGACCCGGGAACGGTGAAGCAGGGGGTGGGGGTGGCCTACTAGTGCCGTGGCAGGCAACGTTTGCCCGTTAAGGAGCGGCGTCGTGGGGGCACCTCCCGCTCGAGCGAAGCCGAGAGTGGGGGAGCGTGCTCTCGGCGTGCCGGACGGAAGCCCTCGTACTGGACGTACTTGGGCTTTCGTCTGGCGCGGCGAGTGGGGGTACCCCCTGCTCGAAGAGCTTGGGGGAGCGTGCCGGGCGTCGCGACGGGGCGAACGTTGCCTGCCGCGGCACTAGTAAAGACCTAGGAGCCACCCGCACCTCAGAGGCTCACGCCCACCGTCACCGGCTCGTTCACCAGCGTGATCCCGAAGGCATCGCGGACTCCGGCCACGACCTCACGGGCCAGGGCGAGCAGGTCCTCGGTGGTGGCTTCGCCGCGGTTGGTGAGGGCCAGGGTGTGCTTGGTGGAGATGCGGGCGGGTCCGCTGCCGTACCCCTTGGTGAAGCCCGCCTTGTCGATCAGCCAGGCGGCGGAGGTCTTGACATGCCCGTTGCCCGCCGCGAACGCGGGCGGCTGCGCGCCCTCTCCCAGCCGCTCCTTCACGCGCGCGTGGAACGCGGCGAACTCCTCGTCGGTGAGGATCGGGTTGGTGAAGAAGGAACCCGCCGACCAGGTGTCGTGATCCTCGGGGTCCAGGACCATGCCTTTCCCCGCACGCAGCTTCAGGACGGTCTCCCGGGCGGTGGCCAGCGGCACGCGGTCGCCCGCCTCGACGCCGAGGACGCGGGCCGTCTCGGCGTACCTGAGGGGAGCCGAGAGCCCCTGCGCGTCCTGGAGTCCGAAGCGGACGCGCAACACCACATAGCGCTCGGGGGCGGCCTTGAAACGGCTCGCGCGGTACGAGAAGGCGCACTCCTCGTTCGTCAGCGTGACCGTCTCCCGCGCCCTGCGGTCGTACGCGATCACCTCGGTGATCGTCGAGGAGACCTCCTGGCCGTACGCGCCGACGTTCTGGATCGGGGTCGCACCCGCGGAGCCGGGGATTCCGGCGAGGCACTCGATGCCGGCGAGTCCGGCCCCGACGGTGCGGGCGACGGCATCGGTCCACACCTCGCCGGCGGCCAGCTCCAGCCTCGTGCCGTCGAGGGAGAAGCCCGTCGTGGCGATGCGCAGGGCGGTGCCGTCGAAACCCTTGTCGCCGATGACCAGGTTGGATCCGCCGCCGATCAGCAGCAGCGGGGTACCGGAGTCGTCCGCCTCCTGGACGGCGGAGATCACCTCGGCGTCGGTGGTGGCGGTGATCAGGCGGGTGGCGGGGCCGCCCAGCCGGAAGGTGGTCAGCGGGGCGAGCGGGGCGTCGTGGAGTTCCAGCACGCGCCCAAGACTACGAGACGGCGCCGGCGGCTCCGCATGGCATACGGATCGCCCCGCGGCGCACGCGGACGGCCCCGCCCAAGGACCGGCGGGACCGTCGTTCGCCACGTAAGCAGGCCGGATGACTCAGGGGGCGGTCGTCTCCAGGACCGGAACCTGCGCCGCCACCAGGTCCTCTCCGGCGGGCTGCCGGGACGGGATGAACAAGGCCGCGACCCCGCCCAGGGCCACCACCGCGGCCCCCACCACCAGCGCCGGCCGCAGCCCGTCCACGAAGTGCTGTGCGGTCTCGTAGCCGCCCTGCGCCGCGAAGATCGACGACATGATCGCGACGCCGAGCGCGCCGCCGACCTCGCGCAGGGCGTTGTTCGCGCCGGAGGCGATGCCCTGCTCCCGGGGCCGGACGCTGGACATGGCCAGGCTGGAAGCCGGGGCGAAATAGAGGGACATCCCGACGCCGCTGATGATCAGGGCGGGCAACTGGACGGCGTACGAGGTGTCCGCGGCGGCCACGGCGGCGTAGTAGGCGAGCCCGACGGCCTGCAGGAAGAGTCCGGCGGCGACGACCGGGCGTCCGCCGATGCGGTCGGAGAGGTACCCGGCGATCGGTGCGATCAGCATGGGCATGCCCGTCCAGGGCAGCATCCGCAGGCCCGCCTGGGTCGGCGAGTAGCCCAGCACGCCCTGCAGGTACTGGCTGAGCAGAAAAATCGAGCCGAACATCCCCAGATACATCAGCAGGCTCGCGGCGTTGATCCCGGAGAAGGCGCGGGAGCGGAAGAGCCTCATGGGGAGCATGGGGTTCTTGCGGCGGATGCCGTGGTGGACGAAGCCGGCGAGCAGCACGGTGCCCACGAACAGGCCGGCCAGTACAAGGGGGCTGGTCCAGCCGTCGACCGGGCCGCGTACCAGCCCGTACACGATCCCGAAGAGGCCGCCGCTGACGAGCAGGGTGCCGGGCACGTCGAGCGGGGAGCCGCTGCCGTACGACTCGGCGAGGCGGAGGCGGGCGAGAGGCATCACGGCGAGGCCCAGCGGGACGTTCAGCCAGAAGATCCAGTGCCAGGAGATGTGTTCGGTGAGGCTGCCGCCGATGAGGGGCCCGGAGGCGACCGCGAGTCCGTTGACGGCGCCCCAGATCCCGTACGCCATCCCGCGCTTCTCGACCGGAACAGCGGCGGTCAGCAGGGTCAGGGTGAGCGGCATCATGATGGCCGCGCCGACGCCCTGCACCGCGCGGGCCGCGATCAGGGAGTCGATACCGGGGGCCATGGCCGCGGCCGCGGAGGCGGCGGTGAAGACGCCCAGCCCGATGAGGAAGAGCCGGCGGCGGCCGAACCGGTCGCCGAGGGCCGCGCCGAACATGAGCAGGACCGCGAAGGTGAGCGTGTACGCGCTCACGGTCCACTCCAGGTCGTCCAGTGCGCCCCCGAGGCTCTTCCGGATGGAGGGCAGTGCGGTGGTGACGACGAGGTTGTCGAGGGCCGCCATGAATCCGGCGACGCCGGTGATCACGAGGGCCCAGGCCGCTTCCCCGCGTCGTCCTGTCTGCTGCTGTGACATCGCTCCCCCAGCGGGTTCAGTACATCGGTTGATTAGTTATTACTTACTAACTTTCTGAAGCATGAAAGGGCCCTCGGCACGAGCCCCATGCCCTGCTCCCCTACTTCTCCAGCCGCCCGTCGAGCCGGGCCGACGGGTACATCCCCTGCCAGACCCGGTGCTCGGGCGGGAACCCCATGGTCGCAAGGGTGTTGACCAGCATGCCGTACGCCAGGAACATCGTGGTGTCCTTCTCGTCGGCCCCGAGCGGCAGGTGCACCGTCTCCCAGAGCTTCATCCATCCGGCCCGTACGGCCTCACCGAACTCGTGGTCACCCTCCGCTTCGACGGCCGCCACGGTGACGTACGTCTGCATCTGCATCTGGAGCCTTTCGGGGTGCTCCGCGAGCCGCGTGTACGCGTTCGCCATGGCATGCAGAGCCTCCTCGCCGCCCAGCCCCTGGGCAGCCTCCTCGAAGACCTTGCAGGTGTCCTCCATGCACCGGCGCGAGGCGGCGGCGAAGATCGCCTTCTTGTTAGGGAAGAGCCGGAAGAGATACGGCTGTGAAACGCCGACACGCTTGGCGATCGCCTCGGTGGAGGTGCCGAAGTAGCCCTTCTGGGCGAACTCGGCGATCGCCGCGCGGATGACGCTCTCGCGCCTCTCCTCTGCACTCATCCTGACCATGCCGGAAAGTTAGTGCTCAATCACTAAATACGTCAAGGGGCTTGCGGCACGAAACCCGTTCCCTATGAGCCGTTCGCCAAGGAGGGAGGCTGTTGCCGCGAAAGGGGCGCCCGCGATTGCGGACGCCCCTGTACAGCCGGTCGTACTGCCGTCTTGCCCCGCTCTCAGGCCAGCCGTACGACCGCTCGTGACATGCCCAGGACCTTCTGGCCGGCGCTCGTCGCCGTGAGGTCGACGCGGACGGTGTTGTCGTCGAGCTTGGCCGCGACCTTGCCGCTGACCTCGATCAGGGCCCCCTGGTCGTCGTCGGGCACGACGACGGGCCTGGTGAAGCGGACGCCGTACTCGACGACCGCACCCGGGTCGCCCAGCCAGTCCGTGACCACGCGAATCGCCTCGGCCATGGTGAACATGCCGTGCGCGATCACGTCCGGCAGGCCGACCTGCCTGGCGAACCTCTCGTTCCAGTGGATCGGGTTGAAGTCCCCGGAGGCACCCGCGTACTGCACGAGCGTGGCTCGGGTGACGGGGAAGCTCTGCGCCGGCAGTTCGGTACCGACCTCGACGGCGTCGTACGCGATCTTCGCGGTCATCGCGTCATGCCTCCTCTTCCGGCGCGCGGGCCACGAGCTTGATCCAGGCGGTCACCACATGCTCACCGGCCTCGTCGTGGACCTCGCCGCGGATGTCCAGGATGTCGTTGCCGGCGAGGGACTTGATCGACTCGATGGTCGAGGTGACGCTCAGCCGGTCGCCGGCGCGTACCGGGCGGCTGTAGGCGAACTTCTGGTCGCCGTGCACCACCCGGCTGTAGTCCAGGCCGAGCTGGGGGTCCTGGACGACCTGGCCCGCGGCCTTGTAGGTGATGGCGAAGACGAACGTCGGCGGGGCGATCACATCGGTGTGCCCGAGCACCTTGGCGGCCTCCGGGTCGGTGTAGGCCGGGTTGGCGTCACCGATCGCCTCCGCGAACTCGCGGATCTTCTCCCGGCCGACCTCGTACGGGTCGGTGGGCGGGTAGGACCGCCCCACGAAGGACTGGTCGAGCGCCATGGGCTCGGCACCTCCTGGTTGTTCAGCGGGTTCGGCCTCGCCGGGGGCGCCGGCGGGCCCTCTCCGTTCGGACGACGTGACCGATTCTGCACCGACGGTCGCGGACTCGCCGATGCGGCCGGTGCGCGTCGGCCGGCGGGCCGCCCCAGGGTGCCGTAACGCCGCGAGGCCGCCCCCTTGGAGATGGGGGCGGCCTCGCTACGAGCCTGGTGTTATCGCGTCTCGCGGTGCGCGGTGTGCGCGTTGCAGCGCGGGCAGTGCTTCTTCATCTCAAGACGGTCCGGGTCGTTGCGCCGGTTCTTCTTGGTGATGTAGTTCCGCTCCTTGCACTCCACGCAGGCCAGCGTGATCTTCGGGCGGACGTCGGTGGCAGCCACGTGAGTGCTCCTTGACGAACAGGTGGACGAAAAATATAACGCAAGAAAGAGTAGCCGACTGAAGGACCGACCCCGCAATCGGCTACTTTTGAGTAGCGGTGACCGGACTTGAACCGGTGACACAGCGATTATGAGCCGCTTGCTCTACCGACTGAGCTACACCGCTGCGATGCGATCAGATCCCGCCTGACGGCGGAAACCTCTCACACCAGAGCCCCAAAACGGAATCGAACCGTTGACCTTCTCCTTACCATGGAGACGCTCTGCCGACTGAGCTATTGGGGCGAGCGATGAAGACATTACACGGTCGCCCGCCGTTCGCCCAAATCCGTTCCGCGGCGCCCACCGCGGCCTGTTCCCCGCAGCTCCCAGGACACTTCCCGAACCCCTCGTGTGCCGCGGCGACGGCGACTGCAGCGCGCCGTCGGGGCGCCGGAAGCGGCAGGATCGGAAGGGGGCCCTGGCAGAAGGTTGTACGGGCCACACCGGTACGACTATTGCGTTCCTCCCCGCCCCGGCCGGGTCGTCACCCTAGGCTCGACTCACTCTGCGTGATCTTGCGCCCTTGAGCGCAGCCCCCGAGCCCTCAGGAGCGCGATGGCCGACAGCCGACCGCAGCCGCCCCCTTCCTCGTCCTCGTCATCGGGACCGGCCGACCCGACCGCCCTGCTGCTGTGCGGGGCACGGCTCACCGACGGCCGGACCGTGGACGTGCGGCTGGGCGGCGGGCGCATCGAGGCGGTCGGCACCGGCGGCAGCCTGGCGACGGGAATCGTCGGGGCCCGCGTCGACCTCAGGGGCTATCTGCTCCTGCCGGCCCCCGCCGAGCCGCACGCGCACTGCGACACGGCCCTTTCGGCGGACGGCGACGGACCGGTGTCGTACGCCCCCGAGGAGGTCCAGCGCCGCACCACCGAGGCGGCGTTGCTGCAGCTCGGCCACGGCGCGACGGCCCTGCGGTCGCATGTGCACATCGGTGACGTACAGGGCCTGGACGCGCTGGAGGCGGTGCTGGAGGCTCGGCGCTCACTCCGCGGGCTTGTTGAGCTGACGGCGGTGGCGATGCCGCGGGTGCTCACCGGAGCCGCCGGCGCGGACGGGCTCGCGATACTGCGGGACGCGGTGAAGATGGGCGCGACGGTGGTGGGCGGCTGCCCGGACACGGACCCGGATCCGACCGGCTATGTGGAAGCGGTTCTCGAACTGGCCTCCGAGTCCGGCTGCCCGGTCGATCTGCACACGGACGCCGAAGATCCGGCGCGCCTGGCCCGGATCGCGGCGATGGCGGGCGGGCTGCGCCCCGGGGTGACACTCGGCCCGTGCGGCGGTCTTGGGCGCCTTCCGGCGGGGGCCGCCGCCCGTGCCGCCGACCAACTCGCCGCCGCCGGAGTGACCGTGATCTGCCTGCCGCAGGGAGGCTGCGGCGGCGTCGACCGGCGCGGCACGGCTCCGGTACGGCTGCTGCGGTCAGCCGGGGTGCGGGTGGCGGCGGGCAGCGGGGCGCTCAGGGACGTGGCGAATCCCGTGGGGCGCGGCGACCCGTTGGAGGCTGCGTATCTGCTGGCGTCGCGGTACGGATTGAGCCCCGAGGAGGCGTACGACACGGTGAGCGCGTCCGCGCGGGCCGTGCTCGGTCTGCCCGAGGTGCGCGTGGAGGCCGGCTTCCCCGCCGAACTGCTCGCGGTGCGCGGCGCCCGGCTGGCGGGCGCGCTCTCGCTCGCGTACAGCCGCGTCGTGGTGCATCGGGGGCGCGTGGTGGCTCGTACGAGCGCGGTTCGGGAGTACTGCGACTCGGCGGCCGTGGCACTGGACCTGCCCCGGCAGGGGCGGGTCACGGAACCGTAGGGCGCACTGCCCGGGGGTGCGGGTCGGGGCGGCGCAGGCCGGAGCCGCACAGGGCAGGGATGGCGTGCGCGGGCGGCACGGGGTGCCCGGCAGCGTGGTGTTCGGGCGTGAGAGTCGAGCCGTGTGCGAAGTCGCGCGGCGAAGGCGTCTGCCTGGGCGTACGGTCGGAAACATGCGCATTGTCATCGCTGGTGGTCATGGTCAGATCGCGCTGCGGCTGGAGCGGTTGCTCGCCGCGCGCGGTGACGAGGCGGCGGGGATCATCCGCCATGCGGAGCAGGCCGACGATCTGCGGGCGGCGGGCGCCGAACCGATCGTGTGCGATCTGGAATCGGTGTCGGTCGAGGTGGTTGCGGGACACCTGGAGGGGGCCGACGTGGCCGTCTTCGCGGCGGGTGCGGGCCCGGGCAGCGGCGCGGCCCGCAAGTACACCGTGGACCGGGACGCGGCGATCCTGTTCGCGGACGCGGCGGAACGGGCGGGCGTACGCCGTGTCGTCGTCGTCTCGTCCATGGGCGCGGACCCGGAGCACTCGGGTGACGAGGTCTTCGACGTCTACCTGCGCGCGAAGGGCGAGGCCGACGCGTACGTACGCGCCCACAAGTCCCTGGACTGGACGATCCTGCGCCCCGGCTCGCTGACGAGTGATGCCGGCAAGGGTCTCGTACGGCTGGAGGCGCACACCGGTCGCGGCACTATCCCGCGCGACGACGTGGCGGCGGTCCTCGCGGAACTGGTCGACACGCCCGCGACGGCCGGTCTGACCCTGGAACTGGTCAGCGGTTCGACCCCGGTGTCGGTGGCGGTGAAAGCGGTGGCGGGGAATTGAACGAAGTGCCGGTGCCGAAAGGGGGGCGCGGGCGGTGCTGCTACGACAGGTGCACGGGGTGTTCGCCGCGGACGGCCGGGACGCGCACGTCCCGCACGCGGAGAATCTGGTCAACCGGGTTGATGTCCAGCAACCTTGACGGTGCGTCGGGCCAGGTCGCGGAAGAGGCCGCAGCCCCGGACTCAGAAGAGGGGAAGCTGCCCGGGGAACTCCGGTGGGAGGTAACCGTCGAGGGCGGGTTGCGCGGCATCGGCCTGGGCGAGCCTGCGGGATCCGGGGCACGAGACAAGTGACCCCTCGCTCCGCGCCCCCGGCGGGTCGTGCCGCGCGAACCGCCCCGCGACGACGGCGATCTCCCGACGACACTCGGGACAGTTCCTGCGGCGCGACGACATGCCCTCAGCGTACGACGGCGCAGAGCACGGGCCGGGTCGATCCGGCGCCGCGGTGCCGGCTCACCGCATGCCGTGTGCCCCTGACGAACGGTGAGCCTGAAGGCGGTTCGGCAGAGGCCCATGCCCCTGTCGGTGAGGAAGAGCGCGAAGACCCAGTACCCGTCAGCCGCGTTGAGTTGCACCAGGCGAACAGGTCGGTCGGACCGGCCGCGGAGTTGCCTACGTGTTCGACAGCCACCACGGCGGCCACGATTCCCGCCACGGTGGTCCCGGAGAGAATGAACCACACCAGAGAAGCCGTGTGCGGCTTCACCTTGATGCCCGGATTCTGCTCCTGCTTCAAGATGTCGGCTGCGACCCACTTCTTCACCGGGACGAACATGATGAGGAACATCAGCAGGCCGGATGTGTACACGTACAGGGTGACGGAAAGGGAGTAGCTCTTCACTACCGCATACATGATCAGAGTCATGCCCCCCGCGAGAGGACCGAAAGAGACGCTCTTCTTCGCCTTCGGTGTCGGCATCACCCAGCGCATCACGCCAATGTGGACCGGAGTGACGGCGGCGGCAATGACGGCCAAGCATACGCGGGCAGGGACAGGAACAAGGTTCGTCCTTCCGGAATGGAACGCGATGCGTACGGTCTGTTCATGTTGAAGGCGCGCGGCAATGACGACGGCGCGTTTCAGGCCGGTGGTCTCGCCGCTCTTCCGGAGCGCGATCCTGAGCCGGCGCCCGTGGTCCCGCGCAGGGTGACCTCAGGCGCCGCGGCAACGAGGACGACAAGGCCGCCCATGGCTCTGCCACCTTCGGAGAACAAGGCCAGCAGCAGGGCGGCCCCGACGACCGGGAAGATCGCAATGAACAGGAAACCCACCGCGCCGAAGGGAACCCCGTTCGGTCCGGGCAGCCATGTCGCCGCCGCGAGCAGCAGCGCGAGCACGCAGAGTGCCCAGGCGAGAAGGAAGTGGACGCGGCTGCCGCGCCGCAGTAGAGACAGATCCACCCAGTCCATGCGCCACCCCTCCCTGTATGTGTGCAGCCGCCTTCCGCGTGCGTAGCCGCGCTCTCTGCTGTGTCGGCGGCCCGGACAAAATCGCGTGGCCCGGCCTCAGGCGGGAGATCCCTCACCGGCAGCCTGCGCATGCGATTCCTTGCCAGAGCCCAGCAACGGCAACAGCAACCAGACGGCATCCGGGGCGCCCACGCCGCCGCAGCCCTGGGGGGTCGGCCTGTGCTGGTCAGCCCCGCTCGGCCGTGGACACCGGGCGCGTTGGCGGACCGGAAGGCGGCCTGCCCGCTGCCGGGGCTCGGCCCTCGCCATGACGTGCGAGTCCGCGAACCGTCGCGTTCCGGCAGCAGACCCCACCGGAAATAGAGATGATCGGAAGTCGACCAGGCTCCTAATCTGACTGGCATGACCTCACCCGCGTATCCGCCCAAGCCCGTGCCCGGCGACCGTATAGCGATCATTTCGCCCGGGTCCGGTCTGCCGGGTCCTCTCCCCCTTCCTCACGAGCTGGGGCTCAAGCGGCTGCGTGAGGATTTCGGCCTCGAACCGGTGGAATACCCGAGTACACGCAAGATGGGCTCCACACCCAAGGAGCGCGCCGACGACATTCACGCCGCGTTCGCCGATCCCACGGTCAAGGCGGTGATGGCCAGCATCGGCGGCGACGATCAGATCACCGTTCTTCCATTGCTGGATCGCGAGCTGATCCGCGCCAATCCCAAACCGTTCTTCGGCTCGAGCGACAACACCAATCTGCTGGCCTTCTTGCACAATCTGGGCATTGTCGGCTATCACGGTGCCTGCGTGATGACCGAGATCGGCCGCCCGTACGCGCTTCATCCCCTGACCGCTGATTCGGTACGCGCGGCCCTGTTCACCTCGGGTCCATACGAACTCCGCCCCGCCGAGCTCTACCGCGACACCGACCGTGACTGGGCCGACCCGGCCACCTTCGAGAGGGAACCGGACTCGCAGCCCGCCGGCGGCTGGATCTGGCACCAGCCCGACCAAGTCGTCAACGGCCGTGCCTGGGGCGGCAATCTGGAGATCTTGTCGTGGCTGCTGATGGCCGACCGCGAGATCGAGCGCGACCCCGCCGCCTACGAGGGTGGTGTGCTGTTCCTGGAGACGTCAGAGGAATTGCCGAGCGCGCAGGAGGTCTTCCGGATCCTGCGCAACATGGGGGAACGGGGCCTGCTGGCTCGCTTCCCGGCCCTGCTGATGGCCCGTGCCAAAGCGTGGTCCTTCCAGCAGCCGAACACCATGGAGGACAGGCGGCGTTATGCCGCTGAGCAGCGGGACGCGGTGCTGCGTGCGCTGGCGGCGTATGCCGCGCGCACCATGGCGGTGTTCGACGTCGACTTCGGGCACACCGATCCCCAACTGGTGATCCCGTACGGCGGATCGGTCAGCGTGGACGGCCCGGCGCGGCGGATCACGGTGACGTACTGACGGTTCTGGGCGTCGTCCAAGAACTCACGGTAGGCATCACTGGCGGCGAACTGGCCGCCCGTGGTGCCCTTGCCTGCTCATCGGGGGGGCACCAACACACTCTCCGGCGGCCGGCGCCAGCGGCTGGTGATCGCCCGCGCGCTCGTCGCGCGGCCGCGCCTCGTCTTCTTCGACAAGGCGACCAGCGCGCTCGACAACCCGACGCAGGGCCTGGTCGCGGAGTCCACCCGCCGACTCGAAGCCGCCCGTCTCGTCACCGCGCACCGACTGTCGACGGTGCTCGACGCGGACCGCATCGTCGTGACGGACCCGGGCCGCGTCGCGCAGCAGGACCCGTACGAGGGGTTGCTGACCGAGACGGACGGGCTGTTCGCCCGGCTCGCCGGTCCGCAACTCGCCGCGCAGGGTCAGGAATGACCGGCGCGCCCTCCTGTCCGAACTGCCGCACGGTGAGCGGACTTTGCCGAAGCCGTTCCGGAGATCCGAACGAACTGGAAAGATCACCTACGTGACGCCGGTTGCGCCGGCCATCTGCACCGAGGGGGAGTAGACATGGACCAGCGACCCACCACGCGAGCCCGGTTCAACTGGTGGCTGCCGAGCCTGTACGCCGCGGCGATCGTCCTGACGGCGTCCTTCGGCACCGGCTCGGCGACGGGCATCGTCGCCACGGTGGGCGGCGTGCTGCTCGGCCTGTACTACGGCTTCGGCGCACGTCTGGGCCGCCGCGGCTAGTGCTGTGACCGGAAAGGTTTGCCGGAAAGCTCGCGGCGTCCGGTGCTGGGGACACCTCCCCCGCCCTTCAGGCAGTGGGGGAACATCGCAAGGCGGAGCATCACCCGCGTACCGGATGTATTCGGTCAGCGCCTGATCAGGCGGGAGGGAGGCCTGGTTCAGTGCATCGGCTGGAATGTCAGCTGCTTGACCCGCCGAAGGAACGGCGCCGTCCTGACGTGCTGAGCGCCCTCCAACTGCCCCAGTCTCCCGCTGAGATGCGTATAGAGGTCCGCGATGTCGCGGGTCATGGCCACCGTGATCACATTGCTTGGTCCGGATGTCGCGGCGGCGAACGCGATCTGAGGATGGGCTGCGAGCGCACGACCCGCCGTGTCCAGGGCCGAGGGTGCGGTGGTGATATCGAGCTCACCCACAGTGACAAGCGCCCCCTGCTCGTCCCTTGATCCATCAATCGCTCGCCCCCTGGGCCGGTGTCCCGCCGGTGCGCGGATCCGGTCTCTCGCCGGTAACTCAGCGTGGATGCTCGGCCGGACCTCCACGATGGCGTCGGCGTCCTCCTGGTCGCCCTCCTCGTCGCGCCAGAGGTAGACCCGCACGTGCTTCGCCCGGTGTAGGCCGCGCACCTTCCACTCGGTCATCAGGTCGGCGACGACGAGGGAAAGGGCGTACTGGGGGCCCTCGCTCGAATCGTCGGCGGTGATCGTGCCCCGCCACCGTTCGAGGTCGCTGCCGTAGGGGCGCCATCCCTCCGAGCCGTGCGGCTCGAACACCCGGTACACCCAGTCCGTCTCGGTGCCCATAGCTCCGATCCTGCCACGGCAAGGAGCACCATGCGCCGCATCGGATCCACCACCGCCGAGCGCGGGTCGACCGGCTACACCAAGCGCCCCGACGTCTTTGAGCTGGGCGACGGGTCCTTCTTGGTCATCGGCAAGGTGCCCGCCGCCGGGCAGGCGCCGACTGCCGAGCAGCGGCGCGCGATGGGCGCCTCCATCGGCGCCAACGAGCGGACGGTGATCCTGCCGTGCGACAAAGGTTGCAAAATCGCGTCGGACTCGGCGAGACCCTTGCCGAGGGCCGTGGAGGCGAGGTTCCAGGTGACCGTGCTCTCATCGATCTCGCCTTCGACCACGCCGAAGCTGTAGCGCATGCTCAGGCCTTCCCGAGCGGCTGCGCTACCTGCCGCCGGCGCGTGAGGCCCGGGCACGACATCGGGCCTCACGCGCCGTCTGAACCAGCGGACGGTCAGTGACCGCCCCCGTGGCGGTCACCGTGGTCATGGATGGTGTTCGTCTCGGCGATCTTCTTCCACGACTTGGGCTGCACCCGCTCCTTCGCCGCGCTCGCGGAGATGCCCGCCCGGGCAGCGGCCGGTGAGGCAGGCTTTGACGGGGTGAACAGCCAGGTGTCGAAGAGCGCCCCGAGGTCCCTGCCCGAGACCTTCTCGGCGTACGCGATGAAGTCGGCGACGCTGGCATTGCCGCCGGCGTTCACGGTCGGCCAGCCCTTCAGAATCGCGAAGAAGTCCTTGTCGCCGATCTCGTTGCGCAGGACCTGGAGGGCCAGCGTGGATCACCCGACGGGAGGTACCCCGTCGGCAACAGGGCTGGCGTCAGTTCCCGCAGTGCGCCGCTCCGTGCCCCACACGTGCCCCACACGTGCCCCACGATGCTCCCGGAAGCGTCGCCCTCGCGTTCGGGCGGAACCTTGTTGCTGCGTGGACTCCATCGACTTGCCACGCGTCAACCGGCCTCAGACTGAGGCCGGGATCGGCTGGCGTCCAGGGCGTGTCCGACGGGTCGGCACAGTCCCTGCGACTCTCCCGGCTACGCTCGCGCGGGAGCGCCCCGCAGCGCGTGGCTGCGGGGCGCCTTGTGGGGCTTAGTCGACCGTCTCCCCGTCGTACGTGCCGCCCCTGCAGGGGTTGCCCGGCAAGTCGATCCGGGGCTCTCCGCCGCCCTGCCTGCACTGATCAGGGGTGACGTAGGATGGGGCACCCTTTGCGGTGGCGGCGGTGGCGGTGGCGGCGCCTGTGAGGCCAAGTCCGGCGAGGGCTGCCGAGGCGATGACGGCGGCGAGAATTCGTCGAATGCGCATTTGGTTCCCCTTTCACGGATTACCTCGGTTGGGGCACTAGCCAGCTTGAGCTTCGCCCATGTGGGTGGCACGTCTTGGTGCGCCATTCAGGTGACATGGCTGTCGGGAGCGGGGCCGCTGACCCTGCCCGCCCAAGGCCTTCGCGGCCGACTGGGAAGGCGGGACGGACGGCGGAGCGATGGCAGCTCTGAGGGTGGGGACGGTCTGCATGACGCGACCCGTCAGACACGCTCTAGTTGTTCTGTCCGGGGAGGTTGTAGACGGTGACAGGGCTCACGGCTGACTGGTCTTGAAATGGGTGAGGGCCTTCTGGCTCGGTGTGGATTGCGACGTCTACACCAACCGAAAGGCCCTCGTGCCCCACCGTAATGCACCCCTGACCGAGACCGGTCGCCTGCGTCTGGCCCGTTGCGTGGTCGAGGACGGCTGGCCCCTGCGCCGGGCCGCCGAGCGCTTCCAGGTCTCGCCCACCACGGCCCAGCAATGGGCCGACCGCTACCGGCAGTTCGGCGAGACCGGGATGTGCGACCGGTCCTCCCGCCCGCACACGAGTCCGCGCCGCACCCCGACCCGCACCGAGCGCCGAATCGTCAAAGTCCGGCTCCTGCGCCGGTGGGGCCCGGCCCGCATCGCCCACTTCCTGGGCCTGGCCCCCTCGACCGTGCACCGCGTGCTGACCCGCTCCGGCCTGGCCCGCCTGACCCATCTGGACCGGGCCACCGGCCAGGTCATACGCCGCTACGAACGCGAAAGGCCCGGCGAGCTGGTCCACGTCGACATCAAGAAACTCGGCAACATCCCCGACGGCGGCGGTCACAAGGCCCTCGGCCGCCCCGCAGGCCGCAAGAACCGCTCGAACGCCGGCTACAGCTACATCCACACCGCCGTCGACGACCACTCCCGCCTCGCCTACAGCGAGATCCTCACCGACGAGAAGAAGGAAACCGCCACCGCCTTCTGGACCCGGGCCCACGCCTACTTCACCTCGTGCGGGATCACCGTCGAACGCGTCCTCACCGACAACGGCGCCTGCTACAAGTCCCACGCCTGGCGGGAAACGCTGACGCAGGCCGGGATCACCCACAAACGAACCCGGCCCTACCGACCCCAGACCAACGGCAAAGTCGAACGCCTCAACCGGACCCTGCTCGACGAATGGGCCTACGCACGCCCCTACCGCTCCGAGGCCGAACGTCGCGCCGCCTTCAGCGACTGGCTGCACACCTACAATCACCACCGCGGACACACCGCGCTCGCAGGCAAACCACCCGCCAGCCGCGTCCCCAACCTCACAGGGCAATACAGCTAGTGCCGCGATCACGGCCGCAGGATCGCCGCCGCGTACACCACGTGAGGTTCGTCGGACTCGGGAGGCACGAAGCGAGTTCGGTCCACTTGGCTCAGGTCCGGAGTCGAACCTCAGTTGGTGGCTGAGGCTGCGAACGCCAAGATCTCAGCCCGCCTGGGACAGCACGGCTGAGCAGCCGAAAATCCCGTCCGTACGCCGTCCACGCACCCCGAGACGAGACGTTCGAACGCGAGACAGAGTAAGACAGTCCCTCGATCACAGGGGTACATGACGAAGGGCCCGTGACCTGCTGAAACAGCAGGTCACGGGCCCTTCGTTTCCGTGTGGCGGCGCTAGGATTCGAACCTAGGAAGGCTGAGCCGGCAGATTTACAGTCTGCTCCCTTTGGCCGCTCGGGCACACCGCCAAGTTGTTGTCGAGGAGGCCGCGTTTCTGCGGTGCTCCCTGGCAACGACGTAAACGATACCTGATGCGTAGGGGTGCTTCGCCACCCGATAGATCAACGCCCCGACGGGCGAGGGATGGCTAGGCTTATGCGGATGCGGCCCGGGATCCACGCCGGGCCGGGCGGCCGCTCTCCCGCACGCCGATACGCATCCCGATCCATCCCGATACAAGGAGCCACAGGACATGGCCGACTCCAGTTTCGACATCGTCTCGAAGGTCGAGCGGCAGGAGGTCGACAACGCCCTCAACCAGGCCGCCAAGGAGATCTCTCAGCGCTACGACTTCAAGAACGTCGGCGCCTCGATCGCCTGGTCCGGCGACAAGATCCTGATGCAGGCCAACTCCGAGGACCGAGTGAAGGCCATCCTCGACGTCTTCCAGTCGAAGCTGATCAAGCGCGGGATCTCCCTGAAGTCGCTGGATGCCGGTGAGCCGCAGCTCTCCGGCAAGGAGTACAAGATCTTCGCCTCGATCGAGGAGGGCATCTCCCAGGAGAACGCGAAGAAGGTGGCGAAGATCATCCGCGATGAGGGCCCGAAGGGCATCAAGGCGCAGGTGCAGGGCGACGAGCTGCGCGTCACCTCGAAGAGCCGCGACGACCTGCAGGCCGTGATCGCCCTCCTGAAGGGCAAGGACTTCGACTTCGCGCTGCAGTTCGTGAACTACCGGTAGAACTTTCGGCGGTTCGGTGACCGTACGAGGAAGGGTGGTCACCCCAGCGCACGGGGTGACCACCCTTCTCTGCTGCCGGCTGCGGCTTCGAGGGGCCTTCAGCGACGTGAGTCACCGAACAGGACGCGGTAGAGGATCAACAGCACGAGCGAGCCTCCGATCGCGGCCAGCCAGGTCGCGCCGTCGTAGAACTGCTTCGTGATCGGGTGGTGCAGCCAGCGGGCGGAGATCCAGCCGCCGATGAAGGCACCCGCGATGCCGATGAGGGTCGTACCGATGAAGCCGCCGGGGTCCTTGCCCGGCAGCAGGAACTTGGCGATGGCCCCTGCCAACAGCCCCAGAATGATCCAGCCGACAATTCCCATGCCTTGAACCCGCCTCTCCGCGCTCTGCCTGCGCTGTGCTCCTGCTCAGGCCAGGCTGTGTTCATGCGTCGACGCCGCCGCCCGATGCCACCGGTCGCGCTCGCACCTGCGTTTCGAACGGCTGGGTCGTCATCGGGAAGGACGCCTCGGCGACAGCCACCGGTTGCCGAGGATCAGTAAGGTTCGGTCCCATGACACAGTCCGGGGCGCATCGGCCCGGTGACGTGGGATTGCGCCGCACCCTGGGGGTCGGGGACGCCGTCGTCACCGGGCTCGGTTCCATGGTCGGTGCCGGCATCTTCGCGGCCCTGGCCCCCGCGGCGCACGCGGCCGGATCCGGGCTGCTGCTCGGCCTCGCGGTCGCCGCCGTGGTCGCCTACTGCAATGCGACCTCCGCGGCTCGGCTGGCCGCCCTGTACCCGGCCTCGGGCGGTACGTACGTGTACGGGCGCGAGCGGCTCGGAACGTTCTGGGGGTATCTGGCGGGCTGGTCGTTCGTCGTCGGGAAGACCGCCTCCTGCGCGGCGATGGCGCTCACCGTGGGGGCGTACGTCTGGCCCGGGCAGGCACACGCGGTGGCGGTCGCGGCCGTGGTGGCGCTGACCGCCGTGAACTACGGCGGCGTGCAGAAGTCGGCCCTGTTGACACGAGTGATCGTGGCGGTGGTCCTGGCTGTCCTCGCTTCCGTGGTGGTCGTGTGTCTCGGGTCCGGGGCCGCCGATGCCTCACGACTGTCCGTCGGAGGCGCCAGCGCCGGCGGGGTGTTGCAGGCGGCCGGGCTGCTCTTCTTCGCGTTCGCCGGGTACGCGCGGATCGCCACCCTCGGCGAGGAGGTACGGGATCCGGCGCGCACCATCCCGCGTGCGATCCCGCTGGCCCTGGGCATCGCGCTGGTGGTGTACGCCGCGGTGGCCCTCGCGGCCCTTTCCGTGCTGGGCGCGGACGGGCTGGGGGGTGCGGCGGCGCCGCTGGCCGACGCGGTACGGGCGGCGGGCGTGCCCGGTCTCGCGCCGGTGGTGCGGGGGGGCGCTGCGGTGGCGGCCCTGGGCTCGCTGCTGGCGCTCGTCCTGGGCGTCTCACGGACCATGCTGGCCATGGCGCGCGACCGGCACCTGCCGGGTGCCCTGGCCGCCGTGCACCCGCGCTTCCAGGTGCCGTACCGGGCCGAGATGGCCGTGGGTGCCGTGGTGGCCGCGCTTGCCGCGACGGTGGACGTGCGGGGCGCGATCGGTTTCTCCTCCTTCGGGGTGCTGGCCTACTACGCGATCGCCAACGCATCCGCCTGGACGCTGAATCCGGCGCCGTCATCGCGCGTTGTACCGGCTGTCGGACTCCTCGGGTGCGTCACGCTGGCGTTCGCGTTGCCAGGGGTGTCGGTGGGAGTGGGGGCGATTGTGCTGGCTGTGGGGGCGGCGGCGTACGGCATACGGCGGTGGGGTGCCGCGCGGTAGTCGTCCGGGCGTATCCGGGCCACCCGTCGGTGTCCGGCAGTCCGTGCCGTGCGCTCGGCGCAGCCACCGCCGCACGAGCACACCTCACGCCTCTTCCCGCACTGCCGCCGCCGCGCGCAGATGCCCTTCACGACGCCCGCGTGGCACCCGTACGTATCGAGAAGTCCGGCCATGGCGCCAGGTCCGTGCCGTCGTCGGTCTCCTCGTACCAGCCTGTGCCGTCGAGCCAGGTCTGAAGCCATTGCGCGAGACCCGGGGCGTCCACGTACCAGGCGTGGTCGGCTTCGTCGACGTTGGGGTCATAGAGCAGGACCGCGCCGCGCGGGGTGTGGCAGTCCACGCACGCGTACATTCCGCAGCCCCAGTGGGATATCGGCAGAACGCCCTCGGGCCAGGGCCAGGCGGGGTCCTTGCGGGCGCTCTCGCGATTCGCGAGGTACTGCGGGACGGCGGCCGGTTCGCCGGCCGGTGGGCTGTCGAGCAGGGGCAACAGACCGTACTCCGGGCCGAATCCGCCGTCTCCTGCCCGCAGATACAGCGCGGCGAGCAGCGGCGGCAGGGAGAAGCCCAGAGCCGCCTCGGCGCGGGCGAGCACGGCGTCGTCCACGGGCTCCGGGAGCGAAGGCCAGCCCCAGGGGCGGGTGTTGCGGGCCTGCTCCGCCACCCTTTCCAGCAACTGCTCGGTGTCGGTCATGGGTTCATGATGCAGGGCGCCACTGACAGTCGGGCGGCCTGTGGACAACCCTCGGATCCCTCCCGCGGCGGATGTCGACGCGTCGTTCTGAAGAGGTGGGCACCGCAGGGTTCGGGCCGCGCCTCCCGTACATGCGCCACGTCGCACGAGCCCCCGATGGTTCCGGAGGTATAGCGGCGGTCCCGCCCCGGCCGGGCCTCTCGTCAGCGTGTCGCGAACGGCTGCTTCGTAGGCACGATTTCACGCCCCAGCGGAAGCAGCGAGACCGGGATGAGTTCGAAGCCGGCGATGCCGAACGGGATGCCGGTGATCGTGATGCACAGGGCGATGCCCGTGACGATGTGGGCGATGGCCAGCCGCCAGCCGGCCAGGACCAGCCACAGTAAGTTGCCGATGCAGGACGGCGCCCCGGCGCCGGGCCGCTCCACAGTGGTGCGGCCGAACGGCCAGAGTACGAACCCGGCGATGCGCAGCGACGCAATGCCGAACGGGATCGTCTCGGAACGTTCCCGATCACGCTACAAGGCCGTTGAGGTTCCGTCTGAACGCATGACCAGTTGATACTTGTGGTGGCAGGCAGTGCCGACGGACCAACCGGAGAGGTAGCGATCATGAAGCTGCTCAACTTCCTGCTCAACATCCTGTGGCTCGTCTTCTGCGGCCTCTGGATGGCGATCGGTTACCTGATCGCTGCGCTGATCTGCTTCATCTTCATCGTCACCATCCCGTTCGGCATTGCGTCGCTGCGCATCGCCGGGTTCGTACTCTGGCCGTTCGGCCGCACCACTGTGGAGCGACCCGGCGCCGGGGCGCCGTCGTGCATCGGCAACGTGATCTGGATCGTCTTCGCGGGCTGGTGGCTGGCGCTGGGGCACTTGATCACGAGCATCCCCCTCTTCCTGTCGGTCATCGGCATCCCCTTCGGCTGGGCAAACCTCAAGATGATTCCCATCTCCCTTACGCCGCTGGGCCACGAGGTCGTGTCAACTGAGGAAAGGTTCGGCGGACGCTGAATTCAGCTCTCGGTAGTGGAGCCCCGGCACGGCGAGCCGGGGCTCTCTCGCGTCGAAGCGGATCAGGAGCTGATCCATTTCAGGTAGGTGAGACGGGCACTGCCCAGACGGGTGATGGGGTGGTCCTCGCCCAAGTCGCGTAGGCAATCGGTCAGGTTCTGTTCAAACAGCGGGATAGCCCGGCCGAATTTCCCCGCTGCCCCGTAGGCGCCCGCGAGATTGTTGCGGGAGACGAGCGTGTCGGGGTGGTCTGAGCCCAGTGCACCCCTACAGCCTCGCCGTGGGTGAGCTGGCCTTGCGCTGGGGCGCCCAGGTCGACGCCCGGCCCCTGCGCGCCCATGATCAAAGACACCGGCCCCACGATCCAAGCCTCAAAACACTTCAACGCCTGGACGGCAGATGACACGTGGAACCGCGTGACCGCTGCTCTGTCAGACATGGAGCAGGTCTCTCCCCGAACCTCGGCTACTACCGTCGATGATCACCGAAGGGCGCGTCGACCCGAGCGCAATGCTGAACCCAGAAGAACGATGCCGAACGGGATGCCGATAACCGTGATGCAGAGCAGCACTCCCGCGAACAAATGGCCCAGGAAAAGCCAGAAACCGCTCAGGACCAGCCAAGCCGTATCACGTTCAGGATCGTCTTCACTGGTGGCGACCTGCCATCTGCTCGAGTCGGGCGATGCGCTCCGCCATCGGCGGGTGCGTAGAGAACATCTTGGAGAGCCCCTGGCCCGGCCGGAAGGGGTTCGCAATCATCATGTGGCTCGCCGTCTCGATGCGCGGCTCGTGCGGCAGCGGGAGCTGGCTGGTGCCCATCTCCAGCTTGCGCAGAGCGCTCGCGAGCGCGAGGGGGTCGCCGGTCAGCTGGGCGCCGGAGGCGTCCGCCTCGTACTCCCTGGAGCGGCTGATGGCGAGCTGGATGACGGTCGCGGCGAGCGGGCCCAGGATCATGATCAGCAGCATGCCGAGGAGGCCGGGGCCCTCGTCGTCGTTCGAGCGGCCGACCGGCATCAGCCAGGCGAAGTTCACCAGGAACATGATCACCGAGGCGAGGGCACCGGCGACCGACGAGATCAGGATGTCGCGGTTGTAGACATGGCTCAGTTCGTGCCCGATGACGCCGCGCAGCTCGCGCTCGTCGAGGATGCGGAGAATGCCCTCGGTGCAGCACACGGCCGCATTGCGAGGGTTGCGTCCCGTCGCGAACGCGTTCGGTGCCTCCGTCGGCGAGATGTACAGGCGAGGCATGGGCTGCCTTGCCTGGTTGGAGAGCTCGCGGACCATGCGGTACAGCGCGGGTGCCTCGAACTCGCTGACTGGGCGCGCGCGCATCGCGCGCAGCGCGAGCTTGTCGCTGTTCCAGTACGCGTACGCGTTCGTGCCGATCGCGATGAGCACCGCGACCACCAGGCCTGTACGGCCGAAGAAGCTACCGATGACGATGATGAGGGCGGACAGTCCCCCGAGGAGTACTGCGGTCCTGAGTCCGTTGTGCCGGCGGTGCACGGTACGCCCTCCAAGTGGTGCGGCAGGGGAACCCTTTGCCTGTGAATGCTGTTGACTCCACTTCTCAGTGGACCCTCCCGTACTGGTCAACGCCAGGCGGGGAGCGCAAGTTCCCTTGTGCGCGGGCCGCAGCCTGTGACCCGTCCGGGTGATGCGCCGGCATCGCCTCACGCGCGCGTGCGCTTGTCTCATGTGCACGCGCGCGTGACGGCGCCCGTCAGAAGAGGCCGATGGCCGAGAAGCGGAGCACCAGCTGGGGCGCCCCGGAGAGGGCGATGCCCAGGACGGCGGTCAGGGCGATGGCGGCCGTGAGCGGGGCCGGGGCGCGGTGCTTCTCGGGCTCGCCTTCGGGGGCGCGGAAGAGCAGGGCCGTCCACTGGAGGTAGTAGAAGAGCGCGATCACCACGTTCACGGCCATGACCACGGCGAGCCAGCCGAGGCCGGCGTCGACGGCCGCGGAGAAGACGGTGACCTTCGCGAAGAGGCCGATGACGCCCGGCGGGAGGCCCGCGAGGCAGAGCAGGAAGAAGGCCAGGAGCAGGGCGGCCAGAGGGTTGGACGCGTACAGGCCGCGATAGTCGGTGATGCGGTTGTGGGCCCTCGTACGGCCCACGAGGGCGGCCACGGCGAAGGCTCCGAGGTTCACCGCCGCGTACATCAGGGCGTACGCCACGGTGGAGCCGATCGACTTCTGGGCGTCCTTGGAGTAGGCAGCCGCGGCGATCGGCACCAGCAGGTAGCCGGCCTGGCCTACGGAGGACCAGGCGAGCAGGCGTACCGCGCTGTACGCGCGCGTGGCCTGCTGGCGGAGCGCGCCGACATTGCCGACGGTCATGGTGAGGGCGGCCAGCGCGGCGAGTGCCGGGCCCCAGACGTCGGAGTACGACGGGAGGGCGACGACAGTGACGAGGATCAGGCCGGAGAAGCCGACCGCCTTGCCGACGACCGACAGATAGGCGGCGACCGGGAGGGGCGCACCCACGTAGGTGTCGGGCACCCAGAAGTGGAACGGGACCGCCGCCGTCTTGAAGGCGAAGCCCACGAGGGTGAGGACGACGCCCGCCTGGGCGAGCGTGTGGAGCTGGCCGTCCACGTGCTGGATACGGTCGGCGATCCGGGTGAGGTGCAGGGTGCCCGTGGAGGCGTACACGAAGCTGACGCCCATGAGGCTCACGGCGGTCGCGGTGACGGAGGACAGGAAGAACTTCAGGGCGGCTTCGGAGGACCTCTTGTCGCCGTACCGGATGCCGACGAGGGCGAACGCGGGCAGGGAGGCTACTTCCAGGGCGACGATGAGGGTCGCCAGGTCGCGGGAGGCGGGCAGCAGGGCCGCGCCGGCCGCACTGGAGAGCAGCAGGAACCAGAACTCGCCTTCAGGGACTTCCTTCTTGGCGTCCTTGAGCGCGGTGACCGACAGGAGGGCGGCGAGAAGGGCGCCGACGAGGACGAGGAACTGGATGACGAGGGTGAAACGGTCCGCCGTGTAGCTGCAGACGTGCGGGTCCCCCTTCAGGCAGAAGGTGGCACGGTCGCCGTTCAGTAGGGGCAGCAGCATGAACATCGCGGCGGCCAGTCCCGCGATGGAGACCCAGCCCAGGAGGGGCTTGCGCTGCTCGGTGAGGAAGAGGTCGGCGACGAGGACGACGAGTCCGACGACCGCTGCGAGGGTGGGCGGCGCGATCGCCAGCCAGTCGACGGACTGGACGAGGGAGCTCATCGGGTGCCTCCTGCCAGGAGCTGCTGCACGGCCGGGTCGGTCAGGCCGAGGAGGGCCTTCGGCCACAGGCCGGCGGCGACGGTGAGGGCGACGAGCGGCGTCCAGGCCGCGAATTCGTACATGTGGACGTCGGCCAGTTTCGGGGCCTCCTGCGGGACGGCTCCCATGCAGACACGGCGGACCACGACGAGCATGTAGGCGGCGGTGAGCAGGGTGCCGAAGGCGGCGATCGCCATGAACGTGAGGAAGGCCGGGCGGCTGAGGTCCGCGGCGGGCTTGAACGCGCCGAACAGCGCGAGCATTTCGCCCCAGAACCCGGCGAGTCCCGGCAGACCGAGTGAGGCGACGGCGCCGAAGGCGAGCAGGCCGCCAAGGCGGGGGGCCTTGCTGTAGAGGGCGGCGCCGGTCTTCTCGGACAGGGTGTCGAGGTCGGTTGTGCCGGTGCGGTCCTTCAGCGCGCCGACCAGGAAGAAGAGGAGACCGGTGATGAGGCCGTGGGCGATGTTGGCGAACAGCGCGCCGTTGACGCCGGTCGGGGTCGTCGTCGCGATGCCGAGGAGCACGAAGCCCATGTGGCCGACGGAGGAGTAGGCGATCAGCCGCTTGAGGTCGCCCTTGGCGCCCTGTTTGGCGAGGGCGAGACAGGCGAGGGACCCGTAGATGATCCCGACGACGGCGAAGGCGGCGAGGTACGGCGCGAAGGTGTGGAAGCCGTGGGGAGCAACCGGCAGGATGATCCGAACGAACCCGTACGTACCCATCTTCAGCAGGACCCCGGCCAGCAGGACCGAGCCGACGGTCGGTGCGGAGGTGTGGGCGTCGGGCAGCCAGCTGTGCAGCGGCCACATCGGCGCCTTGACCGCGAGTCCGATCCCGATCGCCAAAACGGCGATGACCTGCACGGATGCGGTGAGTGACCGGCCGTTGTCAGTGGCGAGTGCCACCATGTCGAACGTGCCCGCCTTGATTCCGATCAGGAGCAGGCCGAGCAGCATGACGACGGAGCCGAGCAGCGTGAAGAGGATGAACCTCCAGGCGGCCCGGGTCCTTCCCGCACCGCCCCAGCCGGCGATGAGGAAGTACATCGGGATGAGGACCATCTCGAACGCGAGGAAGAACAGCAGCAGGTCGAGGACGGCGAAGGTCGCGAGGGTGCCGGACTCGAGGACGAGCAGCAGGGCGACGAAGGCCTTCGGCGACGGGCCCGAAGGCAGCTTGAAGTACGAGAAGAGCGCGCAGAGGAAGGTCAGCAGCGCGGTCAGGAGCAGGAGGGGGAGGGAGATGCCGTCGATGCCCAGGTGGATCCGCACGTCGAGCGCAGGGATCCAGCTGATGTCGGTCGTGGCCTGCATCGTCGACGGGTGGGCGTGGTCGAAGCCGAGCGCGAGGACGATCGCCGCGATGAGCACGGCGCCGGTGACCGTCACGCCGTGCCGCAGCACGGCCTGCTCGGGCGACTTCCCCTTCAGTCCGGGCGGGGCCGGCAGGAGGGCGGCGAGCGCGCCGATGAGCGGCACGACGACGATGAATGCCAGAAGGATCTGCATCACGGACTCACTGATATCGATCACGCCGGCTCACACTCCCGTGGCGACGAGGAGGGCGGCCACCGCCAGGACGACGGTGCCGGCGAGCAGCGCGCTCACATAGGTCTGCACGTTGCCGGTCTGGGCGCGCCGTACGGCGGCGCCGAGCAGGCGGGGTAGGGCACTCGCGCCGTGCACGTAGGTCTCGACGACCTCGCGGTCCAGGAACCGGACGAGGCTCGCTCCGGCCCTGACCGGGCGGACGAAGAGCGCGTCGTACACGGCGTCCAGGTGGAAGCCGAGGGCCGCATGGCGGTGCAGCGGGCCGAGCAGGAGGCGTCCCGGGTCACCGGGGTCGGGCGCGTAGGCCACATCGCCGTACGCGGGCGCGCGGCTCGCGATGGCCTCGGCCTCGACCAGTCCGGCGTCCGCCTCGGGGTGGGCCGCCACCGCTCCCAGGGGAGCGCGGGCCGCGAGCGCGGTGGTGTGCTGCCAGGCACCGTACGTGACAAGGCCGCCGACCAGGGCGAAGCCTGTGCCGAGGACGGAGGTGGTGAGCGTCGGCGTCAGGTCGCTTCCGCCGAACCAGTCCGGCAGGACGCGGTAGGTGAGCCCGAACGCCAGTGAGGGGACGGCGAGCACCCAGAGCACGGCGTTCATGACGAGGGGCTGCCTGCCGTGGTCGGGAGCCTCGGCGCCGCGGCCGCGGAATGCGAGCAGCCACAGACGGGTCGCGTACCCGGCGGTGATCAGTGCCGTGACCAGGCCGGCGACGAGGACGATCCAGCCCGCGGCGCCGGGAGCGTGCTCGGTGTGGCCGGTGGCGACGTGCTCGGCGGCACCGAGGACGGACTCCTTGGAGAAGAAGCCGGCGAACGGCGGGATCGCGGCGAGCGCGAGGAGCGCCACGGTCATCGTCCAGTAGGCGTCGGGGACGCGGGCGCGCAGGTCCTTCATGCGGGACATGGCGGCCAGCGAGTTGGTGCCGGCGGCGTGGATGATCACACCGGCGGCGAGGAAGAGCAGCGCCTTGAAGGCGCCGTGGGACAGGAGGTGAAAGACGGCGGCACCGCGGTCGCCGACGGCGAGGGCACCGGTCATGTAGCCGAGCTGGCCGATCGTCGAATAGGCGAGGACGCGCTTGATGTCGTCCTGGGCGAGTGCCGCGAGCGCCGAGCCCGCCATGGTCACGGCGGCCATGACGGCAAGGACCACCATCGCGGCCGAGGAGGCCTCGAAGACCGGGAGGAGACGGGCGATGAAGTAGACGCCGGCGGCGACCATCGTCGCGGCGTGGATCAGCGCGGAGACGGGGGTGGGGCCCGCCATCGCGTCGGGAAGCCAGGTGTGCAGCGGGAACTGTGCCGACTTGCCCGCTACGCCGGCCAGGAGCAGCAGGGCGATCAGGGTCGGGTGGTGCAGTCCGCCGCTCGCGACGGTGCCGAGGACCGTCGTGATGCGGAAGGAGCCGGCGTCGGTGGCGAGCGCGAACAGGCCGATGAGGAAGGGGACGTCGCCGAGCTTGGTGACCAGGAAGGCCTTGATGGAGGCGGCGCGGGCCTCGGGGGTCTCCCAGTAGTGGCCGACCAGGAAGTAGGAGCAGATGCCCATGACTTCCCAGCCGACCAGCAGCACGATCAGGTCGCCGGAGTAGACGACCAGGAGCATGGCGGAGCTGAACAGGGAGACGAGAGCGGCGTAGGAGGGGTAGCGCGGGTCGTCGCGCAGATAGCCCGTTGAGTAGATCTGCACGCAGGTGGCGACGACGCCGACCAGGATGGCGACGAGGGCGGCGAAGCCGTCGATGTGCAGGGCGAGCTCGATGGGGACCGAGCCGGTGGGCGTCAGCTCGGTGGCCGAGTCGAGGGCCCGGCCGCCACCCTGGCGTGCGGCGACCAGCACCGCCAGCACGAGTGAGGTGAGGGTCGGCAGGACGGCGAGCGGGCGGACGAAGCCGGGGGCCGTGCGGCCGAGCAGCAGGCCGGCCGCGGCGCCGAGGAACGGAAGAAGGGGGACGAGGACGGCGAGGGTGGTCGTGGTCACGCGGTGGCCTCAGCCTTCTCAGCCGCAGGGGTGTCGTCTTCGTGGCCCTCGGCGGTGTCGCGGAGCCTGTCGATGTCCGAGGTACCGCGGTTGCGGTAGACAGCCAGGACGATGGCCAGGCCGATGCCGATCTCGGCGGCCGCGATGGCGATCGTGAACAGGGTCAGGGCCTGGCCGGAGTGCAGCGTCTCGCGGGCGGTCCTGCTCAGCCAGACGTCGAAGGCGACGAGGTTGAGGTTGACGGCGTTGAGCATCAGCTCGACCGACATCAGGACGAGGACCGCGTTGCGGCGGGCGAGGACGCCGTACAGGCCCGTGCAGAAGAGCAGGGCGGAGAGCACGGCGGGATAGGCGAGGTGCATCAGCGGACACCTTCCTTCTCGCTCCGGCTGCCCGGGACGGTCGGGGTGCTCGCCGCGGTGGCCGCCGCGTCCGCCTTGGCCTTGCGGGAGAGGACGATCGCGCCGACCAGGGCGGCGAGGAGGAGGACGGAGAGCGCCTCGAAGGGGAGGACCCAGTGCTGGAACAGGCTCGCGCCGGTGACCTCCGTGGAGCCGGACGCGGGGCCGCTCAGGTCGATCCAGGTCGTGCGGAAGGCGTCGACCACCACCCAGACCAGGGCGGCCGCGGCGGCTATGGCCACGGTGAGGGCGGCCCAGCGGTTGCCGGAGTCGGCGTCCGGGGAGCGGCCGATGGGGGCCTTGGTGAGCATCAGGCCGAACAGGAGGAGGACGACGACGGAACCGACGTAGATGAGGACCTGCACCCAGGCGATGAACTCGGCGGTGAGCAGGAGGTACTCGACGGCGAGGCCGCCGAGGGTCGCCACGAGCCACAGGGCGGCGTGCACCAGCTGTTTGGTGGAGACGGTGACGAGCGCGGCGCCGAAGGTGACGACACCGACGAGGAGGAAGGCGATCTCGACGCCGGTCGGGGAGAGGAAGCCGTGTGTGCCGGCGGCGGCCGTGGCCAGCGCGGCGGAGGCGGGGTTCACGACTCTCCTTCCTGTGGATCGGCGGGGGCCTCGGTCGGTTCGGTCCGGGCTGCGGCGAGCTTCTCGGCGGTCTTGCGGGCGGCGGCGATCTCCTTGGGTTCCTCCGCGCCGGGGTCCAGGGCGGGCGGGGCGGGAACCGTCCACATCCACTCGCGGAGCTTGTCGCGTTCGTGGGTGAGATCGCGGATGTCGGTCTCGGCGTACTCGAACTCCGGGGACCAGAACAGGGCGTCGAAGGGGCAGACCTCGATGCAGATGCCGCAGTACATGCAGAGGGAGAAGTCGATGGCGAAGCGGTCGAGAACGTTGCGGCTGCGCTCGCGCCCGCCAGGGGTGGCGGCCGGGACCGTCTCCTTGTGGGAGTCGATGTAGATGCACCAGTCCGGGCACTCCCGGGCGCACAGCATGCAGACCGTGCAGTTCTCCTCGAAGAGTCCGATGACGCCGCGGCTGCGCGGCGGGAGCGCGGGCTGGACGTCGGGGTACTGCTCGGTGACGGACTTCTTCGTCATCGTGCGGAGGGTGACGGCCAGGCCCTTGGCGAGGCCGGAGCCGGGAATCGACAAGCGGGGCCGCTCGGAGGGTGCCGTCGAGGGGCGCTGGTCGGGCGTCGGGCGGGACATCAGGAGATCACCACCTTGACGATGCCGGTGAGGGCGATCTGGGCGAGGGCGAGGGGGACGAGGAGGGTCCAGGAGAGTTTCTGGAGCTGGTCCTCGCGCAGGCGGGGGTAGGTCACGCGCAGCCAGATGACGACGAAGGCGAGGATCGCGGTCTTCAGGAGCGTCCACAGCCAGCCGAGGCCGTCGGCACCCCAGGGGCCGTGCCAGCCGCCCAGGAAGAGGACGGTGGTCAGACCGCACAGGACGATGATTCCGGCGTACTCGGCAAGCAGGAACAGGGCGAAGCGGAGGCCGGTGTACTCGGTGTAGGCGCCGAAGATGATCTCCGAGTCGGCGACGGGCATGTCGAAGGGCGGGCGCTGCAGTTCGGCGAGGCCTGCGACGAAGAAGACGATCGCGCCGACGATCTGCCAGGGCAGCCACCACCACTGGAAGGCGTTGAGGATGCCGGGCAGCGAGACGGTGCCGGCCGCCATCGCCACCGAGGCGGCGGCGAGCAGCATGGGGAGTTCGTAGGCGAGGAGCTGAGCCGCGGTGCGCAGGCCACCGAGGAGGGAGAACTTGTTGGCGGAGGCCCAGCCGGCCATGAGCGAACCGAGGACGCCGACGCCCATGACGGCCAGGACGAAGAAGATGCCCGCGTCGACGGCCTGGCCGACGGCGCCCTCGCTCGGGCCGATCGGGATGGCGAGGAGGACGAGGAGGTACGGGAGGAGGGCGACGGCGGGGGCCAGCTGGAAGATGCGTCGGTCCGCGCCCGCCGGAACGATGTCCTCCTTCTGCGCGAACTTGACGCCGTCGGCGATGAGCTGGGCCCAGCCGTGGAAGCCGCCGGCGTACATCGGACCGAGGCGGCCCTGCATATGGGCCATGACCTTGTGTTCGGTCTGGCCGACAATCAGCGGGAAGGTGAGGAAGACGACGAACACGGCGAGGAGCCGCAGGACGACGTCGAGAGCGCCGTTCACTGCGTGCCTCCGGAGGGGTCGTCGGGGGTGTGGGGTGCTTCGGGGGCCGGAGGCTTCGGGGGCCGGGCGTCGCCCGAGCCGGCTTTGCCGTCGGCCGTACCGGGCACGGCAGCCGCCTGGTCCTCGCCGTCCGCCTCCGCGTCCGCCTCGGTCGGCGGTTCTTGGGCGACGGACTCGGGCTCGGACTCGTCGAAGGCCGGGCGGGCATGGTGCCAGGGGGCGTCCGAACTGCGCGGCGCGACAGGGGGCTCGGGGGCCGCGCCCTGGGCTGCCGACGCATCCGCCCGTTGCGAGGCGGAGCCCTCGGAAGCGCTGCGCGCACGACGGGGACCGGCCGGGGCCGCGGGAGCAGCCGCTGGCTCACCACCCCCGCCGCGTTGCGAGGCGGAGCCCTGCGACGCACTCCGTGCGCGACGCGGACCCGACGCGGGAGAAGCCGCCGGCACTGCGCCGCCCTCCGCGCCGCGCTGCGAAACCGAGCCCTGCGACGCACTCCGCGCACGACGCGGTGCAACCGGCGCCGTCGTGGCCTCGGCGTCGGCCGGGGCCTGGCTCGCCGAGCCCTGCGCCGCCGTGCGGGTGCGGCTTACCGGACGGTCGCCCGCCGCCCGCCCCGCGGCTCGGGCCGGGCGGGCGGGAGCCGGGGGAAGCTGGCCCTTCAGGGGGCCCCACTCGTTCGGGTCGGGGACACCTGGCGGCAGCATCTGGCGGCGCTTGGGGCCGCCGTGATCGGACTCGCCGGGCTCCTTCGCGCCGGGCCAGGCCTTGGCGACCCGGGCGGCCAGGACGAAGTCCTTGCGCAGGGGGTGGCCCTCGAAGCCCTCGGGCAGCAGCAGGTGGTCCAGCGCCGGGTGGCCCTCGAAGGTCACGCCGAACATTTCGTGGGTCTCGCGTTCGTGCCAGGCGGCGCCCGCGTAGACCGCCACGGCGGAGGGCAGAACAGGTGCCTCGTGCGGGACGGTCGTGCGGACGAGAAGGCGGCGGACCGGGGACAGCGCCACGACATGGGCCGAGACGCGCAGGCCCGTGCCCGGTTCGTCGACGGCGCTGAGCCAGTCGAAGTAGGTGCAGCCCAGTTCGTCGCGCGCGACGCGCAGCGCCTCGATCCAGCCCGTCGGCGGCACGTCGACCGTCAGGACGTCATACGCCTCCTCGGCCGTGGCCTCGGGTCCGAAGAGGTCCTGGGCGGGTGCGGGCAGCCAGCCGACCGCGGTCATCGCCCCTCCCCAGCGGCCGAGCCCGTCTCCGGGCCCGAGGCCGCGGACGGCGGCCGGACCAGACCGCTCTGCAGGGCCGCGGCCGACGGCCGCGATGCCCCGTACCGCTTCCCCAGCGACTCGCGCGCGATCTTCTCCTGGAGCTTGAGGATGCCCTGGAGGAGCGCCTCGGGCCGCGGCGGGCAGCCGGGGACGTAGACGTCCACCGGGATGATCTGGTCGACACCCTTCGTGACGGAGTACGAGTCCCAGTACGGGCCACCGCAGTTCGAGCAGGCGCCGAAGGAGATCACATACTTCGGCTCGGGCATCTGCTCGTACAGGCGTTTGACGGCCGGGGCCATCTTGTCGGTGACGGTGCCGGAGACGACCATCAGATCGGCCTGGCGCGGGCCGGGCGCGAAGGGGATCACGCCGAGGCGGATGAAGTCGTGGCGTGCCATCGACGCGGCGATGAACTCGATCGCGCAGCAGGCGAGGCCGAAGTTGAAGACCCACAGCGAGTAGCGGCGGCCCCAGTTCAGGACCACCTTCATCGGCTCGGGGGCAAGGCGTGCGAGCGTACCCAGCCTCCCCCTGCCTTCGGCGGGAAGCCCCCCAGGCGCCGGCAGGGACACCGGCTCGGAAGACGGGGAGGTCAAAGGAGTCGAGGGGTTCACGTCCATGACAGGACGCCCTTCTTGTATGCGTACAGCAGTCCCACGGCCAGGAAGCCGAGGAAGACGAACATCTCCACGAGCGTGGTCGCGCCGTAGCGGGGATCGGCGAAGACCGTCGCCCAGGGGAAGAGGAAGATCGAGTCGACCGCGAAGATCACGTACAGGAACGCGTACACGTAGTAGCGGACCTGGGTGTGGGCCCAGCCCTCACCGACGGGGTCGACTCCGCACTCGTACGTCAGGATTTTCTCGGGGGTGGGCACCATGGGGCGCAGCAGGCGGCTCGCGCCGAAGGCGACGGCGACGAAGAGCACGCCGACGACAGCGAGCAACCCGACGACGGAGTAGGAGTGGAAGTAGCCCGCCGCGACGACGGTCCCGGCGTTTCCGGCGGTCCTCGCGCTCCCGGTCTCCGCCATGACAGCAACGGCGGTCGGATCCGGCACGTCAGCTCCTCGCTCCCTGACCTCGCGACCTTGGTGAACCTTGTATTCGACGATCTGTACGCACGGGAGTCTAGGCCCTGCTAAAGAAAGGGTAAGCAGCCCGTCACACGAGGGTGGGGTTTCCCCCAGTGAACCTCGGCGGTCCGCCTCATGGCATCGCGGCGCGACGCACGGCAGGCTTGCGGGCATGACCGAACGAGGCCGGCAGATATGACCGAACACATCACGAGCCCCGGCGCGCTGGACGGCGAGCGTCCGCCGCCCCCACGTCTTGCCCTGAACAACCACACCTGGCGGGAGATCGCGCACCTCCTCGCGAATCTGCCGGCGGCGCTGGTCGGGTTCGTCTACGTGGTCACGGCGCTGTCCGTGGGTGCCGGGCTGACGGTGACCGTGATCGGCTTCCCGGCGCTGGCTTTGGGTCTGCTGGGCACGCGGCAGCTGGGCAAGCTGGAGCGGGCGCGGGCCAGGGCGCTGCTCGGGGTGCGGGTGGAGGAGCCGAGCCCACTGCCGTTGCGCAGGGGCGGCGGGATCTTTCAGCGGGTGTGGCTGGCGTTGAAGGACCCGGTGGGCTGGCGGACGTGCCTGTACCAGTTCATCCGGCTGCCCTGGGGGATCCTGACCTTCACGGTGACGTTGGTGTCGCTGTTCGTCCTGTGGCCCATCCTGCCGTTCCTCGCGCGCGGGCTGGCGAACGTGGACCGGGCCATGGTGCGCGGCCTGCTGTCCCCCTCCGACGAGCTGGAGCGGCGCATCCGCGAGCTGGAGTCCGACCGCGGGGTGGTCGTGGACACTGCGGCGGCCGATCTGCGGCGCATCGAACGCGATCTGCACGACGGGGCGCAGGCCCGGCTGGTGAACCTGGCGATGGGGCTCGGGCTGGCCAAGGAGAAGCTGCTGGAGGACCCCGACTCGGCGGCGGCCATGGTCGATGAGGCGCATGGCGAGGTGAAGCTGGCGCTGCAGGAGCTGCGGGACCTCGCACGGGGGATCCATCCCGCGGTCCTCACCGACCGCGGCCTGGACGCCGCGCTGTCGTCGGTCGCCTCGCGCTGCACCGTGCCGGTGAAGGTGACCGTGGACCTGGCCGTGCGGCCTGCCGCCGCGATCGAGGGCATCTCCTACTTCACGGTCTCCGAGCTGCTGCAGAACATCAGCAAGCACAGCGGCGCCAGGTCCGCCTCCGTCGACGTGTGGCGGAGCGAGGAACGGCTGCTCATCCAGGTGCGGGACGACGGCCGCGGCGGCGCACGCCTGGACGGCGGCACCGGCATGGCGGGACTCGCGGAGCGGCTGGGCGCGGTCGACGGCCTGTTCGTCATCGACTCGCCGCTGGGCGGCCCGACGACCGTCACGGCGGAGCTGCCCTGGCGGGGCCCGGAGGACCAGGCGCGAAAGCAGTAGGTCGCGCGGCGGGCTGTGGGCACTGCGGGAGCGGTCGTACGCGCGTCGTACGGCCGCCTCGGCGTACCCGGGGCTTGCTTCCGTGGGCGCCGGATGTGCGCGGGGTGGGGATAACCCCCGTGCCAAGACGCCGACCCGCTCCATGGTCGGGCGGGCGCGCGGACAGCAGGGTGGAGCTACAAGGCCGACCAGGTCGGGCTGGACGACGAGGGAACGGACGACGCCGATGGCCACGCAGTACGGGCAGGGGTACGGAGAGTGGGGCGACCCTGGATCCCAGGGCGCCGGGGGGAGGCCGCACCGGCTTCCGGCCGCGCTGCGGGCGCCGATCGAGGCACGCAGCTGGGGTGAGCTCTGCTATCTGCTGCTGAGCCTGCCGATCGGGATCGTGATGTTCACGTACAGCGTCACCATGTTCTCCCTCGGGGCCGGGCTGCTGGTGACGTTCCTGGGAATCCCCGTACTCGCGGCGGCGCTCGCGGGCTGCCGCGGCTTCGCGGCGCTGGAGCGGGCCCGGGCGCGGGGGCTGCTGGGGCTCGACGTGGCCGCTCCGGAGCCCCTGCGGGTCAAGGGGGACGGGCCGATGGCGTGGATCGGGGCGATCCTCAAGAGCGGGACGTCGTGGCGGCAGATGCTGTACACGGTGGTGCAGTTCCCGTGGGCGGTGTTCTCGTTCGTCGTGGGGGTGGTCTTCTGGACGTGCGGGTGGTCGCTGCTGACCTATCCGCTGTGGTTCTGGGCGCTCCCGCTGAACGGCGGTCAGAACGGGATCCAGCTGTACGGCGACGAGACGCACCAGTTCTACCTCGACAACCCGTTCGAAATCACGGTGACCGCACTGGTGGGGCTGTTGATCACGCTGGCCACGCCGTGGATCGTCAGGGGGCTGACGACGGTGGACCGGCTGCTGGTGTACGGGCTGCTCGGGCCGTCGCGGCTGGCGACGCGCGTGGTGGAGCTGGAGTCGGACCGGGGGGTGGTCGTCGACACGGCGGCGGCCGACCTGCGGCGCATCGAGCGGGATCTGCACGACGGGGCGCAGGCGCGGCTGGTGAACCTGGCCATGGATCTGGGGCTGGCCAAGGAGAAGCTGACGGAGGATCCGCAGGCGGCGGCGCGAATGGTGGACGAGGCCCACGGCGAGGTGAAGACGGCCCTGCAGGAACTGCGGGACCTGGCGCGGGGGATCCACCCCGCGGTACTGACGGACCGGGGACTGGACGCGGCGCTGTCCGCAGTCGCCTCGCGGTGCACCGTGCCGGTGCAGGTGGAGGTGGATCTGCCGACGCGGCCGGTGCCGGCGATCGAGGGGATCGCGTACTTCACGGTGTCGGAGCTGCTGCAGAACGTCAGCAAGCACGCGCGGGCGTCGCGGGCGACGGTGGATGTGTGGCGGGTGGAGAACCGGCTGCTGCTCCAGGTGACGGACGACGGGGTGGGCGGTGCGGACGCCTCCGGCGGGTCGGGTCTGGCTGGTCTGGCGGGGCGGCTCGACGCGGTGGACGGGGTTCTGGTCGTGGATTCGCCGGTGGGGGGACCCACCCGGATCACGGCGGAACTGCCGTGGCGGGCGTGAGGTCCGGAACACGGCGAGAGCCGCCTCCCGCACCGGCCCGCCCCCGCGCGGGCACCCAGCCACAGTCGCCGCCCTGGTAGCGGTCGCCCAGCCCTGGTAGTAGTCGCGGCCCCGCATCCGCCCTGTCTCCCCCTCCACCTCCCCCTGCCCCCGACCGCATCCCCGTTTTCCCCCCGACCGCATACGCCCTGGGGCCCCCTGTCACGGCACGGGCTTCCCAAGGCCGGCGCACATCGATCCGATTGCTGGGATGCTAGGGGCTGTCGTACGGACGGCAACCGACCCGCGTGCGACGCCGGTGCGGGCAGGAAACAGGCTGTGGGGGGCCGAGGATCGTGGAGGACAGGGTGCGGGTGGTCATCGCCGAGGATTCAGTGCTGCTCAGGGAGGGCCTGACCCGGCTACTGACCGATCGCGGACATGACGTCGTCGCCGGCGTCGGTGACGGGGACGCGCTGATCAAGACCATCACCGAGCTGGCCGACGGCGGCGCCTTGCCCGATGTCGTCGTCGCCGATGTGCGGATGCCGCCGACCCATACGGACGAAGGCGTCCGGGCCGCGGTGCAACTGCGCAAGGCGCATCCCGGGCTCGGTGTGCTGGTGTTGTCGCAGTACGTCGAGGAGCGGTACGCCACCGAACTGCTGGCCGGTTCGAGTCGTGGCGTCGGCTATCTGCTCAAGGACCGGGTCGCCGAGGTGCGCGAGTTCGTGGACGCCGTGGTGCGGGTGGCCCAGGGGGGCACCGCGCTGGACCCGGAGGTGGTGGCGCAGCTGCTCGGCCGCAGCCGCAAGCAGGACGTACTGGCCGCGCTCACCCCGCGTGAGCGGGAAGTCCTGGGACTGATGGCCGAGGGGCGGACGAACTCCGCGGTCGCCCGGCAGCTCGTGGTGAGCGACGGAGCCGTCGAGAAGCACGTCAGCAACATCTTCCTGAAGCTCGGACTGTCCCCGAGTGACGGGGATCACCGGCGTGTTCTGGCCGTGCTCACCTACCTCAACTCCTGATCGGCCGACACTGGACCGGTCACCGGGCGGCAGATGCCCGCGAGCGACCCGTGCCGCCCGCGGACCCGGACAGGGAGCCGTCGCGGCTGCCTGACCAGCGAATACCCAGCGAACCAAGCGAGTACCCAGCAGAACCAAAGGATGAGCAGGAAACGTCTTCACCAGCAGCGCCGGGGGGCGTGCACACCATGACACATCAGGGCGTCGGACCGTCTCACCATCAGGTCCATCATGCGAACGGCCGCAGGAAGGTGACCCTCACCGACGTAGGGTTGATCCTGGGAAGGTCGGCGGGACGGCCGCTCCCCGACAGCAGCCTCGAGGGAGGTCCAGTTCAGTGACCAGCCAGGTCAGCAGTCCAGCGGAGCAGGCCGACGGAGCCGTTGTAGGAGAACAGCGCAAACCGGCGGGCAGGAAGGACGTACGCCGCCTCGACCGGGTGATCATCCGGTTCGCGGGAGACTCCGGTGACGGCATGCAGCTCACCGGTGACCGCTTCACCTCGGAGACCGCGGCCTTCGGCAACGACCTGTCCACCCTGCCGAACTTTCCCGCAGAGATCCGTGCCCCCGCAGGCACCCTTCCCGGTGTCTCGTCGTTCCAGCTGCACTTCGCCGACCACGACATCCTCACCCCCGGGGACGCGCCGAACGTCCTGGTGGCCATGAACCCGGCCGCGCTGAAGGCCAACATCAACGACCTGCCGCGGGGCGCGGAGATCATCGTCAACACGGACGAGTTCACCAAGCGCGCGATGCAGAAGGTCGGCTACGCCGCCAGCCCTCTGGAGGACGGCTCACTGGACGGTTACAACGTCCACCCGGTGCCGCTGACGACCCTCACCGTCGAGGCGCTCAAGGAGTTCGAGCTCACCCGCAAGGAGGCCGAGCGCAGCAAGAACATGTTCGCGCTGGGCCTGCTGTCGTGGATGTACCACCGGCCCACCGAGGGCACCGAGACGTTCCTGAGGTCGAAGTTCGCGAAGAAGCCGGACATCGCGGCCGCCAACATCGCCGCCTTCCGCGCCGGCTGGAACTTCGGCGAGACGACGGAGGACTTCGCGGTCTCCTACGAGGTCGCGCCGGCCACCCAGGCGTTCCCGGTGGGCACGTACCGCAACATCTCCGGGAACCTGGCCCTGGCGTACGGCCTGGTCGCCGCCTCGCGCCAGGCGGACCTGCCGCTGTTCCTGGGCTCGTACCCGATCACCCCGGCCTCGGACATCCTGCACGAGCTGTCCAAGCACAAGAACTTCGGCGTGCGGACCTTCCAGGCCGAGGACGAGATCGCCGGTATCGGCGCGGCGCTGGGTGCGGCCTTCGGCGGCTCGCTCGCGGTGACCACGACCTCCGGACCGGGTGTGGCGCTCAAGAGCGAGACCATCGGGCTGGCCGTCTCCCTGGAACTGCCGCTGCTCATCGTCGACATCCAGCGCGGTGGCCCCTCCACCGGCCTGCCCACCAAGACCGAGCAGGCCGACCTGCTCCAGGCGATGTACGGCCGCAACGGCGAGGCGCCGGTTCCGGTGATCGCCCCGCGTACCCCGGCCGACTGCTTCGAGGCAGCCCTGGAAGCGGCCCGGATCGCGCTCACCTACCGCACGCCCGTCTTCCTGCTGTCCGACGGCTATATGGCCAACGGCTCCGAGCCCTGGCGCATCCCGGAGCTGGACGAGCTGCCGGACCTTCGGGTGCAGTTCGCGCAGGGCCCGAACCACACGCTGGACGACGGCACCGAAGTGTTCTGGCCCTACAAGCGCGACCAGCAGACCCTGGCCCGTCCCTGGGCGATCCCGGGCACACCGGGTCTGGAGCACCGCATCGGCGGCATCGAGAAGCAGGACGGCACGGGCAACATCTCCTACGACCCGGCCAACCACGACCTCATGGTCCGCACCCGGCAGGCCAAGGTCGACGGCATCGACGTCCCTGACATCGAGGTCGACGACCCGCACGGCGCCCGGACCCTGGTGCTGGGCTGGGGCTCCACCTATGGCCCGATCACCGCGGCGGTGCGGCGGCTGCGCGCGGCCGGCGAGTCCATCGCGCAGGCGCACCTGCGGCACCTGAACCCGTTCCCGGGGAATCTCGGCACGGTACTGAGGCGTTACGACAAGGTGGTGGTCCCCGAGATGAACCTCGGTCAGCTCGCCACCCTCATCCGCGCGAAGTACCTGGTCGACGCGCGCTCGTACAACCAGGTCAACGGCATGCCGTTCAAGGCCGAACAACTCGCCACGGCTCTCAAGGAGGCCATCGATGGCTGAGACGTCCACGGAAGGCAGAGGCACGATCGAGGCGCTTTCCCTCGTCCCCAAGGCCGTGGCCAGGCAGTCCATGAAGGACTTCAAGTCCGATCAGGAAGTGCGCTGGTGCCCCGGCTGCGGTGACTACGCGATCCTCGCCGCCGTCCAGGGCTTCATGCCGGAGCTGGGCCTGGCCAAGGAGAACATCGTCTTCGTCTCGGGCATCGGCTGCTCCTCCCGCTTCCCGTACTACATGAACACGTACGGCATGCACTCCATCCACGGCCGGGCGCCCGCGATCGCGACGGGGCTCGCCTCCTCGCGCCCTGACCTGTCGGTGTGGGTGGTCACCGGTGACGGCGACGCGCTGTCGATCGGCGGCAACCACCTCATCCACGCCCTGCGCCGCAACGTCAACCTGAAGATCCTGCTGTTCAACAACCGGATCTACGGCCTGACCAAGGGCCAGTACTCGCCCACCTCCGAGGTCGGCAAGATCACCAAGTCGACGCCGATGGGTTCGCTGGACGCGCCCTTCAACCCGGTGTCGCTGGCGATCGGCGCCGAGGCGTCCTTCGTGGCCCGCACCGTGGACTCCGACCGCAAGCACCTGACCGAGATGCTGCGCCAGGCCGCCGCCCATCCGGGCACGGCCCTGCTCGAGATCTACCAGAACTGCAACATCTTCAACGACGGCGCCTTCGACGTCCTCAAGGACAGGCAGTCCGCCGAGGAGGCCGTGATCCGCCTGGAGCACGGGCAGCCGATCCGCTTCGGCCCCGACAACGCGCGCGGGGTCGTACGCGATGCGCGGACCGGGGACCTCGAGGTCGTCACGGTCACCCCGGAGAACGAGGCCGACGTCCTCGTCCACGACGCCCACGCCGCCTCCCCCACGAACGCGTTCGCGCTGTCCCGGCTGGCCGACCCGGACACCCTGCAGGGCACCCCGATCGGCGTCTTCCGCTCCGTCGACCGACCCGTCTACGACACGCAGATGGCCGACCAGCTCGACGCCGCCATCGAGCAGAACGGCAAGGGCGACCTGGCCACGCTGCTCGCCGGCGGCGACACCTGGACCGTCGTCGGCTGACAGGTCCGGCCGACGTTGACGAGGCCCGGGCGCTCGCCGCCCGGGCCTCGTCCTGTGTCCGGACGGCCTCACTCCGCCGGTGTCATGACCGTATGGCGATACGGGCATGACAGGCGGGTGCGCTCGGGTTTACCTTCTTGGAGGCTGCACCAGAGCAGCCACGCGTGCGAGAAGGAGGGGCCCGTGGCCGAGGAGTCGAAGGGTGAACGGCGGACAGGTCTGCTGAACGGCTTCGCGGCATATGGAATGTGGGGGCTCGTCCCCCTCTTCTGGCCCTTGCTGAAGCCCGCCGGGGCGATGGAGATCCTCGCCCACCGGATGGTCTGGTCCCTGGTCCTGGTCGCCCTCGTGCTCCTGGTGATGCGGCGCTGGGCCTGGGCGGGCGAGCTGCTGCGGCAGCCGCGCAAGCTGGCGCTGATCACGGTCGCCGCCGCCGTCATCACCGTCAACTGGGGCGTCTACATCTGGGCCGTGAACTCCGGCCATGTGGTGGAGGCCTCGCTCGGCTACTTCATCAACCCGCTCGTGACCATCGCGATGGGCGTGCTGATACTCAAGGAGCGGCTGCGGCCCGTCCAATGGGCGGCGGTCGCGGTCGGCTTCGCCGCCGTGGTCGTCCTGACCCTCGGCTACGGCCGCCCGCCGTGGATCTCGCTCTGCCTCGCCTTCTCCTTCGCCACGTACGGCCTGGTGAAGAAGAAGGTCAACCTGGGCGGCATCGAGTCGCTGGCCGCGGAGACCGCCGTGCAGTTCCTGCCCGCACTGGCGTATCTGCTGTGGTTGTCGGCACACGGCGACTCGACGTTCACCGACCACGGGTCGGGGCACGCGGCGCTGCTCGCCGCCACGGGTGTGGTCACCGCGCTTCCACTCGTCTGCTTCGGCGCCGCCGCGATCCGGGTGCCGCTGTCCACGCTCGGTCTGCTCCAGTACCTGGCTCCGGTCTTCCAGTTCCTGCTGGGCATCCTCTACTTCCACGAGGCCATGCCGCCCGAGCGCTGGGCGGGCTTCGCACTCGTCTGGCTCGCGCTGTCGCTGCTGACCGGCGACGCACTGCGCACGGCCCGCCGGGCAGCGCGCATGCTCGGCGATGGGCTCGCCGCGCCGGGCACCACCGTCGCGTCCGGCGACACGGCCACCGGTGTACGCACACCCGTGACCGAATCCCGCTCCTGACGGAGGGGCGCCACCGGACCACCGCCTACCGGGACTCGTCGGCGGCGGCCCTGCGGGCGCGTTCGGCGAGGCGGCCCATCCGGCTGCGGGCCCGTTCGAGCTGGTCGAGGTCGTCGGCGGCGGGACCCTCGCCTGCGGCGAGTTCGGTCCATACGGCGATCAGGTCGCGGCCGAGGTTCAGGCCCTGGATCGGGTCGCGGACGGCACGCCAGGCGGCGGCCGCGCTCTGCACGTTTCCGTAGGCGCCGCGCGGGTCGCCCAGGCCATGGCGGAGCCGGGCCAGGTCGAGCGACAGATGGAAGGAACGCAGGGGGTCCCCGGCCAGATAGGCGATGTACGCGCTGAGTTCGCGCAGACGCAGTACGTCCGGGTGGTCGGCGCCGAGGGTCGCGGCCGACTCGGCGACGGCCCGCTCGGCGAGGGCGGCGGCGTCCTCGATACGGCCCTGTTTCACGGCCGCGTTGATCCGGGCCATGGGCTCCGCGACCGGCCCGCCCGCGCCGCCGGGCACGGCCTCGGACTCGGGCGCGAGAACGGCCTCGGCCACGGAGTCGAACTCGCGCACGGGCGGCTCCTTGGCCTGGCCCCCCGAGTCCTCCTTGGCTACCGGAACGGGCCTCTTGGGTGGTGTGGGCATCCGGTAGGGCTCGGGGTCCGTGCCCGTGGTCGGGGGTACAGCCATCTCGGGGCTTTGCACGGACGAGGGGGCGGGCGCGGGCCAGACGGGCTGCCTCGCCACGCCGGGGGCCGAGGGAGGCGTGCCGGGGCCGCCCAGCGGCTTGGGCGGTGCCACCGAAGGGGCGGACGGCAGGGCAGGGGCGGCGGGTCGGGGGACCTGGGTCACGGACGGCGAAAGCGCAGCGGCGGGCGCTCCCTCGCGCCTCGGCTCCCCCGCGAACTCGCTCGATCCGTCGACGTGCACCCGGAGTGGTACGGCGAAGCCGATCCGTTCGTCGTGAACCGTCGCGAGGACGGGATGTCCGGTAGCGAGCGCGAGGCGGTGGAGGTGGTTCAGGACGGCCTGCTGGACCGTCTCCCCGGGCCCCGCGGACACCGGCGTGCCGTCGGCCGTCACCCCCTCCTCCACGGCCGCCGGAACGTGTACCTCGATCGGCGCGCCCCCCGCGGCGGAACGCCCCTGCTTCTCTTCGCGACTGAGTCGAGACATCGTTCCCTCACTCGGGTCGGTCGGTCGAGGCAAGGGCGACGGTGACGGAGGAAGGCGATATCGCCGCGTCTCCTGGGAAGAACGCACGGGAGCCCAGCGTACGCGGGCCGCACGACGCGGCACCGACATCGCCCGCCCGCCCCGCGACAGCGCCCGCGACCGGCGTGGCCCCGGTGACCGCACGGACGCCGCCCGGCGTTGTCGCCCCGGCAACCGGCGTGTGCACAGCACCCGTTCGACCGCCCGCGGCCTCCCCCACGGCTCTCCCACTCCGTTGCGACATCGACCCCCCTCGGTCCACGGCTCCGGACATCTGTACGGAGACGTACCTACGCACTCGAGTCTCCCGCCCGTGTCCCCGCCCCGCGTCACCGCAGCGTCACAGACTCGTCCCAGGAACCGTTCCCCGTGCCGGAAGCCCACCTCCTAGGCGAAGATCGAGCGGCGACAACCGACCGAGGAGAGTGGCCATGCAGTGGACCGTCCACGGGGAACGTCCGCTCTACGAAACGCCCTGGGTGCGGCTGCGCTCCCTGGACGTCGAACAGCCCGACGGGACCCGCTGCGACTACCACGTGGTCCGGCTGCGGGACCTTGCCGTCACCGCCGACGTCGACGACGAGCGCGTCCTGATGATGTGGCGCCACCGCTTCGTCACCGACACCTGGGCCTGGGAGCTGCCCATGGGGCTCGTCGAGGACGGCGAGTCGCCCGCCGAGGCGGCGGCGCGCGAGCTCGAGGAGGAGACCGGCCGGCGCGCCGGCTCGCTGCGGCCGCTCATCCACGCCCAGCCCGCGGCGGGCATCACCGACTCCCGGCACTTCGTCTTCCGTACGGACGACGCCACCCGTGTCGGCGAACCGACCGAGCGCAATGAGTCGGACCGCCTGGAGTGGATCCCGCTGCCGAAGGTGCGGGCGCTGATCACGGATGGGCAGATCGTCAGCAGCGCCACGCTGGTGGGGGTGATGGCCCTGCTGCTCGACGTCACCACTGGATATTAATTGCACGCGCATTTAATGTGTGTGCATATAGCGCGGCGGCAATGGACGCATGCCGTGCTCCGGCACGCTTCCAGGGGGTCCCTATGAGTCGGCGTTTCCTCTTCGTCCTCGGCAGCGCCCGCCGTGACGGCAACACGGAGCTGCTGGCACGCCGAGCCGCCGCGTCTTTGCCTGCCGACGTCGAGCAGCAGTGGATCCGCCTCATCGAGCATCCACTGCCCGACTTCGCCGACCTGCGTCACGACCACGACCATGTGCGCCCCACCGAGGGCACCGCGGCGATGCTGCTCGACGCCACGCTCGCGGCGTCGGACATCGTGATCGCCTCTCCGCTGTACTGGTACTCGGTGTCCGCCCACACCAAGCGCTATCTCGACTACTGGTCGGGCTGGCTGCGCACCCCCGGGCTTGACTTCAAGAAGGCGATGGCCGGCCGTACCCTGTGGGGCGTCACCGCACTCGCGCACCAGGAACAGGAGGTCGCCGACCCCCGATCGGCACGCTCAGCAACTCGGCCGCGTATCTGAAGATGCGCTTCGGCGGGGTCCTGCTCGGCAACGGCAGCAGGCCCGGGGACGTGCTGGCGGACGGGGAGGCGCTGAACCGCGCCAGGACGTTCTTCGCGCAGGAGGCGCCGCTCGCCCGCTTCCCGTACGAGACGTCACTTGAGACGGCACTCGTGTGAGTCCTGCGCCGTGATGTCCTACGCGGTGATGTCCTACGCGGTGATGTCCTTCGCCGTGAAGCGCGCCCAGGCCGCCGAGCCGAAGACCGCCGCGTACAGGGCCTGGAGACCGAGGTTGTGGATCAGGTCGTCCCAGTAGACCGGGTCGCGCATGAGGTCCGCGAAGGACAGCCAGTAGTGCGAGAAGAAGTACGGCTGCAGCGCGTGCAGTTGGGGGATCTGGTCGAGGATCTGGACCGTGATCACCAGGCCGACCGTGGTCGCCATCGCGGCGATGCCGCTGTTGGTGAGGGTGGAGACGAACAGCCCCAGGGCCGCCACACCGACCAGGGACGCGGCGACGACCAGGGCGATCAGCAAAGCTCTGCCCAGCCCGTCGGCGAAGCTGATGCGTGTGCCCGAGATCGTCGTCAGGTCGCCCAACGGGAAGAGCAGGGCGCCCACCGCCAGCGCCGAGATGGCGACGACGAGGGTGGCGACGAGGCAGAAGGCCATCGTGGCCGTGTACTTGGCGAACAGCAGGCGGGTACGGCCGGCGGGGGCGACCAGGAGGTAGCGGAGCGTTCCGGAGTTCGCCTCGCCCGCGATCGCGTCGCCCGCGATGACGCCGATCGCCATCGGCAGGAAGAACGGGAGCGTCGCGGCCAGCGCCGTGAACACCAGGAACAGCCCGTTGTTGGTGACCTGCGTGATGAACGCCGGACCGCCGTCGGCGCCGTGTCCGCCGCCACCTGGCCCACCGTTCGTCTGGCTCTTGACGGCGATCCCGATCAGGACCGGCACGGCGGCCAGCACCGCCAGCAGCGCGAGCGTGCGCCAACGCCGGAAGGTGGTCACCAGCTCGCTGCGCAGCAGCCCGAACGTCCACAGGGGGTTCGGCTTCTGGACCACCGGCGGCTGCGCGGTGACGGCCGTCTCAACCGGCGACATCGAAGCCCTCTCCTGTCAGTGCCACGAACGCGTCCTCCAGTGAGGCACGTTCGACGCCGAAACCGCGCACCCGAACGTTGGCGGTCACCAAGGCGGCGTTCACATCGGCCAGTTCGCGGTCCGGGGGTTCGCACGTCACCCGGTCCTCCGCCACCACCACGTCGGCCACGCCCTGTTCCTTCAGGACACGGGCCGCGTCGCTCACGTCCGGGGTCGTCACGACGAGCCGTCCGCGCGCTCCGGCCGCCAGGTCCGCCACCGCGCCCTGCGTGATCAGCCGCCCCTGGGCCATGACCGCGGCGTGCGTGCAGACCTGCTCGATCTCGTCGAGCAGATGGGAGGAGAGGAAGACGGTCGTGCCGTCCGACGCCAGTTCCCGGACCAGCGAGCGGATCTCCCGCATGCCCTGCGGGTCGAGGCCGTTGGTCGGCTCGTCCAGGACGAGGAGCCTGCGGGGCTGGAGCAGGGCGGCCGCGAGGCCGAGACGCTGCTTCATGCCCAGGGAGTACGCCTTCGCCTTCTTACCGGCGGCCGTCGTGAGGCCGACCCGGTCGAGGGCGGCCCCGACGCGCGTGCGCCGGGTGCTCGGGTCGGCGGTGGGGTCGGCGGCGTCGTAGCGCAGGAGGTTGTCGCGGCCGGAGAGGAAGCCGTACAGCGCCGGGCCCTCGATCAGAGCGCCGATGTGCGGGAGCACGGCGCGCGAGGAACGGGGCATGGGCCGCCCCAGGACGCGCGCCGTGCCGGAGGTGGGCTCGATCAGACCCATCAACATGCGGATGGTGGTGGTCTTGCCGGAGCCGTTCGGCCCGAGGAAGCCGAACACGCTGCCCGCCGGGACGGTCAGATCGAGCCCGTCCACGGCGAGCTGGCCGCCGCGGTAGCGCTTGGTGAGGGCACGGGTGGCGATGACCGGGGCATCCCGGTCACTCGCCACCACGTCCGGCCCCGCTTCCGCTTCCGCGGCGGACCACTCCTGCATGGGCTCTCCTGCTCGTACCGTCGGCGCGGGGCCTACTTCCCCGCGTTCGCCGCCTTCACCAGCGCGTCCTTGGTCACCGCGCCCGCGTACACCTTGCCGTCGTCCGTGATCAGGGCGTTGACCAGGCGGGTCGAGAAGACCGTGCCCTTGCCGAACTCGCCGGTGACGCTGTCGCCGAGCGAGTTCAGGAAACCGGACACCGGGCTGCCGTCGGACGACGCGCCCGAGGGCATCTTGCCCTTGCCGCCGGTGTCGAGCACGACGATCGAGTTCCAGCCCTGGCCTATGGTCTTCGGCTGGGCCCCCTCGGGCGCCTTCTTCTCCATGCCCTTGGGCTGCGTCTTGCGCTGCTCGGCCGTCAGATCGTCGCCCTGGGTGACCTTCGTCCCCTTGGGCGGCGTGAAGGTGAAGGTCGACGCGGCCGGCTTGGCGAACGAGACCTTGGTGAAGCCCGCGTCCACGACGGCCGCGCCCCCCGTCGCCGGGGTCAGCGTGAACTTCAGCGGCATCCCGGTCTTCGCGTCCACCGCGATGCTGATCGCGCCGACCGTGGTGCCCGACTGCTTCGGCCTGATGACCAACTTGTACGCATCCCGGCCCGCGACCTGGGCCGTGCCGTCCACCGTGACCGAGGTCGTCTTGTCGGCGGCCTTCAGGGCTTCCTCGGCGAAGTCCTTGGGCGTGGCAGGCACGTCCTCGGGTGTCACCTTGCCGCCCCTGTGCTCGCCCGCGATCGAGTGGAACGCCTCGTTCGACGCACTGTCATACGCCCACACGTCGTTGCCGTTGCGGATGACGCTGTACTCGGCGGCCTTCTCGATGAGCGAGAGCTTCCGCTTGTCCTGGCCGTCGGACGCGACGCGCACGGTGTGGGTGCCGGAAGCCAGTTCGAGCATCTTGGATTTCGGGTCGGCGGCCGAGCCGTCCTTGCCCTTCACTCCCTGGGAGACCGCACCCGAGGCAAGGCTGTTCTCCAGCCCGCCGAGGTTCGGCAGGCCCAGGTCCGTGCTGATCTGCACCGTGCCGGACATCTGCTGGACGTCCGACTTGGCGATCTTCTCGATGAGCTGCTGTGCGCTGATCTTCGGCAGGTCGGGGTCGCCGGATCCCGCGAACGCCGGGGCCAGCCCGATGGTCGCTGCGGCCACTCCCACCACCGCAACCGGGACGACGTACCGCGCGGCCCTGCGCCGCCCGTCGCGTACGTCCTCGACCTCTCCTGCGGGTGTGCTGTCGTCGGATTCGTACGGTGCCATGTGTGCCTTACCTCCGTCGTCGGCGGCGGCCTGTCTTCCGTACATTCGTCCACCCCTGCGCCGCCATTGTCACCCGAACTCCTGTGAGGTGGTGTCACCCATCTGACCAAATCGGCCGGAGAGAAGCGTCAGACCGCGGGCTCAACTCCGCGTAATCCTGGGGTATGACAGCGTGGGGCGGCGCCTCACCCGACCCGTAGGGGTTGTCGGAGGCGGCGCCGTGGCAAACGGGTGACTCGCCGGCCTGCTTCCGCACAAAGACGTAGTCCGCCCGGTACGGAACGCCGACGATCGCACCTGGTGTGCAACCCGGTCGGCGGGAGACCGGTCACGGATGCGTCAGGCGTGCGCGGAGGGGGCGAGTGACACCGGTGGGGCGGCGTCAGCCCGCCCGGTGCACCACCGCGTCGCACAGTTGCATGAGAGACGCCTTCGCATCGCACTCCGGCAGCGGGACCAGGGCCGCCCGGGCGTCCTCCACATAGCGGACGGTGTCGCGGCGGGCCTGCTCCAGCGCCGGGTGGACACGGAGGCGGGTGAGGGCCTCGGCGTGGCGGGCGTCGTCGGTGAGGTCCGAGTCCAGCAGCTCGCGCAGGGCGATGTCCTCGGGCAGCCCCAGGCGCTCCGCGCGCTCACGCAGTCGCAGGACCGGAAGAGTGGGGACGCCCTCCCGCAGATCCGTCCCGGGCGTCTTCCCGGACTCGTGCGAGTCCGAGGCGATGTCCAGCACGTCGTCGGCCAGCTGGAACGCCACGCCCAACCGCTCGCCGTACTGCGTCAGTACATCCACGACCGTCTCGTCGGCGCCCGACATCATGGCGCCGAACCGGCACGCCACCGCCACCAGCGAACCCGTCTTGCCGCCGAGGACGTCGAGGTAGTGCTCCACCGGGTCGCGGCCGTCCCGGGGACCCGCCGTCTCCAGGATCTGGCCCGTGACCAGCCGCTCGAAGGCCTCCGCCTGGATGCGGACCGCCTCCGGGCCGAGGTCGGCCAGGATGTGGGACGCCCTCGCGAACAGGAAGTCACCGGTGAGGACCGCGACCGAGTTGCCCCAGCGGGTGTTCGCGCTGTCCACCCCGCGCCGCACCTCGGCCTCGTCCATCACGTCGTCGTGATACAGCGTCGCCAGATGAGTCAGCTCCACGACCACAGCCGAGGGCACGACCCCGGGCGCGTACGGGTCGCCGAACTGCGCCGCGAGCATGACGAGCAGCGGCCGGAACCGTTTCCCGCCCGCGCGCACGAGGTGCTGTGCGGCCTGCGTGATGAAGGGGACCTCACTCTTGGTGGCGTCGAGCAGCCCTTCCTCGACAGCGGCCAATCCGGCCTGGACATCGGCTTCCAGAGCCGGGCCCCGCACGCTCAGCCCGAACGGCCTGACGACGGTCACGTGGGGTCTCCTGTCTGCTGACGTCTGCTGACGATCGCACGGTCGGTCTCAAGAACGGTCACTGAGTCGATGACGTTGCCCGTCGACGTGACTCATCGAGTTTGTCGATCTGTCGCCGCCATCACTCAACTCAGCGTATCCGGTCACGTTTCGATCACCACGAGCGCCCGCTGCTCCAGGCCGGGCGGTATCGGATCACGAACGGCATGTTCTCGATCGGATAGTACAAATAGGTATTTATCGACACATCTGAAGACCAGCCCTCACGGCCGGAAGCGACCCCGTTCGCCGGGACATCCACCACCCCGACACAGGTCGCCGCAAGGGACGCCGTCGGCGATCGCCACCCGGTAGGACGCGCACGCCGCCACCCCCTTCCCCCACATCCCGCCCGGCGCGACGGCACGCCCGGGCCGCGGGGCCGGCGGTCAGGATCCGAGGGCGCGCGGGCGCACGGAAGGCGCACACCATCGAGCGCTCGAGCCCGCCGACCACCCGCATTCGCCCGGACCGATCGATCCGGTCGCACCACCCGAAGAGAGGGCGGCGCGCCAGGGTGAAGGGGCACTCCAAGATCACCCGCATCGTCACGGACTTCACCGCCCGGCCAGGGCGAGGGCGCCCGCAAGGGCGGCGGGGAAGGCGAGGAGACGGCGCCCCACCGGATCCGCGAGGGGCGGATTCCATACCGGGCGGGCGAGGGGCCGAAGCCCTCATGCAAATCCTCACCGTTGGGATAATTTCGACCACTTTGCCCGAATTTCTGCCCTACGGGGCTTAATTACCATTTGAGATCAAGGCGGCGTGAGTGAAATGGGTCACGCCGGCGTCGGGCCGGGCGACTTCAGGGCGTCCACCAATTCTCCGTTTGCATATGGGAAGTTGAACCTCACCCAACAAAATGGATCATCTTCCCTATTCCTGCACTTCAAGGTCATTTAGGCCGGAGAGTGATTTCCGGTCTTGTTCCGGACATGTGCTTCCGCATACCTTCCCTTCACCCGAGCGGACGCCGAATCCTGCCACCGCTCGAGAACCCATCGACCCCATAACGGCAGGAGCGGGGGACCCAGGTAAGTCGCCGATCCGGACACCGCGCCGGAACGGCTTGGGGTGAAGTCGTGCCCTCTGCACCGAGGACACGACCGGGCACCTCCCCGCCCGAACCCGACAGCTCACCTCGCAGGCGTAGGAGAGGAATACGACATGTCCGCTTTCGCCCTGCCCACTCGCCGTCGGGACCGTGGCTCCAAGGCCACCCGTCTCGCCCGCACCCTCGGTCTCGCAGGAGCCGGCGCAGCCGCTCTCGCCCTCCCGGTCATCGGCGCCACCAGCGCTTTCGCCGCCCCCAGCCCGTCCGTTCAGACGGTGTCCCTGCAGACCCAGGGCACCACCCTCGACAGCTGGATCCGCCAGTCGCTGACGATCATGGCGCAGCACGGCATCCCCGGTTCGTACAACGGCATCTACCGCAATGTGATGCGCGAGTCCTCGGGCAACCCGAAGGCCATCAACCTCTGGGACTCCAACGCCCAAGCCGGCATCCCGTCCAAGGGCCTCCTCCAGGTCATCGACCCGACCTTCCGCACGTACCACGTGCCGGGTACGGCGTTCGACCCCTACGACCCGGTCGCGAACATCACGGCCGCGTGCAACTACGCCGCCGCGCGCTACGGCTCGATCGACAACGTCAACAGCGCCTACTGAGACGGCTGGTGCTCCCACAAGCGCGAGCGCCTGTGGGAGCACTGGGCCGAGATCTGCCACTGAGCACCAGGGCCTGTCATCACATTCCCGTCGTCGCCCGAGGGGAGTGTGACGACAGGCCCTAGCGGTCCCTGAAGAGTCTTTCGAGGACGACGGCGATGCCGTCGTCCTCGTTCGACGTGGTGATCTCGTCCGCGACCGCCTTGAGTTCCGGATGGGCGTTGGCCATGGCGACGCCGTGCGCGGCCCAGCGGAACATCGGGATGTCGTTGGGCATATCGCCGAAGGCGATGGTCGCCGACCGCGACAGGCCCAGGTACTCCGCGGCCAGCGCGAGCCCCGTCGCCTTGGTGACACCGCAGGGCTGGAGTTCGACGGTGCCGGGCCCCGACATGGTGACCGTCGCGAGGGATCCGACCGCCTCGCGCGCCACCGCCGCCAACTCGTCGTCGGACAGGGTGTGATGGCGCAGCAGCACCTTGCTGATGGGCTCGCACCACAGGTCGTCGCGCCGTTCGACCCGCACCGCGGGCAGGGTGGGGTGCGGCATCAGATAGCCGGGTTCGATGAGCGTGAACCCGTCCACCCCGTCCTGGTCGACGGCCGCGTACACCTGCCCGACCTCGGCCTCGATCTTGCCCAGCGCGGTCTCGGCCAACTCCCGGTCCAGGGTGACGGAGAACAGCAGCCGGCTTGCACCGGAGTCGTACACCTGCGCGCCCTGTCCGCACACCGCAAGCCCCGTGCTGCCGAGGTCGTCGAGCAGCGGACGCACCCTCGGTGCCGGGCGCCCCGTCACCACGAGATGCCGCGCGCCGGCCGCCGCGGCCCGCTCCAGCACGGCCCTTGACCGGTCGGAGAGCGTGTCGTCGCCGCGCAGCAGCGTTCCGTCCAGGTCAGTGGCGATGAGGGAGTATGCGAGGGGTGCGGCCATGATCAGAGAATACGGACGGATCCGCCCGGTGACCGGACGACGTCGAGTATCCCGTGCGCACCGTGATGGACGCGCTACGGTAGAGGATTCGACGTTCCCGGTTCGCGCCGCCGCCCCCGCGCCCGTCCCCAACAGCGGCTGTCCGGGCGGACGTTGAACGAAAGCGCGACAGCGCCGCGCTGGGCTCCCCGTCCCGCCGCACCGGATGCGTCACGCGCGGGTCTCCAGCGGGTGACACCCAACGACGCAGGCGGCCGCGCGGAGTTCGCGTGCCTCTGCGCCCTCGGTCCTCAGCCGTGCGCCGCCGCCAGATGCTTCGCCAGTCGCGGGGAGGCGAAGTCCGTGCCGCACACGAAGCGCATCACCGGGCCGTACGAGGCCGCCGCCGGAAGGCCCGTGAAGTAGAGACCGGGGACGGACGACACATAGCCCGCGCCGAGCCTCGGCGCGCCCCGGCTCGCCGCCAGTTCCGTGCGCAGTTCATGGCCCAGGAAGTCCATCGCGGCGATGTCCACGCGGTAGCCGGTCGCGGCGATGAGGTGGTCCGCGGTCAGTTCCTCCATGCGGCCCGCATGGGTCTGGACCGTCAGGGCAAGGCTGCCGTCCGGCGCGGACGCGCGGACGACGCGGGAGACCTCACGCACCCCCACGTTGCCCTCGAACCGGTTCTTCAGCCACCAGGCGCCGAGCGGGCCGAGGACGCGGCGGACCAGGTAGTGGCGGGTCTGGGCGGGCAGGAAACGGTACGGGTGCGGGTAGTAGCTCAGGGCCCACAACGACCAGGCGCGGCCGAACGGCGACTCGGGGCGCAGCCTCGGCTGCCGCCAGGGCGGAGCGCCGAAGGCGACCTGGCCCCGGCCGCGCGAGACCACGCGTACACGTGCACCCGCCTCTGCCGCCAGTGCCGCCGTCTCCAGAGCGGACTGGCCCGCACCGACGACCAGCAGGTCCTTGCCGGAGAACCGGGTCAGGTCGTGGTGCTGGGAGCTGTGGGAAACCGGGCCCGTCGGGGCGGGCCCGTCCGGCGCCGCCCCGGACAGCTCATGCGGGACATGAGCGAGACCCGACAGGCCGGTCGCCACCACCACCGCCCGCGCGGCGAACAACTCCCCCGAGTCCAGCTTCAGTTCGAAGCCACCGCTCTGGCGGCGGTCCACGGAGACGACCCGGACCCGCTCCAGTTCGGGTACCAGCTTCTGCTGGAACCACTCCCCGTACGCGAGGAACGTCTCGATCGGGATGATGTCCTCGTCGGTCACCAGCCGGGGGATGCCCGCCGCGTCGCAGTAGTCGACCAGGGTGTGCCCCCGCTGGGGGGCGTCGATGTTCGAGGCGGCCGGGGTCGACTTGAGGAGCATGCCCTCGGGCATGTGGTCGCGCCAGCTCACCATGGGCTCGCCGAAGACGCGTACCGGGATGCCCCGCGCCCGCAGATGGGCGGCGGTGGACAGGCCGAACGGCCCGGCACCGATGACTGCTACCGGTTGAATCACGAAGTCCCTCCCCAGGACGCGACGTGCCTACTTCGTGGTGGAGTCGGTCGAACCGGGCCGCTTACCCGAACCGGCGCTGCTGCCACGGCGGTTGGTTTGCCACAGCCGATACAGGTGCTTCGTGCCCGGGCGCACGAGACGCGCGAGCATCGTGAAGAACGGCCGCAGGTCGTCACCCGCCAGCCAGGCCAGTTCCGTACCGGTCGCGCGGGCCGGTGCGTGCGGCGTCGTATAACCGCTGCGGTGGTAGGCGATCAGCGCGGGCAGGTCGATGTTCTCCACGATGTACCGGTGGCCGACGCGCTGTTCCCCCTCCGGGACCGCGCGGCCGGTCAGGTCGAGGTGCATGGCGCGGACGACGTCCACCCCCGACTCGTTCTCGAAGAGGCGGAACTGGGCGCCCATACGCGGATTGAAGTCGAGCAGTTTGTACTGGCCGTCACGCCGGTCGAAGCGCAGGTCGAGGTCGATGATGCCGGTGAAGCCGATCTGTTTGATGAAACGCGCGGCGAGGTCCGCGAGTTCCGGGTTGTCGACGACGTACGCGTTCGCCGTCATGCCCGCGTGCGGTGGCCAGGAGCGGACCTTCACACCGGTGAACAGGGCGAGCGGGGTCGAGCTCTGGTCGAAGTACCCGTGCACGATCCAGTCCTCGGCCTCCTCCCGGGGCAGGTACTCCTGAAGGATCACGCCCGGTCGCTCGCCCCAGTCACGGGCGAGCGTGAGGAGCCCCTCGCGTGTGATGATCTTCGTGGTGCCGTTCACGGCGGGTCGTTCACGGCGGACGAAGGCCTCGCGGTTCTTCGCCACCAGCGGGAAGCGGGCCTTCTCGGCGAACCGCACGACGTCGTCGTACGACTGCGGGAAGGACGCCGCCGGGCTCGGGATGCCGTGTTCCACACACAGGTCGTGCAGGCCCTGCTTGCTGGCGAGGAGACGCGGAAGCCCGGCGTCCACTTTCGGGAACAGGAAGGGGCCGCGCAGGACGCCCTGATGCTCGGCGATCAGGACGGCTGCCTCCTCGTCGGTGGGTATGAGGACCGTCGGCCGGCCGATGCGGCGCCCGATGCGCAGCAGGCCCTCCACGAGCCGCTCCGGTTCCTCCGTCCCGGTGGTCGGCCATACGAAGGCGCGCCGCAGATAGCGGGAGAGGGCGGCCGGGGTGTAGCGGTCCTCGGTGATCGCATACATCGGTATGCCCAGCCGGCCCAGGCTGCGGATGGCTCCCACCCCACCGTGGTGCAGCGGGTAGTCGCCGAACTTCACGATGAGTCCCGGCACCTCGCGGTCCCCGTCGAACGGCACACCGCTGGTGCTCCTGGCCACGGGTCCCCCCACGTGTCCCCCCTATGGGCCGGACCCACCCCGTCCGTGTCCCCAAAGGGACGCTAAGCCGGAATTGGACCCTCCGACAAGACCTATTCGGACATTGCGAACCCTTTAGACACTGCCCAAGACAGGCGGCTCACCCGTAACGTGTGGGGCGAGACCACATGGAACGCACCCCATGTACGGCACATCTGGAGTGCACGAAAGCGAGGCAGCATCCCATGCCCCCCTTCGATGTCCCCGAGGGCGACCCCTTTGGCCCGCACAACCTCCCCTACGGCGTGTTCTCGCCGGCCGGCTCCGACAAGCGGACCGTGGGCGTCAGGCTGGGCGACCACGTGCTGGACGCGGGCGCCGCGGCGACGGCGCTCGGCTCCCCCTACGCCTCCCTGCTGGCGCAACCGTCCCTGGGCCCGCTGCTGGCGGCGGGCCGCACCGTCTGGTCGGACGTGCGCCGGGCGCTGACGGCCTGGGTGACGGTGCCCGCGCACCAGGAGACCGTCGAGCCCCTCCTGCGCCCACTCTCCGAGGTGACCCTGCACCTGCCCTTCGAGGTCGCCGACTATGTCGACTTCTACGCCTCCGAGAACCACGCCCGCAATGTCGGGCAGATCTTCCGCCCGGACGCGGCGGACTCCCTGACCCCCAACTGGAAGCACCTGCCGATCGGCTACCACGGCCGGTCGGGGACGGTGGTGGTGTCGGGCACGGACGTCGTGCGACCGCAGGGGCAGCGCAAGGCTCCCACGGACCTGGCGCCGGTCTTCGGCCCCTCCGTCCGCCTGGACATCGAGGCGGAGGTGGGGTTCGTGGTGGGGGTCCCCTCGCAGCACGGCCTGCCGGTGGGGCTGTCCGGGTTCCGGGACCATGTGTTCGGGTTGTGCCTGCTCAACGACTGGTCGGCCCGGGACGTCCAGGCCTGGGAGTACGTGCCGCTCGGACCGTTCCTCGGCAAGTCGTTCGCCACGTCGGTCTCGGCGTGGATCACCCCGCTGGACGCGCTGGAGGAGGCGCGGGTGGCGCCACCGGCGCGCACGCACGCGCTACTGCCGTACCTGGACGACGCGCAGGAGGAACCGGCGGGTTACGACCTGCGCATCTCCGTCGCGATCAACGGCCATGTCGTCTCCGAGCCTCCGTTCTCGACGATGTACTGGACGGCCGCCCAGCAGCTGGCGCACATGACGGTGAACGGGGCGTCGCTGCGGACCGGCGACCTGTACGGCTCGGGCACCGTGAGCGGCCCGGCGGAGCACGAGCGCGGCTCGCTCCTCGAACTGACGTGGAACGGACGGGATCCGCTCGAACTCCCTGACGGCAAGCGGACGTTCCTGGAGGACGGCGACGTGGTGACGCTGACCGCCTGGGCGCCGGGGCCGGACGGGACGAGGGTGGGGCTCGGCGAGGTGACGGGCCGGGTGGTACCGGCGGTCGACACCTCGGTCTGAGGCGCACCGCACGTCTGCCGACGGCACGACCCGTCCGGGAGCGGCGCCCGGTGTGCCGGGCGCCGCGACGGGGCGAACGGTGCCCGCCGGGGCACTAGTCGGCCAGGCCGGCTTCCGGCCAGTCCTCCGGCTCTGGCTCCGGCTCCTGCTCCTGCTCCTGCTCCTGCTCCTGCCAGTCGTCCGGTCCCGGGGCGTCGTCCGGGGCCGGCGCGACGGCCCCGGGTGCACCGCCCAGTGACGCCAGCACCCCGAGCACCCCCTCCCCGTACGTCGCCAGCTTCTTCTCGCCCACTCCGCTGACGCCACCCAGCTCCGCCACCGTCGACGGCCGCACCGTGGCGATCTCCCGGAGCGTGGCGTCGTGGAAGACGACGTACGCGGGCACGCCCTGTTCCCGGGCCTGTTCGGCGCGCCAGGCGCGCAGGGCCTCGAAGGCGGGTGCCAGCTCCGGGGGCAGCTCGGCGGCGGCCGTCTTCGGCTTGCGGTCCGACCGGGCGGTCCCCGACGACGACCGGGACACGGCCGGCTTCTTCGGCTCCCTGCGCAACGGCACCTCGCGATCCCCCCGCAGCACCGCCCCGCTCGCCTCCGTCAGCACCAGCGTCCCGAACTCGCCCTCCACAGCGAGCAGCCCTTGCGCCAGCAACTGCCGGACGACACCCCGCCATTCACCCTCGGTCAGCTCCTCGCCCTTACCGAACACGGACAACTGGTCGTGGTCGAACTGGATGACCTTGGCCGTGCGCCGCCCCAGCAGGATGTCGACGATCTGCACGGAACCGAACTTCTGCCGCCGCTCCCGGTCCAGCCGCCACACCGTGGACAGCACCTTCTGCGACGCGATCGTGCCGTCCCAGGTGTCGGGCGGCACCAGGCACGTGTCGCAGTTTCCGCAGGCTCCGGTCTCGGGATCCTGGCCGAAGTAGGTCAGCAACTGGCCACGGCGGCAGCGCGCCGTCTCGCACAACGCCAGCATCGCGTCCAGGTGCGCCTGGGCCCTGCGGCGGAACGCCTCGTCGCCCTCTCCGGACTGGATCAGCTTGCGCTGCTGTATGACGTCGTTCAGCCCGTACGCCATCCAGGCGGTGGACGGCAGTCCGTCACGGCCCGCACGGCCCGTCTCCTGGTAGTAGCCCTCGACCGACTTCGGCAGGTCCAGGTGGGCGACGAACCGTACGTCCGGCTTGTCGATGCCCATGCCGAACGCAATGGTCGCGACCACGACCAGGCCGTCCTCGCGCAGGAAGCGGGACTGGTGCGCCGCGCGTGTGCCCGCGTCCAGGCCCGCGTGGTACGGCACCGCCTCGACGTCGTTGCGGGTCAGGAACTCCGCGGTCTTCTCCACCGAGTTCCGCGAGAGGCAGTACACGATGCCCGCGTCGCCCGCGTGCTCCTCCCGCAGGAACGACAGCAGCTGTTTCTTGGGGTCGGCCTTCGGCACGATCCGGTACTGGATGTTGGGCCGGTCGAAGCTCGCCACGAAGTGACGGGCGTCCGGCATGTTCAGTCGCCCGGTGATCTCCTGGTGGGTCGTGTGCGTCGCCGTCGCCGTGAGCGCGATCCGGGGGACGTCCGGCCAGCGCTCGCCCAGCAGGGACAGCGCCAGGTAGTCGGGCCGGAAGTCATGGCCCCACTGCGACACGCAGTGCGCCTCGTCGATCGCGAAGACCGAGATCTTGCCGCGCGCGAGCAGGCCGAGGGTGGACTCCAGACGCAGCCGCTCCGGGGCCAGATAGAGCAGGTCCAGCTCACCGGCTAGGAACTCCGCCTCCACCACGCGCCGCTCGTCGAAGTCCTGTGTGGAGTTCACGAACCCGGCGCGCACGCCGAGTGCCCGCAGCGCGTCCACCTGGTCCTGCATCAGTGCGATCAGCGGGGAGATCACCACGCCCGTGCCGGGTCTGACCAGGGCCGGGATCTGGTAGCAGAGCGACTTGCCGCCGCCGGTCGGCATGAGGACGACGGCGTCCCCGCCGGACACCACATGTTCGATGATCGCTTCCTGGTCGCCCCGGAAGGCCTCGTATCCGAAGACCCGGTGCAGCTGGGCCAGCGCCTCGCTCCCGCTCTCCGGCGCCGGCCTCACGCCCGCCTCGGTCATCACACTCGTCCCGTCCATCGCCCGTCCCCCGTGCGTCGTCCCTCGACCACTGCATCCACGATAGGGGCCCGCGCCGACAGCCCCGAAGTTATCCACAGGCCGCCTGCCCCGTGCTGGTCAAGGACACGACACTCGTTCACACGTGCATGGGAGACCTGCCCGATTCCGGTCGATAGTCTGAATGCACCGGCGAGACTCCGTCTTATGGGAGCACTGATGAGCGTCGCACCGAAGGCGTCAGGATCCACGTGGCCGATCCCGCCCGAGGGCGGCTGGACCGCCGACGACCTGGACCGGCTTCCGAATCTGCCTCCACACACGGAACTGATCGACGGGAGCCTGGTCTTCGTGAGTCCGCAGACCATCTTTCACGAACGTGCCATCGACTACTTCAAGTGGCAGCTACAGTCTCTGGCACCTGCGGACCTTGAGGTGTTCCGCGAGTTCACCATCGATCTCGACAGGCAGAACAGGCCCGAGCCGGACGTGGTCGTAGTGCGCGGTCACGTGGTGGAGGACCCGCAGCAAACCCGGTTCCCGGCCGATGCCGTCGTCCTGGCCATCGAAGTCGTCTCGGAGGACTCCGTCTCCCGCGACCGGGAGACCAAGCCCCTGAAGTACGCCAGGGCCAAGATCCCCCACTACTGGCGGATCGAGAACGAGAACGGCCGCGCCGCCGTGCACGCCTTCGAGCTGGAGCCCACCACGGGCACGTACACCAGTGTGGGAATCTTCCGCGAGCGGATGAAGGCGGACGTTCCGTTCCCGATGGACCTGGACCTCACCCAGATCAGGACGCGCCACGCGCCCAAGCAGTAACCCGGTTCCGCACACGCACGGCGGCCCGGCACCCCCCGAGCGGGTGCCGGGCCGCCGCGTGCGGGAACCACCCGTCAGCGCACGAACACGCTCGCCTGGCTCGCCAGGTCCAGGAAGTACTGCGGCGCCACGCCCAGTACCAGCGTGACCGCCACTCCGACTCCGATAGCCGTCAGCGTCAACGGCGACGGGACCGCCACCGTCGGCCCCTCGGGGCGCGGCTCGCTGAAGAACATCAGGACGATCACACGGATGTAGAAGAACGCGGCGATCGCCGACGAGATCACACCGATCACGACCAGCGGAATCGCCCCACCTTCCGCCGCCGCCTTGAACACGGCGAACTTCCCGGCGAAACCGGAGGTCAGCGGGATGCCCGCGAAGGCCAGCAGGAACACCGCGAACACGGCCGCCGCCAAGGGTGACCTGCGCCCGAGCCCGGCCCACTTGGACAGGTGGGTCGCCTCGCCGCCCGCGTCGCGGACCAGGGTCACGACGGCGAACGCGCCGATCGTCACGAACGAGTACGCCGCCAGGTAGAACAGGACCGAGGACACGCCGTTCTGCGTGGTCGCGATGACACCCGCGAGGATGAACCCGGCGTGCGCGATCGACGAGTACGCCAGCAGCCGCTTGATGTCGGTCTGCGTGATCGCGACGATCGCACCGCCCAGCATGGTGACGATCGCGACGGCCCACATCACCGGCCGCCAGTCCCAGCGCATACCCGGCAGCACCACGTACAGCAGCCGCAGCAGCGCGCCGAACGCCGCCACCTTGGTCGCCGCCGCCATGAAGCCGGTCACCGGAGTCGGCGCACCCTGGTACACGTCCGGCGTCCACATGTGGAACGGCACCGCGGCCACCTTGAACAGCAGACCCATCACGATCATCGCGGCGCCGACGAGCAGCAGTGCATCGTTGCCCATGGTGTTGGCCAGGGCCGGGTCGACGTTCGCGACCGTGCCGTCGACGACCTGTGCGATCGTCGCGTACGACACCGAGCCCGCGTACCCGTACAGCAGTGCGATGCCGAACAGCGTGAACGCGGAGGCGAACGCGCCGAGCAGGAAGTACTTGACCGAGGCCTCCTGCGACATGAGCCGCTTGCGGCGGGCCAGGGCGCACAGCAGGTACAGCGGAAGCGAGAAGACCTCCAGAGCGACGAAGAGGGTCAGCAGATCGTTCGCCGACGGGAAGACGAGCATGCCGCCGACCGCGAACAGCAGCAGCGGGAACGCCTCGGTCGTCGTGAACCCGGCCTTCACGGCGGCCTTCTCGCTCTCGCTGCCCGGCGCGGACGCAGCCTGCGCGGCGAACGAGTCGACCCGGTTGCCGTGCGCCTCCGGGTCGAGGCGCCGCTCGGCGAAGGTGAACACGCCGAGCAGGCCGGCCAGCAGGATCGTCCCCTGCAGGAACAGGGACGGTCCGTCGACCGCGAGCGCGCCCATCGCCGCGATGTGCGCCTTGGTGGTGCCGTACCCGCCCGCCGCGAGCGCCACCACCGCGGCGAACGCGGCGGCGAGCGCGACGACCGAGATGAACACCTGTGCGTAGTAACGGGACTTGCGGGGGACGAACGCCTCGATCAGCACCCCGACGAGCGCCGCACCGATGACGATCAACGTCGGCGACAATTGGCCGTACTCGATCTTCGGGGCCTGGAACTTCGAGATCGGATCGGCCGCGGTTGTCCACAGGCTGTGGACGGCTGCTGTGCTCACTTCGCCGCCTCCACCTTGGGCTGGGGATCGGTCTGATGTACGTCGGACATGGTCTGCCGGACCGCCGGATTGACGATGTCGGCGACCGGCTTCGGGTAGACACCCAGGAAGATCAGCAATGCGATCAGCGGGGCGACGACCAGGAGTTCCCGCACCCGCAGGTCCGGCATCTCGGCGACCTCCGCCTTCACCGGGCCCGTCATCGTCCGCTGGTAGAGGACGAGGGTGTAGAGCGCGGCGAGCACGATGCCGAGGGTGGCGATGATGCCGATCGCCGGGTGCCGCGTGAACGTGCCGACCAGGACCAGGAACTCACTGACGAACGGCGCCAGCCCCGGCAGGGACAGGGTGGCCAGGCTGCCGATCAGGAACGTGCCGGCCAACACCGGCGCGACCTTCTGCACGCCTCCGTAGTCCGCGATCAGACGCGAGCCGCGGCGCGAGATCAGGAAGCCCGCCACCAGCATCAGGGCGGCCGTCGAGATCCCGTGGTTGACCATGTAGAGCGTCGCGCCGGACTGGCCCTGGCTGGTCATCGCGAAGATGCCCAGGATGATGAAGCCGAAGTGCGAGATCGACGCGTACGCCACCAGCCGCTTGATGTCCCGCTGGCCGACCGCGAGCAGTGCCCCGTAGATGATGCTGATGAGCGCCAGAACGAGGATGACGGGTGTCGCCCACTTGCTCGCCTCCGGGAACAGTTGGAGGCAGAAGCGCAGCATCGCGAATGTGCCCACCTTGTCGACGACCGCCGTGATCAGCACGGCGACCGGGGCGGTGGCCTCCCCCATGGCGTTGGGCAGCCAGGTGTGCAGCGGCCACAGGGGCGCCTTCACCGCGAAGGCGAAGAAGAAGCCGAGGAACAGCCAGCGTTCGGTGCTGGTCGCCATGTGGAGCGAGCCGCTCGCCCGCGCTTGCACGATCTCCGGGAGCGAGAAGTTCCCCGCCTGCACATACAGGCCGATCACCGCGGCCAGCATGATCAGGCCGCCGGCCAGGTTGTAGAGGAGGAACTTCACGGCCGCGTAGGACCGTTGCGTGGACGCCGCCTTCTCTCCGTGCTCATGGGCACGGTCCCCGAAGCCGCCGATGAGGAAGTACATCGGGATGAGCATGGCCTCGAAGAAGATGTAGAAGACGAAGACGTCGGTGGCCTCGAAGGAGAGGATCACCATCGCCTCGACGGCCAGGATCAGGGCGAAGAAGCCCTGCGTCGGCCGCCAGCGCCGACTCCCGGTCTCCATCGGGTCGGCGTCGTGCCAGCCCGCCAGGATCACGAACGGGATCAGCAGCGCGGTCAGGGCGACGAGCGCCACCGCGATGCCGTCCACCCCCAGCTCGTACCGCACCCCGAAGTCCTTGATCCAGGCATGGGACTCGGTGAGCTGGTAGCGAGCGCCTCCCGGCTCGAAGCGGACCGCGATCACCGCCGCCAGGACGAAGGTGGCGAGCGAGACGGTCAGCGCCAGCCACTTGGCAGTGGTGCGCCGGGCGGCCGGTACGGCTGCCGTGGCGAGCGCCCCCACGGCCGGGAGCGCCGCCGTCGCTGTCAGCAGAGGAAAGGACATCGCTATCAGACCGCCCTCATCAGCAGGGTCAGGGCGACGAGCACCGCCGCGCCGCCGAACATCGAGACCGCGTACGACCGCGCAAAGCCGTTCTGCAGCCGGCGCAGCCGGCCGGACAGGCCGCCGACCGAGGCCGCCGTGCCATTGACGACACCGTCGACCAGGGTGTGGTCGACGTACACCAGGGAGCGCGTGAGGTGCTCTCCGCCGCGGACGAGGACGACGTGGTTGAAGTCGTCCTGGAGGAGGTCGCGCCGGGCGGCGCGGGTGAGCAGCGATCCGCGCGGGGCGACGGCCAAAACGGGACGGCGGCCGTACTGGGCGTAGGCGATGCCGGCGCCCACGACGAGCAGCACCAGGGTGGCGACCGTGACCGTCATCGCGCTGACCGGCGAATTGCCCTCCGCGTGACCGGTGACGGGCTCCAGCCAGTGCACGAAGCGGTCGCCGATCGAGAAGAACCCGCCCGCGAACACCGACCCGACGGCGAGCACGATCATCGGGATCGTCATGACCCCGGGCGACTCGTGCGGGTGCGGCTCGTTGCCCTGCTCGTCCGGCTGCCAGCGCTTCTCACCGAAGAACGTCATGATCATCACGCGCGTCATGTAGTACGCGGTGATGGCCGCGCCCAGCAGGGCCGCACCGCCGAGGATCCAGCCCTCGGCGCCTCCCTTGGCGAACGCCGCCTCGATGATCTTGTCTTTGGAGAAGAAGCCGGACAGACCCGGAAAGCCGATGATGGCGAGGTAGCCGAGCCCGAAGGTCACGAAGGTGACCGGCATGTACGTCCTGAGGCCGCCGTACCTGCGCATGTCGACCTCGTCGTTCATGCCGTGCATGACCGAACCGGCGCCGAGGAACAGCCCGGCCTTGAAGAAGCCGTGCGTCACCAGGTGCATGATCGCGAAGATGTAGCCGATGGGGCCGAGGCCCGCGGCGAGCACCATGTAGCCGATCTGCGACATGGTCGAGCCGGCCAGCGCCTTCTTGATGTCGTCCTTCGCACAACCGACGATCGCACCGAAGAGGAGCGTGACGGCGCCGACCACGGTGACGACCAGCTGTGCGTCGGGCGCTGCGTTGAAGATGGCGCCGGAGCGGACGATCAGATAGACACCCGCCGTCACCATGGTCGCGGCGTGGATGAGGGCCGAGACCGGGGTCGGGCCCTCCATGGCGTCCCCGAGCCAGGACTGCAGCGGCACCTGGGCGGACTTGCCGCACGCGGCCAGCAGCAGCATCAGCCCGATGGCGGTGAGCTTGCCCTCGCCGGCACTGTCCGCGCTGTGGAGGACCGGCACGAAGGCAAAGGTCCCGAACGTCGTGAACATCAGCATGATCGCGATGGACAGGCCCATGTCGCCGACGCGGTTGACGAGGAACGCCTTCTTCGCTGCGGTCGCCGCACTGGGCTTGTGCTGCCAGAAGCCGATCAGCAGGTACGAGGCGAGGCCGACGCCCTCCCAGCCGACGTACAGCAGCAGGTAGTTGTCGGCGAGGACGAGCAGCAGCATCGCCGCGAGGAACAGGTTCAGATAGCCGAAGAAGCGACGCCGGCGCTCGTCGTGCTCCATGTACCCGACCGAGTACAGGTGGATGAGCGAGCCGACGCCGGTGATCAGCAGGACGAACGTCATCGACAGCTGGTCGAGCCGGAAGGTGACGTCGGCCTGGAAGCCGGCCACCGGGATCCAGCTGAACAGATGCTGGGTCACGGCGCGCTGGCCGGCGGCCTTGCCGAGCATGTCGGTGAAGAGGACGACACCGAGCACGAAGGAGAGGCCGGCCAGCAGTGTGCCGAGCCAGTGGCCGACCGCGTCCAGCCTTCTGCCGCCGCACAGCAGTACGGCCGCTCCGAGCAGGGGCGCCGCGATCAGCAGCGCAATCAGGTTCTCCACGATTCAGCGACCCCTCACAGCTTCATCAGGCTGGCGTCGTCGACCGAGGCCGAGTGGCGGGTACGGAACAGCGACACGATGATCGCGAGCCCGACCACGACCTCCGCGGCGGCGACGACCATCGTGAAGAAGGCGATGATCTGGCCGTCGAGATTGCCGTGCATCCGGGAGAAGGTGACGAACGCGAGATTGCAGGCGTTGAGCATCAACTCGATGCACATGAACACCACGATCGCGTTCCGCCGGATCAGCACGCCGGTCGCGCCGATCGTGAACAACAGGGCGGCGAGATACAGGTAGTTGACCGGGTTCACTTCGACGCCTCCTCGGTCCTCTTGTGCGTCGGCCGCTCGTCCTCGGCCCGCTCCAGGCGCTCGGCGGCGCGCTGTTCCAGGGCCTTGAGATCGCTGAGGGCCTCATCGGAGACATCGCGGATCTGGCCGCGGTCCCGCAGCGTCTTGTTGACGGTCAGCTCGGACGGGGTGCCGTCCGGGAGAAGGCCCGCGATGTCCACCGCGTTGTGCCGGGCGTAGACGCCGGGCGCCGGCAGCGGCGGTACGTGCTTGCCCTCCCGTACGCGCTGCTCCGACAGCTCGCGCTGGGTCCGGGCCCGCTCGGTGCGCTCGCGGTGGGTGAGCACCATGGCGCCGACCGCGGCCGTGATGAGCAGGGCACCGGTGATTTCGAAGGCGAACACGTACCTGGTGAAGATGAGAGCGGCCAGGCCCTCCACATTGCCCCCGGCGTTCGCCTTGCCGATGCCGTCGAAGTCCTTCAGGGACGCGTTGGCGATGCCTCCGAGCAACAGGACACCGAAGCCGACCCCGCACAGCAGGGCCAGCCAGCGCTGGCCCTTGATGGTCTCCCGCAGGGAGTCCGCCGCGGTGACACCGACCAGCATCACCACGAACAGGAACAGCATCATGATCGCGCCGGTGTAGACGACGATCTGCACGATCCCGAGAAAGTAGGCACCGTTGGCGAGGTAGAACACCGCCAGGACGATCATGGTGCCGGCCAGGCAGAGCGCGCTGTGCACGGCCTTCTTCATGAAGACGGTGCACAGGGCGCCGATCACCGCCACGGTCGCGAGGACCCAGAACTGGAAGGCCTCGCCTGTGGAGGTGGTGTAGGCGGCAAGCTGCGTGGTCATGCGTCAGCCCCCTCTTCCTCGGGCTTCTCGCCCTTGGAGACGGCGACCTGGCGCTCCGTGCCGGGCGCGGCCTCCGTCACCAGGCCCCGGTAGTAGTCCTGTTCGTCCATCCCCGGGTAGATGGCGTGGGGGGTGTCGACCATGCCCTCTTCGAGGCCGGCGAGCAGCTGTTCCTTGGTGTAAATGAGGTTGGCCCGGCTGGAGTCCGCCAGCTCGAACTCGTTCGTCATCGTCAGCGCGCGCGTGGGGCACGCCTCGATGCACAGGCCGCACAGGATGCAGCGGGCGTAGTTGATCTGGTAGACGCGCCCGTAGCGCTCGCCCGGGGAGTAACGCTCCTCGTCCGTGTTGTCCGCGCCCTCCACATAGATCGCGTCGGCGGGGCAGGCCCAGGCGCACAGCTCACAGCCGACGCACTTCTCCAGGCCGTCCGGATGGCGGTTGAGCTGGTGCCGGCCGTGAAAACGCGGAGCCGTGGTTTTCTTCTGCTCCGGGTACTGCTCGGTCAGCCGCTTCTTGAACATGGCCCTGAAGGTCACGCCGAAGCCGGCCACGGGGTTCAGGAAACCGGGTGCGGTCTCCTTGGGCTCCTCAGCCATCGGACGCCTCCTTTCCATCCGAAGTTCCGTCACTGACAGTGTCCGTTCCGCCACTGACAATCAGCTCCCGCTCCCGGCGCGAGCGGCGTCGCGGCACCGGCGGAAGCGTCTGTCCCGGCAGCGGCGGTACGGGGAAGCCGCCCCCCATCGGGTCGAAGGCGGCCGGTTCCCCGGCGGGTTGCGCGTCCTCCTTCGCCTTCGCGCCGCGGAACATGTCGACGACGAACGACAGCACCAGCAGCGTGATGACGCCGCCGGCCACGTACAGGGCGATGTCGCCGAAGCCGTAGTTCTCGTTGCGCAGCGCACGCACGGTCGCGACGAGCATCAGCCAGACCACGGAGACCGGGATGAGAACCTTCCAGCCGAGCTTCATCAGCTGGTCGTAGCGGACGCGCGGGAGCGTGCCGCGCAGCCAGATGAAGAAGAACAGCAGCAGCTGGACCTTGATGACGAACCAGAGCATCGGCCACCAGCCGTGGTTCGCACCCTCCCAGACGGTGCTGATCGGCCACGGGGCCCGCCAGCCGCCCAGGAAGAGCGTGGTCGACACGGCCGAGACCGTCACCATGTTCACGTACTCGGCGAGCATGAACATCGCGAACTTGATCGACGAGTACTCGGTGTTGAAGCCGCCGACCAGGTCTCCCTCGGACTCCGGCATGTCGAAGGGTGCGCGGTTGGTCTCACCGACCATCGTCACGATGTAGATCACGAAGGAGACCGGCAGCAGCACGATGTACCAGCGGTCGTGCTGCTGCTCGACGATCGCCGACGTCGACATCGACCCCGAGTAGAGGAACACGGAGGCGAAGGCGGCACCCATGGCGATCTCGTACGAGATCATCTGCGCGCAGGAGCGCAGACCGCCGAGGAGCGGATAGGTGGATCCGGAACTCCAGCCCGCCAGCACGATGCCGTAGATGCCGACCGAGGCGACCGCGAGGATGTAGAGCAACGCGATCGGCAGGTCGGTGAGCTGCATCGTCGTACGGTGGCCGAAGATCGAGATCTCGTTGCCTGCGGGCCCGAACGGGATCACCGCGATCGCCATGAAGGCCGGGATGGCCGCGACGATCGGCGCGAGGACGTAGACCACCTTGTCCGCGCGCTTGACGATGACGTCTTCCTTGAGCATCAGCTTCACGCCGTCGGCGAGCGACTGGAGCATGCCCCAGGGGCCGTGCCGGTTGGGGCCGATGCGCAGCTGCATCCAGGCGACGACCTTGCGCTCCCAGACGATGGAGAACAGCACGGTCACCATCAGGAAGGCGAAGCAGAAGACCGCCTTGATGACGACCAGCCACCAGGGGTCGTGGCCGAACATGGAGAGGTCTTCAGCGGCGAGGTACGGGCTCATGCCTTCGCCTCCTTGGGGGCTTCGGCGGTCGGCGCGGCCGGGCCGATGCGGACGAGGGTGCCGGGCAGCGCCCCGGTGTCGGACGTGACGCCGCCGCCGGTGGAGTTCATCGGGAGCCAGACCACGTGATCGGGCATCTCGGTGATCTGCAACGGGAATTGCACGGTTCCGGACGGGCCGCTCACGGTCAGCGGATCGCCGTCCTCGACGCCGGCCTCGGCGGCGGTGGCGGCCGACACGCGCGCGCGTGCGGCGTGCCGTGTTCCGGCGAGCGCGTCGTCGCCCTCCTGGAGGCGGCCCTGGTCGAGCAGCAGCCGGTGCCCGGCGAGCACGGCCTCCCCGGCGGCCGGGCGCGGCAGCCGGTCGGAGGTCCCCACCGGATCGTCCGCCCGCGCTCCGTCCCAGGTGCCGAGCCGGTCCAGCTCCGTGCGCGCGGTGCGCAGATCGGGCAGCCCCAGATGGATGTCCATCGCGTCGGCGAGCATCTGGAGCACGCGCGCGTCGGTGGGTGCCAGGGGGCGGGTCATCTGGTCGGGCTTGAGCGCGGCCTCGAACGGGCGGGCCCGTCCCTCCCAGTCGAGGAAGGTGCCGGCCTTCTCGGCGACCGCCGCGACCGGCAGCACCACGTCCGCGTGCTCGGTGACGTCGCTGGGACGCAGCTCGAGGGAGACCAGGAAGTCCACCGCGGAGAGTGCGGCACGCGTGCGTGCCGGATCGGGCAGATCGGCGACCTCGACGCCGGCGACCACCAGCGCCCGCAGCTCGCCGCCGGCCGCGGCCTCGACGATCTGGGCCGTGTCGCGGCCGTAGCGGTGCGGGAGTGCGGCGATGCCCCAGGCGGCGGCGACCTCGTCCCGCGCGCGCGGGTCGATGGCCGGACGACCGCCCGGCAGCAGTGAGGGCAGCGCACCCGCCTCGATGGCACCGCGTTCCCCGGCCCGGCGCGGGATCCACACCAGCTCGGCGCCGGTCGCCACCGCGGCCCGTACGACAGCGGTGAGCCCGCCCGTCACACCGGCGAAGCGTTCGCCGACGATGATGACCGCGCCCTCGGTGCGCAGCGCCTCGGCCGCCCGTGCGCCGTCCTCCTGCAGGCCCGTCCCGCTCGCGAGCGCGTCCAGCCACTCGGTCTCGGTGCCGGGCGCGGCGGGCAGCAGCGTGCCGCCGGTCTTCGTCAGACCCCGGGTGGCGTGCGTGGCGAGCGAGAAGACCTGCTGCCCGTGCTTGCGCCAGGCCTTGCGCAGCCGCAGGAAGACACCGGGTGCCTCCTCCTCGGCCTCGAACCCGACGAGCAGGACGGCGGGGGCCTTCTCCAGGGAGGTGTACGTGACACCCGTCCCGTCGAGGTCGCGGCCGCGTCCGGCGACCCGGGCGGCCAGGAAGTCTGCCTCCTCGTCGCTGTGCACGCGCGCGCGGAAGTCGATGTCGTTCGTGTCGAGCGCCACGCGCGCGAACTTGCTGTACGCATAGGCGTCCTCGACGGTGAGCCGTCCGCCGGTCAGCACACCGGCCCGGCCGCGCGCGGCCAGCAGGCCCCGTGCCGCGACCTGGAGTGCCTCCGGCCAGGACGCGGGCTCCAGCTCACCGGACTCGCGCCGCACGAGCGGCCGGTCGAGCCGGTCCTTGAGCTGCGCGTACCGGAAGGCGAACCGCCCCTTGTCGCAGATCCACTCCTCGTTGACCTCGGGGTCCTCGGCCGCGAGGCGCCGCATGACCTTGCCGCGCCGGTGGTCGGTACGGGTCGCGCAGCCGCCGGAGCAGTGTTCGCACACCGACGGCGACGAGACGAGGTCGAAGGGGCGGGAGCGGAAGCGGTACGCCGCCGAGGTGAGCGCGCCGACCGGGCAGATCTGGATGGTGTTCCCGGAGAAGTACGACTCGAAGGGGTCGCCCTCACCGGTTCCGACCTGCTGGAGCGCGCCCCGCTCGAGCAGCTCGATCATCGGGTCGCCCGCGATCTGGTTGGAGAACCGGGTGCAGCGGGCGCACAGCACGCACCGCTCGCGGTCGAGCAGGACCTGCGTGGAGATCGCGACGGGCTTCTCGTAGGTACGCTTCCTGCCCTCGAAGCGGGACTCGGCCTGGCCGTGCGACATGGCCTGGTTCTGCAGGGGGCACTCGCCGCCCTTGTCGCAGACCGGGCAGTCCAGCGGGTGGTTGATGAGCAGAAGCTCCATCACACCCTTCTGGGCCTTCTCGGCGACGGACGAGGTGAGCTGGGTGCGCACCACCATCCCGTCCGTGCACGTGATCGTGCAGGACGCCATGGGCTTGCGCTGGCCCTCGACCTCGACGATGCACTGGCGGCAGGCGCCGACCGGGTCGAGCAGGGGGTGGTCGCAGAAGCGGGGGATCTCGATGCCGAGCTGTTCGGCGGCGCGGATGACGAGGGTGCCCTTGGGCACGCTGATCTCGGCGCCGTCGATCGTCAGCGTGACGAGGTCCTCCGGCGGGAGGCCCGCCTGGCCGCCCCCGGCGGGAGCGTTGGTCGCCATGGTCATGCGTTCACCTCCGCGGGCTTGTCCGCCCAGGCCGTGGTCTTGGCCGGGTCGAAGGGGCAGCCCCGGCCCGTGATGTGCTCCTCGTACTCCGCGCGGAAGTACTTGAGGGAGGAGAAGATCGGCGAGGCGGCGCCGTCGCCGAGGGCGCAGAACGACTTGCCGTTGATGTTGTCGGCGATGTCGGCGAGCTTGTCGAGGTCGGCCATCGTGCCCTTGCCGGCCTCGATGTCCCGCAGCAGTTGCACGAGCCAGTACGTCCCCTCGCGGCAGGGCGTGCACTTGCCGCAGGACTCGTGGGCGTAGAACTCGGTCCAGCGGGTGACGGCGCGGACCACGCAGGTCGTCTCGTCGAAGCACTGCAGGGCCTTGGTGCCGAGCATGGAACCGGCGGCGCCCACGCCCTCGTAGTCGAGCGGGACGTCGAGGTGCTCGTCGGTGAACATCGGCGTGGAGGAGCCGCCGGGCGTCCAGAACTTCAGGTGGTGACCGGGCCGCATACCGCCGCTCATGTCGAGGAGTTGGCGGAGCGTGATCCCGAGCGGGGCCTCGTACTGGCCGGGGCTCGCGACATGGCCGCTGAGCGAGTAGAGCGTGAAGCCCGGGGACTTCTCGCTGCCCATCGACCGGAACCATTCCTTGCCCCGGTTCAGGATCGCGGGAACCGAAGCGATCGACTCGACGTTGTTCACAACAGTCGGGCACGCGTAGAGGCCCGCGACGGCAGGGAAGGGGGGACGCAGCCGCGGTTGACCACGGCGGCCTTCGAGCGAGTCCAGCAGCGCGGTCTCCTCACCGCAGATGTACGCGCCCGCGCCCGCGTGCACGGTGAGTTCGAGGTCGAGTCCGCTGCCCAGGATGTTCTTGCCGAGGTAGCCCGCCGCATGGGCCTCGCGCACGGCCGAGTGCAACCGCCGCAGTACGGGGACGACTTCACCCCGCAGGTAGATGAAGGCATGCGACGACCTGATGGCGTAACACGCGATGATGATGCCCTCGATGAGGCTGTGCGGGTTCGCGAAGAGGAGCGGAATGTCCTTGCAGGTTCCGGGCTCCGACTCGTCGGCGTTGACAACCAGATAGTGAGGCTTGCCATCACCCTGGGGAATGAACTGCCACTTCATTCCGGTGGGGAACCCCGCGCCGCCGCGTCCGCGCAGTCCGGAGTCCTTGACGTACGCGATCACGTCGTCCGGTGACATGGTGAGGGCCTTGCGGAGCCCCTCGTACCCCTCGTGCCTTTGGTAGACGTCCAGCGTCCAGGACTTGTCCTCGTCCCAGAAGGCCGACAGGACGGGTGTCAGCAGCTTCTCGGGGCTGCTCTCTCCCTCGCTCTCGAATCCGCGGGCGGTGCCCCCGTTCTCGGGTGCCAAAGTCATCACTGCCCCTCCTCGTCGACGGGCCCGGCCGAATCAGACGTGCGGTTGGGCGACGGGTGGTCGGGGGCCGATGTGTCCTGCACCGCGTCCTGCGGCTCGTCGTGCGGCCCGCCGTGCCGCGGGTGCACCACGCGCGCGGCGGGGGTCTCCCCCTTGGCCAGCCGCAGTCCGACCAGTGAGGCCGGGCCCGCGCCGCCGGTCGCCTCGACGGCCCCGTCCCGTTCGTCGGGGAAGCCGGCCAGCATCCGGGCCGTCTCCTTGAAGGTGCACAGGGGGGCGCCGCGGGTGGGCTCGACCTGCCGTCCCGCGCGCAGGTCGTCCACCATGCGCTTGGCGCTCTCGGGGGTCTGGTCGTCGAAGAACTCCCAGTTGACCATCACGACCGGCGCGAAGTCGCAGGCCGCGTTGCACTCGATGTGCTCCAGGGTGACCTTGCCGTCGCCGGTGGTCTCGCCGTTGCCGACGCCCAGGTGCTCCTGGAGGGCGGAGAAGATCGCGTCGCCGCCCATCACGGCGCACAGGGTGTTGGTGCAGACACCCACCTGGTAGTCACCGGAGGGCTTGCGGCGGTACATGGTGTAGAAGGTGGCGACCGCGGTGACCTCGGCCGTGGTCAGGTCCAGCATGTCTGCGCAGAACTGCATCCCGGTACGCGTGACATGGCCTTCCTCCGACTGCACGAGGTGCAGCATCGGCAGGAGGGCGGACCGCGAGTCCGGGTAGCGGTCGATGATCTCGCGCGCGTCCCGTTCGAGCCGGGCTCGAACGTCGTCCGGGTAGGCGGGCGCGGGCAGTTGGGGCATGCCCAGGCCGACGCCGCGCTCCGAAGAACTGTTGGTCACCGGTCGACGCCTCCCATCACGGGGTCGATGGACGCGACGGCGACGATCACGTCGGCGACCTGGCCGCCCTCGCACATCGCCGCCATGGCCTGCAGGTTGGTGAAGGACGGGTCGCGGAAGTGGACCCGGTAGGGGCGGGTGCCGCCGTCGGACACGACATGCACTCCGAGTTCGCCCTTGGGTGACTCGACGGCCGTGTACGCCTGTCCCGGCGGGACACGGAAGCCCTCGGTCACCAGCTTGAAGTGGTGGATCAGGGCCTCCATGGAGGTGCCCATGATCTTCTTGATGTGGTCGAGCGAGTTGCCGAGCCCGTCCGGTCCCAGGGCGAGCTGGGCGGGCCAGGCGATCTTCTTGTCGGCGACCATGACCGGGCCGGGCTGCAGCCGGTCCAGGCACTGCTCGATGATCCTGAGCGACTGGCGCATCTCCTCCAGGCGGACGAGGAAGCGGCCGTAGGAGTCACAGGTGTCGGCGGTCGGGACGTCGAAGTCGTATGTCTCGTAACCGCAGTAGGGCTGCGTCTTGCGCAGGTCGTGCGGCAGGCCCGCCGAGCGCAGGATCGGACCGGTGGCGCCGAGGGCCATGCAGCCGGCGAGGTCGAGATAGCCGATGTCCTGCATACGGCCCTTGAAGACGGGGTTCCCGGTGGCGAGCTTGTCGTACTCCGGGAGGTTCTTCTTCATCTTCTTCACGAACTCGCGGATCTGGTCCACCGCGCCGGGCGGCAGGTCCTGGGCGAGCCCGCCGGGGCGGATGTAGGCGTGGTTCATCCGCAGGCCGGTGATCAGCTCGTAGAGGTCGAGGATCATCTCCCGGTCGCGGAAGCCGTAGATCATGATCGTGGTGGCGCCGAGCTCCATGCCTCCGGTGGCGATGCACACCAGGTGGGAGGACATCCGGTTCAGCTCCATCAGGAGCACGCGGATGATCGTGGCGCGGTCCGGGACCTGATCCTCGATGCCGAGGAGCTTCTCGACGGCGAGGCAGTACGCCGTCTCGTTGAAGAACGACGTGAGGTAGTCCATGCGCGTCACGAACGTGGTGCCCTGCGTCCACGTGCGGTATTCGAGGCTCTTCTCGATACCGGTGTGCAGGTAGCCGATGCCGCAGCGGGCCTCGGTGACGGTCTCGCCGTCGATCTCCAGGATGAGCCGGAGCACGCCGTGCGTGGAGGGATGCTGCGGGCCCATGTTGACGACGATGCGCTCGTCGTCGGCGCGGGCCGCGGACTGGACGACCTCGTCCCAGTCGCCGCCGGTGACCGTGTAGACGGTGCCTTCGGTGGTCTCGCGCGGAGAACTCTGCGTCCCGAAGGAACCCGATGAGGAGTGGTGGCCGGGCGACGGGTGGGAGGAGGAAGGGGTCTGTGTGCTCATGAGTACGACCTCCGCTGGTCCGGAGCCGGGATCTGGGCGCCCTTGTACTCGACGGGGATGCCGCCGAGGGGGTAGTCCTTGCGCTGCGGGTGGCCCTGCCAGTCGTCGGGCATCATGATCCGCGTCAGGGCCGGGTGGCCGTCGAAGACCAGGCCGAAGAAGTCGTACGTCTCGCGCTCGTGCCAGTCGTTCGTGGGATAGACGGAGACGAGCGACGCGATGTGCGGGTCGGCGTCGGGCGCGCTGACCTCGAGACGGATCAGCCGGTTGTGGGTGATCGACCGCAGGTGGTAAACGGCGTGCAGTTCCCGGCCCTTGTCGCCCGGGTAATGCACTCCGCTTACACCCGTGCACAGTTCGAAGCGGAGCGCCGGGTCGTCGCGCAGGATCTGGGCGACGGCGACGAGGAACTCGCGCTCGATGTGGAAGGTCAGCTCGCCGCAGTCGACGACGGTCTTCTCGATGGCGTTCTCGGGGACGATGCCCTGCTCCTCCAGGGCGCCCTCCAGTTCGTCGGCGACCTCGTCGAACCAGCCGCCGTAGGGGCGGGTGGCCGCGCCCGGGAGCCGCACGGGGCGGACCAGACCGCCGTAGCCGGAGGTGTCACCGCCGTTGTTGGCGCCGAACATGCCGCGCTGAACGCGGATCTCCTCGCCGTGGTCGCCGCGCATGCCGGGGAGGTTGGCGGCGCCGAGGTCCTTCTCGGGGTTGGTGCCGTTGCCGCCGCTCCCGTTCGCCGCGGCCCCGTTCGCGCCGTTGCCCGGAGTGTTCGCGTGATTGCTCTTCGCGTCGCTCATCGCAGCAGCCCCTTCATCTCGATCGTCGGGAGGGCCTTGAGCGCCGCTTCCTCCGCCTCGCGGGCCGCCTCCTCGGCGTTGACGCCGAGCTTGGAGGTCTGGATCTTGTGGTGGAGCTTGAGGATCGCGTCCATCAACATCTCCGGCCGCGGCGGACAGCCGGGGAGATAGATGTCGACGGGGACGATGTGGTCGACGCCCTGGACGATCGCGTAGTTGTTGAACATGCCGCCCGAGGAGGCGCAGACCCCCATGGAGATCACCCACTTGGGAGCGGGCATCTGGTCATAGACCTGCCTGAGCACCGGCGCCATCTTCTGACTGACCCGGCCTGCGACGATCATCAGGTCCGCCTGGCGGGGTGAGCCGCGGAAGACCTCCATACCGAAGCGCGCCAGGTCGTAGCGGCCGGCGCCGGTGGTCATCATCTCGATCGCACAGCAGGCCAGACCGAAGGTGGCCGGGAAGACCGACGACTTGCGCACCCAGCCCGCGGCCTGCTCGACGGTGGTCAAGAGGAAGCCGCTCGGCAGCTTTTCTTCGAGTCCCATGACGTAAAGCCCCTCAGTCCCATTCCAGGCCGCCACGCCGCCATACGTACGCGTAGGCGACGAAGACGGTGAGCACGAAGAGCAGCATCTCCACGAGCCCGAAGATCCCGAGGGCGTCGAAGGTGACGGCCCACGGATAGAGGAAGACGATCTCGATGTCGAAGACGATGAAGAGCATCGCCGTCAGGTAGTACTTGATGGGGAAGCGCCCGCCACCGGCCGGCGTGGGGGTCGGCTCGATACCGCACTCGTAGGCCTCGAGCTTGGCCCGGTTGTACCGCTTCGGACCGATCAGCGTGGCCATGACCACGGAGAAGATCGCAAAGCCTGCCCCGAGGGCTCCCAGTACGAGGATGGGCGCATACGCGTTCACCGCTCCTCGCTCCTCTCAGTCGGCACTGACTGCTGGCGGTTGCACTGGACCCACAGCGGTCACACCTGTCCCACGAGCCCCGCTCGCCTCAGCGAAGATCGCGTACATGTGAAGCAGGTCACAAGCCCAACTGTCCCGCATCTTATGCCCGGCCGTATGTGATCTGCGACACGGGGGTGCCCACGTACTTTGTGATCTTTACCACCCGACGAAGGATCATGAAGTCGGATGAGCGGTGACCTTCGTACGCGAAGCAGCCAAGTGATCACCAAGAGGTGACATTTTCGATCGTCGTCGCAGGTAGAGGCCGTTTCGCACTATCAAGCGGAGATCACTCGAGGCAAATTGGCCCTGGACCGGATCCCTTGATAGGAGGTCGCGTTCACACGTTGAGGGGAGGAGTGAGGACGAAAGTGGACACGTGCACGCGTTCACGAGCGGGAGCTCCCCTCGCGGACAGAGGGCGCCTGCGCGCAGCCGGGACGAGGAGTGCGGGTCACGCGCGAGACGCGCTCGCTGCGGTGACCGTTCCGTGACCTCCGCCACATCTGCGTGAGGCCCGCATAAAGCGGGCTTGGCCATGCAGGTCCACGAATGGTAGGCGCGGGGCAATTCGGGCGTAACAGCGAAAACCCATGATCACAGGCTTGATCATCAGTGTCCGCTATGCCCGTTACGGCGTCAATAAAGAGCGACACGCCCGGGATTCAGGACACCACCTGAACAACTGTGGCGCAGCACACGTTTCTTGAAGGTATGGAGGGGCCCCTGATACCGCTAGTAGCCATGTCCCACACCGCTCACATACGCAACCACCGGAAGCCCCGCAACCGCAGCGCGTCGACGATCGCGATGCGGGCCGGAGTTGCCGGTGGCGTCATCGGAACCCTGGCCGTGGCCGGCTCGTCGGCCTCGGCGTACGCCGCCGAGCCGGTGACGCAGACTCTCGAACTGCCCACCCTCACGGCCGACCTGGCCACGCAGGTCGCCCAGTCCGCGGAGGCCACTCAGCAGGCCGCCGCCAACTACCAGCTGCAGGCCGAGCGTGACGCCGCCGCAGCAAAGGCCGCGAAGCAGGCCAAGACGGACCTCGCCGAGGCCAAGAAGAAGGCCGCGGAGGCCAAGCGGAAGGCCGAGGCCAAGAAGAAGGCCGAGGCCGAGAGGAAGGCCGAAGCCGAGCGCAAGGCCGCCGAGGCCGCCGCCTCGCGCAGCGCCCAGCGCACCGTCCTCACCGACGCCGCGCCGGTCAGCGCCTCGACCAGCAGCGCGCCGTCCAGCACCGCGAAGAACAGCAGCTCCACGGCCACCGGTTCGGCCGCCACGGTCATCGCCTTCGCCAAGGCGCAGATCGGCGACGCGTACGTCTCCGGCGGCACCGGTCCCAACTCCTGGGACTGCTCGGGTCTCGTCCAGGCCGCGTTCAAGCAGGTCGGCGTGAACCTGCCGCGCGTCTCGCAGGCCCAGTCGACCGCAGGCACCCAGGTCTCGCTGAGCAATCTGCAGCCGGGCGACATCCTCTACTGGGGCGGCGCGGGCAGCGCGTACCACGTGGCGGTGTACGTCGGCGGCGGCATGTTCGTCGGCGCGCAGAACTCCGCCACCGGCGTCGTCGAGAAGCCGCTGTCGTACGACCCGCCGTCCGGCGCGGTCCGCGTGCTCTGAGCACAGGGCCCCTGGCGGGCTCCATCGGCTCCACGGATGAGGGCCGCCACGCCGGTTGGCGCGGCGGCCCCTCCGCATGTGTGCGTACAGCGCTCACCCACGGCGCCACCCGGCGCCCGAACCATCTGCGCCCGGCGGTACGTTGTCGTGCTGTCGCACGGCCGTGCGCGGCATCCTCACGCCCTGCGGATTCAGACCAAAGGGAACACACGCGTCACCACAGCGACGGGTCGGGCCCCGTCCGGCCGGATGGTGGGCCGCTGTTCGCGGTCCTGGTAGCGGGCGAGCGCACGGCGCACGGTGTCCGCGACGGACGCCATCTCCTCCGGCGTGAGATAGACGACCGCGCTGAACGCCTCGTCCCGCCGCCACTGTTCGGGCACCCGTTCCTTCTGCGCGAGCCACTGCTGGTAGCTCTCGTCCTCCAGGCCCCGCGCCAGCTCCCCGAAGCCCACGGGCTGTGAGCTCTGTCCCCGCAGCCGCCACGGTTTGGCCCGCCCCCGGCTGACCGGAACCTCCTCGATGTGCCCGTACCGTGCCAGCTGCCGCAGATGGAAGGAGCACAGGCCGGAGCTGTAGCCGAGCCGGGCGGCGGCCTCCGTGGCGGTGACGGTGCCCACCTCGGCCAGCAACTCCAGCAGGGCGGTGCGCACTTCGTGCTCGGGCAGCGTTTCGGACACACGGCTCGCGTCGTCTTCGGTCACTTTGCAAAGTCTGCTACTTTGCAAAGCCATCGGCAAACGGTGGGCGGCGGCCGCATGGCCCGCCACAGGAGCAAGGAGCAGTGATGCCGGGAGTGTTCGTGCAGGGGAAGCCCGTAGCCTCGTACCCGGCGACGGCACCGGAGGCGCGCCGCGGTGCCGTGCGGCGGATCACCGAGGTGGGCGAGGACGTGCTGCACCGGCCCTGCCGGGAGGTCACCGCGGCGGAGTTCGGCTCCCCGGACCTGGCCGCCCTCATCGACGACATGTTCCTGACGATGTATGTGGCCGACGGCTGCGGCCTGGCGGCGAACCAGGTCGGCGTGGACCTCCGTCTCTTCGTCTTCGACTGCCCCGACGAGGACGGCAACCGCCACGTCGGCCACATCGTCAACCCGGTCGTGGACGAGCCGGACACCACGGGCCGGCGCCTCCTCGACGAGCCCGAGGGCTGCCTGTCCGTGCCGGGCGCCTGGCGGGAGGTGCCGAGGCCCGACCGTGCCGTGGTCCGGGGCCACGACAAGGACGGCACACCGCTCGTCCTCGAGGGCAAGGGCTATTTCGCCCGCTGCCTCCTCCACGAGACGGACCACCTGTACGGGCAGGTGTATCTGGACCGGCTGTCGAAGCGCGACCGCAAGGACGCGCTTCGACAGATGACGGACCGGCGCGAGGAGGTGTTCGCGCAGCGCGCGGCGAAGGAGGCGGAGCTGAGCGCCCCCCAAGAGGTCACGCCTTCGGGGCCACCTTCGACAGACCGTTGATCACCCGGTCCATCGCGTCGCCTCCCGTCGGGTCCGTCAGGTTGGCCAGCAGCTTCAGCGTGAACTTCATCAGCAGCGGGTGCGTCAGGCCCCGCTGCGTCGCGATCTTCATCACCTTCGGGTTGCCGATGAGCTTCACGAAGGCGCGGCCCAGCGTGTAGTAGCCCCCGTAGGTGTCCTTGAGGATCTTCGGGTAGTTCTGCAGGGCCAGTTCGCGCTGGGCCGGGGTCGCGCGGGCCAGCGCCTGGACGATGACGTCCGCGGCGATCTGGCCCGACTCCATGGCGTACGCGATGCCCTCGCCGTTGAAGGGGTTGACCAGGCCGCCCGCGTCGCCGACGAGCAGCAGGCCCTTCGTGTAGTGCGGCTGGCGGTTGAAGGCCATGGGCAGGGCGGCGCCGCGGATCGGGCCGGTCATGTTCTCCGGCGTGTACCCCCAGTCCTCGGGCATCGAGGCGCACCAGGCCTTGAGGACCTCGCGCCAGTCCAGCTCCTTGAAGGAGGCCGAGGTGTTGAGGACGCCCAGACCGACGTTGCTCGTGCCGTCGCCCATGCCGAAGATCCAGCCGTAGCCGGGCAGCAGCCGGTCCTGGCCGCCGCGCCGGTCCCACAGCTCCAGCCAGGACTCCAGGTAGTCGTCGTCGTGGCGCGGGGAGGTGAAGTACGTACGGACCGCGACGCCCATCGGGCGGTCCTCGCGGCGGTGCAGGCCCATCGCCAGCGACAGACGCGAGGAGTTGCCGTCCGCGGCCACCACCAGCGGCGCGTGGAAGGTGACTTCGCGCTTCTCCTCGCCGAGCTTGGCGTGCACGCCGGTGATGCGGCCGGTGCGGTCGTCGATGATCGGCGCGCCCACGTTGCAGCGCTCGTACAGGCGGGCGCCCGCCTTCTGCGCCTGCCGGGCCAGCTGCTCGTCGAAGTCGTCACGCTTGCGGACGAGGCCGTAGTCCGGGTACGAGGCGAGATCCGGCCAGTCGAGCTGGAGCCGTACCCCGCCGCCGATGATGCGCAGGCCCTTGTTGCGCAGCCAGCCGGCCTCCTCGGAGATGTCGATGCCCATCGAGACGAGCTGCTTGGTGGCGCGGGGCGTGAGCCCGTCGCCGCACACCTTCTCGCGCGGGAACGCGGTCTTCTCCAGGAGCAGCACGTCGAGCCCGGACTTCGCCAGGTAGTACGCGGTGGTGGAACCGGCTGGCCCGGCCCCGACGACGATCACATCGGCGGTGTGTTCGGTAAGGGGCTGGGGTTCGGTCACGACGGGTTCTCCACGGGACTCGACGACGGGCGGTGACGGCACCAGCGGCGGCGGCAGCGACAACGGCCACGAGAACCACGGTGAAGAACCGCGGCAAAAACGGCGTGCTGACGGGCGCTGGACATGGGCAGTCTATTCAGCGGTACCGATCTCCCGGCTGAAGGGCTGCCTCCCGTGAACCGAACCCTCCCCGATGTACGGCTGCGCGTTCCCACCGACGAGGACGCCGTCGCCTGGCACCGGCTCTTCGACGACCCCGAGGTCATGGAGTTCCACGGCGGCCGGGCCGCCGAGCTGTCCGTCTACGAGGAGCTCACCGCCCGCCAGCGCAGGCACGACGCCGAGCACGGCTTCTGCCTGTGGACCATGCTCGACGAGGCGGGCGGGGTCATCGGATTCACGGGCGCGCAGCCGTGGCCGCGCGAGTGGGGCCCGAAGGGGGAGATCGAGATCGGCTGGCGGCTCGGCCGGGCGCACTGGGGCAAGGGGTACGTCACCGCGGCCGCGCTCACCACGCTGGAGCGGGTGCGGGCGGCGGGCGTGGGCAGCGTGGTGGCCATGGTCAACGCCCGCAACACCCGGTCGATCGCGGTCACCCGGCGGCTGGGCATGCACCTCGCCGAGGTCTTCACCACCCCCGAGTCACAGCAGGAGGGGCACTGCTACCGGCTCGATCTGTGACGCTGAGTCATCGAAGGCTACAGAACGACAGATAACGCTTCCGGGTGACACCCTCGGCCGGTTACCGTTCCCGGTTACCGCTGGGGGTGGCATCTGTGCCCATAACACCCAAGACACCCGAAGTGCGTGTGCCACGACTGGTCGGACTGATGGCGGTGGACGCACGCGAGGCCGCCGCGAAGCGGGGCGCCCTGCTCGCCGCGCCCGACCGCCCGGACTTCCACCGCACCGTCGTCGATTACGTGGTACGCCAGTTCCCCCCCCCCGGCGCCGAGGTGCCACGCGGTGCCGCGATCACCGTGTGGTTCGACCTCGGTGAGGGCGAGGGCGACGGAGGCGCGGGGGTCCGCGAGCCGCGGCTGCCCATTCCGCCACCGGGCGGGAGCCACCGCGAACTCGACGAGCCGGGGGACAGGTTGCTCGGGCGAGCCCTGGCCGTCAGGACGTCTTGAAGCCGCGGTGCAGGGCGACCACCCCGCCGGTCAGGTTGCGCCACGCCACCTTCGACCAGCCCGCCGTGCGCAGCCGCTCGGCGAGGCCCGGCTGGTCGGGCCAGTCGCGGATGGACTCGGCGAGGTAGGCGTACGCGTCGGGGTTGGACGACACCGCGCGGGCCGCCGGCGGCAGGGCGCGCATCAGGTACTCGGTGTACACGGTCCGGAAGGGCGCCCAGGTCGGATGCGAGAACTCGCAGATCACGACCCGTCCGCCCGGCTTCGTCACCCGGTACAGCTCGCGCAGGGCCGCGTCCGTGTCCTGCACGTTCCGCAGCCCGAAGGAAATGGTCACCGCGTCGAAGACGTCGTCCTTGAACGGCAGCCGCGTCGCGTCGCCCGCCGTGAACGGCATCCAGGTGTGCCGCTGTTTGCCGACCTGGAGCATCCCGAGGGAGAAGTCGCAGGGGACGACGTACGCACCGGTGCGCGTGAAGGGGAGCGACGAGGTCGCCGTGCCCGCCGCCAGGTCGAGGACCTTCTGCGCGGGGCGTGCGTCGACCGCCTTCGCGACCTCCTTGCGCCACAGTCGCGCCTGTCCGAGTGACAGCACGTCGTTCGTCAGGTCGTACCGTTCCGCCACGCCGTCGAACATCGAGGCGACTTCGTGCGGCTGCTTGTCCAGGGATGCGCGGGTCACGGTCCCCATTGTGGCAGTACGGGCAGGGCGTGACGCAGGCACCCGGCCCGAGCGCCGGGGATTCAGCGGCGGCGGTACACCAGGCGTCCCGCGACGACCGTCGCCACGCAGGTACCGGCTCCCTGTCCGGTCAGCGTGGCCTCGTCCGGGACGTCGAACACCGCGAACGTGGCGTCCACGCCCTCCGGCGGGAACGGCGACACCATCGCCTCCGCCAGGCTCCGTCCGGCCAGCGGATCGAGGCTCGGCCGGCCACTCGGAGCACTGAACCGCTCCTCCACGCTCAGTCCCGCCCGGTACACGGCGTCCACCACCGCGGGGCGCCACAGGTCCCCCGCCACGGCGACGGTTCCGTGCGCCAGCATCCGCTGCACGCCGCGTCGCGCGCTCGCGCCCCAGCGGGCGTCGGCCATGGGGAGCGCCGCGAGGGCCTCGCCCATGAGCGGTTCGGTGCCCAGTTGGTCCGCCTCGCGCGGGTCGGGATGGTAGGCCTGCTCCAGCAGTTCGGGACCGTAAGGATTCAGCAGCCCCGGCGTGAGGAGCCCGGGCCAGCGCCGGACGCGGGCGGCCGGATGCGCCGCCGCCAGTTCCTCGAACGGACCGACGGCTGCACACTCCCGGCCGTCGACGAGCACCGCGCCGGCCGCTACGGACGGCCGCCGGCGGTCCCCCGTGATCAGAAGGTCGGCGGCATGGATCGTCAGCATGGGAAGGTCAGTTGGAGGGGAGCAGCTTCAGTTCCGGATGCGCCGTGCCGCCCTCGATCGCCGTCGAGGAGATGTGGGACACGACCCGCTCGTCGGCGGGGTCGTTCGCCGGGTCGTCGTGGACGACGAGGTGCTCGTACGTGGTGGCGCGCTGGGCCGGAACCCGCCCCGCCTTCCGGATCAGGTCGATGATCTCCTGGCGGTTGGAGCGGTGCTTGGCACCGGCCGAGGAGACGACGTTCTCCTCCAGCATGATCGAGCCGAGGTCGTCCGCGCCGTAGTGCAGGGACAGCTGGCCGATCTCCTTACCGGTGGTCAGCCACGAGCCCTGGATGTGCTGGACGTTGTCGAGGAAGATGCGGGCGATCGCGATCATCCGCAGGTACTCGAAGATGGTCGCCTGGGTGCGGCCCTTCAGATGGTTGTTCTCGGGCTGGTAGGTGTACGGGATGAAGGCCCGGAAGCCGCCCGTGCGGTCCTGTACGTCACGGATCATCCGCAGGTGCTCGATGCGCTCGGCGTTGGTCTCGCCCGTGCCCATGAGCATCGTGGACGTCGACTCGACACCCAGCCCGTGTGCGATCTCCATGATCTCCAGCCAGCGCTCGCCGCTCTCCTTCAGCGGCGCGATGGCCTTGCGCGGCCGCTCGGGCAGCAGCTCGGCGCCGGCACCGGCGAACGAGTCGAGCCCTGCGGCGTGGATGCGCGTGATGGCCTCCTCCACGCTCACACCCGAGATCCGCGCCATGTGCTCGACCTCGGACGCCCCCAGGCTGTGGATGACCAGCTGCGGGAAGGCCTCCTTGATGGCGCGGAAGTGCTTCTCGTAGTACTCGACGCCGTAGTCCGGGTGGTGGCCGCCCTGGAACATGATCTGGGTGCCGCCGAGTTCGACGGTCTCGGCACAGCGCCGCAGAATGTCGTCGAGGTCGCGCGTCCAGCCCTTGGCCGTGTCCTTCGGGGCCGCGTAGAAGGCGCAGAACCTGCACGCGGTCACGCACACGTTCGTGTAGTTGATGTTGCGCTCGATGATGTACGTGGCGATGTGCTCGGTGCCGGCGTACTTGCGGCGGCGTACGGCGTCGGCGGCGGCGCCCAGCGCGTGCAGCGGCGCGTCACGGTAGAGGACGAGCGCTTCTTCGGGAGTGATCCGCCCACCGGCGGCGGCACGGTCGAGGACGGCTGTGACATCAATGGACGTGAGGTCGGCCTTCTCGGTCACCGGGCGTGCCTTTCGTAAGGGGGAGAAAAACAGGCGCGAAGCGCGTTCCGAACAAGGGTGCTGGGGGGACGGACGGATGGACCGAACCAGCGTACTTGACGTGCTCCTTGTCCTAATGGACGGGGATTCATGCCACGGTCGGCTGACCGTCTCGGGGGCTTCCTGCTTCACCGCGCTGCGACCGTGAGGTGTCTGCGCTCGGCGAGGCGTTCAGCGTCTCCGCCCGTCCGGCGGCGACGATCCGACGCCCTTCGAAAGGACGTTCCTGGCTGCGTTGTGGTCCCGGTCGTGCTCGCTGCCGCAGTTCTGGCACATCCATGCCCGCACGTGCAGGGGCTTGGGCCCGTCCCTGAAGCCGCAGGCCGAGCAGACCTGCGGCGACAGGAAGGACCGGTCCACCTTGACGAAGACCCGGCCGTGTTCGGCGGCCTTGTACCCGTCCTCCGTCTGCCGGGCGTTCACCACCGCGCGCGATCCGGGACCGCCCTTACTTGATCTTCGTCAGCCGTGCCGTCGGATTTCCCGCGTCCGAGTCCTGCATCTCGACCTTGAGATCGTCGCCGACGGGGGTCAGCCGTACGGTGTGCCTGCCCTTCGTGCACACGGCGCGGTTGGTCGCCTTGGCCATGCTCGTCGCGGCGAGCTGTGTCTTCGTGGCCTTGTCCAGGATGAGTACGTCCTCGCAGATGCCGCCGAGCTGGTCGGTCTGCCGCAGCGTGCCGAACTCCTCGCCCGCGGCGGCCCGGTGGACGGTCAGGTGGAACGTGCCCGCCGGCAGCGTGCCCCCGAGGGCCTTCGCCTCGCCCTCCCAGGTGCCGAGGTAGGCCGCGGGAACGCCGCCGGCCCGGCCGTCACCGGAGGGGACCGAACTGCTGTCGGGCAGGGGGGAGGAGTCGCCCCCCTGACTCGAGGAGCCGTTGTCGAACAGCCCGGACACGAACGCCGACCCGATGGTGACGGCGGCCAGCGCTCCCGCGACCACCAGCGCGACCGTGCAGCTCACCCGGCGGCCCCGCCCGCCCGCTCCCGGCGCGGAGGTCGCGGCCACACTCACGGAGAGCTTCCCGGGCCCGCCGTCGGCGGGGGACGCGTCGTTCGACGGCCGAGCCTGCGGCACGGGGGCGGGAGGCACCTTGGGTGCGGCCATGTCGGGCGGCGGACCGAAGACGCCGGCGGGCGGCGGCCCGAACCTCCCCGACGGATCCGAAGCCGAGGCGGAGCCGTCCCCGGTCGGCGGCACACCGGCAGGCGCCCAGGGCACCTCCCCCGTCGACGCCCTGCTGAACCCCACCGGTCCCGACGGCGTCGCCTCCGTCACCTCCAGGTTCAGCAGGTGTACGGCGCTCCGGCTGACCTGTTCCACCAGCGGGCCCGGCAGCCAGCCGCCCGTCACCAGGCCGGCCGCGCCCTGCGGGGCGAGGCGGCGGGCCACCTCGGCCGGGGCGGGCCGCGCGGCCGGGTCCTTCGCCAGGCACACGGCCACCAGCTCGCGCACCTCGCCTTCCAGCAAGCCGAGTTCGGGCTCCTCGTGGACCACCTTGTACAGCAGTGCCGCGGACGAGTCGCCGGGGAAGGGGGACTCCCCGGTCGCCGCGTACGCCAGCACGGCCCCCAGTGAGAAGACATCGGCCGCGCCCGTGACGCCCTTGCCGAGGATCTGTTCGGGGGACATATAGCCGGGCGAACCGATGGACACGCCCGTGGAGGTCAGCGACGCCGTGCCGTCGATGGCCCGTGCGATGCCGAAGTCGATGAGGAGGGGGCCGTCCAGGGTCAGCAGGACGTTCGACGGCTTCACGTCCCGGTGGACCAGGCCCAGCCCGTGTACCGCCGTGAGCGCCTCCGCGAGGCCCGCGCCCAGGGCCCGTACCGAATGCGTGGGCAGCGGGCCGCCGTCCGCGACGGCGGCGGCCAGCGAGGGACCGGCTGCGTACCCGGTCGCCACCCATGGCACCGGGGCCTGAGGGTCCGCGTCCAGGACGGGCGCGGTCCACGCGCCACCGACCCGCCGCGCGGCCTCCACCTCGCGGCGGAAGCGGGCACGGAACTCCTCGTCCAGCGCGAAGTGCGGATGCACGACCTTGACCGCGACCGTGCGACCGCCGGCGCTGCGCCCCAGATAGACGCGGCCCATCCCGCCGGAGCCGAGCCTGCCGAGCAGCCGGTAGGGCCCCACGACGATGGGCTCACCGGCCTCGAGCGGCTGCATGGCGTCCCCTTCCCCCATACGCCTCGAGTCCCCAGCAGGGTAGTGCCCGCTCCCGCCGTAACTCCCCTACGGTTCCAGGAGTTTCACCTTCACGTCCGCCGGGAACCCGGTCGTCGGGCCGACCCGCCGGGCGAACTCGGCGACCGCCTCCAACTGGGGCCCGCCGAAGCGGAAGTCGAGGGTGGTGAAGTACCGCTCCAGGGCCTGCTCGTCGAAGGCCTCCCAGCGCGCCACCTGCTCCGCGACCTTGCCGACCTCCTCCAGGGACAGATCGCGGGAGGCCAGGAAGGCCTCGTGCACCTGGCGCGTGATGGACGGCTCGCGCTCCAGGTAGTCGCGCCGGGCCGCCCACACCGCGAAGACGAACGGCAGACCCGTCCACTCCTTCCACAGCGTGCCGAGGTCGTGCACGGCGAGGCCGTAGCGCGGTGCGTCGACCAGGTTGGCACGCAGGGCGGCATCGCCGATCAGCACCGCCGCCTCGGCCTCCTGCATCATCAGGCTGAGGTCGGGCGGGCAGGTGAAGTACTCAGGCGTCACTCCGAACCGCTCGGCGAGCAGCAGCCGCGCAAGGCGTACGGACGTCCGTGAGGTGGATCCCAGGGCGACCCGGGCGCCGTCGAGGCGGTCCAGCGGAACCTGGGAGACGATCACGCAGGACATCACCGGGCCGTCGCAGCCGACGGCGATGTCGGGGAAGGCGACCAGCTGGTCGGCGTTCCGGAGGAACTCGACCAGGCTGACGGGCGCCACGTCGAGATCGCCCTGCACCAGCATCTCGTTGAGCTTGTCGGGGGTGTCCTTGGTGAGCTCGAGGTCCAGGAGCGTTCCGGTTCTCGCAAGCCCCCAGTACAGGGGCAGGCAGTTCAGGAACTGAATGTGGCCTACGCGTGGCCTGGTGCGAGAATTGTCCACATCGCGAGACTAGACCCCATGCGGTACGGTGCTCCCCCCAGGGCCCGTAGGCGACCTAAATGACCCCCCGTACCCCTGGTGTCAACCTCTGCGATTACCATGAGACGCAATGACGTCAAGTCGGATCGCCGCCCGCGCCCACATCCGGGTGACGTGATCTTGACCTCTATTGCTTTCGGCTGCCCGCGTGCTAGGCTCGCCGCAAGTTGCAGTTTGGTTTCCTTGCAGTACAGAGCCTGCGGAGCATGTAACCGCGGGCTCTCGTCGTTTTCAGACATATGCAGTTGTGCGGCGCTCAGTTTTCACACTTGCAGGTTCTGGAGCAGGGCAACCCTTTGGGCCCAAGGAGGGCTTATGGCTACCGGAACCGTGAAGTGGTTCAACGCCGAAAAGGGCTTTGGCTTCATCGCCCAGGAAGGCGGCGGCCCCGACGTCTTCGTCCACTACTCCGCGATCAATGCGAACGGCTTCCGCTCGCTCGAGGAGAACCAGCAGGTGAGCTTCGACGTGACGCAGGGCCCGAAGGGTCCGCAGGCGGAGAACGTCACGGCCATCTGAGGTCTCGGTCTCGGAGTTTCGGTCTTCGGTTCCAGGCCTTCGGCTCGCAGGGCCTTTGAGCTCACTGAGCCCGATGCTTTGATCCGGAACGGACAGCAGTACCCAAGGAGCCCCGCGCGCCCTCCGGCGCAGGGGGCTCCTGCATTTTTGGCGGCCGCCCGGCCCGGGCCGCCCCCCTCGCGCCCCTTCGCACCGCGCCCTCCACCCACTCACACGTGCTGCATGATCAGCACGAACATGGTCCCGGGCGCCAGCGCCTCATAGGAATGCGGCACATCGCCGCGGTAGGCCATGTAGTCGCCAGGGCCGAGCTCCACCTCCTCGCCGCGCGGCCCCGCGAGGACCCGCCCCGCGCTCACCACCAGGTGCTCCATCGAACCCGGGAGGTGCGGCTCCGACGCGCGCACCGATCCCGGCTCCAACCAGACCTGACAGATGTCCCGTCGGGTACCCGGCGGGCTCGCCGAGAGCAGGGTCGCCGTTTGACGTCCTCTCCTGCCCGAGGGCAGGAGATTGCGGTCCGCACCGCTACGCGGTGCCACCTCGGGTTCCTGCTTCACCGGCCCTTGCCGCTCTCCGGGGAGATCGGTCTTACAGGGGCCTGCACAGGCGTCACTTTCCGCCCGTCCGGCGGTAGATCCGACAACTCCGTCATCGGATGACGCAGTCGTAGCCATGCCGCTGTGGCCCTCCGGGCCGCAAGGGACCGGACGCCCTTCACCTCCACCCTGAAGGGTGGAGCACTGGGCAAGTGTTCGGTAGCTCGACTGCTCGGGAGGTGCCCCCAGCACCGGACGCCGCGAGCCGGTGAACCTTTCCGGCCACAGCACTAGATCCCATGATCACCATGGCCGACACCCTCCGACTTCGGTCACGGCACAACCCGTAGGGTTGCAGCCCATGTGGCCAGGAGAGCAGCCGCCAGGGGGCGGGCAGAATCCGCAGGGACAGCAGCCGAACCCTTCGGGGCAGAATCCGTATCAGCAGCCGGGGTACCAGCAGCCCAACCCGTACGCGCAGCAGCCACCGGGGCAGGAGCAGGCGCCGTGGAACGCGCCGACGCTGACCGCGAGCCCGCCCGAGCCGCCACGCAAGGGCAAGCGCAGGACCACCGTCATCGCGACGGTCGCCGCAGCCGCCGTGGCGATCGCGGCCTGCGTCACCGGATTCGTCGTTCTGGGCGGCGGCAAGGACGACAAGGCCGACCCGGATCCGTCGACGTCGGACACGTCGAACCCCACGGAGTCGGGCAATCCACGCAGCGGGGGTACGGACAAGCCGACCATCCCCGGCTGGAAAGTCGTCGTGAACCCGAAGCAGGGCATCGCATTCGACGTACCGCCGGACTGGTCGCGCAAGTCGACGAGCTGGGTGTCCTATGTCTCGGAGGACACCGACCCGTCGGACAAGCCCCTCGTCGCCTTCGCCGCGCCCGCCTTCCTCAAGGAACAGTGGTGCGCGTCCGACGACGACAAGGACGGCACCGTGGACTACACCCCCCTGGGAGGCGCCGGCACCAAGGGCAACAAAGGCTCCCGGAGCACGGAGGAGGTCGCGGGCAAGGACCCGGCCCTCTGGGTCTACGGCGGGTACACCCAGCCGCACAAGGACCTCGTCAAGAACGGTCCCGTGGAGCCGTACACCACCAAGTCCGGCCTCACGGGCAGCTTGGGCACGGCGACGTCCTCCGGCGTCAGCAAGCGCGACAAGTGCGACTTCGACGGCAAGGCCATGACGTTCGCCTTCAAGAACGCCGAAGGCGACTTCGCGTCATGGACGTTCGAGGGCGTCAAGGGGGCGAAGGACGAGATACCGGACAGTACCGTGCGGAAGATCCTCAGCACCGTGCGCCTCTACAAGGAGCCGCCCGCCAATTGAAACGGGCGGCCCCACAGCGGCTGAACCGCCACCGGCGCTACCAGGCCACGGGCAACTCGATCGGGAAGCGGCGGATCGTCTCCGTGTCCCAGCGCACCTCCTTGGGCGGTACCGCCAGCCTCAGCCCCGGGAAGCGCTCCAGCAGCCGGCCGATGGCCACTTCCAGTTCCGCCATGGCCAGCGGTACGGCGATGCAGCGGTGTCCGCCCCAGCCGAAGGTCATGTGCGGCGTGGAGGGCCGGTCGGGGTCGATGACGTGCGGGTCCGGGTAGCGCTCCGGGTCGCGGTTCGCCGTCAGGTAGGAGACGTGGACGAAGTCGCCTGCCCGGATCCGTACGCCGTCCATCTCCACGTCCTCCCGCGCCACCCGGGGGATACCGACGCCCTTGCGGAAGGGGATGTAGCGGAGCAGTTCGTTCAGGACGTTTGTCAGGCTCTCGGGCCGGCTCCTGAGGTGATCCATCAGCTCGGGACGGGTCAGCAGGAGGTAGGCGATGTTGCTGATCTGGCAGGTGGCCGTGTCCTGACCGCTGAGTGTCAACGTCAGCGCCATGACGGCCAGTTCCTGGTCGTCGAACGTGTCGTCGCCCTCCTTGGCGGCGGCCAGCGCGCTGATCAGGTCCTTCCCAGGGGAACGCCGCCGCTGTTCGACCAAGTCGCCGAAGTACGCCCGCAGTTCGGCCTTGGCCGCCGCGGCGGTCTCTCGGCTGTCCGGGCCGGTGGCGAGCAACTGGTGCACGTACTCCTGCATCCGGGGCCAGTCGTTCTCGGGGATGCTGAGCAGATCGAAGATGGTCTGCCGGGGAAGCGGGTTCGACAGATGGTGCACCAGGTCCGCCGGCTGCCCCTGCGCAGCCATCTCGTCGAGCAGGGTGTCCGCGAGCCGGACGATCGTCTGCCTCATCCGGTCCACGTGCCGCGGGGTGAAGGCCTGTGACGCCAGGTGCCTGAGACGGCTGCTGTGCGGAGGGTCCATCACATTGATCGACTCCGGGGAGACGATGGGCTCCGGCGTCAGCCGCGGGTAGTCGGACCCGATGATCCCCGCACGGCTGAACCGCTGGTCGGTGGTCACCTGGCGTACCCCGTCGAACCCGGTGACCAGCCAGGCGTCGGCGTCGCCGTACGGCAGACGGATCCGGGTGAGGGAGTCGCGGGCCATCAGCTCCGCGAACGCGGGATCGAACTCCAGCCCCTTGCTGAAGTCGAACGGACAGGTGATCGCTTCTCTGCCAGGGGTCATCGCGCGGTTCTCCTTTTCCAGCCGCCGAGGCCGCGCCGCACCCGCTCGCGGGTGGGTGTCCTGCTGTCGGTCCTCCGCCGTCGTGTGAGCTTCCTTGCGAGATGGAAGCACGCAGGGCAGTGGACGCCCGCCATCATCGCCACCGCTTGGGGCCAGGTGGGCTAGCAGTCGTTTGCGATCGGGTGAGACGGCCTAGGCACCGGGGCCACCTCACCGCGGCGGGGCCACAGGCCCCCACCGAGACCTCGGGAGTTGTCCGACGACCAGAGAGTGCGAGCACGCGGGACGCGTGCCGCGCACCCGGCAGACGGTCGGCCGCCGATGGTTACGGCGTCTGGCTCTGCGCCCTGACGGCGTCGTCCGCGCTGTCCTCCTGCGTGCGGTTCGCGTCGAGGTTGGCCTTCATGCGATCGACCTTCCCCACGATCTGCACGGAGGCCCGGTCCCGCTCCTTGCGCAGCACCACGAAGCTGATCGGGGCCGAGATCACCAGGGCGAGCAGGATGACCCACAGGCCGTTGGAGTCGCCGAGGCCGCGTGGGGCGATGCCCGAGTAGACGAGGCCCCAGACGACCACGAGGCAGCCCACGAAGATACCGAGGCGCATCAGCGTGTACCGGAGCATCTCAATCCACTCCATCCGTTCCGGACAATCCCAAACACCGTCCAGTGAAACACGACCGGTGCCCTGATCTTGCACGGGGGTTGGGCCTCGGCCGCCTCACCCCAGCGGCAGCAGCATCGTGATGTCGTCGCGGTCGTCCCCGCTCGCCACCCGGATCGCACCGGGCACCCGGCCGACCTCCTTGTAGCCGCAGGAGCCGTAGAACCGCTCCAGACCGAGACCGCCCCGGCAGGCGAGCCGTATCGCCTCGACGCCCTCGAAGCCGCGGGCCGCGTCCGCCGCGGCGGCCATCAGGTCCCGGCCGTAGCCCTTGCCCTGGTACCGCGGATGCACCATCACCGTGTAGAGCCACAGCCAGTGCGCCGACATCCGGTCCGTGTTGAAGGTGAGGAAGGCAGTGGCGGCCGCCCTTCGCTGCTCGTCGTACCCGACGAGCAGCCGGGCGCGCCCCTCGCTCATCACGGCCAGCTGCCTGACGAGGCTCGGACGTATCTCCTCGCGCGTGACCGGCGGGACGAAGCCCACCGCCCCGCCCGCGTTGGACACCTCGGTCCACAGGTCGAGAACGTCGTCGCGGAAGGCAGGGGTCATGGCCGGATCGAGCTCAAAGGTAAGGGGCATAGAGGGAGAGTATCTATTACCATCTCGGCGGCTCAAGCCCCTTCCCGCCACCGCCGTACATACGACAGGCCCCGGCCGAAGCCGGGGCCTGTCGAGGCTGTGGGGCGCTGCTCAGAAGCGCATGGACTGCGGTTCGTCCCGTCGCGCCGGGTCCGGGCCCTCGTACTCCCGGATGATCTCGTAGCGCGTGTTCCGCTCCACCGGCCTGAAGCCCGCGTCACGGATCAGGTCGAGCAGGTCCTCACGGGTCAGCTTGTTCGGCGTGCCGTAGTTGTCCGCGTCATGCGTGATCTTGTACTCGACGACCGAGCCGTCCATGTCGTCGGCGCCGTGCTGGAGGGCCAGCTGCGCGGTCTGCACGCCGTGCATCACCCAGAAGACCTTGACGTGCGGGACGTTGTCGAACAGCAGCCGCGACACCGCGAAGGTCTTCAGGGCCTCCGCGCCGGTCGCCATCGTCGTACGCGCCTGAAGACGGTTGCGGATCTTGCCGTCCTTCATGTCCACGAAGTCGTGCTGGTAGCGCAGCGGGATGAAGACCTGGAAACCGCCGGTCTCGTCCTGGAGTTCACGCAGCCGCAGCACATGGTCCACCCGGTGACGGGGCTCCTCGATGTGCCCGTACAGCATGGTGCACGGGGTCTTCAGACCCTTCTCGTGCGCCAGGCGGTGAATGCGCGACCAGTCCTCCCAGTGGGTCTTGTGGTCGACGATGTGCTGCCGGACCTCCCAGTCGAAGATCTCGGCGCCACCGCCGGTCAGCGACTCCAGGCCCGCGTCGATCAGTTCGTCGAGGATCTCGGAGGCCGACAGGCCCGAGATCGCCTCGAAGTGGTGGATCTCCGTCGCCGTGAACGCCTTCAGCGAGACACCCGGCAAGGCGGCCTTCAACTCCCGCAGCGAGCGCGGGTAGTAGCGCCACGGCAGGTTCGGGTGCAGGCCGTTGACGATGTGCAGCTCGGTGAGGTTCTCCGTCTCCATCGCCTTGGCGAGCTTGACGGCCTCCTCGATGCGCATCGTGTACGCGTCCTTCTCGCCCGGCTTGCGCTGGAAGGAGCAGTAGGCGCAGGACGCGGTGCACACGTTCGTCATGTTGAGATGACGGTTGACGTTGAAGTGGACGACGTCACCGTTCTTACGGGTCCGCACCTCGTGCGCAAGGCCGCCCAGCCAGGCCAGGTCGTCCGACTCGTACAGCGCGATACCGTCCTCGCGGGTCAGCCGCTCACCGGCCCGGACCTTGTCCTCCAGCTCGCGCTTGAGCCCGACATCCATGCCCTTACCTCTCCCTGCCGACAACTCCGACAACCGTACTCCCCCAGCCACAGGCGGCCGGTGCCGCCATACACCGCTGCACCTACTCCGGCTCCGGCAACTCGCCCACCCGGTTCTCCCACTTCGTGGAGAGCACGATCGTCGTACGCGTACGGGAGACGCCCTGGGTTCCCGACAACCGGCGGATGGTCTTCTCCAGGTCGTCCACGTCGCTCGCGCGCACCTTGAGCATGAACGAGTCGTCGCCGGCGATGAACCAGCAGTCCTCGATCTCCTGAAGGTTCTTCAGACGGTGTGCCACGTCCTCGTGGTCGGCGGCGTCGGAGAGCGAGATGCCGATGAGGGCGGTCACACCGAGGCCGAGGGAGGCGGAGTCGACGGTGGCGCGGTAGCCCGTGATGACGCCGGCCGCCTCCAGGCGGTTGATGCGGTCGGTGACGCTGGGCCCGGAGAGGCCGACAAGCCGGCCGAGTTCGGCATAAGAGGCCCTGCCATTTTCACGCAGGGCCTGGATGAGCTGCCTGTCAACCGCGTCCATAGATCCGAAGCCTTTCATTGCTCGGCGTTCCCGCGAGTCTACGTTTAGAACTTAAGGCACACAGGGGACTTTCCCTGTGAATCTTTTGTGCAATCAACGGTGAGCGGCTGCTCGGGCCCGCCGTCGCGAAACGCTGCCCCCACCCGTCACGCACCTATGCCTCGGGGCGAGACCCGCCCCCGAGCTCTCCCTTCCAACGGCGGTACAGCCGGTGCGGCACCCCTGCCGCGTCCAGCGCCCGCCCCGCGACGAAGTCCACCAGGTCCTGGATGTGCGTCGCCCCCGCATAGAACGCCGGGGAGGCCGGCAGCACGACCGCGCCCGCCTCGTCCAGCGCCACCAGATTCCGGAGCGTCTGCCCGTTGAGGGGGGTCTCCCGCACGGCGACGACCAGCCGCCGCCCCTCCTTGAGCGTGACGCTCGCGACCCGCTGCAGCAGATCCTTCGACAGCCCGAGCGCGACACCCGCCACACAGGCCGTGGACGCGGGCACGATCAGCATCCCCTTCGCGGGGTACGACCCCGAGGACGGTCCGGCGGCCAGGTCGCCCGCGCTCCAGTACCGGACGCGGTCACCCTCGACGTCCACCTCGAACGTCCCGGACTTGCCGTCGGCACCCCGCTCCAGCCACTCCCGCAGGTCTTCACGCCAGTGCGCGTCCCGGAAGGAGATGCCGGTCTCGTCGAGCAGCGTGAGCCGCGAGGCACGGGAGACGACGAGGTCGACGCTCTCCCCGGCGGCGAGGAGCCCGCGCAGCACGGCAGCGGCATACGGGGTGCCGGAAGCGCCGGACACCCCTACGATCCAAGGCGTACGGGGCGTCTCTCCTGGCTTGACTGGGTTCACGGCACCGAGCCTATCCGGCGCTCCGGAACGGGAACCGGCCAAGGGGGGCGGGCGGATACCCAGGGGCGGTTGCGGCGTTCCCGGTCCGCCGCCGTGGCGATGGGTCCGGGGTCAGGACTGGCGGCGCGCTTTCGGGTCGACCGGGAGGCCGGCAGTCGTCAGGGTCAGCTTCCCGAGCGGGGAGTCGACGGTCAGGTCAGGGCCGTAGGGGATGGTGTCGCGGCCTCGGTAGCCGTCGGGGCCGGGGTTCCACATCGTGACGACGTGGCCCTGGAGCGAGTCGAAGATCAGGTAGTCGGCGATGCCCCGGGAGGCGTACGACGGTCATGACTGGCCTCCCTGGGGTCCTGCCCTCGATCGTAGGCCGCACCGTACTCAGACGGTCAGACCCCGAACCAGAAGGTCGAGCAGCGCACACACGAACAGGGCAATGCCGATGAACCCGTTGACACTGAAGAAGGCACGGTTGAGGCGGCTGAGGTCATGGGGCCGCACGATCGAGTGCTCGTAGACGAAGGCGCCCGCCGTGACCGCCAGGCCCAGCCAGAAGAAGACGCCGGCCCCTGTGACGACCGCGTACCACGCGAGCAACGCCGTCGTGATCGTGTGGCACACCCGGGCACCCCGGATCGCCGCCGGGATGCCGAAGCGGGCCGGCACCGACATGACGCCGATCTCGCGGTCGGTCTCCACGTCCTGGCAGGCGTAGATCAGGTCGAAGCCGCCGATCCAGATGCCGACGGCGAGACCCAGGATCACCGCGTCCCAGGACCACTCGCCGCTGATCGCCAGCCAGCCGCCGACCGGGCCCATCGCCTGGGCGAGGCCGAGGATGGCCTGCGGGAAGTTCGTGAACCGCTTGCCGTACGGGTACACCACCATCGGGATCACCGCGACGGGTGCGAGGGCGAGGCAGAGCGGGTTGAGCAGGGCCGCGGCCCCCAGGAAGACCACCAGGGCGATCAGGGCGCCGGTCCACGCGTGGCGGACGGACATCGCGCCCGTGACCAGTTCGCGGTGCGCCGTCCTGGGGTTACGGGCGTCGATCTCCCGGTCGATGATCCGGTTGACCGCCATCGCGAAGGTGCGCAGGCCCACCATGCAGACGGTGACCAGAAGCAGCCGCCCCCAGTGGATGCTCTTGTCCCACTCGTACATCGCGGTGAGGGAGGCGATGTACGCGAAGGGCAGCGCGAACACCGAGTGCTCGATCATCACCAGGCGCAGGAACGCCTTGGTGCGTCCTGGCTGCGGGATCGCAGCGGAAGCGGAACTCACAGCCCGTACTCCTTCCAGCGGCGGTCGACCTTCGCCGCCGTCTCCGGGTCGGACAGCACCATGTCCGGCCAGCCCCCGTCCCGGGTGTAGCCCTCCTCGGGCCACTTCTTCGTCGCGTCGATGCCCGCCTTGCCGCCCCAGAACTGCTGGTAGGAGGCGTGGTCGAGGTGGTCGACGGGGCCTTCGACGACCGTGAGGTCGCGGGCGTAGTCCGTGTTGCCGAGGGCCCGCCAGGCGACCTCGTGCAGATCGTGCACATCGCAGTCGGAGTCGACGACCACGATCAGCTTGGTCAGCGACATCATGTGCGCGCCCCAGATGGCGTGCATCACCTTCTGGGCGTGCTTGGGGTACTTCTTGTCGATCGACACGATCGCGCAGTTGTGGAAGCCGCCCGCCTCGGGGAGGTGGTAGTCCACGATGTCCGGCACGATGATCTTGAGAAGGGGGAGGAAGAAGCGTTCGGTGGCCCGGCCGAGGGGTCCGTCCTCCGTCGGGGGGCGGCCCACCACGATCGACTGGAGCAGGGGGCGCCGGCGCATGGTGACACAGTCGATCTTCAGGGCCGGGAAGGGTTCCTGCGGCGTGTAGAAGCCGGTGTGGTCGCCGAAGGGCCCCTCAGGCAGCATCTCGCCGGGCTCCAGCCAGCCCTCCAGGACGACTTCGGCGTGCGCCGGGACCTGGAGCGGAACCGTCTTGCAGTCGACCATCTCGATCCGCTTGCCCGCGATGAACCCGGCGAAGAGGTACTCGTCGATATCGCCCGGGAGGGGGGCGGTGGACGCGTACGTCACGGCGGGCGGACACCCGAAGGCGATGGCGACCGGGAGCTTCTCGCCGCGCCTGGCCGCCACCTGGTAGTGGTTGCGGCTGTCCTTGTGGATCTGCCAGTGCATGCCGATGGTGCGACGGTCGTGGCGCTGGAGGCGGTACAGGCCGAGGTTGCGGATCCCGGTATCCGGGTCCTTGGTGTGGGTGAGCCCGAGGTTGAAGAAGGAGCCGCCGTCCTGGGGCCAGGTGAACAGGGCAGGCAGGGCGTCGAGGTCGACCTCGTCGCCGCGCAGCACGACTTCCTGCACCGGCGCGTTCTCCGGCTTGACCTTCTTGGGCGGTACATGGGTCATCGTGCCGAGCTTCCCGAAGGCCTCGCGCATCCCGACGAACCCGTGCGGCAGTTCCGGCTTCAGCAGGCCGCCGATCTTGTCGGAGATCTCCCCGTACGACTTCAGACCGAGGGCCTTCAGCAGGCGCCGGTCGGTCCCGAAGACGTTCATGGCGAGCGGCATCGCCGAACCGCGCACGTTCTCGAAGAGCAGCGCGGGCCCGCCGGACTTCTGCACCCGGTCGACGATCTCCCCGACCTCCAGACAGGGGTCGACCTCGGCTTTGATGCGTTTGAGGTCGCCCTCGCGCTCAAGCGCCCGGAGCAGGGTCCGAAGATCGTCGTAAGCCATGCGTCCCAGTATCGCCGAGGGGCCGCTTCGCCCCTGCGCCGCCCCTGCCGGCGCCCGAGGGGCCACCCTGCGGTTGGGCACGGTCCGCAGAGGCTGACCTGGCCCGTCACCGTCTTCTGCGGTGCCGGACGCAAAGCCGGGCGGGGTCACCCGGGACTCCGGGTGGCCCCGCTTCGGCGTCGTCAGGAGATGCGGATGCTCGACCAGTTCGTGGGCTTGCCGACCTGCGACCGCTTGCCGAGACCGCCCTTGCCGTCGCCCCGGTTCAGCCAGGCGCGGCCGCTCTTGTCGAGCGAGATCATGTCGGCCCGGCCGTCCCCGGACAGGTCCAGTCCGCCGACCACGTCCTTGTAGGTCGCGCCCCAGTCCTTGAAGACCAGCGCCCGGGGTTTGAAGGTGCCCTTGCCGGTCCCGTCGAACCGCCACAGCTTCTTCGCCCCGTCGAGGCCCAGCAGATCCATCCTGCCGTCGCCGTTGAGGTCCCCGGCGGCGATCAGCTTCTTGTAGCCGCCGAAGCCGGACCCGACCAGCGTGCGGGCCTTGAAACCGCCCTTGCCGTTGTTGGCGTACAGATACAGCTTCCCGGTCGCTGCGGACCGGGTCAGCAGGTCGGGACGGCCGTCGCCGGTCACATCGCCGGGCGAGACGACCGCGTTGTAGCCGCTCCAGTTCGAGGAGACCTTCACCGAGGACGTCTTCTGGTCCGGCAGCCCACCACAGACCGGTGTGAAGATGCGGGCCTCGCCCTTCGGAGAGCGGACGAACACGTCGTTGCAGCCGTCACCGTCGAGGTCGCCGTAGGGCAGCACCAGCGTGCCCGCCGGCCAACTGGTCACCCGCTTCTGCGCGGTCAGCTCGGTCGCACCACCCGCGTACACCTTCAGCCCGCCGGAGCCCCAACCGAAGAGGTCGGCCTTGCCGTCGTCCGTGTAATCACGCCACTTGGACAGCGCCCGGCCAGTGGTGGTGACCTGATAGGTCCCGTCCAGAGAGTAGGAATCAGTCAGTCTGTGCTGGTCCCACTGCACCACGGGGCGTCCGAGCGCGTCGGAGGCCACCTGGACCGGGCCGACCCGGATGCTCTCGCTCAGCGGCCGCGCCGGGGACCAGGTGCCGCCCTTGAAGACGGCGGCCATCGCGTGCTTCTGCTCCGCGTAGCCCGCCCGCCACGTCACCGTGACCGTGCCGCCCGAGGTGGCGACCGCGCCGACCGACTGCGCCTTGGTCGCGGGGAACGGCTGCTTGTACGGCAGCCAAGCGCCGGTGGCCGCCGAGCGCACCGCGTACCAGGGGACCGACGAGCCGGGCCCTCCGCCGGCGACGAAGAGGTCGCCGCCCGGCAGGTAGACGGGCGCCGCCATCCCGTTGGTGCTGCCGGAGGTGGCGGCGGTCCGCGGGGTGCTCCACGTCGTGGCACCGGCGGACCGGCGCGTGTGCATGACGTGCCCGGCCTCGGTGTAGAACACGTCGAAGCCGCCCTGCGGACTGGCGAACACCTTCGGCTGCGCCAAAGCCACAGCCGGCACCGGGAAGTCCTTGACCTCGGTCCAGCCGGACGCGCCGGGGGCCTTCTCCAGGGCGGCGATGACCTCGGTCGCCAACCACTTCCACACCACCAGAGCGGTGCCGTCCTTGGCGATCGTCAGCCCCAGGTTGGTGATGCCCCGGCTGCCGATCGGCGGCTGCGTGTTGAGGTCGGCCGGAGCGGTCCACTCGGCCCCCGGGCCGGCCTTCTCGGCGGTTCTCATGACGCCGTTGTCCGACCACGCGAGGACCAGTCGGCCGTCGGGGGCCGCCGCCAGTGCGTGCAAGCTGTTGTGCTCGGGGACCTCGGCGATGTACTCGGGCTCGGAGAAGGCGGTAGCACCGGGCGCCAGGGTGGCCATCTTCAGCCAGTAGTTGTTGTGGTCGTCAGGGCGCTTGGCCCCCCAGACAAGGCGCACCGAGCCGTCGCTGAGCGAGACCAGCTCGGTGTTGTACCCGCCGGCGTCCGGCCAGGTCTGCGGGGCCAGCCAGCGGGTGCTGCCGGCGGGCCGGATCCGGATGCCGTCGGTGAAGGAGACGAGGGTGCCGTTCTTCGCCGACACCAGAGCCCTCAAGCTGCCCGGGGCGTGCGCGGTGCGGGTGCCCCACGGGCCCGGCGCACGCTTGTCGACGGTGGTTGTGGCGGTGGCGCTGGTGGTGGCGCTGGTGGTGGTCTGGGCGGCGGCCGGGGCCACCGCCGCCAGGACGAGAACGGGTGTGAGCGCGATGCCGAGCACCGCGCGAGACTGTGAAGTCAAGGATTGCCCCCCCCCGGGCAGGGCGTATCCGGTGGCCCGAATCCGCCGTACTGTTCGAACAAATCAGGCGCAGCGTATACCAGCCAAGATCGGCTACACAGGGGAATCCCCTCCAGGCCGTGATCCGGCCCTGGGCCGGTGCCGAGGGGCCACCCAGAGGTGGGGCAGGGTACGCAGAGGCTAACCTGGCCCGGTCACCGGGCCCGTCACGTCTTCTGGGGGATCGCACGACCATGCTCAGGTATCTGCCCTTCCTGCTGGTCCTCGCGTTGTGGATCTACGCCTTCATCGACTGCCTGAACACCCCCGAGGAGCAGGTGCGAGGGCTGCCCAAGGTGGTCTGGGTCATCATCATCCTGCTCTTCGGCGAGGTGCTGATCGGACCGATCGCCTGGCTGGTCGCCGGCAAGGCGCGCCAGGCCCCGGTGAACGGCTCCACGCCCTCCGAGTGGCATCGCAACCAGCGCACGACCTGGGTCGCGCCCGACGACAACCCCGAGTTCCTGAAGTCGCTGAGGGAAGAGAACAAGAAGGACGAGTCGCTCCTGAAGGACTGGGAGGCCGACCTGCGCCGCCGCGAGGAGGAGCTGCGACGGCGGGGGCGGGGCGAGGAGCCCACGGCCGACTGACGGAACTGCGCCTGCTCGTCACCCTCGAGAAGGTCGCCACGGTCCTGAGCTTCACCCGGGCCGCGGCCGAAACTGGCCTACGCGCAGTCCAGTGTGACCAGTCAGATCCGCGCCCTGCAGTCCTCGCTCGGCACGGAACTGTTCGACCGGCTGGGCAGCCGCATCCGGCTGACGGAGGCGGGCGAACGGCTGCTGCCGTACGCTCGGCAGATCATCGAGCTGAGCGAGGAGGCGCGCGGCGGTCGCCGACGCCGAGGAGCCGTCCGGCGCCCATGGAGACACGGACGGGAACCGGGAAGCCGTTGCTGCCCGTTGAGGCGCCCTTATTGTCAACTCTCCATGGTTTTCCCGCACTTCACGTCCGGTATTGGCTTGCTTCCTGAGCACGCCGTGTAGTTAATGGTCTTCCCAGGTGAGCGGAATCACCTCGCTCGCACTCACCCCATGGGGGATCCATGCAGCCGACGCATCCACCGGGGCAGCCGGACGTGCCGCCTCCCGCACCGCCGCCCCATCTGTTGAGCGGTGTGGACCTGCGGGTCAGCAAGCGGCTGCTGTGGATCGACCGCGCGGCCTACCCGTTGCAGAACATCGCGCGGGTGTACACGTTCAATGCTCATCCCCGGCGCAAGGAGGCCGCGCTGCGCTTCGCGAAGAGCGCGGCGATCATCCTGGCGGTCGCGTTCGGCCTCACGATCATCGGCGGCCTGACGCAGTTCGGCGGCAGGAACTCGGGTGGCACGCTCATCACGCTCGCCTGGGTCGGCTCCGCGGCCGGGTTGATCTACTGCTTCGTGCAGATGATGTCCGTACTCACGGCCCAGTCGCACTACGTCATGGCCATCGAGACGTCCGGCCCGTCCCAGGCCGTGGTGACCAGCAGCAATCCGGAGACCCTGAACCAGCTCGTCGGCTACGTCGCCCACGCGATCGACAACCCCGAGACGGAGTTCCAGGTGAAGGTGGAGCGCCTCATGATCTCCCCGAACAACTACTACTTCGGGGACAACGTCAACATGTACGGCGGTACGGGCAACGTGGGGATTGCGGCATGAGCGGCGACAACTACTACTTCGGCGACAACGTGACGATGCACGGCGGCACCGGCAACACGGGCATCGTCAAGAACCAGGTGGCGCCCGTCGAACCAGTGCCCCCCGCGCTGGAGTCGGCTGTGGCGGAATTGCGCCGCCTGGTCGAGGTGCTGCGCGAGCAGGTCCCGTCCGCGAGCGCCCAGGCCATCGACGACTCACTCCCGGTCATCACCGCCGACGCCACCGCCCCGGCGCAGGACCGGCACCGCGCACTGATGGCGGTCGCCGGCATCGCGGCAACCGTGGGGGCGGTGGGCCAGCCGGTCCTGGAGGCCGTGAACAGGATCCTGGGGCTTCTGGGCGGGCAGTGATCAGGCGGAGCGTCCCGCTGCCGCGACGAACGCTGACCAGGCCCGGTGCGACACCAACAGCACCGGGCCGTCGGGGGTCTTGCTGTCACGGACGGGGACGGTGGCGGGGAAACCGGGGGCGATTTCGATGCAGTTGCCGCCGTTGGAGTCGCTGTAGCTGCTCTTGATCCAAGTTGCCGCGCTGAGGACGTGCCTGTCCATGCTGCTCGTACCCCTCCATCGCGTCGCCGATCAAAGCGGCGGATTCTGGGGCTGACGGAGCGTCACGGCCCTGAGCACATCATAGGTCTGGCTGTGGCGCGCGAACACGACTGGATCGTCGGTGAAATGACCGCGATCCAGCGATTCCGAGTAGACAGCGCAGGCACACCCAGGAGACCCGGCACGCCCGCTACCGCCGCTGCTTCGCGGACTACGCGGTCATGGAGCCGCCCGGCGGGTGAGGAGGCACCCGGTCCACGCCTCCACCGCTGCGACGGCCTTTGCCCGGGCCGCACCGTCGTCGCGACCGGTCAACCCGCGCGCGAACGCGGGGAATTCCGTAACCCGACCGTCACCGTGCGTCCTGACCCGAATCAACTCTCCCCTTTTTACACTGAGGTTGGTACACATCACAGCAGCACATCCGACCGAACCGCGCCAAGGGGAGATGCGGTGGACAGACGGCTGCACGGCCGGGGGTCGCTGTTCGACACGGACCCGCCCGGTCTCGCTGCGCGGCTTGTCGGTCTGCGTCCGTACCAGCTCCGTTCCTCCCCGTACGAACACGACGGCGACATACCGTTCGTGGTGTTCGCGGGCGGGCGCGGTCTCGGCAAGAGCGCCCTGCTCACGGAGTTGCGCGCCGCCTATCAGGGGCATACGCCGGTCGCGTTGATCGACGGTGAGGAACCGCAGTTCGCCGGGCCGCCGCCGGAGCGGCCCGGCGAGGCTTGGTCGCCCCTCGCGCAGGCGCTCACCACCGTCGCCGAGCAGCTCGCCGGGCCCGTGAAGGGTGCCCGTCGGATCAGCTTCCCACGGCTCGCCTCCGGGCTGCTCGCCGTCGCGGCAGGCGGCTGGAGCGACCAGGACATGCCCCGCATGCGACAGGAGGCCGAACGGATCCTGCTGCTGAACGACTCGCGGTCCTTCCTCGACGGCTTCGCGGGCCGCTGGGCGACCAAGGTCGTGGCCAAGCTCGTCGCGACCATGTCCCACACGGGGCCCGTCGTCGAGCCGATCATCGAGGCGACCCTGGAGGCCTTCAGCGAAGGGATCTCACCCAACCACCGGCGCGCCCGTCGGGCAGCGACCTGGTATCGCGGCTACCCGAACGCGGGCGGCAACCCGAAGCTGGGCCTCATCCTGCTGTCCGGGCACTTCCGGGCCGACGGCGGCTCCCGCGCCCACGCCGAGCGCCATCTCGTCCGCGCCCTGCTCGCCGATCTCGACGATGCCTACGCGGGCATCGTGCAGCGCTCGCACCGCCTGGGCCGCCCGGTCGTGCTCGTCGACAACGTGCACGCGCCCGCCGGGCGCAACTTCATGGAGTGCGTGCTGCGCGACCGCACGGACGGCATCCGCGACCAGGTCGTCTTCTTCGCGGCCCTGCGCGGGTACGCCCTCCCCAACTCCCCGCTCCGGCCGAGCGGGGGGACCTCCATGGCCCTGCGCAACGCCTCCCGGCGCACCCTGACCGAAGTCGCCCGCACCACCGGCTGGGAGCCCGGTGCCTCCCCGTCCTCCCGGGCGCTGCTCGTGTCCCTGCCGCCGCTGACGCCCGACGACACCCTGCACATCGTGGGCGCCGTCTGCCGAGGCCTCACCCTGCCGCCCCAACTCCCCCACGCCACCCACCGGCTGACCGGCGGCAGCCCGCTTGGCATCGCCCTGCTCGCCGAGTCCGCCCGGCAGAACCTGCCCCGCGGGGCCGACTCCCTCGGCGCGTTGCTCACCGGTGAGGTCGCCGTCCGCGAGGACCGCGACGGCCGCCCCGCCTACCAGGAGCTGCTCGATCGCCTCGTGCCGGGCGGCCGGCTCGACGAGCTGACCGTGCTGGCCACCGCCCACGACCGGGAATCCGCGCTGGCGCTCGCCCGGGACCGGCTCCCGGACGGCTTCGGCGCGGCCGGGGTACTCCGCCTGGAGGAACAGCTCTCCGAGGAGGGATGGCCCGCCGCTGCCGGGCAGTTCGTCGGTGACCCGTTCCTGCGGGCACTGCTCCTGCTGCGGCTGCACCACCTCGATGCGGACCACGCCGAGTGGCGGGCGGCCCACCGCGCGCTCATCGACCACTACGGCGAGCGGGACACCACGGACGCCGCCCGCTACCGGCTGCACCATGACCTCGCCCTCGGCACAGTGGAGTTCGCGGTGACCCATCTGCGGGACAGCTTCCCCGAAACGGACGTCGGGCAATGGCTGTCCTCGCTCCTGTTCATCGCGTCCGCGCCCTACTACCACGCGCACGACCCCGAAGGCCGCGACTTCGACGGCGGCCACGACCACCGGACCGCGGTCGCCCTCGGCCACACCGACGCGGCGCAGCAGGCACCAGAAGGCGTGGACACCGTGCTGCACCTGCGCGTACGACGTCTGCTGCACGCGGTCTGGCAGCTGACCGACCCGCTGGTGCTTCCCGACCCGCAGGTGGCCGATCGGATGCGCTTCGACCTGGAGCAGCTGTCGAACCTGCGCCCCGAGACCACCGCCCTGCTGTGGCGGGCTTCCCGGGACTGGCCGTCGGACGCACTGGCCGGCCGGCCCCTGCGCATCCCGCGCGACGACGAGGATCGGGGTCACGGATGACGGGCCCGTACGAGAACGGGGGTCGGTGATGGCGGCACGGCCGTGGAGATGGCTGCGCGAGGACGTCTGGGAGATTCGCTTCCGCCGGTATGTGGCGCTGCTGCTGGCCGCGACGCTCGTGGCCGCCGCCGTGTGGGGCGGGCTCCGGCTCGCCCGGGAGGACCGGTCCTGCGCCACGGGCGTGGCCCACCCGAAGGGCAGCGGCGACTGCGTGGGCGTGTCGACGACGGCGTACGACTTCGGGCAGCCCCGGTTCACCGCCACCGCGCGGGCGATCGACCGCGAGAACCACCGGCTCAAGCCCGGCAGTTACGTGACGGTCGCGCTGCTCCTGCCGTTCACCACATCCGCCCCGGCGAGCCTGAACGACACCCTGCACGAGCTGCAGGGCGCCTACCTGGCCCAGTACCAGGCCAACCACGGCTCGACCGGCGAGTTCCCGCAGGTCCGGCTCGTCCTGGCCAACGCCGGTGCGGACGGGACGTACTGGCCGCGGGTGGTCGACCGGCTGGAGGAGATGAGCAAGGGTCCGGACCGGCTGCGGGCGGTGACCGGGATAGGACAGAGCACCGACAACAACAAGAAGGCCGTCCGGGAACTGACCCGACGCGGCATCCCTGTGATCGGCTCCTCGATCACCGCGGACGACCTCGCCAACGGGCAGGGCGGCAAGGACCCGTTCCCGGGGCTCGCCCGCGTCGCCCCCACGAACACCGACGAGGCCCGGGCCCTCGCCTCGTTCGCCAAGCCCGCGGCCGACAAGGCTCTGCTGGTGTACGACAAGCCGGGCGACCCCTACACGCGCACCCTCCAGGACTCCTTCAAGAGGCTGATGCCCGGATCACCCAACCCGGAGCAGCCGTTCACACCCCCCGCGGACCGCACGCAGGAGGGCACGACCTCGAACCAGTTCCGGCAGATCACCCAACTCCTGTGCTCCACCCCGAAGTCCACGAACACGGTCCTCTTCGCCGGACGACACACCCAACTACGTCAGTTCATCAACGAGTTGGGCCAGCGAGGCTGCATGGATCACCGGTTCACCCTGCTCACCGGGGACGAGGGCTCGTACCTCACCGGGGACTCGAAACTCGACCGGAAGGCCCTGACCGGCAACCTCTCCGTGCGATACACCGCGCTGGCCCATCCGGACGCATGGCGGAAGGGGACGGTAGCGACGGGCGGCAGCGCGTCCGACACCGCAACCCTCGACGAGCTGGTCGCCCGCGGCAAGCAGGCGCCGGTCGGGCCGATCGGACCGATCGACCTCGACGACGGGCAGCTGATCGTCGCGTACGACGCGCTGCGGCTCGCGGTGCAGGGGCTGCGGGAGGCCACACCGAGCGGCGCGACCACGCCGCCGCTGGCGGACGTGGTCAACGAGTGGGCGTTCATCAAGGGGCAACAGCGAGTGAACGGCGCGAGCGGATGGATCTGCCTCGATGTGCATGGGAACCCGTACGACAAGGCGGTGCCGATCGTGGAACTGACGCCGTCGGGCGGCGCGCGCTTCGTGCGGATCGCCTGGCCGGAGGGAAAGCCCCCCGCTGCCGCGTGCCTCCCTCGCGCATGAGGGGACTCACCGGGTACCGCTCTCCACATAAGCGAGGAGGCGCTCGAAACGCGCCCGCCAGCCCGGATCCCGCTCCTCCTCGCTTTCATGCGTGAAACGCACCGTCGTGCCCGCCGGCCGCCCCGTCTCCAGGTGGAAGCGGATACGGCCGCGCCCCTCAACCGTGTACTCGGCGACCCGCTCCACGTCCCATGCCGTGATGCGGCCCGGGGCGGTGCCGTCGGGCAGGTGAAGCGCCACCGCGCCGCCGAGCCGCGGTTCGAACGGCTCGGCGGCGGCCAGCCACTCCCCCAGGCCCGCGGGGGTGGCCAGGGCGGGCCAGACCTCCTCCACGGGCCCGGGCAGACGCAGCAGAAAGTGCCGTACGTACACATCCCCTCGATGCTCGGCGGTGACCTCTTCGATGGGATTGGTCATGACACCAGCCTCGCGCGCGAACGGGGGATCCGCACTCCTTACGGGCGCTCGCCCGCCTTGTCGACGACGGCTCGGCGCAGCACGGCCGCATTGCTCGTGACCTGGCCTTTCTTCACGTCCGAGTAGTCCTCGCTGGCCACGCTGCGCTCGCCGAGGAATTCGTGCGTCTTCTCGTGCGTAGGCGTCGAAGAGCTCACCGAACGCGCCGTGGTCCCCCCGCGCGGATACGTTTCCTCAGGTGGCTGTCCACGCCCGTCATCTGCCCGTACGGCAAAGGCCGGTTCCGGTGACGTGGGTCACAGGAACCGGCCTTGGTGGCGAGGGGCTTGCGGGGCGGGGGCTTACACGCCCGCGTACGAGTGCATACCGCCGACGAAGAGGTTCACGCCGTAGTAGTTGAACAGGTAGCAGCCGAAGGCGACGAGCGCGATGTACGCGGCCTTGCGGCCCTTCCAGCCCGCGGTGGAGCGGGCGTGCAGATAGCAGGCGTAGGCGACCCAGGTGATGAAGGCCCAGGTCTCCTTCGGGTCCCAGCCCCAGTAGCGGCCCCAGGCGTCACCGGCCCAGATGGCGCCCGCGATGATCGTGAAGGTCCACAGCGGGAAGACGGCGGCGTTGACGCGGTAGGCGAACTTGTCGAGCGAGGCCGAGGCGGGCAGCCGCTCCATGACCGAGGTCGCGAAGCGGCCGGGCTTGCCGCCGCCGGCCAGCTTGTTCTCGTAGGAGTCCTTGAAGAGGTAGGCGAGCGTGGAGACCGCGCCGACGTAGAGCACCGCGCCGCAGAAGATGGCGGTGGAGACGTGGATGTACAGCCAGTACGAGTGCAGGGCCGGGACGAGCTGGTCGCTGGCCGTGTACAGGACGGTGACGGCGAGGCCGAGGTCGAGCAGGACCGTGGTGATGAGGAAGAGCCCGATCCACCGCACGTTCTTCTTCAGCGCCAGCAGCCCGAGGTACACGCCGACGGCGACCGTGGAGAACGTGATGTTGAACTCGTACATGTTGCCCCACGGCGCCCGCTGCACGGAGGCCGCGCGGGCGACGACGCCGCCGAGCTCGATGAGGAAGGACAGCACGGTGAGCGACACTGCGATCCGGCCGTAGAGGTCGCCCTTCTCGTCGCCGCCGTGCGCGCCGGGGCCGTCCGGCACGTCACGGGCGCCGGCCGCGGCGCGGGTGACGACCTTCGGCCGCTCCAGCACTGCAGTGCCTCCGGCCTGCTTGACCGCGACGGCGGGTGCCTCGGCCTTCCGCGGTGCGTCGGCGGTGAGCGCGCTGGCGGTGCGGCCGACCTTGCTGCGGCTGCCGAAGAGCCATTCGGCGATGTACGCGAAGAAGGCCAGGGTGTAGACGGCCATCGCGGAGTAGATCAGCGTGTTGCTGAGGTTCGCGAGATGTTCGTTGGTGGCGAGGGCGAGGGTCACTTCGTCTGAGCCCCTTCAGCGGCAGGTACGTGAGGTACGGCGTCCGGCTCCCGATCGGGGTCGGCGTCTGGATCGTCGGTCTTCGTGGGCGCGCGGTCGTGGATGAGCGCGGCCAGGTCGCCGAGTTCCACGGGCAGCTTCGTGGACTCGTTGCGGCCGAGGCCCGCCATCTCGACCACGGTGACGCCGTCGGCGCCGGTCGTGGCGCGCACCCAGACGCGGCGGCGCTGGATGAACAGGGAGCCGGCCAGGCCGAAGATCGCGGCGACCGAGCCGCCGAGCGCCCAGCCGCTGCCGGGCTGCTGCACGACCTGGAAGCCGGCCCACTGCTTGATCTCCTTGTCGAAGGTGATCGAGCCGTAGCCGCCCGGCAGCTTCATGGTCTCGCCGGGCACCAGCCGAGCCTTGAGGATGCTGCCGTCGGTGTCCTTGAACTGCTTCAGGTTCTTGGTGTTCAGCTGGTAGACGTTCGACGGGACGCCCGCGTTGACGCCCAGGTCCCCGTGGTACGCGTTCAGCGCGAGCACCGGATTGTCGAGCGCGGGGAACTGGGAGAACATGCTGCCCTTGCCCTCGCCGGCGAAGGTCGGCACGAAGATCGCGCCGAAGCCGAGCTGCTCCTGCCGCCCCTGGGCGTTCCGGTAGCCGTCCCGCACCTGGATCGCGCCCTGTGAGGTGACGTTGGAGTCGAGGGGCAGCAGCGGCACGGCGTCGTGGAAGACGACCTTGCCCTTGCCGTCGCGGACGGTGACCGTGGGCGCGTACCCGTGGTTGACGAGGTAGACCTTGGACTTGCCGATGTGCAGCGGTTGGTTGACCTTGACGGTGGTCTTCTTCTCCTTGCCGTAGGCGCCCTCGCTGTAGGTGAGGTCCGCCTTGTACGTGCGCGGGGTGCCCTTGTTCGGACCATTGCGCTCGTAGGTGCCGGTGAACTTGTTCAGGCTGAAGCTGAACGGCACCAGGTCGTCGTCGGTGAAGAGGTTGCCGGACTTGAAGTCGTCGTACTGGGTGAGGGTGTTGGAGAAGCCGTCGCCCTCGACGACCAGCTTGTTGCCCTCGGACTTGAACAGCTGGCCCCAGGCGAAGGCGACCAGCATCACGACCAGAGCGATGTGGAAGACCAGGTTGCCGGCCTCGCGCAGAAAGCCCTTCTCGGCGGCGACGGCGTCCTTGACGACGTGCGCCCGGAAACGGCGCCGGCCCAGGGCCTTCAGCGCGGCCTCGCGGACCTGCTCGGGATCGGCGTCGGTGCGCCAGGTCGCGTACGCGGGCAGCCGGTTCAACCGCTTGGGCGCGGCCGGCGGGCGGCTCCTGAGCTGCCCGACGAACTGCCCGGCGCGCGGCACGATACAGCCGATCAGCGAGACGAACAGCAGGATGTAGATCGCGGAGAACCACACCGAGCTGTACACATGGAACAGCCCGAGCTTGTCGTAGAGCGGGCCGAGGACCTTGTGCGCGTCCATGAACGCCTGCACCTGCATGGCGTTGCTGCCGGTCTGCGGGATCAGCGAGCCGGGGATCGCGCCGAGCGACAGCAGGAAGAGCAGGAGCAACGCGACCCGCATGGAGGTCAGCTGCCGCCAGAACCAGCGGGCCCAGCCGATGACCTCGCGCGCGGTCCAGGAGATCCAGCCCTTGGCGCCGGGGGCCCGGGAGCCGCCGAAGGAGCCGGGCATGGCCGTCTCGACGGGGGCGGTGGACAGCTGCGAGCCGGCCTCGCCGAGGCCGGCGTCGGTGCCGTCGATGGTGGTGTCCGTCGTCTCGCTGTGCACGTCGCTCCGTGTGTCGCTCATGGTCAGACCCCCGGCGTGAAGCCGGTGGACCAGCTCTGCATCTGCTGCACGAGGCTGTCCCAGGCGCCGGTCAGCAGCAGCAGGCCGGTCGCGATCATCATGATGCCGCCGATCCGCATCACCCAGGTGTAGTGCCGCTTGACCCAGCCGAACGCGCCGAGCGCCTTGCGGAAGGCGACCGCGGCGAGGACGAAGGGCACACCGAGGCCGAGGCAGTAGGCGATGGTCAGGAGGGCGCCGCGGCCTGCGCTGCCCTGGTCGGAGGAGAGCACCATCACGGAGGCCAGGGTCGGGCCGATGCAGGGCGTCCAGCCGATCCCGAACAGCGCGCCGAGCAGAGGCGCGCCCACGAGGCCGGCGGCCGGCCGCTGATGGAAGCGGAACTCGCGCTGGGTGAGCCAGGGCATCAGCCCCATGAAGAACACACCCATAAGGATCATGAGGACGCCGAGCGCCTTGGACAGGGTGTCCCTGTGCTCCTGGAGCGTCTGGCCGAAGAACCCGAACAGTGCCCCGCCGGAGACGAACACGGCCGTGAAGCCGAGCACGAAAAGGGAGGCGCCGGCCACCATGCGCCCGCGCCGGGCCTCGGCCAGGTCGGTGCCGGTGACACCGGTGACGTACGAGAGGTAACCGGGGACGAGCGGCAGCACGCACGGCGAGAAGAAGGAGACGAGACCGCCGAGGAGGGCGATCGGCAGGGCGACCAGCAGCGCCCCGTTGAGGACCGTCTGGTTCGGGTCGGTGACCGCGGCGAGCGTGGATACTCCGCTCACGTCACTTCTCCGCGACGACGGGGTCGAGCATCTCGCGCAGCCTGTCCTCGCTGAGAGCCTGGAGCGAACGCGCGGCGAGCTTCCCTTCCCGGTCGATGACGAGTGTGGAGGGGATCGCCTGCGGGTTGAGTGTGCCCTTCTTGAAGCGGAGCATCAGCTTCCCGGTCGGGTCGTACAGGCTCGGGTAGGTGACCCCGTACTGCTTCTCGAAGGCGCGGGCCGGTTCCGTGCTGGTGTCGCGGGTGTTGATGCCCACGAACTGGACACCCTTGCCCGCGTTGTCCTTTGCGACCTTGACGAAGCCCGCCGCCTCGGCCCGGCAGGGCGGGCACCAGGAGCCCCAGACGTTGATGACGACGACCTTGCCCCGGTAGTCGGCGACGTCGAGCTTCTTGCCGTCGACCGTCGTGCCGGACAGGTCGGGGGCGGCGTCCCGCTCGCCCTTCTTGACGGTCGCGATGCCGTCCTTCCCGGTGATGAAGTTGGTGTTGCCCGAGCCCCCGGAGATGCCGCCCGACCCGCACGCGGACAGCACGAGCGCCGCGACAGCGGCACCGGCGGCGGCGAGGGCGGTACGTCGGCGGCTGCGGCTACGGGTGCGGTTCAGGCGCTGCGGGGCGCGGCAGGCGGCACTCATGTGAAAAGTTTCGCATGTCCGATCCGGGGATCTTGCGCACCCCCCTTGCGGGCGGAAACCCGCATTTCAGGCGGCCTGCGACGGGTCGCCCGCGCCACCCTTGCCCGTGCCCGAGAAGAACTCCTTCCAGCCACCCGCCGGCCGCTGCCCCACATCCAGGGACTGCAGCTTGCGGACCACCTCGGGACGCTGGACGTCGAGCCAGTCCGTGAACTGCCGGAAGGAGACGTGCCGTATGTCGGCGCCCTTCTCCTTCTCGCGCACGATGTGCTTGAACGCCCCCTCCACGGCATCCATGTAGATGCCGCCGTTCCACTGCTCGAAGTGGTTGCCTATGAAATAGGGCGCCCGATTTGTCTCAAACGCCCGCTTGAATCCCGCAATGTATGAGTTGGTCGACTGCTCGCGCCAGCCCGGGTAGTTGTGCGCGGGTGCCCGCGTCGTACTGATCGACTGGTTGGCGAGCATGTTGTAGTCCATCGACAGCACCTCGAACCGGTGCCCGGGGAAGGGGATCAGCTGCAGCGGGAAGTCCCACAGCCCCTGCCGCTTCTCCGGCCAGCGCTGCCGGCCACCCGGCGAGGAGGCGTCGTAGCGCCACCCCAGCTCGCGGGCCGTGGGGAGCAGGTTGTCCTGGCCGAGGAGACAGGGCGTACGGCCGCCGACCAATTCCTTGTCGTAGTCGAAGGGAAGCGGCGGCAGATCCTGGAAGCCGGTGTTGGTGCGCCACCCCTTGACGAAGGACTTGGCCTGTTCGATCTCGCTGCGCCACTGCTTGGGCGTCCAGCGTGCGACCGTGCCGAAGCCGGAGCAGAAATGGCCGTTGAAGTGGGTGCCTATCTCGTGGCCTTCCAGCCAGGCACGGCGGACGTTCTGCAGTGTGACGCGGATGTGGTCGTCCGTCAGGTAACCGATGTCGGAGGCGCCCGGCCGGTTGTTCGGCGGCAGATACATGCGCTTCTTCGACTCCGGCAGCAAATAGAGGCCGGAGAGGAAGAACGTCATGTGCGCGCCGTGTTCCTTCGCCAGATCGAGAAAGCGCGGGAAGAGGCCGTTGCCGACCTCCCCGGCACCGTCCCAGGAAAAGATCACGAACTGCGGCGGAGTCTCACCGGGCTCCAGGGGAACCGGCTTTCCCAGCTGGTTCGGCTGCGTTCCGGTGTCGGCGGTGGAACCGTCACCGAGGGGACGCGCGGTGGCCGTGGGGCTGCTGGAACCGCCCTTGCCGGGGCCACCACCCGGCCTCGTGCCGCTCTTCTGGGATCCGCACGCCGCCAGCCCCATCGCCGCTGCCGCGCCCGCTCCGAGCCCGATCAGTCCCCGTCGGCCGATGCGCCGCATCCCATCCCCATTTCATCGTGCCCTCTTGCTCGGTGGTCACTCGATAAGAGGGCGCGATGAAGAGGACGGTTCCGCCGAACCCGCCCGCATGTAACGGACTTTACGAAGATACGCCCCCATAGCGGGATCTCGTACGCCTGGTACTGAAGCCTGCACCTTGGCGCACGGCGTACGACCTCGCCGTCGGGTCCGGCGTCCGGTCCGGCGCGGGAGACCGGCGTCACACCGGTGCGCTCACGCGCCGAACGCCTTCCCCTTCCCCTTCACCGGCTTGGCGCCCGCGAGGAGATGCGCCGGGACCAGGTCCCGGGCCGGCTCGGAGTACCCCACCGACACGATCTTGTCGCCCTGGTACGTGAACGAGGTCAGGGAGGCGAGCGTGCACTGCCGCCTGCGCGGGTCGTGCCACAGCCGCCGCTTCTCCACGAAGCTGCGCACGATCCAGATCGGCAACTGGTGGCTGACGCACACGGCCTCGTGTCCGCGGGCGGCCTCCTTGGCGGCGTCCAGCGCGGCCATCATCCGCACGACCTGCTCCAGGTACGGCTCGCCCCAGGACGGCTTGAACGGGTTGACGAGGTGCTTCCAGTTCTCGGGCCGCCGCAGCGCGCCGTCACCGACGCCGAAGGTCTTGCCCTGGAAGACGTTGTCGGCCTCGATGAGCCGCTCGTCGCCGGCGATGTCGAGCCCGTGCGCCTTGGCGATCGGCTCGGCCGTCTCCTGCGCCCGCTCCAGCGGGGAGGCGACGACATGGGTGATGTCCCGGGAGGCGAGGTGATCGGCGACCCGCTCGGCCATCTGCCGGCCGAGCTCGGAGAGGTGGTACCCGGGCAGCCGCCCGTAGAGGATCCCCTCGGGGTTGTCGACCTCGCCGTGCCGCATCAGGTGGACGACGGTGATGTCACTCATGCTGCCGTGGCCTCCGCTGCTGCACGGGCCGCCGCCGGAAGGGCGTCGGCGATCTGCTGAAGTGCCCGCTCGTCGTGGGCGGTGGACACGAACCAGGACTCGAACGACGAGGGCGGCAGATAGACGCCCTGCGAGAGGAGTGAGTGGAAGAAGGCCGTGAACCGGAAGGACTCCTGGCTCTTGGCGTCCTCGTAGTTGTGGACCGGCCGGTCGGTGAAGAACACGGAGAACATGTTGGAGGCGCTCTGCAGCCGGTGGGCGACGCCCTCCTTGGTGAGCGCGTCCGCGACGAGCGTCCGGATCTCGGCGGACACCGCGTTCACCTTCTCGTACGCGGCGTCGTCGAGGAGCCTCAGCTGGGCGAGCCCGGCGGCGGTGGCGATCGGGTTCCCGGCGAGGGTGCCCGCCTGGTAGACGGGACCGGCCGGGGCGAGGTGCGCCATGACGTCCGCGCGACCGCCGAAGGCGGCGGCGGGGAACCCACCGCCCATGACCTTGCCGAAGGTCATGAGATCGGGCACGACCCCGTCGACGCCGTACCAGCCGGCCTTGCTGGTCCGGAATCCGGTCATGACCTCGTCGGAGATGTACAGGGCGCCGTTCTCGCGGCAGAGGTCCTTGAGTCCCTGGTTGAACCCGGGCAGCGGCGGCACCACGCCCATGTTCCCGGGCGAGGCCTCGGTGATCACACAGGCGATCTCGCCGGGGTGGGCGGCGAAGGCGGCGCGGACGGCGTCGAGGTCGTTGTAGGGCAGGACGACGGTGTCGCCGGCCTGGGCGCCGGTGACACCGGGGGTGTCGGGCAGCGCGAACGTGGCCACACCACTGCCGGCCGCGGCGAGCAGCGAATCGACGTGTCCGTGGTAACAACCCGCGAACTTGATCACCTTGGAGCGCCGGGTGAACCCGCGGGCGAGCCGGATCGCCGACATGGTGGCCTCGGTCCCGCTGGAGACGAGCCGCACCTGCTCGACCGGCTCGATGCGGGCGACGATCTCCTCGGCGAGCGCGACCTCGCCCTCGCCGGGCGTACCGAAGGAGGTACCGCGGGAGACGGCCTCCTGGACGGCGGCGATCACCTCCGGGTGGGAGTGCCCGAGGATCAAGGGCCCCCAAGAACACACAAGATCAACATATTCACGTCCATCGGCATCGGTCAGATACGGACCGCTGCCGGACACCATGAACCGGGGCGTACCGCCCACGGCGCGGAAGGCGCGCACCGGCGAGTTCACGCCGCCGGGCGTGACGGCCGCCGCGCGCTCGAAAAGAGTCTGCGAAACTGGGGCTTCATAGCTATAGGGCAGTTCGGTCATAACCTGCGGTTTCTACGTCGAAGCGGACGGCGGACCTAACCAGCGTAGGGCAGTGCCCCCACGTCGCGGACGTCCACAGGTACCAAAAAGCCCCGCCTACCACGGGGAGAGATAGGCGGGGCTTCTGCCGCTCGGCACCCCGCAGGAGGGTGCGGGCTCGGCGCTGCCGGGCGGCGCCTCGCCCCTGATCGACGGAGTTAGAGCAGCATCAGGGACGAGGTGGTCAGGGCGCAGGATCAGGGGGTGGTGACGTCGTCGGCCGGCGGGATGCGCCATCCGGTTTGAACGACGACGCGGAAGCGGTCGTGTCGCGGGCTCACGCGGTGATGCTCAGTCGCCCACTTGTCCGCTTGCTCGTCGCTCTCGACGTGTTCCATCTCGATGCAGGACGCGCATTCGACCCACCGACGGGCCGGGAGTGCGCTCAAGTTCAGCGGACCGTGGACTTCGGGATATGCGTAGCTCTTCACGGGGCTCGTCATCGCCGCGCCTCCCGCACGCTGCCGTGGTGGCGCCGTATCTCGACGGCCAGATCCAATGCCCGGGATGGGTTGTGCAGCGGGCTCTTCGGCTCCTTCGCGGCCTGCCACTGCTTGAAGAGCGCGCCGCACACATCGCAGTCCGGATTAGGCTGCGGGTCGGACACCGCGAGTGGGTCCAGCAATTCCACCGGGTCGCTCAGCGCCTTTTCTAGGCCCATTCCTTCACCTCCGCCAGGGGCTTGGACGGCCCTAGGTTTTCGTGAGGTGAAGCAGAGCAACAGGGACGCAGCGTCCTACTCTCGCAACGCTAATTGGCGACGCCGAGAAACTCAGCGATCGAACGGAGCCCCGGCGGACGCGCGGGAAGTTCCCAGAGATCCCGCACGATGGCGACGGCTAGTGTGTGGTGCCGCATCCAAGTAGGCGCCACCCGGCGCAAGGATTCAAGAGCCTTCACGGCGCCTTCGGCGTTGCCGACGTCGGTATGAGCGCGGGCGACGTCGAGCAGGAGCCACGTGCGCCATGACGGAGGGGTGTCCTTCGACAGCCGCATCCCCTTTGCCAGGGTGAGCGCTTCCTCCGGCCGCCCGTGCTGCACGGCCAGGCGGACGCGCTCGATGCGGACGGACGACTTGCTGAAGACGGAGACGAGGCGACCGTCTTTCGGGGCCGGCATCTTCGCGACGCGTCCCGCCGCTTTCTCCGCCGTCCGCATCATTTCGTCCGCGCGGTCGTAGTCCCCGCTCCTGGCGTAGCTCGTCGCGGCCGACATGAGGAGCCCGCCCCATACCCGGACGCCGGACGCATCCGTCGCGTGTTCACGCTCGACGTTGTCCGCAGCGTAGACGGCCAGATGCGTTGCGTCGTCGAGCCTGTTTTGGCGCTGATACGCCCATGCCACGGAGTTGGACACCATCGGGGCAAGCAGCGGATCTGACGACTTCCCGGCGGCGTCTATGGCGCGCTCCAGGCTCGTTAGAGCAAGGTCCGTCTTACCGAGTCGGATGGCCAGGTGTCCCCCGAGCTGCAGCGCCTTGCCCAACGCAGCCTGTCCGGCCGCGCGCTCGTCGTCCGCCCCGACGGCTGACGCGAAGCGTGCGTCCGTGATGATGTCCGGCAGTAGCTCCATGAGGCGCCCGAACTCTGCTTCGTGGTACAGCGTCCAGGCGTCGGCGATCTCGGCCCGTAGGAGCGACAGTGAGAGTTTCTCTGCCCGCTTCGGCTCCGGGGGCGGAGCAAAGAGCGGCGGGGAGATGGCGCGGCGCACGGCGACGAGCTGAGGGGGATCGACTTCCCCCGTCGACGGGACGCCCGGAGGATCGCCCAGGAGCGACGTCAGCTCGACGCCGAGCCCCTTCGCCAGGGCATGCAGGGTCGGCAGTGCCGCGGAGTTCTTCCGCCTCTGTTCGAGCTTCCGGACAACGTCGACTGAGATTCCGGCCCGCGCTGCTAACTCCTCTTGCGTCAGGCTGGAGAGGCGTCGAAGCCGGCTGAGCTTGTCCCCAAGGTGTTCGCTCACGTCATTGACGGTACGACGCCGACGCCCGCTCTGTCAGACGTCGAACCCGAGCGCCCTCATCCGACGTCGATAGGACCGACCATGCTCCGGGGCCACCAAAGCGGCGCTCACTGATCGCTCAGCGGCCATGCGGCAGTTCATAGACTGGTTCCTGTCCAGGGCCGAAGCGGAGATGCCTACGCGTCCCCAAGCCGGCCCATGGAGCAAGGCGCCGTAGACGTAAGAGAGCCCCTGTCGACGCGACAGGGGCTCTCGTATGCGCGAGGCAACTTCAGGCGGCGTCGCGCTCCTCGTTCGCGTTCGCTCGGGACGAGGACATGATCACCGTCACGCGGTCTTCGACACGACACGCACGATCAGTACCGCCGCGTTTTTCTGCCTTGGCGACGTCGATGCGGTCGACGAAGAGCTGAACCAACATCTGACGGTCTTCGACGTCAGCGCGTGCCCACCACGACGTTGGCCCTAGAGGGTCACCGTCGTCTGATGCGCCCCACTCCTCGATGGGGAGTGGGGGCAGTTCAGGATTGCCGACCTCAACAATCTTGATGTCGAGCCCATTCAGGCGCGCGTCGAGCGACCCCTTGTCGGCTAGGAACTGCTGCCGCCCGATCTCGCCGTCGTAGATACCGATTCTGAGATCGCTGTAGAGCTGCTCGATAGACCGCACGACCTCCGCGCGTTCTCCAAGCAGCGTCGCGCGCTCACTGCGGATCTCTGGACTTTCCTTGAATCGTGCCAGACGGGAGGCAGCCTCGACGAGCGTGTCCATGGTTTCCGGATCATCCTCGTCGGCGCTGGCGATCACGGCCATGATCTTTGCCGCAATGTGGTTGTCGACGTCTGCTTGCTGGATCGTGCTTCCACCTTCGTGCTTGCCTTCCTCCACCACACCTGACGGCCGGCTGCACTTGTAGACGTCACGGGAACCGGTCATAGGGCGCCCGCACTCGCAATAGAGCTTTTCCATGGCCGTGAGGAGGTACTTACCCGGCGTCCCGCCCCGGCTGCCCCGCCCTCTACCTTCCAGCCAGTCCTGCAGCTCGAAGAACTGGGCACGCGGGATCAACTCTTCGCCGACGATGATGGGCTCTTCGTTCTCATCGCGGAGGATCCGGTAGCCCACAACGTTACGCGTCCGGTTGCCGTCCTTGTCCCTGGAGTACGTAGGTTCGGCAGCGATCCCCGCCAAGCGTGGATCCGTGAGGAGCCGCTTAACGGCACGTTCCCTCCACAGTCCACCGTTCTGCGTGCGGACCTTATTGGAGTTAAGCCACGACACGATCGCATTGACTGATGCCGGGTGGGCGTTCCTCTTGCCTGTCCAAGGCTTGTCTTTGAACTCGAAGACGTGGTCCACCATCTTCCGGACTTCGCCGGCTTGGTCTGTCCCGTCTTCGCGCACCGACGCGGGGCGCAGTCGACGAATGGTTACCGTGACTGGTTTCCCGTCAATCTCCCGTGTCACCGACTCCGGGTACGACTCCAGACCATAAGGAACGGTGCCCCCGGTCCACCCACCGAACTGCTTCGCTTTTGCCTTGGCTCCGGTGATGGACTCACTCTTGTTCTTACTGTCTTGGTGTGCGGCGTCAAGGCGCATGATCAGCATGATCAGCTCCATCGTGCTGTCGGGAGAGAAGGACCCCTCCGACACCGATGTGATGGTGACGCCGAGAGAGAATAGCTCCAGGACGATAGGGATTGCGTCCTTCGGCTCCCGCCGGGAGAACCGAGTCACGTTGAAGACGATGATCTCGTGTACGAGCCCTGAACGGCAGTCGTTCAGCAGACGCTCGAACGCCTTGCGTTTCGCGTTTGGGTCGTATCCGGAAACACCGATATCCCTGTAATGCCCTTTGAAGGAGCATCCGCGCTCTCGCGCTTTTCGCTCGGTTGCTTCGTCCTGCGTTTGCGGGCTAGCTTCCGACTTGTCCGCTTTGGCTTTTGACTGACGGGTATATCCTGCTGCTACCCGGAGCACGGTTGCGACGTGCTCCGGGCCCCCCGCCCTTGTAGTTGGGTGCATCGAGCCAAGGTACCCCAACTACATGAAGCTGGGGCTTCGTACGGATAGCTCACACAAGCCATGGTGTCAGAGGCCGCGACGATCCTGCGGACAGGTGTTTCCACGCACGTTTCGGCGAGCGGGCGCGGGGGAGGTCACTGACACGATGATCGGGTTGCGCGGCGGGGACCACGCGTCCTGGAACAGCAGTCGGGTGGAGATATGCATCGCGGTGGCGGACTGGGCGAGGGGACCGGTGATCTGGGTCCTCGGCGTGCCCGGCGGGGAAGGCACCGGCGCGAGGCGGAGGACAACGAGACACGTCGGGCGCAGGGACCGCACGAGGCGCACGAACCGTATGGTTCGCACGGTTCCCAGGCTCCGCAGAGCTCGCCGAATCCCCAGGGCTCTCAGAGCTCGCAGAGTTCTCAGGGCTTTTCACAGAACTCCCAGGGCTCGCAGAGCGCGCCTGAGAGAATCGACCGGGCGGCGCGTAGAGACCGCAGGGACCGTATGGTCGGCCGACTCGGGACAGGGAGCGGGAATGGTGGTCGGGTGGGGGTGACGTACAAGTACTTCGGCGCGCCGAACGGTGCCACTGCGGCCCGCGTACCGATCTCGATGCGCCCCGAGGAACTCGGCGGCGACGAACTCGGCATGGGCGGGATGTTCACCAAGATCAAGCCGGAGACGATGGCGGCGATGGTCCTCACGGGCATCGAGGGCGTCCCGCTGCACAAGGTCCCGCCGCTGGAACTGGTGGTCCTGCACCCCGACTACGCGGTGGTCAAACTCCCCATGACGGTCGTGGACCCCCTGCGCGGCGTCGGCGAGGAGGCGGTGGGCGCGGCGGCGTTCATCTGGTCGACGGTGCCGGACCGGGGCGGGCCGCGGGACGCGTTCAATGTGTACCAACTGCTGCACGAGTGGCAGGACTTCAGCCATCGGTTGCATGAGGCGGGGCATCAGCCGTACTGCTTGGTGTGGCCCTGAGCCGATGTTTCGTGGGTAGCGGGCGGGGCTTTCGGGTCCCGCCCTCGGGAAGCCTGCGGCACAGCCCATGTGGTGTCTTCGGCGCCATGAGCTCGGGTGTAGGCAAGCGTCTCGTAATGGCGTGTGGCAGGCACGGTGGCGTACTCCGCGACGAGAGCCCGCGCCTGCTCCGACAGCGGCGGCGGGTCGATCATGCCCTCACCGGCTCCGGGAACCAGCGCCTCGGCCACATCACCGGCTGTCGGCCGCTGATCCGGATCGGGGTGAAGGCACGATCGGACCACCTCCACGAAGTCTCCGGGCAGCCCGGCGAGATCAGGTGTACCCGCCCGGATGCCGGCGACCACGGACGGCGTGTCCTGGCCCCAGGGGCTGCGCCCCAGAGCAAGGCGGGCGAGAACGGTACCCAGGGAGAACACATCGCTGGCAGGTGTAAAGGTGCGCTGCTCGCGTAGTTGCTCGGGGGAGGCGTACGCGTAGGTGCCGACGAAGCCGCGCCGTGGCTCGGTGAGCCGTTCGATCTGGGCGATACCGAAGTCGATGACGCGCGGGCCGTCCTCGGTCAGCAGAACGTTGGCCGGCTTGAGATCGAGGTGCACGATGCCCTCGGCGTGGATGGCGCTCAGGGCGACGGCGATGCCCGCCCCCAGCGTGCGCACCAGGTCGACTTCCAGCCCTCCGCAGCGCTCGGCGAGTTCCTGCAACGACGGGGCCGCCACGTAGGGCACCGCCATCCACGGGGTCGAACCGTCGGTGTCCGCGGCGATCACCGGCACGCTGAACCGCCCACCGACCCGCTGGGCCGCCCGCACCTCGTGGGCGAAGCCTCGCTTGATCGGGGGAGCCGCCGCGAGGTGCGCGTGCAGCGTCTTGACCGCGACCATCAGCCCGTCGGGATCCTGGCACAGGTAGACACGCCCGAAGCCGCCCTCGCCGACGCACTCCAGCACCTCGTACGTGCCGAAGACCGGTGGCTGGTCCACCCCGGCGGTGGGCCGGGCCCGCTCCATCTCCCGCCAGGTACCGATGGCCGCTGCCTGCGCGTGCACCGCGATCCGGCCGTCCGCAGCCCCCGCGGACATCCGCTTCCGCGCGTCCCGTTCACCCGTCGCGGGCTGCTCGTCCTTCACCACGACGACCTGCGCCGTCGCCGGTTCGCCCGCCCGGAAGACGTACGCCTCAAACCGCACGTTCTCGTCACTCAGGCGGGATACGTAGACGCCCGGCAGCCCCAACCGCTCGCACACAAAGGCCTCTTCCGGTGTCGGCCGCAGGTCGCCGCGGGCGAAGCAGAGGGCTGTCGCTTCATACCCGTGCCGGGACAGCTTCCGCAGCACATCCGCCCACTGCTCCGCGGTCCATGTCGGGTCGCCCGCACCGCCGTTCACGACCGCAAGGCGGGTCGCGTGAGACGCGCCGGCCTCGCGTGCCAGCACTGCGCGTGCCGTCTCCGCCGCGGCCTGCACCGCCTCGCCCAACAGCGTCGCGGTCCCTTCCGCGATGCGGACCACCGTGCGCCGGTCCATCCGGGCAAGCTCGTCGCGCTGCCCGCGGAGGATGTCGTACTCCGGCGAACCCGGCCCCTGGCCCTGAAGCTCCATGCACGCGAGCACCTTCCCGAAGCAGTCGACAGCCGCCGCGTGGTCCTCCGCGCTCACCGCCGCCTTCGCCTGCGCGACACGCGCGGAGAGGGTATGCGAGCTGCCCGCCCCGTAGAGTTGCTCGCACCGCGCGGCTGCCTGCCCGTACATCCGGCCCGCGCGCTGGAAGTCTCCTGCGGCTTCGACCGCGGCGGCCGTCGCGAGGAGGTCCTGGAGCCCGTCGTGGCCGCCCTCGTTGCCGAACGGCAGCCCGCCGGCGACCTCGGCGTAGCGCTGACGAGCGATGTTGACAAGCTGATGCCCGGGGCCGAGCTCCTGTTGGGCGGTCTGCAACATCTGGGAGAAAGCGCGCAGCGCGGCCGCGTTGTCGCCGCTTTTCTGCTGCCAGTAACCCACCTCGCACAGCAGGGTGAGCGCCGTCTCGGTGCGGTTTTCCCGCTCGGCTGACCGGCGCATGCTTTCGTAGCGGCGAACGGCCTCCTCGGGTCGGCCCGACCGGCCGTGCCAGTGAGCCAGTTGATGCCGGGCCAGTTCGGTGTCCTGATGGCGCGGTCCCTGCGTCCGCTCCCGGTCGGCCATCAGTCGGGCGAACATCTGCACTGCGGCTTCTGGTTGTCCGGACTCACCGGTCCAGTGGGCCAGTTGGTGCCGTAGCGCCAATGTGTCGGTGTCCTGCGGCCCCAGGACGCGTTCCGCTTGCGCGACCAGATCCGCGTAACGTTCGGCGGCCTCCTCCGCGTTTCCCTGACGTCCTGTCAACTCAGCTTTTCTGCTGCCCTCCCGCAGTGATGCGACGAAATCCTCGCGGGGAACCGCGCCGGGATCCGATGTCGCCTCGCGCCGCCTGCCCAACCACCTCACCAAGCCACCCCCACTGCCTCAGCCGGACGCCTGCCGAGTGGCCAGTATGCTCTACCCAATCGTTTGCGCCAATCGTTTGGGTAACGGCGCCCACTGGACTCGGCCGAAGCGGAACTGACGGGTGATCGGCGTGGTTTACGTTGTCTCGCTCACCGCAGACCGGGCCCGATCGGCGTGCCCGTGGAGGCCCGCACCACGAGATCGGGCCTGAGCACCTCCGAGGCGATGGGCTCGCCCGCGATACGGCGGAGCAGCAGCCGTACGGCGCGTCTGCCCTGCTCGGCCATCGGGGAGTGGACGCTGGTGAGCGGGACCGGCAGTTCGGCGGCGAGGGGGGTGTCGTTGAACCCGGCGAGCGCGAGGTCCTCCCCCAGCCGCAGGCCCAGGTCGCGGGCGGCGCCGATGGTGCCGATCGCCGCGAGATCGTTGACAGCGAAGATCGCGGTCGGCCGGTCGGACCCGCTCAGCAACTCGACGGCGGCCCGGTGCCCGCCGGCCGTGTCGAAGCGGCAGTGCCGCACCGAGTGGGCGGACAGGGGCAGGCCGGCCTCGCGGTAGCGGTCGGTGAAGCCGGTGGTGCGGTCGGTGCCGGTGCTGGCGAAGGGTTCACCGGCGATGACGGCCACCTGGCGGTGGCCCAGGGCCAGGAAGTGCTCGGCCACGAGTCGCCCGCCCAGGTGGTCGTCGCAGGTGACCGCCGGGTGACCGGTATCGGTGCGGCGGTTGACGAGCACGAAGGGCGTGCCGTCCAGGGCCGGGGCGGCCAGCGCGGCCCCGTCCAGGTGTGCGTCGCCGATGATGAGGCCGTCCACCCGGCGACCCAGGACCATTCCGATCCGCTCGCGCTGGGTGGTGGGGTCGTCGTGGGTGTTGGTGACGAAGGTGGAGAGCCCTCGCAGGGTCGCCTCCTCCTCCACACCCTCGTAAATAGTGGCCACCACGATCTCCGACAGCCGGGGGAAGAGCACCCCGACCAGGTTGCTGCGCCGGGTGCGCAGGCTGGTGGCGTGCGGGTTGGGCCGGTAGCCGAGTTCGTCGGCCAGCTCGCGGATCCGTCGCGCCGTCTCGCCCGACGCCGCGCGGCCCTGCTCCCCGGACGAGCCGTTGAGGACCCGGGAGACCGTCGAGACGTGCAGCCCGAGCTGTTCCGCGATCCCGCGCAGTGTCACCGGACCGCCGTCGCCCGCCATACCCGTCTCCCACCTCGCCGTTTTTGAACCGCCCCCATTCTCCCCAACGGCGCACCTCCACGGACCCGGAAGACAACTTCACCTGAGGTGCAGTACCAGGTCAGCGCCCTCCCGCTCCCCATCGCTCTACGGCTGGCGGGACTTGAGCCATCGGTAGCATGAGGCGGGGCACTACTCCGGCGGCGACCAGGGGCCGGAACGCAAGTCGGCGATGCTGCGCCGGTTGCGGTTCTCCGGCGGCCCTCCGGCGGCCTTTCCCAGCGCGTTCCAGCCGGACGGTGGCTGGTCGGGAGCAGGCACGCACCCGGCTAAGCGATCTCGAGGAGGGCCACGTCTCTATCTTTTCGGCGAGCCGGAACCCCGCCTCGCCGCCGCTGCCTGTCGGGTAACCCGAAGGCAAGACGGGGCATCAGCCGCAGAACCGCAGACGAGGGCCGACCCCGGTCAGGGCCGGCCCTCTGAGTGGTGGTGCGGCTACTTCGCCGTCACGGCGGTCACTTCACCGTCACCGCCACCGGCTGCGACACCACGTTCCCGACCCTGACCCTGAGTTGCTCCCGGCCCTTGTAAGGCAGCCGGGTGTCCAGGGTGTAGTTGCTGGCCTTGTTGATCGTGGCGTGGATGTCGGTGCTCATCGGCTCCCACTTGCCGCTGTAGTAGCGCTCGAGCACCACCGGGCTGCCTATCTCCAGGCCGTCGGTGCGTCCCGTGAGCGTCACCCTGTCGCCGACCCTCACCTCGGTCCTGTTGACCTTGGTGGTGATCGAGGCCGAGCGGTGGGGCACCTGCGGGTTCGGCTTGAGCGTCGCCTTCGGCTCCGCCATGCGCGTCGCCTTGGGGTTCGGGTTCGGCTCGGCGGCGAACGCGCCGGCCGTTCCGGCCGTCAGCAGTGCCGCGGACAGCGCACCGACGGCGAACACACGGGTGGAGCGGGTACGGAGTGAGGATTTCACGTTGGACTCCTGTACTAGGACAGTTCCCCCACTACGGACTCCCCCAGTGCGCGCACCATCGAGATTTGCACGTAACCGATTTGGCGGCGACCCGGATTTCACCTCATTGCCACGAAGTCATCAGACATATCGGTGACCGTCTGTGATCGAAGCAGGTGGGAGGAGCGGCCGTATGACCTAGTTATTACCTTCGTCTCAGATTCGCCCCGACAGCGCGAACGTCTGGGTGCGCCACGGCAGATGACCGTGCGCGCCCGGACCGCCCCGCGCCGCCGTGACACCGTCCACTCGTGTCCACAGGCTCCCTGGACCACGACTCCCTGCCTACGCTGGTAAGGCGGCCTTCTCGAAGGCCGGGCCGTTCGCAGAGCCGCATGCCAGGAGAGCACGCCTATGGCCGCCACCGAGCGCACCCGCCCGAACCGGTTGCGGGCGTGGATGCTGGAGGGCCTGTCCGACATGGGCGGCGCCCCCCAGGGTCCGCACGCCCCGCCCGAACCCCCGCACAAGGGCCAGCGCTGGTGGCGGGTGATGTGCCTGACCGGTGTCGACTACTTCTCCACCCTCGGCTACCAGCCCGGCATCGCCGCCCTCGCCGCCGGCCTGCTCTCCCCCTTGGCCACCATCGTCCTGGTCCTCGTCACCCTCGCCGGCGCCCTGCCCGTCTACCGCCGCGTCGCCAGGGAGAGCCCGCACGGCCAGGGCTCCATCGCCATGCTCGAACGCCTGCTCTCCTTCTGGAAGGGCAAGCTCTTCGTCCTGACCCTCCTCGGCTTCGCGGCCACCGACTTCCTGATCACCATCACCCTCTCCGCCGCCGACGCCTCCACCCACCTCATCGAAAACCCCCACCTCACCGGCACCCTCCACGGCCACCAGTTGCTCATCACCCTGCTTATGGTCGCCCTGCTCGGCGCGGTCTTCCTCAAAGGCTTCCTCGAAGCCATCGGCGTCGCCTTCGCCCTGGTCGCCGTCTACCTGGCCCTCAACGTCGTCGTCGTGGCCGTGGGCCTGTGGCATGTGCTCACCGCCGGCCATGTGATCACCGACTGGACCAGCGCCCTGAGCACCCAGCACGGCAACATCTTCGTCATGATCGGCTTCGCCCTGATCGTCTTCCCCAAGCTCGCCCTCGGCCTGTCCGGCTTCGAGACCGGGGTCGCCGTCATGCCGCATGTACGGGGTGACCCCGGTGACACCGAGGAGAAGCCCACGGGCCGGATCAGGGACACCAGAAAGCTGCTGACCACCGCCGCCGTCATCATGAGCGGCTTCCTGATCACCACCAGCTTCATCACCACCCTTCTCATCCCCGCACACGAGTTCAAGGCGGGCGGGCGGGCCAACGGACGGGCGCTGGCGTATCTGGCGCACGCATACCTCGGCAGTGGGTTCGGCACGGTCTACGACATCTCGACGATCGCCATCCTCTGGTTCGCCGGCGCCTCCGCCATGGCCGGGCTGCTCAACCTGATGCCCCGCTATCTGCCCCGCTACGGCATGGCCCCGCACTGGGCCCGAGCCGTACGCCCCATGGTCATCGTCTTCACCCTGATCGCCTTCCTGGTCACCTGGATCTTCGACGCCAGCGTCGACGCCCAGGGCGGCGCCTACGCCACCGGCGTCCTCGTGCTGATCAGCTCCGCCGCCATCGCGGTGACCGTCGCCGCACGCCGGGCCCGCCAGAAGGGCTGGACGATCGCCTTCGCCGTCATCGCCGCCGTGTTCCTCTACACCACCGTCGTCAATGTCATCGAACGGCCGGACGGCGTGAAGATCGGCGCCTGCTTCATCACCGGGATCATCCTCGTCTCGCTGCTGTCCCGGCTCGCCCGCTCCTTCGAGCTGCGGGTCACCAGCGTGACCCTGGACGGCATGGCGGAACGGTTCGTCCGTGACATCGCCAGCCGGAAGATACGGTTCATCGCCAACGAACCCCGCGGCCGCGACCTCGCCGAATACCGCGCCAAGATCGAGCAGATCCGCGCCGACGACGACGTCCCGCTGCAGGAGGACTTCGTCTTCGTGGAGGTCACGATCGGCGACCCCTCGGAGTTCGAGGCGGGACTGAGCGTGCGCGGCGAGGTCCTGCACGACCGCTATCGCGTGCTCACCCTGGAGTCGTCCTCCATCCCCAACGCACTCGCCGCCCTGCTGCTGCACGTCCGCGACACCACCGGCTGCACCCCGCACATCTACTTCACCTGGACCGAGGGCAACCCGTTCGCGAACTTCCTGCGCTTCTTCCTCTTCGGGCAGGGCGAGGTGGCCCCGGTGACGCGGGAGGTCCTGCGCGAGGCGGAGCCCGACCGCACCCGGCGGCCACGCGTCCACGTCGGCTGAGGACGCCCCTCTCGTCCAGGCCGTGCTACTGCCCCAGCTCCCGTCCGCTCACTCGCTCCCGGCCCTCGTCCCCCCACCGACCGTGAACCCGATGACCGCTCCGCCGCCCTCGCGCCGGTACGCGAACGGCGCGCCCCCGTGCGACGTCGCCACCTCCCGCACGATCGACAGACCGAGCCCCGAACCGGGCAGGCTCCTGGCGTCCGCGGCCCGGTAGAAGCGGTCGAAGACGCGCATGAGATCGCCCTCCGCGATGCCCGGCCCGCGGTCGAGGACCTCCACGCGCACGCTGCCCAGCGGCGGACCGGTGTCCGGCTCGTCGGAGTCCTCCAGCCGGGGCGGGTGCTCCGGGCCCGTGACGACGATCTCGACCGGCGCCTCGCCGTCGCGGTCGAACTTCGCCGCGTTCTCCAACAGGTTGGACACCGCCCGCTGCAAGGCCGAGGCGCGTCCGTCGACCGTGGTGTCGCCGGTGACGCGGACGACGATCCCGCGGCCCGTGCGCCGGCGCGCGATCGTCGCCGCGTCCTCGGCGACGTCGGCGAGCGTCAGCCGCTGCACCGGTTCCGTGTCGGACTGGCCGGCCGCCAGGGCGACCAGCTCGTTGACCAGGTCGGTCAGCTCGCGGGACTCCTGGGCGAGGTCGGCGACCAGTTCCTCACGGGCAGCGGGCGGCAGCTCGTCGATCCGGCGCAGCAGCGAGATGTTCGTACGCAGAGACGTCAGCGGCGTACGGAGTTCGTGGCCTGCGTCCTGCACCAGCCGACGCTGGTCCTCCTCCGAGCGGGCCAGCCGCCCCAGCATGCGGTCGAAGGAACGGCCGAGGCGGGCCACCTCGTCGTTCCCGGTGACCGGGACCTGGATGCCGAGCCGCCGGGTGCGCGCCACGTCCTCGGCGGCACCGGCCAGCCGCACCAGCCGCCCGGTGATCCTGCGTGCCAGCCACCAGCCGAACAGTCCGGCCGCCACCACCACCGCGCCCATCAGCAGGGCCGTGCGCTGCTGGAGGCTGCGCAGCAGGTCTTCGGTGCTGCTGAGTTCCTGGGCGACCTGCACCGCGCCGTTGCCGTGGCCGAGCCCGACAGTGGCCACCCGGTAGATGTCGCCGTTGACGTCGACGCTCTTGTGTTCCACCAGCTTGCCCGCCGTGACGGTGGCGGCGATGCGCCGGTCGTCGTCGCCGACGGGCAGGACCGGATGGGAGCGGCCGACGACCGTTCCGCCCGGGTCGAGCACCTGTACGACCGTGCGGCTGGGCCGGATGATCTCCTCGCGCGCGGAGTCGTGATCCTTGTCGGAGACGGCGAAGTCTTCCGGTGTCAGCCACTTCTGGCCGACCTGGGTCCGCAGGTCGGCGACGACCTGCGCGAACACGCTCTGCTGGTCCACGCGCACGAGGCGCGCGGCGGCGTCGTAGCTGAGGAAGCCGACGAGGACGGTGACGCCCGCGGCCACGGCCGCGAAGGACACGGTGAAGGTGGTCCGCAGCGATGAGATCCGCCGCAGCCGCGACCGCAGCCGCAGCCGGGCGCGCAGCCCGCGCGGCAGCCGCCGCCACAGACGCAACCAGATCCCGGCATCGGTGGCCGGACCGAGCGCAGGAGGCACTAGTCCTCCCTCAGCACATACCCCACGCCGCGCACCGTGTGGATGAGCGCCGGGGCCCCCGGCTCGTCGAGCTTGCGCCGCAGGTAGCCCACGTAGACGGCGAGGTTCTTGGAGCCGGGGCCGAAGTCGTACCCCCAGATGCGGTCGTAGATCGTGGCGTGGTCGAGGACGATGCCGGCATTGCGGGCGAGCAGTTCCAGCAGGTCGAACTCGGTCCGGGTGAGTTCCAGCTCGCGCTCGCCGCGCCAGGCCCGGCGCGCCTGGACGTCCATGCGCAGCGCGGCGACGCACACCTGGCCGGTGGGGATCTTCTCCTCTTCCTTGGGCGCCTCGGGGGCGGAGCCGTTGGTGCGCCGCAGCAGGGCCCTCAGCCGGGCGAAGACCTCCTCGACGTCGAACGGCTTCACCACGTAGTCGTCGGCGCCCGCGTCCAGGCCCGCGATCCGGTCGGCCGTCTCCACCAGTGCGGTGAGCATCAGGATCGGGGTGCGGTCGCCCTCGGCGCGCAGCACACGGCACACCTGGAGGCCGTCGATGCCGGGCATCATCACATCGAGAACGAGCACGTCGGGCTGGGTGCGATGGGCCTGGGCGAGCGCCTCCACCCCGTCGGCCACGGCGGTCACCGCGTAACCCTCCAGCGTCAGCGCGCGTTCCAGGGCATGGCGGATGGCGCGGTCGTCCTCGGCGAGCAGCACGGTCTGGGTCACCCCACCAGTCTGCCAAGGCCGCAGGGGTGCTCCACCGGGCGAGTCGAGCTGCGGACGGGCTTCTTACCCGCCTCTCACCGCTCAGAACGCGGCGACTTACCTGGTCGGGCCAGGGTGTCGGCTATGTCACACCACAGCGGTCCCCGCCCGGGGGCCGCGCCGGAGAGCCATCGAGGCGGGGCCGGGACGGAGCGGTCGCGGGCACCGGCCGACGGGTTGGGGCTCGTCGCCGGATGGTACCGATCGCCCTCCCGCCCCGCCGATTCCCCGCAGGGCGCGTGACGGCTGCGTGGACGCCCGAAGGACGCCCATGAACAGGTGACGTACGACCGGGGCCGCGCCGCGCAGGCGGCGGGAGGTCCCACCTCCACAGGCCACCCGGCCCGCCGTCCCAGGGCGCGGCCGGGTGACGGAGGCCGCCTGGCCGGTCCTGGAACCCCCCGGGGTTCCGTCCGCGCGGGAGGGGTGGGCCGGAGCGGTACGACGGTGGCGGCCCACCCCTCCCTCACGCTTTACGCACGGGGTCGCACCGGACCGCCCGGCCCGCCCCACGGCTTGCGCGAACCCGACGCGGGACGACCGGGGCGGGCGCAGCACGCCGCCTCCGTTGTCGGTGCTCGCTCGTACGATCCGTCCATGGCTGCCCCACGCCGTGACACACGAGGCATCGTCGACGCCGCGGGACTCTTCTCACACGTCGCCTTCCGGCGATACGAGCCGGCCGAGCCCCTGCGCCCCTATCTGGAGCACTACTGGCTGATGGACTGGGACCTGCCGCAACCGCACGCGTCCCATGTCGTCCCGCACCCGTCGGTGAACATCGTCTTCCAGCGCTACTACGACCAGCCGCCCTTCGGCGAGGTCGCGGGCATCGGCCTGAAGCTGTCCACACGGAAGCTGGAGGGCTGCGGCCGGGTGTGCGGGATCCAGTTCCGCCCGGGCGGCTTCCGTCCCTTCGCCCCCGACCGCCCGGTGGCGGACTGGACGGACCGCCACGTCCCCCTGCCCGAGGTGTACCCGGACACGGACCCGGCGGCGGTCCTCACCCCCGGCGACGATCGCGCCCGCGTGGCCGCCCTGGACGCGTTCCTGCTGAGCCTCGCCCCCCGCCCGGACCCGCGGGCCGATCTCGCGACGGCCCTCGTCGACCGCATCCGCACCGATCGCACGATCCGCCGCGTCGCCGACTTCGCACGGGCGGAGGGCATGTCCGTGCGCCTCATGCAGCGCCTGTTCGCCGCGTATGTGGGGGTGGGCCCGAAGTGGGTCATTCTGCGCTACCGCATCCACGAGGTGCTGGAGCGCGCGGAGACCGAGCGGGCCGTGGACTGGGCGGGCCTGGCGGCGGACCTCGGCTACGCCGACCAGGCCCATCTGGTGCGGGACTTCACGGCGGCGGTGGGGGTACCGCCGACGGCGTACGCGCCCTCCTGGGCCCCGGCAGGCAACGTTTGCCCCATCGCGACGCCCGGCACGCTCCCCCAAGCTCTTCGAGCAGGGGGTACCCCCACTCGCCGCACCGGCCGAAAACCCCGCACGCCGTGGCAGACGCCGCCGGGCAGGTGAGGGGCCACGGTGGCGGCCCCCTCGGGCGCGCCGGGAACGGCATGCAAGGGTGGCCGCATGCTGATCCTGCGCTCCGCCGCCCTCTTCGTCGTCGCCGCGCTGTTCGAGATCGGCGGCGCCTGGCTGGTGTGGCAGGGCGTGCGCGAACACCGCGGCTGGGTGTGGGCCGGCGCGGGCGTGATGGCCCTCGGCGTCTACGGCTTCGTGGCCACTCTTCAGCCGGACGCGCACTTCGGCCGCATCCTCGCCGCGTACGGCGGCGTCTTCGTGGCCGGCTCGCTGGCCTGGGGCATGGTGGCGGACGGCTACCGCCCCGACCGCTGGGACGTGACCGGCGCGCTGGTCTGCCTCGCCGGGATGGCCGTCATCATGTGGGCGCCGCGGGGGCACTGACGGTTCGCAGCCCTTCGGACATCGACCGGCCACGCCTACGGCACTCCGCCGGACCCCCGGTCCGGGCGCCTATCCTGGGGCGGACGTCGCTCGCGAACCCGTAGGGGCACCCCGCGCGAACGACCCCGTACCGACACCCCCATACCGACGACCCCGTACCGACCGATCCGTGTGCCCGTCCGCACGAGCCTGCCGTCCGAGGAGCAGCCCATGACCGCCGCCGCACCCTCCGCCGCCTCCCGCATCGCCGTCGTCACCGGCGCGAGCAGCGGAATCGGTGCCGCAACGGCCCGCCGGCTCGCCGCCGAGGGCTACCGCGTCGTCCTCACCGCCCGCCGCAAGGACCGCATCGAGGCGCTCGCGGAGGAACTGAACGCCGCGGGCCACTCGGCGACGTCGTACGCGCTGGACGTCACCGAGCGCGGGGCGGTCGACCAGTTCGCGACCGCCTTCCAGACCATCGGCGTCCTGGTCAACAACGCGGGCGGCGCGCTCGGCGCGGACCCGGTCGCGACCGGCGACCCCGACGACTGGCGCCGGATGTACGAGACGAACGTCCTTGGCACCCTGAACGTCACCCAGGCCCTGCTGCCCGCGCTGACGGCGAGCGGCGACGGCACGGTGGTGGTGGTCTCCTCCACCGCGGGCTTCGCCACGTACGAGGGCGGCGCGGGCTATGTCGCCGCCAAGCACGCCGAGCACGTCCTCGCCGAGACCCTCCGCCTGGAGATCGTCGGCACCCCCGTCCGGGTGATCGAGATCGCCCCCGGCATGGTGAAGACGGACGAGTTCGCGCTGACCCGCTTCGACGGTGACACGGAGAAGGCGGCGAAGGTGTACGAGGGCGTCGCCGAGCCCCTGACCGCGGAGGACGTGGCCGACACGATCGGCTGGGCGATCACCCGTCCCAGCCACGTCAACATCGACCTCATGGTGGTCCGCCCGCGCGCCCAGGCATCGAACACCAAGGTCCACCGCGAGAAGTGATGACGCAGCCGACCCCGGAGGACGAGCCCGAGCCGTCCGCGGAACAGCAGGGCCTGTCCCTGGAGAAGAAGCGCGAGCGCTACGTCTGGTACTACCTCGCGTACTTCCTCTTCGGCATCCATGTCGTGGCGTTCGTGATGATCTACGCGGTGAGGCACGCGAAGTGACCACCACGGGTGGACGGGCGAGCGGCCGGGCATAGCGAGACCCCCGGTTTCCGGCCGGGGGTCTGGTGCGTCAGCCCTTCACGCAGACGACCTGCTTCAGCTTCGCCACGACCTCGACGAGGTCGCGCTGCTGGTCGATGACCTGCTCGATCGGCTTGTACGCGCTCGGGATCTCGTCCACGACACCGGAGTCCTTACGGCACTCCACGCCCCGTGTCTGGTCCTCCAGGTCCTTCGCCGTGAAGCGGCGCTTCGCGGCGTTGCGGCTCATGCGCCGGCCCGCGCCGTGCGACGCCGAGTTGAACGCCTTCTCGTTGCCGAGGCCCTTCACGATGTACGAACCCGTGCCCATGGAGCCCGGGATGATGCCGTACTCGCCGGAACCGGCCCGGATCGCGCCCTTACGGGTCACGAGCAGGTCCATGCCTTCGTACCGCTCCTCCGCCACGTAGTTGTGGTGGCAGGAGATCTCCGGCTCGAACGTCGGCTTCGCCTTCTTGAACTCCTTGCGGACCACGTCCTTCAGGAGCGCCATCATCAGCGTGCGGTTGTGCTTGGCGTACTCCTGCGCCCAGTACAGGTCGTTGCGGTACGCCGCCATCTGCGGGGTGTCTGCCACGAAGACGGCGAGGTCGCGGTCGATCAGGCCCTGGTTGTGCGGGAGCTTCTGGGCCACGCCGATGTGGTATTCGGCCAGTTCCTTGCCGATGTTCCGGGAACCGGAGTGCAGCATCAGCCAGACGGTGCCGGTCGTGTCCGTGCAGACCTCGATGAAGTGGTTCCCCGAGCCGAGCGTCCCCATCTGCTTGGTCGCACGTTCCTCGCGGAACTTCACGGCCTCGGCGACCCCGTCGAACCGCCCCCAGAAGTCGTCCCACCCGGATGTCGCCAGCCCGTGGAACCGCCCCGGGTCGACGGGGCTGTCATGCATCCCGCGTCCCACCGGAATCGCCTGCTCGATCTTCGACCGCAGCCGCGACAGGTCCCCGGGAAGGTCGTTCACCGTGAGCGAGGTCCTGACCGCGGACATCCCGCAGCCGATGTCCACACCGACCGCCGCCGGACACACCGCGTCCCGCATCGCGATGACCGATCCGACCGTCGCCCCCTTGCCGTAGTGAACGTCCGGCATGACCGCGAGGCCCTTGATCCACGGCAGCGTCGCCACGTTCTGCAGCTGCTGCATCGCGGCGCCCTCGACCGCCGCCGGGTCCGTCCACATCCGGATCGGAACCTTCGCCCCCGGCATCTCTACATACGACATATCGCCTCAATCCCCCAGGAAAACAACACAAGTCTCAAAGCACAAATACCGGAGTCAAGGTCGACGTAAAGGACAACGGACCGGCGTCCACGGCAGTGCGTGCGATACACATTGTCTCCAGGGGCCCGCCCCGCGCGGCAACCGAATAACCAGCGGACACAGCCCGCAGAACCGTCGAGAGGAGCCTCACCGTGCAGCGGAAGGCGTACGTACCGGGCGCCGTCATGCTCCTCACGGCACTGCTGGCGGCCTGCACCGGCGGGTCCGGCGGTGACGACACGGCGGACGGCTCCAGGTCCGCCGACTCCACCACGAGCGCGACCGCCGCCCAGCCCGGCAAGTACCACACCCTCACCGACGCGTGCAGCGCCGTGAGCCACGGCATGCTCGACTCGCTCATGCCCGGAATCAAGCAGATAGCCGACCGGGCACAGCGCGACAGGGCCTACGAAGGTGAGGCCGACCTCACCTACAACAACGACCGGCGCTCCGGCTGCCGCTGGAAGGCCGAGTCGGCCGACACCACGGCCCATCTGCACCTCGACCTCGAGCGGGTGGTGTCGTACGACAACACGGTCAGCGACGACAACCGCGCCCGTGAGGTCTTCGCCGACAAGGCGAAGTCCGCGAACATCCCGCTGCCCAGCTCCAGTTCGAGCTCCGGCTCCAGCTCCGGTCCCGGCTCCACCCCTCCGGACGGCAGCGGCAACAACAGCAGCAGCAGCGCCGACGCCACCGCCATGCCTTCCGGCTCCCCGTCCGCCCCCGCCTCCGGGAGCCCGTCCGCCACCGACACCCCGACGGACCTCCAGCCCCGCGCCCTCGACGACCTCGGCGACGAGGCGTTCCTGAACGACCAGCAGGGCACCGGCCGGCAGCACACCGTGACTGTGGTGTTTCGCACGTCCAACGTGATCGTGACCCTCGAGTACGACGAGCAGCCGCCCCCCGCCAAAACCGCACCGAGCAGCCAGGACATGCAGGACAGGGCACAGAAACTGGCCCAGCGGCTGGCCGGTTCACTCGGCTGACGCACCCCTGCGCACCACCCCACCCGGAACACCGAACCTCGCGACGCACGCGTCACCACCACGTACGGTGGCCCCTCGGACCCGATCCGACCGCACGATCCACGAGCGTCATGAGTGAAGGAACCATGCACCGACCTGCACAGCGAGACATGGGGATACCTCCCACGCCCTTCAGGCAGTGGGGGAGAGACCAGCACGACCAGGGCGAGCGGCAGCCGGGCCGACGGGGCCCGCGCCTTCGCCGCCTCCTCGTCTGCGCGGCCGCCGTCCCGGCAGTGCTCGTCGCCGCCGGCTGCTCCTCCGACTCCGGCTCCGACTCCGGGTCCGGCTCCGGCGGCGACGCCAAGCAGAAGGCGACCTCGAGCTCTCAGCCCACGCAGAGCGCCTCGGCGAACACCGTGCAGCCGGCCGCGTACGCGACACTGCCCGAGCCCTGCTCCGTCCTGTCCGCCAAGACCCTGGGCGACCTCGTACCTAAGGCGGCGAAGTCCGGTAAGAAGGGCAAGTCGAGCGAGGCGGGCACGCGATCGAGTTGCTCGTGGAACAGCCTGCAGAACAACGGCGTCAAGGGCTCGCAGTTCCGCTGGCTCAATGTCTCCCTGCTGCGTTTCGACTCGGACGCCACGCGCGGCGAGGGCAACAAGCTCGCGCACGAGTACTACACCAAGCAGGTGCAGGACGCGAAGTCCGTCCAGGGCGCGAGCAACACCGCGTCGGAGCCGGTCTCGGGGACCGGCGACGAGGCGACGACGGTGCGCTACGTCCTGGACAAGAAGGAAGGCACCTTCAGGCAGCAGACGGTCGTGGCACGCGTGGAAAACGTCGTCGTCACCCTCGACTACAACGGTGCGGGCCTGGCGGGCGACAAGACGCCGGACGTCGGCGACCTGACGGCGGCCGCCGAGAAGGCCGCCAAGGAGACGGTGTCGGCGGTCTCGGCAGCGAACAAGGGCGGCGGCAAGGCGAGCGACGCCCCGGCGCAGAAGGCGTCGAAGAACGCCTCCCCGTCGAAGGGGGCGTCCTCGTCCGCGTCGGAGTCAGGAAAGAACTGACCGAGCCTAATTCATGGCGACACCAGGGCAGTTGACGGAAGCCCGGTCCCGTACGGACCGGGCTTCCGTCACTCCGGCCACTCGTTCACCGCACGTGTGTGCCACCCTGTTGCGCGCAACAACACGCACTGGAAGGGGATTCAGAGGTGGCCGCGCCACTGCAGCTGACACGGATACACCGGGTTCTGATCGGCGTGGTCGTCACCGGCGCTGTCATCATCGCCGGGATCGGCTTCGCGGGTTCGTACGCGGCCGTCCGCGAGCTGGCCGTCAAGAAGGGCTTCGGGACCTTCAGTTACGTCTTCCCGATCGGCATCGACGCCGGCATCTGCGTGCTGCTGGGCCTGGACCTGCTGCTGACCTGGATCCGCATCCCCTTCCCCCTCCTGCGTCAGACGGCGTGGCTGCTGACGGCGGCGACGATCGCGTTCAACGGCGCGGCGGCCTGGCCGGACCCGCTGGGCGTGGGCATGCACGCGGTGATCCCGGTCCTGTTCGTGGTCGCGGTCGAAGCGGCCCGCCATGCGATCGGCCGGATCGCGGACATCACGGCCGACAAGCACATGGAGGGCGTCCGCCTGACCCGCTGGCTGCTCTCCCCGGTGCCCACCTTCCTTCTCTGGCGCCGTATGAAGCTGTGGGAGCTGCGTTCCTACGAGCAGGTGATCAAGCTGGAGCAGGAACGTCTCGTCTACCAGGCACGGCTGCGTTCCCGCTTCGGCCGGGCCTGGCGGCGCAAGGCCCCGGTGGAGTCGCTGATGCCGCTGAGGCTCGCGCGGTACGGCGTCCCGCTCGCGGAGACGGCCTCGGCGGGCCTGGCGGCGGCGGGCATCGAACCGGCCCTGATACCGCCGGCGCCCCAGCTGGAGGTGGCCGTGGGCGCCCCGGCCGAAGCGGGACCACAGAAGGCGGCGACACCCGATGAGCAGCGCCCCCAGCTGGAGCGCAACCCGGCCCCCGGGCAACCCCAGGACCTTCCGGCCCCCGAGGCCGTGCCGTCCCCGGAGCTGAACCCCTGGTTCAAGCCGCCGCAGCAGGTCGAGTACCACGGCGGCTACGACCCGGCGTACGAACCGGAGCCTTCCTACGACCTCGAGGAAGAGCACTGGCAGTGGTACGAGGAGCAGCAGTTCCAGCAGGAGCAGGAGGTCCAGGAAGAGCAGGGGTTCCAGGACGAGCAGCACCAGGGCCGGCAGCAGGACGGCCCGGAGCAGCCGCAGGAGCCCTCCGCCCAGGAGCCCTCCGCGGAGGAGACCGGTAGCTTCCCCATTCCGTCGGGCCCGAACCGCACCCGCCGGCTCGGCGAGGGCGGCGGCACGGAACCGGGCGAGGAGGACTACTACCAGGTCTTCCGCCGGTCGATCAACGGCAGCCTGCCCACGCCCCGTGAGTTCAGCGACAGCGTCGAGGCGACGTACAACATCTCCCTCGGCGACACCGCCGCCAAGCGCATGGTGAACCGCTTCTCCAATCGCTTCAACGCGGAGCTGGAAGAGGACCACATCGCATAACCACAGGGAAGTACCAGGGAAGTACGGCGCGGGGCGCCCGGCGAACACCGGGCGCCCCTTGTCGTACTCGAGCGGTTCTACTCCCCGAGCAGGGCCCGCACCCGGTCCTGCCCCACCGCGAGCAGCAGCGTAGGCAGCCGCGGCCCGGTGTCGCGGCCGACGAGCAGGTGGTAGAGGAGCGCGAAGAACGTCCGCTGGGCGGTCTTGATCTCCGGCGGCAGCTCCTTGGGGGTGGCATCGGCGGAGAAACCGGCCTGGACCTTGGGCACCCCGTACACGAGGTGGGTGAGCCCGTCCAGGGACCAGTTCTTCTCCAGCCCGTCGAGCAGCAGCCGCAGCGACTGCTTGGCCTGCTCGTCAAGGGACTTCAGCAGCTCGGCGTCGGGCTCGCCACGGACAATGGTGCGCTGGTCGGCCGGGACGTAGGTGTTGATCCAAGCCTCGGCCTTGTCGTAGCGCGGCCGTGCCTCGTCGAGCGCGGTGAGCGGGTTCGCCGGGTCGAGGTCCGACAGGATGCGCAGGGCCTGGTCCTGGTGGCCGGCGGTGATGTCGGCGACGGACGCGAGCGTGCGGTACGGCAGCGGGCGGGCCGTCTTCGCCAGCTCACCGGCGGCGCTGCCGACGGCACGGGTGTACGCCGCCATGTCACCCGGCAGGGCGGAACCGTCGGCGACCTTCGCGGCCAGCTTGTCCCACTCGTCGTAGAGCCGCTGGATCTCCTGGTCGAAGGCGATCTTGAAGGACTGGTTGGGCTTGCGGCGGGCGTAGAGCCAGCGCAGCAACTGGGGCTCCATGATCCGCAGGGCGTCGGCCGGGGTCGGGACCCCGCCCTTGCTGCTGGACATCTTGGCCATGCCGCTGATGCCCACGAACGCGTACATGGGCCCGATGGGCTGCTTGCCGCCGAAGATCCCGACGATCTGGCCGCCGACCTGGAAGCTGGAGCCCGGCGAGGAGTGGTCGACGCCGGAGGGCTCGAAGACGACACCCTCGTAGGCCCAGCGCATGGGCCAGTCGACCTTCCACACGAGCTTGCCGCGGTTGAACTCGCTCAGCCGGACGGTCTCGGAGAAGCCGCAGGCCGAGCACGAGTACGTCAACTCGGTGGTGTCGTCCTCGTACGCGGTGACGGTGGTGAGGTCCTTGCCGCACCCGCCGCAGTAGGGCTTGTACGGGAAGTACCCGGCGGACCCGGCGCTGCCGTCGTCCTCGGCGGCGGCACCGGAGCCCTCGGCGGCCTCCAGCTCGGCCTCGTCGACGGGCTTCTGCTGCTTCTTGGCGGCGGCCTTGGGCTTGGTCCGGTACTGCGCGAGGATCGCGTCGATCTCGCCCCGGTGCTTCATCGCGAACAGGACCTGCTCGCGGTAGGCACCGGAGGTGTACTGCGCGGTCTGGCTGATGCCGTCGTACTCGACGCCCAGCTCGGCGAGCGACTCGATCATCGCGGCCTTGAAGTGCTCGGCCCAGTTGGCGTGGGCGGAGCCCTTCGGGGCGGGCACGGAGGTCAGCGGCTTGCCGATGTGCTCGGCCCAGGACTCGTCGATCCCCGCGACGCCCGCCGGCACCTTCCGGTACCGGTCGTAGTCGTCCCAGGAGATCAGGTGCCGGACCTGGTACCCGCGCCTCCGGATCTCGTCGGCGACGAGGTGGGGCGTCATGACCTCGCGCAGGTTCCCCAGATGGATGGGCCCGGACGGGGAGAGCCCGGACGCGACGACGACCGGTTTGCCCGGGGCCCGGCGCTCCGACTCTTCGATGACCTCATCCGCGAAACGGGAGACCCAGTCGGTGGTCTCGGTGCTCTGAGCCACGATCGGCACGTCCTCTTTGTCTGGAAGTTCCTCACACCCAGCCGGCATGGTCACACGGCTGACCCGCTCCATTGTCCCTGTCTCGACCACATCCACGAAAACCACTTTTCAAGCCCCACCTGAAACAGGCAGGGCAGCGCCCGGGCGCAGGCGTGGCGGACCTCGAAATCCCGATCGCCCGTGTCGGAGACCGCAGCCGGAAAAACCCCTTTACCCCCGTGGGATACTGGCCACGTCTATCCGTACGCACGAGGAGAACGGCTCCCACCTCATGGCCTCGGTCACGTCCCTCACCGCCTCCGTCCACCAGCGCCTCGCGACCGCCCTCTCGGCCACTCTGCCGGAGGCCGACGCGGACCCGCTGCTGCGACGAAGCGACCGGGCCGACTTCCAGGCCAACGGGATCCTGGCGCTCGCGAAGAAAGCGAAGGCGAACCCCCGGGAGCTGGCGACCCAGGTCGTGGACAAGGTCGTCACCGGTGGCGTGATCAAGGACATCGAGGTCTCCGGCCCCGGCTTCCTCAACATCACGGTCACCGACCGGGCGATCACCGAGAACCTCGCCGCCCGCGCCGCCGACCCCGAGGGCCGCCTGGGCGTGCCGTACGCCGAGACGCCGGGCACCACGGTCATCGACTACGCCCAGCCGAACGTGGCGAAGGAGATGCACGTCGGGCATCTGCGCTCCGCGGTGATCGGCGACTCGGTCGTCCAGCTCCTGGAGTTCACCGGCGAGACCGTGGTCCGCCGCCACCACATCGGCGACTGGGGCACCCAGTTCGGCATGCTCATCCAGTACCTGGACGAGCACCCGCACGAGCTGGACCACAAGGCCGGCCAGGTCACCGGCGAGGAGGCGATGTCGAACCTCGACCGCCTCTACAAGGCCGCGCGCAGGAAGTTCGACGCCGACGAGGAGTTCAAGACGCGCGCCCGGCGCCGGGTGGTCGACCTCCAGGCCGGTGACCCGCACACCCTCGCCATGTGGCAGAAGTTCGTGGACGAGTCGAAGATCTACTTCTACTCCGTCTTCGAGAAGCTCGACATGGAGATCCGGGACCCCGACATCGTCGGCGAGTCGGGCTACAACGACATGCTCGCCGAGACCTGCCGCCTGCTGGAGGAGTCCGGCGTGGCGGTCCGCTCGGAGGGCGCGCTGTGCGTCTTCTTCGACGACATCAAGGGCCCCGACGGCAACCCGGTCCCGCTGATCGTGCAGAAGTCGGACGGTGGCTACGGCTACGCGGCCACGGACCTCTCCGCGATCCGCGACCGCGTCTTCAACCACAAGGCGAACGCCCTCCTGTACGTCGTGGACGCCCGCCAGTCGCTGCACTTCAAGATGGTCTTCGAGACCGCGCGGCGGGCCGGCTGGCTGAACGACGGCGTGAAGGCGATCCAGCTCGCCTTCGGCACGGTCCTCGGCAAGGACGGCAAGCCGTTCAAGACGCGTGAGGGCGAGACGGTCCGGCTGGTCGACCTCCTCGACGAGGCGATCGAGCGCGCCTCTGCCGTCGTACGGGAGAAGGCGCAGGACCTGTCCGAGGGAGAGATCACCGAGCGCGGCACCCAGGTGGGCATCGGCGCGGTGAAGTACGCGGACCTGTCGACGTCGGCGAGCCGCGACTACAAGTTCGACCTGGACCAGATGGTGTCGCTGAACGGCGACACGAGCGTGTACCTCCAGTACGCGTACGCCCGTATCCAGTCCATCCTCCGCAAGGCCGGCGACGTACGCCCGGCCGCGCACCCGGAGCTGGCGCTGAGCGAGGCGGAGCGGGCGCTGGGTCTGCACATGGACCAGTTCGCGGAGACGGTGGCGGAGGCCGCGGCGGAGTACGCCCCGCACAAGCTGGCCGGGTACCTCTACCAGCTGGCGTCCTTCTACACCTCCTTCTACGACAAGTGCCCGGTGCTGAAGGCCGAGACGCCCGAGCAGGTCGAGAACCGCCTCTTCCTGTGCGACGTCACCGCCCGCACTCTGCACCAGGGCATGGCGCTGCTGGGCATCAGGACGCCCGAGCGGCTCTGAGGCGCTTTCGGGCCGTCATCGCCGACAGCGGTGGCGGCCCGGCGCAGGACCCTGAGTGGTTCGGGGCCGTCAGGGCTTGCGCGCGATCGCCGCGTAGACACTGATGTCGGCGTCCGTGACGTCGTTGATGTCGTGGTACTTGATCCGGTCGATGAACTCCAGGGACGCGAGGCGCTCGGGGTCCGGCGCCGGGAGCACGGGCGCCGCGCCGTCGGGCCGCCAGCGGTGGACGGGAACCACGCCCGGTTCGGCGGGAGTCAGCCCGTTGCCGGTGAAGAACCGCTCCACCTTCTCGCGTGACCGGAGCACGAAGGTCAGCCCGCTCTTCTGGAACGACCGCGCCACCTTGGCGGTCTCCTCAGGGTTGAGGTCGTCGGCCAGGTGGCTCAGGACGAGCCAGCTTCCCGGGGGCAGCGCGTCCAGCACCTCCTGGACGACGCCGTAAGCGGTTTCGTCCTCGATGAAGTGCAGCACCGCCACCATGCACAGCACGACGGGCCGGTCGAAGTCGAGCGTCCGGGCCGCCTCGCGCAGGATGTGCGCCGGGTTCTTCAGGTCGGCGTCGATGTAGTCGGTGCGCCCCTCGGGGCCGCTGGTGAGCAGGGTGCGCGCGTGCGCGAGCACGATCGGGTCGTTGTCGACGTACACCACCCTCGAATCGGAGGCGATGCGCTGGGCGATCTGGTGGGCGTTCTCCGCGGTGGGAAGGCCGGCGCCGATGTCCAGGAACTGGCGGATGCCCTCTTCCTTGACGAGCGTGGTGACCGCGCGGCGCAGGAAGTCCCGGTTGTGCCGGGCGGTGAGGAAGCCGCGGGGGTGGTTGGCCATGGCCGCGGCGGCCGCCTGCCGGTCGACCGGGTAGTGGTCCTTGCCGCCGAGGAGGACGTCGTAGACCCGGGCCGGGTGGGGCTTGGTGGTGTCGATCCTTTTGCTCACCTCGGCGGAGTCGTGGCTGAGGGCATCACCGGGCATGAGGCGTCTCCCTGAGAGGTGCGACTGATGGTCAACAACGTAACTCTCAGGGCGACTTGATGGTGCCCGCTGCGGCGAACCGGGGCCACTCGGAAGATGGTCGGCCGCTCCCGGCGCTGACGGGTTCGCCAGCACGGTCGGGGCGGACGCGACGAGGGCCCCTCCAGGTGACTGAAGGGGCCCTGCGGCGAAGGCGCGGCTCAGCCCAGCTTCTGCGCCGCCTCGACGGCCCAGTAGGTGAGGATGTTGCGGGCGCCGGCCCGCTTGATGCCGGTCAGGGTCTCCATGATCGCCCGGTCCCGGTCGATCCAGCCCTTCTCGGCGGCAGCCTCGACCATCGAGTACTCGCCGGAGATCTGGTAGGCGGCGACGGGCACGTCCACGGCGTCGGCGACACGGGCGAGGATGTCGAGATAGGGACCGGCCGGCTTCACCATCACCATGTCGGCGCCCTCCTCCAGGTCGAGGGCCAGCTCCCGCAGCGATTCGCGCAGGTTGGCGGGGTCCTGCTGGTAGGTCTTGCGGTCGCCCTGCAGCGAGGAACCGACGGCCTCCCGGAAGGGCCCGTAGAAGGCGGAGGAGTACTTGGCGGTGTAGGCGAGGACGGCGACATCCTCGCGCCCGATCTGGTCCAGCGCATCGCGGATGACGCCGATCTGACCGTCCATCATCCCGCTGGGACCCACGACGTGCGCCCCCGCGTCGGCCTGCACCTGCGCCATCTCGGCGTACCGCTCCAGCGTGGCGTCGTTGTCGACCCGGCCGTCGGCGTCGAGCACACCGCAGTGACCGTGGTCGGTGAACTCGTCCAGGCACAGGTCGGACATGACGAGCAGTTCGTCCCCGACCTCGGCGCGCACATCGCGCAGCGCGACCTGGAGAATCCCGTCGGGATCGGTCCCCGCGGTCCCGAGGGCGTCCTTCTTCGACTCCTCCGGCACGCCGAACAGCATGATCCCGGAGATCCCGGCCTCCACGGCCTCCAGCGCGGCCTTCTTCAGGCTGTCGCGGGTGTGCTGCACAACGCCGGGCATGGCCGCGATCGGCACGGGCTCGCTGACGCCCTCCCGCACGAAGGCGGGAAGGATGAAGTCGGCCGGATGGAGCCGGGTCTCGGCGACCATGCGGCGCATGGCGGGCGTCGTACGCAGCCGCCGGGGACGGGCACCGGGGAAGGATCCGTACTTCGTCATGCCACCTACGCTACGCCCGCGACAAGGGTCCTTTTGCCGACGCGGCGTCGGGCCGGACCCCGCCTTTTTCCACCCCCGCGACCCTCGCCCTCCCCGCCCCCTGCGTCGCAGGGCGCCCCTCGAACCCAGCAAATCGAGAGACGACTATTTATTGACAGTGGACTCCCATTTGGCGGTAATCTCTCATCAGATTGCTTCCTCTTGGAGGGTCCATATGTCCGCACCTGCCCTTTCCCGGTCGCCCCGCCGCTGGCTCGCCCTCGCCGCCCTCACCCTGAGCGTGCTGATCGTCGGCCTCGACGGAACCGTCATCAACGTCGCCCTGCCGACCATCGCGGGCGAACTCCACGCCGACAGCTCGCAGTTGCAGTGGATCGGCGGCGGCTATCTGCTGACCCTGTCGGTGGCGATGCTCCCGGTCGGCCTGCTCGGCGACCGCTACGGCCACAAGCGGTTACTGCTGGCCGGCATCACCCTCTTCGGCCTCGCGTCGCTCGGCGGCACGCTCGCCTCCTCACCCGGGGCGGTCATCGCGGCCCGGGCCGTCCTCGGCCTCGGCGCCGCCGCGATCATGCCGCTGTCCATGGCACTGCTGCCACGCATCTTCAGCAAGGAGGAGACGCCGAAGGCCATCGCCGTCTGGACCGCCGCCACTGCGCTCGGCATGCCCGTCGGCCCGCTGGTCGGCGGCTGGCTGCTCGACCACTTCTGGTGGGGCTCCGTCTTCCTGTTCAACGCGCCCGTCGCCGTGCTGGCCCTGGCCGCCGGGCTGTGGCTGCTGCCGCGCGACACGAACCGCCCACGCACCGCCGCCTTCGATGCCCTCGGCACCGTCCTCGGCGGCCTCGGCATCACCGCGCTCGTGTACGGCACGATCCTCATCCCGCAGGACGGCTGGACCGGCCCGGGCGTCATCGTCTCGCTCGCCGCAGCACTCGTACTCCTGATCGCCTTCGTGCTGCGCGAGCGCCGTCACGCGCACCCGATCGTCGACCTGCGGCTGTTCGCGGACCGCCGCTTCCTCTGGGGCACGCTGATCGCCGTCTTCGTCAACTTCGCGGTGATGGGCATCCTGTTCGTGCTCCCGCAGTACCTGCAGTCCGTGCTCGGCCACGACTCCTTCGGCACCGGCATCCGCGTCCTGCCCCTGATCGGCGGCCTGATGGCATCGGCCGCGGCGAGCGAGTCCCTGGTCCCGCGGTTCGGCGCCCGCACCGTCGTACCGCTCGGCCTGCTGGCGCTCGCAACCGGCGTCCTGCTCGGCGCGGCCACGGACGCCTCGGACGGCTACGGCGTCACGGCGCTGTGGCTCTCCCTCACCGGCCTCGGCTTCGGTCTCGCGGTGGTGCCGGCGACCAGCCTGGTGATGGGGGCGCTGCCCGCCGACCGCCCCGGGTCGGGCACCAGCCTCCTGGAGACCGTCCAGCAGCTCGGCGCCGTCCTCGGCATCGCCGGCCTCGGCAGCCTGCTCGGCTACGGCTACCTGGCCCGCATCCACACCGACGGCCTGCCGGCCCAGGCGGCACACGCGGCCCGCGACTCGGTCGCGGGCGCCGACGCGGTGGCACTGCAACTGCACGACGCGGCCCTCGCGGCCTCGGCGCACGAGGCCTTCGTCCACGGGATGAACCTGGTCCTGATGGCATGCGGGGTGATCGCCCTGCTCGGCGCGGGCCTGGCCGCGCTCTTCCTCCCCGGCCGGTCCAGCCGGTCCACTACCTCCCCGACGGTGGCCGAGGCGGCCCCGGAGCACGGAGAATTTGTCGCATGACGACCCACGAGACCTCCGCCGCACCCCTCGGCCTGCGGGAGCGCAAGAAGCAGAAGACCCGCGAGCGCATCCGGCGCGAGGCCTACCGCCTCTTCGCCGAGCACGGGTACGAGGCGACCACGGTCGACCAGATCGCGGAGGCGGCGGAGGTCTCGCCGAGCACGTTCTTCCGGTACTTCCCCACGAAGGAAGACGTGGTCATGCAGGACGAGTACGACCCCGCACTCGCCGAGGCGCTGCGGGCCCGCCCCGCCGACGAGCCGATCGTGGAAGCGATCCTCAACTCCCTGCGGGGCCCCATGGGCGAGATGCTGCAACAGGACCGCGACGAACTGCTCCTGCGCACCCGCATCTCCTTCACGGACCCCGCGATCCGGGCCCGCCAGGTGGCCGAGCAGCAGCGCAGCGAGGAAGGCATCGCCGCGAGCATCGCCGAGCGCACCGGCCGCAGCACGACCGACCTGGACGTCAAGTGCGCGGCCGCCGCCATCGTCGCCGTGTTCACCACCCTCGTGCGGCACTGGGTGGAGGGCGACGGCAAGGAGGACCTGGCAGCCCTGTACGAACGGCATCTGCCGCTGCTGTCGCGCGGTCTGGACTTCTAGTGCCCCGACAGGCGGAGGTCGGCGTCGATCTTCTTGACCTGGGAGGCGTTCGACCTGCCGGCGGAAGCGGTGCGACAGGTGACGGACTCGACCGCTCCCGCGGCGGGCTGAATCGGAGGCTCTAGCCCGCCCACTCCCGCAACAGCCGCTCCCGCTCCGCCCCCGGAGGCGACCCCCCTTCCCACGCACGGCCCCACTCCGACATCGCCGCCGGCGTCGTGGTCATCGTCGCGGCGCCCTCCGTGAGGCGGGACAGGAGGGCGCGGGAGAGGTCGACCTCCGGCTTGCAACGCACCGCGCCGGACGCCACGGGCTGATCCAGGAAGACCGAAGAGACGCTCCCAGTGCCCCAAGAGCCCAAGAACCCGAGAGTCATGGACGAGCACCATCAAGTGCTCCTGAAAGTTAGGTTGTTGGCCAGCACATTGGTTGCCGTTCGAATGACCGATCCCCCAGGGAGACTCCCATGCCCGGCGATGCGCTCAGCCACGACCCGGCCGAGCTGAGCAAGCGGATCGACACCGCCAAGGCCCATCCGGCACGCGTCTACGACGTCTTCCTCGGGGGCAAGGACAACTACCCGGTGGACCGCGCCGCGGCCGCCGCCGCGCTCGCCGCCAATCCGCGCGGGTACCTCGACGTCCGCCACAACCGCGATTTCCTGCGCCGCGCGGTGACCCGGCTGGCGAAGGAGGACGGCATCCGCCAGTTCCTCGACATCGGCACCGGATTGCCGACCGCGGAGAACGTCCACCAGATCGCCCAGCGCATCACCCCCGACGCGAGGGTCGTCTACGTCGACAACGACCCCGTCGTCCTGGCGCACGCCCGCGCTCTGCTCGTCAGCGGCCCCGAGGGCCGCACGGACTACCTCGACGCCGACTTCAAGAACCCGGCGCAGATCCTCGAACACGCCGCCAAGACCCTCGACTTCGGCCAGCCCGTCGCGCTCGTGCTGGTGGCGATCCTGCACTTCGTCGAGGACGAGGAGGCGTACCCGATCGTGCGCGACCTGGTGGACGCGCTGCCGTCCGGCAGCCGGGTCGTCCTCAGCCATCTCACCGAGGACCTCAACCCGGAGAGCATTCGCGCGGTCCAACGCACCTACACCGAGCGCGGCTTCACCTTCGTGCTGCGCTCCCGGGACGAGGTCGCCCGGTTCTTCACCGAGCCCCCCGGCCTGACACTGGACGAGCCGGGCGTCGTCCCGGTCCACCACTGGCAGCAGGACAGTGCGGCGCCCGCCCCGGAAGCTGTGGACCCGGCCTTCCTCGCCACCCTCGACGACATCGAAAAGGTCCGCTACCGCGACATCAACGACGTCACCGACGCCGACATCAACGTGTACGCGGCCATCGGCCGCAAGGCATAGCCGCCGCGGGCGCCGCTACCCATCCGTGCCGAACCACATCTCGGCAAGCGCGTCGAGGCGTGGTTCGGCCGGGGCCGGCAGTTCCCGCAGGTACCAGGGCAGGTTGCTGTACACGTGCAGCAGCGTGTACGCGAGAAGCTGGTCGGGGTCGTGCGGGGCGCGCCCGTAGGCCTCGTAGAAGCGGCCGAACTGACGCGGGTCGGCGCGGGTGACGAACAGGCCGACGCCCACGAAGTCGTACGCCGGGTCGCCGATCATCGCCGGTTCGAAGTCGAACAGCCCGGTCAGCCGACGGCCGTCGCCCAGCTCGACGGTCAGGTGCTCGCGCATGAACTCCGTATGTAAAAGGGCGAGTTCGATGGACGCGGGGAGGGTCACGGAGTCCAGGAATTCGGGGATCCGGCTCAGCCAGGGCTCGGTCAGACCGGCGGCCTGGTGGCGCTCGAACACACCGGCCCGCTGGCGGCGCAGGAACCCGTCCCAGTCCGACGGGCCCACGACGTCCGCCAGTTGCTTGTGGTCCATCGCGTGCAGCGCGGCCAACGCCTCGGCCGCCTCCGTCACGATCCGGTCCCGCTCGGCCTCCGTGAGCCGCGGCCAGGCCTCGGCAAGGCTCAGGCCGGACAGCCGGGACATCAGCACGAACCGCCAGCCGTTCACGTACTCGTCCGCCGCATACACCCGGGGTGTGGGCACCGGCAGTCGACCCCACAGATGGGCCAGCACCCGCGCTTCTCGGACGGCCTCGGCCACCTCGAACCCCGGATACAGCTTCAGGACCAGATCACCCCCGAGCGCGTACACCGGCAGGGAACCGTCGTCGAAACGCCGCAACGACAAGCCGCTGAGCCCCAGTCGGGCGACCAGATCCTCGACGGCCGGACGCAGCACCGCCTCGTCCGAGATCACCGCTCTCAGCTCGTCGTCCGTGTCCACGTTCGGCAACATGGGCGCATGCTAGGCCCGTTGGCGGCCCCCTGTATTGCGAACGGATCACACCGGCCGTGGCGGCCTGCGCGGCCCGAACCCACCCGATACGCGGCGGCACGGCCGGCTCGGCGGGAACTTCCTCCGCCATGCACGGAAGGGCGCCCCCGAACCGGGGGCGCCCTTCCGTCCATGAGCCGAAGGCGGCCAAGCTCACGCCACGCGAGGGGCGTGCCGCTCGGTCAGGTGGTCGAACGACGCCTCCGCGCCCCCGGCCTCCGCTCGCTCGGCCGCGTCACCGGGTCCCCGGCCTCCAGCGCGGCGGCGCGCCGCCTGAGGCCGAAGTCCGCCAGCGCCTCCGTCAGCTTGTGGACCGACGGCTCGGGCGACATGACGTCGACGCGCAGGCCGTGCTCCTCCGCCGTCTTCGCGGTCGCCGGGCCGATGCAGGCGATCACCGTCACGTTGTGCGGCTTGCCCGCGATGCCCACCAGGTTCCGGACCGTGGACGACGAGGTGAACAGGACCGCGTCGAAGCCGCCACCCTTGATCGCCTCGCGGGTCTCGGCCGGCGGCGGCGAGGCGCGAACCGTCCGGTACGCCGTGACGTCGTCGACCTCCCAGCCCAGTTCGATCAGACCGGCGACCAGGGTCTCCGTGGCGATGTCGGCGCGGGGCAGGAAGACACGGTCGATCGGGTCGAACACCGGGTCGTACGGCGGCCAGTCCTCCAGCAGACCGGCGGCGGACTGCTCCCCGGACGGGATCAGGTCCGGCTTCACACCGAAGGCCACCAGTGCCTTCGCCGTCTGCTCGCCGACCGCGGCCACCTTGATACCCGCGAAGGCACGCGCGTCGAGGCCGTACTCCTCAAACTTCTCCCGGACCGCCTTCACCGCGTTGACCGACGTGAACGCGATCCACTCGTACCGGCCCGTCACCAGGCCCTTGACCGCCCGCTCCATCTGCTGGGGCGTACGGGGCGGCTCGACGGCGATCGTCGGCACCTCGTGCGGCACGGCGCCGTACGACCGCAGCTGGTCGGAGAGCGACGCGGCCTGCTCCTTCGTCCGCGGGACGAGGACCTTCCAGCCGAACAGCGGCTTGCTCTCGAACCACGACAGCTGGTCGCGTTGCGCGGCGGATCGCTCACCGACCACGGCTATCACCGGCCGACAGCCCTCGGGGGAGGGCAGGACCTTCGCCTGCTTCAGCGTCTGCGCGATCGAGCCGAGCGTCGCGGACCAGGTGCGCTGCCGGGTCGTCGTACCGGCGATCGTCACCGTCAGCGGGGTGTCCGGCTTGCGGCCCGCGGCCACCAGTTCCCCGGCGGCGGCGGCCACCGAGTCCAGGGTCGTGGAGACCACAACCGTGCCGTCGGAGGCACCGACCTCGGTCCAGCAGCGCTCCGAGGCGGTCCGCGCGTCCACGAACCGTACGTCCGCACCCTGCGCGCCCCGCAGCGGCACACCCGCGTACGCGGGCACGCCCACGGCGGTGGCGATGCCTGGAACGACCTCGAAGGGAACGCCCGCGGTGACGCACGCCAGCATCTCCTCGGCCGCGTACGCGTCCAGGCCCGGGTCTCCGGTCACCGCACGGACGACCCGCTTGCCGCCCCGCGATGCCTCCATGACAAGATGTGCGGCATCCCTCGACACAGGGACACCAGCGGTTGTCGACTCACCGCCGACGACCGCTAGTTGGGGCGTGCCCGTGCCCGGATGCGCACCCGTGAAGGGGTCCGTGTCCGTGGTCAGGACGGCGACGTCGGCCCTGGCATGCGTGCGCACCACGTCGAGCACCTCGTGCTCGCCGACGAGAACGTCCGCGTTCGCCAGCGCCTCCACGGCGCGCAGTGTGAGAAGTCCCGGATCCCCGGGTCCGGCACCGAGGAAGGTGACGTGCCCGTGGTCAAGGCCGGTGGGAAGGGTGGTGGGGCTCAATGTGCTCGCTCCCCCATCAGACCGGCCGCGCCCTTGGCAAGCATCTCGGCGGCGAGTTCGCGACCGAGCGCCATCGCCTGGTCGTGCGTCTCGGGCACGGGACCGGTGGTGGACAGCTGCACCAGCGTCGAGCCGTCGGTCGCACCGACGACGCCGCGCAGGCGCATTTCCTTGACAGTCTGCCCGTCGGCCTGGGGGTCCCCCCGCTCGAGCGGAGCCGAGAGTGGGGGAAGGTCGGCCAACGCGCCCACAGGGGCGCTGCAACCGGCCTCCAGGGCGGCGAGCAGGGACCGCTCGGCGGTCACGGCGACCCGGGTGAAGGGGTCGTCGAGCTCGGCGAGCGCGGCGATCAGAGCAGTGTCTTGGGCGGTGTTCCCCGCCCTGCACTCGATCGCCAGTGCCCCCTGGCCGGGGGCGGGCAGAACCATGTCGACCGACAGGAAGTCGGTCACCTCGTCGATGCGCCCTATGCGGTTGAGTCCGGCCGCGGCGAGGACCACCGCGTCCAGTTCTCCGTCCCGGACGAATCCTATGCGCGTGTCGACATTGCCCCGGATCGGGACCGTCTCGATGTCGAGGCCGTGGGTGCGCGCGTATGCGTTCAACTGCGCCATGCGGCGCGGCGAGCCGGTGCCTATGCGGGCCCCGCGCGGCAGGTCGGTGAACTTCAGGGCGTCACGCGCCACGATCACGTCACGCGGGTCCTCACGCACGGGCACGGCGGCCAGCATCAGGCCCTCCGGCTGCGCGGTCGGCAGATCCTTGAGGGAGTGCACCGCGAAGTCGACCTCGCCGCGCAGGAGCGCCTCGCGCAGGGCCGCCACGAACACACCGGTGCCGCCGATCTGCGCGAGGTGCTCGCGGGAGATGTCGCCGTACGTCGTGATCTCCACGAGCTCCACGGGCCGTCCGGTCACCCTGGTCACGGCGTCCGCGACCTGACCGGACTGGGCCATGGCCAGCTTGCTGCGCCTGGTCCCCAGCCTCAGTGCCTGCTCACTCATGCTCGCCCTCGGTTCTTGGCGTTCTCGGTGGTCGTGTCGTTCTCGGTGTCCTCGGCCCGGGTGACGGAGTCGATCGTCTCGGGGGCGAGGTCGAACAGGGTGCGCAACGCGTCCGCGTACCCGGCGCCGCCGGGCTCGGCCGCCAGCTGCTTGATCCGTACGGTCGGCGCGTGCAGCAGCTTGTCGACGACGCGCCGCACGGTCTGCGTGATCTCGGCGCGGTGCTTGGCGTCAAGGCCGGGCAGCCGTCCCTCCAGGCGCGCGATCTCGCCCGCCACCACGTCGGCGGCCATCGTGCGCAGCGCCACGACGGTGGGCGTGATGTGCGCGGCGCGCAGGGCGGCACCGAACGCGGCGACCTCGTCGGAGACGATCCGCCGCACCCGGTCGACGTCGGCGGCCATCGGAGCGTCCGCGGACGCCTCGGCAAGCGATTCGATGTCGACGAGCCGCGCCCCGGGCAGCCGGTGCACGGCCGCGTCGATGTCCCGCGGCATCGCGAGGTCGAGCAGCGCGAGCACGGGCGCGGGGCGGGGGATCTCAACGGGTTCGGGGCGACGGCGCTCGGGGATTCGGCCGGTGGTGGCGACGGTCGCGACCAACGCGGTGATCACGTCGGCGTCGGCCTCCGGGTCGAGCACGGCGGCACCGGCGGTGGCACGGCCGCCACGCGGCTCCTCGGCACCCTTGTCCACCCAGGCGGCGTGCTGCTCCAGCTCGGCGGTCGCCATCCCGGCGACGGCGGCCTCGCCGAGCACCGAGAACCCGGCGGTGCCCTGCACGGCGGACAGGTCCAGCGGGCAGTCGTCCTCGGTGCCCGCGGGCCGGTCGGCCGTACGGGCGTCAGCCGCACGAGGACCGGCGGCGGAAGTGTCGGTGGTGCGGGCGGACGTGGCACCCGGAGCGGGAACGAACGGGGGCACCGCCCCGTCCACGCGTCCCTCCAGCGCGGTGGCAACCGTCTGGGCCGTGAGGACCAGACCGGTCGCGCCCGTACAGGACACCGCGACGTCGGCACGGGTCAGCTCGTCCGGCACCATCTCCATCGGCACGGCGCGCGCCAGCACGTCGGTGTCGTCCGCCTCCGTGAGGATCTGCGCGAGCCGCTCGGCGCGTTCCATGGTGCGGTTGGCGATCACGATCTCGGACACGCCGGCGCGCGCGAGGGTCGCCGCGGCCAGCGAGGACATGGAGCCCGCGCCGATCACGAGGGCGCGCTTGCCCTTGGCCCAGGTCTCGACCGGCGTACCGGACGACAGCTGCTCCAGGCCGAAGGTCACCAGCGACTGCCCGGCACGGTCGATGTCCGTCTCGGAGTGGGCACGCTTGCCGACCCGCAGGGCCTGCTGGAACAGGTCGTTCAGCAGCCGGCCGGCGGTGTGCCGTTCCTGCGCGGCGGCCAGGGAGTTCTTGATCTGGCCGAGGATCTGCCCCTCGCCCACGACCATGGAATCCAGCCCGCAGGCCACCGAGAACAGGTGGTGGACGGCCCGGTCCTCGTAGTGCACGTAGAGGTAGGGGGTCAGCTCGTCGAGGCCGACCCCGCTGTGCTGGGCGAGGAGAGTGGACAGCTCGGCGACACCGGCGTGGAACTTGTCCACGTCGGCGTACAGCTCGATGCGGTTGCAGGTGGCGAGCACCGCGGCCTCGGTGGCCGGCTCGGCGGCGACCGTGTCCTGGATCAGCTTGGCCCGGGCGTCCATGGCCAGCGCGGCCCGTTCAAGGACGCTGACCGGAGCGCTGCGGTGGCTCAGCCCGACGACGAGAAGACTCATGCCGGCATCACGGCGGGGACATCCCCGTCGGGCCCCTTGTCGGTGTTCTCCCGGGCCGCGGCAGCGGAGGCCGGCAGACCGTCGGGCAGGGCTTCCTCGCCGGCCTTGCGCTGCTCGTGGAAGGCGAGGATCTGCAGCTCGATGGAGAGGTCGACCTTGCGCACGTCGACGCCGTCCGGGACGGACAGCACGGTCGGCGCGAAGTTCAGGATGGACGTCACACCCGCGGCCACGAGGCGGTCGCAGACCTGCTGGGCGGCACCGGCCGGGGTCGCGATGACACCGATCGACACCCCGTGGCCCTTGATGATCTTCTCCAGGTCGTCGGTGTGCTGGACCGGGATGCCCGCGACCGGCTTCCCGGCCATCGCCGGATCCGCGTCGATGAGCGCCGCGATCCGGAAACCACGGGAGGCGAACCCGCCGTAATTGGCCAGCGCCGCGCCGAGGTTACCGATACCGACGATCACAACCGGCCAGTCCTGGGTCAGGCCCAGCTCGCGGGAGATCTGGTACACGAGATACTCGACGTCGTAACCCACGCCCCGGGTCCCGTAGGAACCGAGGTAGGAGAAGTCCTTGCGCAGCTTCGCGGAGTTGACCCCCGCGGCGGCGGCCAGCTCCTCGGAGGAGACCGTGGGCACCGAGCGCTCCGACAGTGCGGTCAGGGCTCGGAGGTACAGCGGAAGCCGGGCGACGGTGGCCTCGGGAATCCCTCGGCTGCGGGTCGCCGGTCGGTGAGTTCGGCCAGTTGCCACGGTGCTCCTGCGGGTAGAGCGGGGCTGTAGGCGGTCATACGTCCCCAGACCGCCCCGTCGAATGCAGGCTATGTCTTTGTGAACGTGTGCACAAAGATTGTGTCCGATTTGCCCGGCCAACGTGACCGGGGTCACGCGCACCCGGCACTCCGATACGGAACCGGCGCGCAGGCGCAGCCGTCCCTTGCATCTTGGGGGCAAAACCGCACACTCTCCTCAACAATCCACGCCCCCGAGACCGATCGCCGTCGATCCTAAGTGACTTTCCGGACTACTCGGACTGCCCGGTCAGGCCGGGACCCGACCTCGCGAGGCAGCCGGCCCTAGATGAGGGCCTTGCGCAGCCGGTCCTCGTTCACACGCCAGAAGGTGTGCTGCGCGCCGTCGACCAGCACGACCGGGATCTGCTCCCAGTACTCGCGGTGGAGCTCCTCGTCCTGGGTGATGTCCTTCTTCTCCCAGGGGACGCCGAGCTCGCCGCAGACCCTCTCGATGACGATCTGTGCGTCATCGCACAGATGACATCCGGGCTTCCCGATGAGGGTGACGAGGTGCCCCTGAGCAGCCTGCGCATTCCGGGCGTTCTGGGCGGACCCCCGCCGAAAGATGGGACTCATGTCGGCCATTCTCGCTCCAGTGGACGGAAAAAAGAGGGGACCGTTCGGCCCACAACGACACCCCGACCGGCCATCCCCGGCACCCCGGGCGACCGCAACCGGTTCCGACCGGCCCTGAAGGGCACCCCGGCCGCCACGCCGACGGGACGGTTCCCTGTGGGGCGGCTCCTTTCCGGCTTCCTCAACGACACGGTCACGCTGTGTTCACAGCCTCCAAACCTCTCGGCTCCGGAAGCACCGAACAGAATGGCTATGCTCACGGCATGGCCGCTCTCGGATGGCTCACTTCCCGTAGGCGCTCCGCCACGGCGCGGAGCGTGTTGGCAGGCGAGGCCTCGGCGGAGGCGGCGCGCAAGTCGTCGCAGGACGCCGACTCGCAGGACGCCTCCGACCAGGAGGCTCAGTTCCCGGTCCTCGGCGACGACAGAGCCGCCGCGTTCTTCGACCTGGACAACACCGTGATGCAGGGTGCCGCGCTGTTCCACTTCGGCCGCGGCCTCTACAAGCGGAAATTCTTCGAGACGCGCGACCTGGCGAAGTTCGCGTGGCAGCAGGCGTGGTTCCGGCTGGCCGGGGTGGAGGACCCCGAGCACATGCAGGACGCGCGGGACTCGGCGCTGTCGATCGTGAAGGGCCACCGTGTCGCCGAGCTGATGTCGATCGGCGAGGAGATCTACGACGAGTACATGGCCGAGCGGATCTGGCCGGGTACGCGGGCGCTGGCACAGGCGCACCTGGACGCGGGCCAGCGGGTGTGGCTCGTCACGGCCGCGCCCGTCGAGATCGCCACGGTGATCGCCCGCCGCCTGGGGCTGACCGGGGCGCTGGGCACGGTGGCGGAGTCGATCGGCGGCGTGTACACGGGCAGGCTGGTGGGCGAACCCCTGCACGGCCCGGCGAAGGCGGAGGCGGTACGCGCGCTGGCGGCGGCAGAAGGCCTGGACCTCTCCCGCTGCGCGGCGTACAGCGACTCCCACAATGACATTCCGATGCTGTCGCTGGTGGGCCACCCCTACGCGATCAACCCGGACGCGAAGCTCCGCAAGCACGCCCGCACCTACGACTGGCGACTGCGCGACTACCGCACGGCCCGCAAGGCGGCGAAGGTGGGCCTGCCCGCGGCGGCCGGCGTGGGCGCGGTGGCGGGTGGCACGGCAGCGGCGATCGCCCTGCACCGCCGCCGCCGCTGACGGCCCCTACCGGGGCGGGGCACCTACGGCCGCCGCTGCGCGGGCGCGACCCGGCGGCGGACAGGGCAGGCGTGTCGCCTGCCGGGGACACTAGGCCATTCGGGTTATTCCGACCCCCCGGCCCCTCACTCTCCGCACACGATTTCAGGCCCCCGAGGGCCGCGCTCCTCCGGAGCCCTCTCCTGCACGCCCGGCCACAACACGCCCCCCACTCAGACGGAAGACGAACTCTTTCGATCAACAAGTGGTCACTGTGCGGTATTTGAGCGAGCGCTAATCGGTTACGGAAGCGACGTAATCGATGATTTGAGCAACTGGGTGTAGTGCGCCCTGTACTAAGCGTTATTCTCCTCAGACGCATTCCGGTACCTCCGTCGCCACGACGGGTGAACGGTCCCGTACTGCACGTGATGGAAGCTCTGCCTCTGGGAGTCCCGTGTACCCACACGTCGGGGTTGACACCTCGGGCCTGGCTACGCTGCGCGCAGCGGTCCGCGACCTCTTGCGCGGCTTCGTCCCCACCGCGTACGCCGTACCCGCCTTCGCCACCGCCGCTCCCGTCGGCCCGTGCTACGCACTGGCGGACGGCAGCACCACGGTCGGCGGCAGACGGGGCCGCTCCGGCTCCGCCGCCCCCACCACCACACGCCGCCCGGCCGCGGACAGCGACAGCGCCCGCATGATGGACCTGGTCGAGCGCGCCCAGGCCGGTGAGGCGGACGCCTTCGGACGCCTGTACGACCAGTACAGCGACACCGTGTACCGCTACATCTACTACCGCGTGGGGGGCAAGGCGACCGCCGAGGACCTCACCAGCGAGACCTTTCTGCGCGCCCTTCGCCGGATCGGCACCTTCACCTGGCAGGGCCGCGACTTCGGCGCCTGGCTCGTCACCATCGCCCGCAACCTCGTCGCCGACCACTTCAAGTCCAGCCGCTTCCGGCTCGAAGTGACCACCGGGGAGATGCTCGACGCCAACGAGGTCGAGCGCTCCCCCGAGGACTCCGTCCTGGAGTCCCTCTCCAACGCCGCGCTGCTCGACGCCGTACGACGGCTCAACCCCCAGCAGCAGGAGTGCGTGACGCTCCGCTTCCTCCAGGGCCTCTCCGTCGCCGAGACCGCCCGTGTGATGGGTAAGAACGAAGGCGCGATCAAGACCCTCCAGTACCGCGCCGTCCGCACCCTCGCCCGGCTCCTGCCGGAAGACGCCCGCTGAACCCCGCGAGAGCCCAATCCCGCACCGAGCCGCCGCACACGCCACTCCGTGCACCGAGCCGCCGCGCACACCGCGCACCAGGTGGCGCACCAGGTGGCGCACGAGCCGCCGCACGCACCGCACCGCGCCGCACACCGGCGTCGCCCCGCCTTTTCACCCGCGCCCGGCCCCCGTCGCAGCCCGCGCCCGCACCCAGCCGACCACACACCCGATGACCGTCAACTCACCATTCACGCCCAGCAGTTGACTTCTCAAGACGGCCCTCCTTCGTCCGTAACCGAAGTACCGAGCCGCTCGTTGTGCGGGATACAGGCTCCCTGTGGTCACAGCCCGGCTACCCTCGATCACTCGATCGTGTGGCAGCGATCGGGCGTGCAACCCTCAGGATCCCCTGGGGAGTCCGACCGTCATGATGAGAGGAGGTGCCGCCAGTGATCGCGAACGTATCGGCGCACCGGCGGGCGAACGCCTTCGCCCAGGCCCTGGAGGACCAGTCCGACGACCGGGGTACGGCGGCCGTGCGGCCCGGAGGGCCGGGCCCGGCCCCGGCGGCCACGGAACGGACCGACCAGCCCCGCCTGTTGGGCCTCGCGACCCGTCTCGGCGAGCTGCCGAAGCCGACGCTCAGCCCCGAGGTCAAGGTCGCCCAGCGCGCGCGGCTGGTGGCCGCGATGGAGGCCATGCTGCAGGAGGGCACGGCGATGGGCGGCGAGGCGCTGGGCCCTTCGGTGCCCCAACAACGGCCCCATCGGGGCCGGGGCGCTCACCGGGCGAGCCCGCTGGGGAAGTTGCGCCCGCGGACCCGGCTCACCCAAGGCCTCGCCGCGGGCGGGCTCAGCGTGGGTGTGGCCGCCGCCTCCTTCGGCGGAGTGGCCGCCGCCAGTTCCGACGCCCTGCCCGGTGACTCCCTCTACGGCCTCAAACGCGGCATCGAGGACGTCAAACTCGGCATGGCCGACGGGGACAACGCACGAGGGCGGCTCTACCTCGACCAGGCGTCGACCCGGCTGAACGAGGCCCGCAGGCTGATGGAGCGCGGCCGCAGCGGTCACCTCGACCACGAGTCCATCGGCGAGATCCGTCACACCCTGTCCGGCGTGCAGCACGACGCGTCCGAAGGCCACCGCCTGCTGCACGACGCCTACAAACGGGACGGCTCGCTCGGCCCCATCCAGACCCTGTCCGCGTTCTCCGAGTCCCATCGCGAGACCTGGGGCGCCCTGCGCGACCGGCTGCCCGTCCAGCTCGGCGACGTCAGTCAGCAGGTCTCGTCGGTCTTCGACGCCATAGACCAGGAGGTCGCCCCGCTGCAGTCGCTGCTGCCGCAAGCCCCGCCTCAGACCGGCCCCGGCCGGCACCGGGGCGCCAGCAGCGAGCCCGCCGCCTCCACTGGCACCACCGGCACGGACAGCCCGGCGCCCAGCGCCACCAGCGGCTCCCCCACCGACAGCCACAGCAGCGGCGAGCCCCAGCCGTCCCCGTCCAGCAGCGAGAGCGGCGACGGCCTGCTCGGCGGCAGCACAGGCGACCTGCTGGACCCGCCGAAGGACAGCCCCAGCAGCTCACCGTCGTCGAGCAAGAGCCCGTCGACCGGCCCACACGTGACGCTGCCCCCGCTGCTCCCCGGCCTCCTGCCGGGCCTGGGCATCAACAGCGAGGAGAACAAGTAGGGCTCGTACGAGGACGGGGCGCCCCTGGCTCAAGGGGCGCCCCGTCCTCGTACCGGAAAGACCGGAAGGCTCAGAAAGACCGGAAGGCTCAGAAGAAGACCGACCTGCGCTGCACCAGCAGCTTGTACAGCGTGTGCTGGATCTGCTCCCTGACCTGATCCGTCAGGTTGAACATCAGCATCGGATCCTCGGCGGCCTCCTGCGGATAGCCGTCCGTGTGGATCGGCTCGCCGAACTGGATCGTCCACTTCGTCGGCAGCGGGACCGCGCCCAGCGGGCCCAGCCACGGGAACGTCGGCGTGATCGGGAAGTACGGGAAGCCCAGCAGCCGGGCGAGGGTCTTCGCGTTGCCGATCATCGGGTAGATCTCCTCGGCCCCGACGATCGAGCACGGGATGATCGGCGTCCCGGCGCGCAGGGCCGTGGAGACGAAGCCGCCACGCCCGAAGCGCTGCAGCTTGTAGCGCTCGCTGAACGGCTTGCCGATGCCCTTGAAGCCCTCCGGCATCACCCCGACCAGCTCGCCGCGCTCCAGCAGCCGCTGGGCGTCCTCCGCGCACGCCAGGGTGTGGCCGGCCTTGCGGGCCAGTTCGTTGACCACCGGCAGCACGAAGACCAAATCTGCGGCGAGAAGCCTGAGATGGCGGCCCGCCGGATGGTTGTCGTGCACGGCGACCTGCATCATCAGGCCGTCCAGCGGCAGCGTCCCCGAGTGGTTGGCGACGATCAGCGCCCCGCCCTTCTCCGGGATGTTGTCGATGCCTTTCACCTCCACCCGGAAGTACTTCTCGTACAGCGGCCGCAGCAGCGACATCAGGACCTGGTCGGTGAGCTCCTCGTCGTAGCCGAAGTCGTCGACCTCGTAGTCGCCCGTGAGCCGGCGGCGCAAGAAGGCCAGACCCCCGGCGATGCGCTGCTCCAGGCCGCCCTCCTGCGGCTTGACCGGCGCCTTCTCCTCGCCTGCCACGGGACCATCATCCTGCGGGACCGCCCTGCCGGGCAGGGGCTGGACCTCGCGGACCACCGCGGGTTCGCCCTTGCGTCGGCTCCCCGCGCTCCGGCGCCGCTGCGGCCGCTGTGCGGCAGCCCCGCGGGACCGGTCGTCGTCGAACGGAATGACCTTGGCGTCCGCCATCGTTGATGCGCTCCTCAGTTGGCGCTCTGCGTCGGGGGGTGGCCACCGCCCAGGGCGGGCAGCGCGGCGATCCGGTCGACGGCCGCCGCGAGGGCCTCCGGCGGCAGCAGTCCGGGGCCGCGGCTTCGCGCGAAGGCCGCGAAGGTCTCCGCGGTCGTGAATTTCGGCTCGTACCCAAGAGTCTCGCGCATCTGGACGGTCGACACGACCCGGCCATGGGTGAGAAGCCGGATCTGCTCGGGAGAGAAGTCCGTCATGCCCACCGTGCGCATCGCCGAACCGGCCCAGGTCACCACGGGCAGCAGCAGCGGCACGGTGGGTCGCCCCAGCCGCCGCGCACACTGCGACAGCAGGAGCACGCCGTCGCCCGCGATATTGAACGTGCCGCTGTTGAGCGTGCCGCGCCGCGGCTCGTGCGAGGCGATCCGCAGCACCTCGATCACGTCGTCCTCGTGCACGAACTGCAACCGCGGGTCATAGCCGAAGACGGTGGGCAGAACCGGCAGCGCAAAGTACGAGGCCAGCGGCGAATCGGCGCCCGGGCCGAGGATGTTGGCGAAGCGCAGCACACAGACGGCGACATCGGGCCGGCGCCGCGCGAAGCCCCGTACATACCCCTCGACCTCGACGGTGTCCTTGGCGAAGCCCCCGCTGGGCAGGGACTTGGGCGGGGTCGTCTCGGTGAACACGGCCGGATCGCGGGGCGCGGAACCGTACACGTTCGTACTGGACTTCACCACCAGCCGTTTGACGGTCGGTGACTTCTGGCAGGCGCCCAGCACCTGCATGGTGCCGATGACGTTGGTCTCCTTGACCGTTGCCCGGCTGCCGCTGCCCAGCGGAGTGCCGGTCACATCCATGTGGACGACCGTGTCGACGGAGTACTCGGCGAGCACACGGGCAATGGTGGGCTGGCGGATGTCGGCCCGGACGAAGTCGGCGCCTCCCAGATGGTGCTCGGGCGTGATCGCGTCCACCCCGAGGACCCGCTCGACCTCCGGGTCACGCTGGATCCGTCGCACGAACCGGCCCCCGAGCCGGCGAGCCACCCCGGTCACGAGCACGACCTTCCCCAAGATCAGCGCCTTTCTTCCCGTCCGTCGCATGGCGTCCAGACACGGACACGGCCCTGCCGGTCACTCTGCCGCGTTCCCCGTGTGCGGCCAACTTAGCGGGTCGGTGTTGCGCTGTGATGACCGGCCGATGCACGAAGTGACGGCACCCCCGTACGCACGATCAGAGCAAGCCATTTGCCCCACAGGCGTACACACAGACGGCAATGGCCCCCCACCGATGGTGGGGGGCCATTGCTGCGCTCTCACGCAATCCGGCAAGGACGCCCCTTGCGGGGCGGCGCCTTACTTCTTGTTGCGACGCTGAACGCGAGTGCGCTTGAGCAGCTTGCGGTGCTTCTTCTTGGCCATCCGCTTGCGCCGCTTCTTGATAACAGAGCCCACGACTACCCTCGCTCACTTCTCATCACTCAGTGCTGGGCGCCATGGGCCCACACGACCTACGAGGGGCTAGCCTACCCGCCCGAGCGCTGAGGTCGTAATCGAGGTGACCCGGGAGGCCACAGAGGGCCTCACCGGGCCGCCGTCAGGCCGTCTCCACCCCCACATAGCTTTCGCGGAGGTACTCGTGAACCGCTTGCTCCGGCACCCGGAAGGACCTCCCCACCCGGATCGCCGGCAGATGACCGCTGTGCACCAGCCGGTACACGGTCATCTTCGACACGCGCATCACCGAGGCGACTTCCGCCACGGTCAGAAACTGGACCTCGTTCAGAGGCCTCTCGCCAGCAGCAGCCATGACACACCTGAACCTTCCGCACTCGACGGCCACCGGCTTCCCCTCCCGGTGACTCTTCGTCGTTGCGTGCTCACTCCCCAGACTAGGGGCGGGTGATGCAAGTGGGGAAGAGGGGATGGCATCCGCCGCCTACTGTGACAGACACGCTCGATTGAGTACATAGCGAGTAAGCGGTCGGTAGTAAGAAGACCGCACAGCGTCATCAAGTGGAACGACGACGGACACCAGCCCCTCTGCCTCCCCGACGAAGAGCGCAGGATCGTCCGTATCGGCCAGCCCGATCGTCTCGAACCCCAGCTGACCTGCCCCGCAGACCCACCCGTGGTCGCCGATGACCAGCTCCGGCAGCGGCCCGCCGGCCTCCGCGGCGGCGGCCAGCGCGATACGAACCGGGAGCGGCGAGTGCGTGTGTGCGCCGGGCTCACAACCGCCGGTTCCGCGCCCCGGTTTGCGTACGAATGCGACTCCTCGTACGTAATCGAGGTTGTACATGCGTAGACCGAACCGGGTCGTTATGTCGACACAGCGACCATGCGCCGGGGTGAGGACGTTACATCCCGCCGCCGACAGGGCGTCCGCGAGCGCGACGTAGAAACCGAGCAGCCGGTGCGGGTGGCCGGTGCCCAGCAGGACCGGTGCCCTGTCCCGCGCGACGGCGGCGATCCGCTCGGCGAAGGCGTCGAGGGCCTCCAGTGTGCGCTCGGGATCGATCACATCTTGGCCGGATGTATGTCCAGGATCGGCCGAGACCCCGCACTTGTGCGCCATCAGCTCGACCACATCCCGATGCCCCCATGTCCATTCGGGATCGAGTCCGATCAGCACGCGGGGGTCGCGGGCGGCGAAGAGCCGATAGCTGCGCAGGCTCTCCTCGCGCGAGGTGGCCACGGGCCCGGCCAGCCGGGCGGCCAGCAGATGCGCACGCAGCGCTCCGGAGCTCAACACGTCAGCGATGCTGACCCAACCGCAGCAACCGCACGGGCAGAACGCGGGAAACACCCCACAGTCGGCGTAATCGTGCGATCCTGCGCGCCGATCGGGGGTGGGAGAGGGCGCGACGGGCTAGGCCAGCAGCCCGCGCAGCGGAAACGCCGCCCTGCGGGCCGCGAGCACCGCCTGGTCCAGCCGGTCCGCCGGGTCGTACCCCGCCTCCCAGTCCGCGTACGCCACCGGCCACCGCCCGTCTGTCATCCGGGCCGGTGCCAACTGCTGTGTGCGGGCGAAGGCTTCCTGCCGCCAGCTGTCGGGGATCACGGTCTCCGGTGCGATCGGGCGCCCCGCCGCGATGGCCACCAGATGCGTCCATGAGCGCGGTACGACCTCCACGACCGCGTACCCGCCCCCGCCCAGCGCGACCCAGCGCCCCTCGGCGTACCGGTGCGCAAGGTCGTGGCACGCGGTCTGCACGGCCCGCTGCGCGTCCAGCGAGACGGCGAGGTGCGCGAGCGGATCCTCGAAGTGGGTGTCGGCGCCGTGCTGGCTGACCAGTACCTGGGGCCGGAAGTCGGCGACCAGTTCCGGCACGACGGCGTGGAAGGCCCGCACCCACCCGGCGTCCGATGTCCCGGCCGGCAGCGCCACGTTCACCGCGCTGCCCTCCGCGTTCGGGGCGCCCGTCTCCTGCGGCCACCCGGTCTGCGGGAAGAGGGTCCGCGGATGCTCGTGCAGGGAGATGGTCAGGACCCGGGGGTCCTCCCAGAACGCGGCCTGGACCCCGTCCCCGTGGTGTACGTCCACGTCCACGTACGCCACCCGCTCCGCGCCCATCTCCAGCAGCCGGGCGATGGCGAGCGCGGCGTCGTTGTAGATGCAGAACCCGGACGCGGCGCCCGGCATCGCATGGTGCAGCCCGCCGGCGAAGTTCACGGCGTGCAGGGCGTCCCCCCGCCACACGGCCTCGGCCGCCCGCACGGACTGCCCGGCGATCAGGGCGGACACCTCGTGCATCCCGGCGAAGGCGGGATCGTCCAGGGTTCCGAGCCCGTACGAGGGGTCGGCCGCCGCGGGGTCCGCGGACGCGGCCTTCACCGCCTGAACGTAGTCCTCACGGTGCACGAGCCGCAGCGTCGAGTCGCCGGCGGGCTTCGCCGCGATCACCTCGATGTCCCGGTCGAGCCCGAGGGCCTCGACGAGCCTCCTGGTCAGCGCGAGCCGGACCGGGTCCATCGGATGGTTCGGACCGAAGTCATACCCCGTTACCGCCTCGTCCCACATCAGCTGTGCGCGACCGCTCATGGTCGTCACCGTATCGGTCCGCCGCGGGCGCGAACGAGCGCACATACACCAGCGTCACCAGGACCAACGCCATCGGTATGAGCATGGCGCCCCGGTAACTCCAGGCGTCTCCGAGCGCCCCCACCAGGGGCGAACCGACCAGAAAGCCCACATAGTTGAAGATGTTGAGGCGCGCCACGGCCGTGTCCGAAGCCCCGGGGAACAGGCGTCCCGCGGCAGCGAAGGTCTGCGGTACGAGCACGCACAGCCCAAGGCCCAGCAGAGTGAACCCGAGCATCCCGACCCATGCTCCTGGTGCTCCGGCCACCACGGCGAACCCGGCGGCCGCCACCAGCGTCCCGAGCCGTACGACGGCCGCGGCCCCGAAGCGCCGCACCCCGAAGTCCCCGATGGACCGCCCAAGCAGCGTGGTGACCATGTAGACGTTGTACGGAACGGTCGCCAGCTGCTCCGAGCTCCCGAGCGTGTCCTGAAGGTACTTGGCGCTCCAGTTGGAGACGGTCGAGTCCCCGATGTACGCGAAGGTCATCACCAGGCACAGCGGCAGCAGCAGCCGGAAAGCCACCGGGCCGGCCTTCGCCTCCTGGGCGTCCGCCGCGGACACGCTCCCGTCGACGTACCACCGACTGCCGACGAAGGTGGCCGGAAGCAGTACCGCAACGACCGGCAGGTACGACACCCACAGCGCCAGATGCCAGTGGGCGCCCACCCACGCGAGGGAGGCGCCCAAGATTCCGCCGAGGCTGTACGCGGCGTGGAAACCGAGCATGATGCTTCGCCCGTAGGACCGCTGGAGGCTCACCCCGAGCATGTTCATGGAGGCGTCCAGCGCACCCACGGCCAGCCCGAACACGGCCAGTGCGATCCCCACTTCGGCCATGCGGTCACCGGACCCGACGGCGAGGAGGGCGAGCAGCACGACGGGCTGCGACCAGCGCAGCAGCCGGCTGGGCCGGACGCGCTTGACAAGCTGCTCGGTGGTCACGCTGCCCACACCGGCGAGGATCGGTACGGCGGCGAGGATGACGGGCAGCAGCGCGTCGGAGATCCCGTACCGGTGCTGGATGGCCGGGATGCGGGTCACCAGCAGGGCGAAGGTGGCGCCCTGGGCGAAGAAGCTGAACGCAAGAGAGGCCCTACCGCGCCGCAGCACATCTGTCATGGCGGCGAGCGTAGGGCCCCGGTCTACCGCTGGGTAGATCCAGCCGAAGATGATTTTTGTTCAACTTTACCGAGCGAAGGCGGGCGTGGGCGCCTCGGCAGGGCGGTCGGCGGCGGCCTTCAGTTCGGCGGCGAGCATGCCCACCATGGGGCCGGCGGCGAGGGCACCGCTGACGAGGAAGCCCAGGACCAGCGCGACGACCATGATGACCGAGCCGAGCCAGACCATCGTGTCCACGGGAACGGTGTAGGCGCCCAGGACCTTCACCACGCACTCGGCGAACAGGACCACGCCCCAGACGAGGGAGAAGACCCGCTCGGCCCGCCGGAAGGCCGTGGACCCGCTCTGCAGCCGCGCGAAGGCGGCCTCCTTGACCGTGTCACCCCTCACGAGCCAGGGCTTCAGCGCGGCGGTCATCATCGGCTTCCCCAGGGCGACGGAGACCAGGATCCCGATCCCGATCGCGCTGCCGGCCGCGCTGTCCTTGGCGAGCATCAGCCGTGGGTCGCCGGCGACGAAGCTGAGCAGTAGTCCGACGACGTTCACGAAGAGGATGAGTGCGGCAAGCCCGTTGACCCTGCGTTCCTTGACCGCACCCCACGCCGTCCGCACAGCCGGTACGACGCTGCTGAGGCCGAGCGCCATGAGCGTGCCCATCCCGAACCCGTTCTTGAACAGGTAGTACGACCCGACGGGCACCGCCACGTCCATGATCAGCGGCGCGAAGTTGTTCTTCTTGCTCTGGCGCTGGGGAGCCGTGTTCGTCGTCATGCACTCAGCTTCGCGGTCGGACCGGGTGCGGTGGTAGAAACGATCGTCCGGAGCCTGGCGTGACACATGTCAGTGGCGGGCCGGTGCCCGAGGTCACGCCGGGTTCATCCCAGCAGGTCAGTCAACTCCTGCATGCGGGAGAAGAGTTGACTGGCCGTGGCGAGCTTCGCGCCGGGCGTCATCGCGGTGAACCCGTAGACGTCCATTCCCGCGGCGAGGGCGGCCTGCACACCGAGCGGACTGTCCTCGACGACCACGCACTTCTCGGGCGCGACCCCCATCCGCTCGGCGGCGTACAGGAAGAGGTCCGGGGCCGGCTTGCCTCGTCCCACGTCCTCGGAGCTGAAGATGCGTCCGTCGTCGAACCATCGGTCGAGCCCGGTCGTGCGGTGTCCCACCCGGATCCGCTCATGGCTTCCGGAGGAGGCCACGCAGTAGGGCACGTCGTCTGCGGAGAGCTTCTCCAGTACGTCCTCGGCCCCGGTCACGGGCTTCAATTCCCGCTCGAACGCGGCGAAGACCCGTGCGTGGAAGACGTCGTCGAAGTCGTCGGGCAGCCGCTGTCCGGTCCGCTCCTGGACGAGCTCGTGGATGCGGTGCATGGCGGAGCCCATGTAGTCGCGGAGGGACTCCTCGTACGTGGTGGGGTGCCCCAGCTCGGTGAGGTAGGCGGCGAGGAGCGTGTTGGAGAGGGGCTCACTGTCGACAAGGACGCCGTCGTTGTCGAAGATGACGAGGTCGTAGCGCATGGGTGCGAGCCTAAACGAGTGGAAAAGAGCCGTAAATGCAGAAAACCCCGCACCATGAGG